>NZ_JABXKJ010000124.1 GCF_017115085.1 Nostoc sp. NMS7 | reverse complement strand
CGTATTCACAATGCTTCTACAGCCGTTTAACCCTCGTAATTTGGCTACAGTATTGTAAGATACTTATAGTAAATTTTTCTAATCATCTAACATCAATTGTTTATTTATAGACCATCTGTGTCCTGTCTGCAGCAATTCTCATTTTGAAAAAAATCAGATAAAATTCTCTTGTTTAAATAGCGAACTTGTGTCGAACCATGATTTTTTGACAAATAATTATCATCCAACACTAAAGATAGACAGGTTTTTAAAATTCTGTCCACGAAAAATTGATTTCAACTCATAAATCCAGTTGAAATTCTAACCAACTTTGTAGTTTTTGTTGATAAATAACTTTCTCCTCATCTTTCAATATATTGACATTTTTTTAACTAGAATTTACTTTTTTTAATGGGACATATTCGCTCAGAATGAAGGAGAAAAAATCCGACCAATCTTTAAACCATAAAAATTTTAAAAGGGTACGAATATCATTAAAGAAAGAAGTCCGAGTTACTAATAAATCACGAATCTTTTGATAGGTGAAATTGACTAAATCTAAAACAGTATGAAATAAAAAAGATAGCAAATTTAAAGACAATAAGAACTCGCATAAATGATTTTCACCATGACCAAAATTATGCTCTAAATTATAACCATGATTTTTAAGAACGTTATTGCCTTCATTCTCAACTTTCCATCTACTGCGTCCAGCTTTGACAATTTATTCAACATTATTTTCAGTGATTTTATGATTAGTTATCCAATTATTTTGGTAGATAATTTTCTGTGTTTTCTCATTAATAACAGTTACTTTGCACCAATTAACTTCGAGACTTGAGTCATCATCTCGCAAGGGAAGTCTAGAAGTATAACGATAACGATAAATTAGATTTTTTCGCCCATCCCATTGTTTCTTTTCAACGGTTGTAACTTCTCCGCTTCTTTCTAAAAATTCTAGCCATTCATATAAAGTTTTATGTGACGTTTCGAGACAAACAAAAATAAAATTATAACCTTGTTTTAGTGCTAATTCGCAAACAGGTTGGCGAGAATATAAGTCATCCCCTAAAAGGGTTACAGGATAACCATACTTATTTTGATGATTCTTATTTAACCATCTTTTAACAGCCGCATTTTCACAATCTTGCTTTTGACATCCATCTTGTTTTTTAATAAATTCCGGTGATAAATTAATTACTTGTTTTTGATTAGGAGAAACTATAATAGGTGTAACACAGCCATGAAAATAAGTTGTAGTTCCATTTCGATGATTACGACAATTACAATGAGGGCAATTAATCTTCTTAGATGAAAAATATTCTGTGCCATCTAACGCCACCAAAATTTCTCCATCTAAGTAGAGAAACTTGTTTAAAACTCCCTTTTCTTCTAACCATTGATAGACTTTTTGAAAAGTCATAAAGATAGTACTAGCTGGCACCGGATCTAACAGATTTCTTATTTGATTATCCCCAGGAATTTTTTCAATTGAAAATAAACTTTCAGCATTATCTTTTCCCTTATTGCTTTTCATTAAACGTTGATGGTCTAAAAAAGACGGTGACTGAGTAAAAAACACTGAAAATGTAGCCATCACTGCATCTTCTACCTGATATTTAGTATTATTTCCGGGTTTCCTTTCATCAGGTAAGTCATGTAATGATGACCGTAAAAATTGCATTAATTCAGCAATTTCTAGGGTCGCTGCTTTTTGAGCCATTTTGGAGTTGTTTGACTAATTAATAATTTCCAATTCACCAATTTTACCAAAGCTTGACAACTATTAATAATTTGTTATTTCGATTGAGTTGTATATTCTCATTCATAGAACTATTTTCTTGAGTTTACTCTTAGTTGTCAGTCAATTCCCTCCAGTACATTGAGTATTTATACTTGGTTGATGGAGGCAATTATTTTTTTAGCTATCTCCTTTGTCTAAAAAACTAGTTATTTTGTACTATATTTGGAATTTCAAAATGGGGTTAATACTCTATTTATTTCAAAATGAGAATTGCTGCTGGCTTCTGTTCTAGATATGAATGCCACTGGTCATCAGCAAAATTCAAGGGCTTGGAATCACAATAATCGTGTTCATCAAGTAGTTCGCCTACTGCTTGGATTGCGTCGCCTAGCATCACATCTGGGGAGTATTCCAGTTGTCTGAATTCCTCTGAATCTCGGATTTCTCTGAGCCAGCGATCTATTGCTTCTAACCTTCGTAATTGATTTTGATTAAGCATTGTTCTCTGAAGGGGTAGTTCGTTGATTGCTTTTATCAGTGGTGGGTTGTTTACCAAAAGTGAAATCCGCTGCTGGTGCAGATATTTGCGTAACTACTGTGGGCACTGATTTTGCCAAAGAATCGCGTTCATCTATATCAAAGGCTGGCAAAACTTCCCAAGTAGCTTCTAAATGCCTGCCGTACCTGGAAAACATCACGTTAATTAGCTCTGTTAAACTTGCTAATTTGGTAGTTTTCAAAAGATGTTCGCCCATTTCCAACGCCGCGCCCCTAATCACAACTCGCGCTTGAACCATATTTTGGAGTCCTTAAGAATGACTGAAATCACTTGCAGACATAAGTGTGAGCATGGTTGCAATCAGATGCCCATGCCAAAAAACAAGATTTGACGCAATTGGGTTGTTTTTGGTCTTCTAAAAAATTTGCAGACTTTCTGCGTCCTATAAGTTACTATATCACAATAGTGCGATGTCGCAACATCGATACAAAAGAGATTCAAAGAGGAGGCATGGAATAATGGAGCAGGAGTTGCTACATCAGCACATTGCTACTGTGACAGATAAGAAAAAAGATCCTAACTACGGCTTGGTAAGAGGGTTGGTACCACAAGACCTACTCAAAAAATTCAAAATTTATTGTGTAGAAAATGGTGTCGATAACAGTCAGGGGCTGGAGAACCTATTGCGCGAGTATTTCGAGTGGAAAGACCAGGAAGGCAAGGAGGATAAATGAACACTGACATCAACCCACTTTTAGTGCCATCCCTGCTATTACTAAAGCGATCGCCTCAGCCCAACTGTCCCCCTATTTCTTTTAGAAGGGAAATAGGGGACTGCAAAATAATGACTCTTAGGCATTCAGTCAACGCTGAACAACCTTGTATTTACAAAACCTATCAAACCAAGCTTTCAAGCGGAGGCAGCAAATCTGGCTCAAACAACGGCTTGAAATAGCTGACACATATAATTAGCAGAGAAAACTTTTCCTTGCTGGCGTTAGATGGCAACTAACTGATGCACCAATCAAAAAATCCGCCTGCTGTTGCCCATGCAGTCCTAGCAGATAAATTCCATTCGATGAGAGTTGTCTTATGGCAGCAAATGATTTAAATCCGCAACTTCCATTAATAGTAAATCTCAACTTGATTAATCAAGAAGGTCAGGAAAACATTGACCTCAGTAAATTAATCATAAAAATTGATTCAACTTTATTTCCTAACCAGGAACAATTTCTCAAAGCTTTACGCAGTCATTTGTTACAGTCTCTCAAAGAAGTTCCTATAACAACTTCCATCAATCTGAGAA
The DNA here is from genome assembly GCF_017115085.1 of Nostoc sp. NMS7. GTDB lineage: Bacteria > Cyanobacteriota > Cyanobacteriia > Cyanobacteriales > Nostocaceae > Nostoc. The sequence continues at coordinate 31,606 of NZ_JABXKJ010000124.1, read as the reverse complement.
AGATAGAAGACAATTCTTTTGAAAATGCCGAGGATGAATTTCTACCTCCGGCTACCAAATCCCAAACGGAGAAAAGTAAAAATAGTAGTCAGCAAAACGTCAGTTATTTTGAGACTCCAGCTAATTCCATACCAAATACTTCAATCACAGTTAGACAATCAAAATTATTTAAGTCCCAAGACTTTGAAGCTATTCCAACGGCAGCACTTATGTTTTCCAGTATTGACTCTCAAATCAAAAAAGAATTGTGGAAGCAAAATGAAGATGGCATAGCCTACTTACAACATAGAGCTAAGGGCGATTCTCAAAACTTCATTGAGCATTATATTGCCAACCCCGGTGATATTTCCATGCTCCCTTGGGATGAAGCACTACAAATCATCGATAAATTTGGGTTTAACAGTGCAAAACTGCACTTAATCTTTGCTGCCTATGCAATGAAACAGGAAAGACCGTGGGAAAGCTTATTTATTCTCAATGCCAGTGACTTGATAAAAGATATGGGTTGGGATCAGCGAACTGATTTACCCAAACATAAAAAACTCTCAGAAATAGCCAAAACTGCGTTTGCATTAGATTGTTTGTTAGTTAAAACAGTATGGATAGAAGGTAGGAACAAAAAAGGTGGAATAAATGCTAGTACCCCTGTAGGTCGAATGTGGAACATTACAGTTGTGCCTTATGGTCAGATAAATTTACAGGGGAAAATAGAAGAACCATTAGAAGTTCAGTTAATTATTCAACCAGGTGCTTGGACTAAACTTTTTTTGAATAGAGCAGGAGCCAAATCAAGGGACGCTTTATATCAGTTTGGCTACTTAGCCCAACAAGTTTTGAAAATTGACCCCTACCATGAGGAACTCGCGCTAAGACTGGCTATATATCTAACATTGGATAGTCGGATTCGCCTTGATGGAAACTACAAAGTACAGGAGCTATTAGAAATTGCATTCGCTAAACCGATTATAGATAAAGCCCAGTTAGACTTTCGCCGAGCGTATGACCTAAAGCAGCACTGGGATAGTGCCATAAAGCTACTGCTCAAGCTGAGATGGCAGATTGTGTTTGACCCGGAAACGTACCCTGAATGGCTAAAACCAGACTGCAAGGACAAGAAGCCTAAAGGCTACCTGAACAAGTTGCTGGATGCCAAACTCACCATCAAACCCCCAGCTCCTATCCCAGAATTGATAGCATCCAAGGCTAAACCTAAAATAGAACAATTACAATCCAAAGTTCAACCTAAGATAGAACAGTTACAGCCCAAAGCCAAGCCAAAACAGCTACAACACATCAGCTTGACTGGCAGCCAAGTTAAAGAAGCACGTATTGCCAAAGGTTGGACACAGACTCAGCTGGCTGGTTTTCTTGGGGTGTCCCAAAAACTCATCTCCCTGATCGAAAAAGGCGAACGCACCATCAGCCTAGCTCACGCTAACAAGATCCGAAAACTTCTTGACATCTAATTTTGAGTATTAATGCTTAACGCTTCCTCGCAGCCAGCCACTCATTACCTGTGGTTGGCTATTTTTATGTTCTTGCTTTGTTCTAAAAAAAATAACCATGCAAAATAGGCTTAAAAGCCTTACTCCATATAGTTTTAAGCTTTAGAACAAAGACTCTAGAATCCCCGGATGAAAACTCTAGAATCCCCGGATGAAAACTCTAGAATCCCCGGATAATCTATTTTTAAAACCCTTACTGAGTAAGGGTTTCAGCTTTTTAGAACAGCCCTGATTAATTAGATTAATTAGATCAGTTTTGCCTAGTGGTTTTGGCCAATCTGGCATTATTTCTTGGTGTCCAAAAATATCAAAAACTTTTTGGCTACTGAAAACCTTAAGCTGCCCTCAAACCTTACTTCCCACAATAAGCATCCTGGCTTGTACCAACAGAGGGGGTAATGGCTGATAAGCGGCGGTTTCCTAGAAGGAGTGACCAATAAATGACAAACGCCGTAGTTGAAAGCAGAAGAACTAAAATCAAGTTTGCGTTTAACGCCACTGGCACAAACAAAGACTGGGACTTTAAAAAGCTGGCCGCTAACTTCATTGATGTAGAAGGCACTCTAGCCGATGTCCAGGAACATATTAAAGCAGGTCACGCCATCTGTGCTGGCTTACTGGGTGGTCAATGGCGCAGTAAAGCCAATGTCATCGGTTCTCACTGGCTACTACTCGACATTGATAATTCCGATGTCGCCCGTGATCCTGACGGCAAACCAATCAAGGACGAAAACGGAAATTCTATCAAAGTTTACGATCGCCAATTAACCATAGAAGAAGCCCTAGCCCATCCCTTCATTAAAAAACACTGTGCTTTAATTTACACAACTGCCAGTCATAAACCAGACTGGCATAAATTCCGGTTGGTTTTCCTTCTCCCCGAATATGTCCAAGGTGCTGATACTGTAGAAGCTTGTACGCGCTTCCTGATGCAGCAGTTGCCCCATGACCCAGCTTGTAAAGATGCAAGTCGTGTTTTCTACGGCAACACAGAGGCAGAATTCCCCCTGGTCAACCCTGAAGCCACTTTACCAACAGAATGGATAAGTAAAGCGATTGCGATCGCGCAACAGGAGCGTATTGAGTATCAGCTAAGAATTCAAGAAATTGAGTCACGGCGTAAAGAGTGGCGTGAGATTTCCCTCACTGAAGGCTGGGATATTGACCAGCTAATCCAGAACGCGCTTTCATTCATCCCACCACGCACCCCAGGAAGCGGTAACTACGACGAATGCCGTCAAGTGCTAATGGCGCTGGTTAATCATTATGGGGCAACAGATGCCGAAATTATAGCCGAACAGTGGTCGCCCAGCATCAAGGGTTCAACTTGGAACATCCACGCTAAGATTCGCAGTTTTCGGCGTGGGGGAATTACGATCGGAACACTGTTTCACATTGCCAAACAGTATGGCTTTCGCTTCCTGCAACGGCAGTATGAATATAACCTCGGCGACCAAGGAGTAATTAGCCGTGAACAGTGGGAGCTTGGGCGAGTCAGAGAAGACTTGAGCAGCTTCCAAAATTTATTAAAGCAAGCGTTCAGCTATGCTGGGGCGCAGCCCATCGCGCCTTTTTCTTCAATATTTAAAGGATTTAAAGCGCCACCTTCACCGCAGCCTGAACCCGAAATTAACACCCCTTCGCCCAATGTAATTATCTACGAAAGGGGCAATATCCCGTTCAGAAGCGAAATTACAGGGGATATCTCTATTTCCTGCCAGCCGGATGAACATATCACCGCTTGGGTGGAAGCTGTTTCTAAGGGCTGGACACAAATCTTAGATAATTCCCACCCAGGACTAGGTAAATCTTACAACGCGGGGCAATTGACGGCGGCCTTATTCGGTGTTGATAAACTAATTTACCAGGATGCCAACCACAGAAACCCATCCACACTGCCCATTGAGACGAATTTTGTTGACCTGCCAGTGCGTCACAACGGCTTTAAACTAGATCCCACCCGCAAAACTCCTCTAGGTGAGGACTTTAAACTGTGGACTAAAGCGGGTGAGACTGCCGACACTGATGGGAATTGTCACAGGACTTACTTATTTAACGCCTTCCGCAACAAGAATTTTACCAGCCTTGATTTTGAAGAGAGCGGTATTAGTCCCATCTGTGGCGGTTGTTCCCTTCAAAATCAGTGCCGTTTCGCTCAAGGGGATGGTTTTGGCTTCCGCTTTCAAAAGCGCAGTGCAATTCAAAATTATTCTGAACTCAGAGCGCACCCAGACTCTACCCCTGTCACCTTAACTAACGCTGCTGACCAAACTTTCACCGTTGGGCGGTTATGGGAAGAAGCTGGTACACTCATCAAGACCGTGCGGAGCGTTGATGTGAACCGAGGCGATTTTGAAACCACCATAGGCAAGCTGCTACTGTTAGAACCAAATCTTTTGTCACAGCTGCAACCTGCACTCTTAGTTTTACACCAACTGTTTACTCAGCAACTTAAACCCACTGACCGCTACGGGTTTGATGATGCCACCATCCGGGCGCTGCTGCCCACTTTTCCCGAAAATTTAGATATCGAAGCGATTCGGCTTTTGTTTGAACCTGATTTCACTTTTCTAGAAGACTTAGACTCTATTGATATTACCCAAGATAAACAACTCAAAAAAAGTGCTGCGGCTCGTTATGCTGCCAAAAAGGTAGTCAAAGACAGCGCACGAACCGCCGGGAGGGAGTTTCTTGACTTGCCTAATTACTGGTTGCCTGACTTCCTGGAAGCTTGGAAAGGTGACGGTAGTTTTCAGTCTCAATGGGGTGTACTCAGCATTTACCGCCGAAACCCCAAACATACTGAATTGGCCAAATCAGCCCAATTTAATATTTATCTTGATGCCACTTTTAAATCTCACCAGTTGAAATTCAAATTAGGCATCGATGATCCTGTATTAATAATTGAGCAACAACGCCCAGACTACGGCAATTTAAAAGTGGTCAACGTCACTGGGCTGGGTAAACTGCCTAAAAATCGCTCTGACACACTTAGCAACCGCGTTAATGCCCTCAAAGAAACCTTGAAAAAACTCTACCCCACCCTTGGCATTATCGATTGGAAACAAATTGCATCCCAAATTGCAGACCGCACAGAATACGGTCACTTTGTCGATGGGCGTGGTGTTAATCGGTTTAGTGAGTGTGATGCGATCGCAAGTTTCGGCATTCCCTACCAAAACATCGGTGTTTTAGCAGCACAATATCAGGTGATGACTGGTGAACCAGTCAACCTGGAAGATAAAAACAGCGCTTTCCAAAAGTATCTCACTGAACTAATCAATGCAGAAATTATACAAGAGATTGGGCGATTACGCGCTCATCGTCGCTCCAATGTGGAGCTAACATTCTACTTCTGCGCTGACTATGACCTCAATTTCCTTTTAAATGAATTACCAAGAGTGAAATTAGAGAGCGTTGATGCTTTCCAACTCTGCCCCGAAGCGGGTAACGCCAGTGAGCAGACAGGTCACGCTATAGTCAATGCCCTAACCCAACTTTGGCAGTCAAAACAGAAAATTACTCAACCAGCGATCGCGAATATTGCTGAAATCTCCCAAGCTTGGGTGAGCCGATTTACCCAGAGATGGGGGGGCTGGCAGCACTTTAAAAAATTATTACTCCTGCTATTAGATAGTCTTAATAGCGGTAGTAATAAAAATTTGGCTGACTTAGACGACGATGAAAAGTGGCTAGCCCGTGAATACTTTCCCCTGTTGATTGCTGAATCGGAGTCATCACCAGACCCCCTGTTAGAGTCGGTGGCGGAAGTTGCCGAAGTTATTGGTAGTACTGCGATGCGGCGAGTTTTGCACTTTTGTAGCCCTCAAGTTAGGGCTTCACTGCTGATCCCTGTACTGGGTTGTCTGCCCAGCGAAGTTTACTCAATTTCAGTTTCTCCACTCTCTGCATCACTCGCAGAACCTGCGCTATCACCTTGAACAGTCATAAGAACTGATTCTAGACGATAACCTGCTTCGCGGATGTAATATCCAGCTGCACCCACGTCTTCAAACACGCTGTCAAATTGCGGATGAGTTGACGGAAAAATCTTTCTCAGGCGTGAGCTGATTCCTGAGAGTTCTTGCTGAATTGCGATTAGTTCTTGAGTATCATCATCCATGATTTATTTACCACAAAGATAGCTGCCCCGGTGAAACATTTGATTTCCCACCCCTATGGTATAAAAGGTGACAAGCACTGCAAAGAGCTATAAGGTTGCCTGTGTGGTTATTTGCTGGATTTCTGTCCCAATGATGAACCTGTAGGGTGTACACCCTGCGTTTTGAGCGTGTTATATGTGATGTTTTTTCACCAGGGGGAATGCACTGTAATCCACATTTTTGACAACGCCACTGGGCTTGTTGCTTAATTGCAGTGGCAAGTTCTGACCAATTGTCTGGGTATAAATTAGATGATGATAAGTGGAACGAAATCGGCGATCGCTATATGAAGGAGATGGGTTTTGATGCCAATCAGTTTGTCATCTTCCGCCACCATAACACCGACGACGACCACATTCACATTGCAGCCAGCCGAATCAGGATGGACACGGGGCTGTTAGTCCATGATTCCTGGGATTACGTTCGCTCTGAAAAAGTTCTGCGACAAATTGAGCAAGACTATGAGTTAGTGCAAGTGCAGGGCAGTAGAGAGAAGCTTCAACGCACACCCAGCACCGGACAAATCAGGCGCATTAGACGAGAACAAGAAGAATATGAACTAGGTAAACTTGAGCAGCCACCAGGACGCACTATTAAAGAGGAACTTCAGCAGACAATTGATAGGGCCAGAGTTGATTCTCCCCAAATGCCAACCCTGATCATGCGGTTGCAGCAAGCTGGCATTAGTGTCAGAACAGGATTTACCAGAAATGGGAAGTCTAAAGGTATTTCTTATGAGAAAGATGGGCAGGCTTTTAGTGGTACACAGTTAGGTGCAGCTTACACGTTCCCTGGACTGCAAAAACATCGCGGTGTTGACTACCAACCAGAACGTGATGATGAACCTATTCATGAATTGCTGCTCAAACCTGTTAAACCACTCCCAGTTGAGCAGTTAGAAAAACTCTTTCTTCTTATTGAACATAAACAAAATCAACCACAGTTCACCCCACCACCAGAGGATAAAGTTGTTTGGCAAGTGTTGCACAAGTACTTAAGCGAGAAACGCTATATACCAGATTATATTGTGCAAGGATTACATGGTAATCAGTTGCTTTACATGGATGAGCAACGAAATATTTTGTTTATCAAGCGTGATTTAGATGGTGAAAAAACTGGCGCATTAGTTTGATCAAAGCCTAGAGAAAATCATCGCACTGTGGAGTACGACCAAAACACCTCTACAGCAAATGGTTGGTTTTATCTGAGATTGGGAGGGCAACCAACGGACAAGGTAGAAAACGTCTTTTTGTGTTCTACACCAATTGATGCGATGTCAGCAGCCACCTACCTGATCTCAAGTTGCAAGGGGCTACCACCAACTAGAACCATGTTGATAGTAGCTGATGACCCGAATAACCTACCTATGGAATTTCTCAAGAGTTTCAATAGGGTGGTCGTAGCATTCAATAATGATCAACAAGGGAATAAAGCCGCTAGTGCAGTATTGGAATTGTTGCCAATTGGTAAAAGGCTCAAAACCCATAATCCTGATTGGAGTCAGGAATTAGAAGCTCATCTCAGGGAGGAGCAACAAAAGCTCAGACAGCAGGATCGTGGTTTTAGCTTGTGAGCCACGCGGAGCGTAGACCGAACTCGTTGCTGCCGAGGCGAGGCTTTAGTTTTTACTAGCTGGGCAGTTAAGAGAGCAGTATTTTGAAGTACTTTTGCAACACAAGTGTATTAAATTTTGCTTATTTATCTTATGCATTGACCCATCGTGGAGAAGTTGTTTATTTGTAGAGTTCTTGATTAGTAGCCTTTGGAGACAAAGGGGTTTTATTATATGGTTTTAGGAAAATGCCGGCACCGATGAGAGCAACCAAAATTGGTACGGCTACATACTGAACACACCATCTGATATTTTCGGCTTTAGATGCAGAATTTTTCAAAATTGCACCTCGATTTTTCAGATCGTACTTCATATCTTCAGTTAGTCCATCACAACCTTCAAATACTGCATTTTCCACTTTTACGTCACTCAATATAGTGTTGCTCAATTTGACTTTTCTTAGGATAGAACACCGTAAATCTGAGCCAGTTAAATTTGCGCCAGCCAGATTCGCTTGAAACAAATTAGCCCCATTGAGCTTTGCATTATGCAATTTAGCCCCGCACAAACTAGCGTCTGTTAAATTGGCACCACATAGTTGTGTATCCTTTAGATTGGCACCATTTAAATTACAGTGACTCAAATTACAACCATTGAGCTTAGTGCCTATGAAGAGATAGTGGCTAAAGTTTTGGTTGCTCAAATCGCGGCAGCTCAAGTCTTGCTGGGAAAAGTCATTATTATTTTGAATCGAATGCATAGATTTTTCCTTGTGTGTGAATAGGCGTAATTAGAGAGAAGCTGCCAACTACGCTTTTGTTATACAAAAGCTCACAAGATTTATCCACTGCTATACAAGGGCGAATTAACGAGAAGACTCATAAATTATGGCGACCGCAAAAAAACAGAAGATAAAGACTGCAATACGTAAAAGCCATTCCCATACACTTAGGTCTAGAAGCATCTGAACAATTGTGGAAGCTCCAAAAACTCTAGATATGACCAATGCAATCGCAAAACCAATCAGAGTCAGCATAAAATATTTCAGACCCTTACAAGCCCAATCGAATAAGAGATTACGGTCATCATTTAGTTTAGTTTTCATGGTTTTTACCTTTTTCAGAGTTAAATTTAGAGAGAAATGCACCCTCGACTACAGCAACCGAGAGTAGTTGCAACACGCTAAAAGTTTGATACTGCGTTTATGTGTGCATCAAAACTGACAATTTTTCCTGGACTACATATTTTCTCCGCTCACAGTAGAGGATGAACACCTCTAACTGTAGCGACCTGCAATTATAAATCCCCCAACCTGCAATCATCGTTGTTTTCAGCCAGGATTATTTGCAACTATAATTTCATTTGAACCATAATCCTGGTTTGTAAATGTCTTGATTGCAGGTCGCTACATCTAACAACTTGGAGCCGTGTAGTTTTGTTCAAGTAATTGCATCTTACAATTTTGTTCATAGATGTCAGTCCCTCATTTTCTATGTAAATTCCAATAACAAAGCTGGTCAGTGACATATCACTGACCAGCTTTTGTGATTAAGTTCTAATCCTCCCAGCTTGCTAATAAACTAAGTTTTTAATTATTAAATTTAGTTCAAACAACTATTTTTTACACAAAAAGTAGATGCAATAAACTAAACCGCTTTCTTTGACCCCGTACATATTCGGTAGGATGGTCCAACTGTCACAATGAATGTTCTTGTATCAGGATATTCTAGATTAATAACACCATATCCATGCCCCAAAGATAAAGCAGTGAGAGATGCTTGCAGAAAAAGCGATGGACAATTAATCTCTTTATTCTCGACTAAATTCATCAAATCAAAAAGTGATATCGGAAGGGAATGCTCAAGCGCAAAATCTCCTAGTTGTTCTTTAGAAAAACTAAAGCTGCCTACATTCGGAACAAGCAAATCTAAATTATTTCCCTCTATAGTTCTTAACCTAAAATCTAGCGGACAACCTGGCCTAGGCATATTTTTAATTAATTCCATAATCACCCCAGTGTCCATAAAGCCTTTGCCTCCTCTTGTGCGAGTGCGCTTGCGCCTGTGTTTGTCTACCTGTTGTTCTCAGTATTGCCTATGTCGGTTTATATGTCAAGTAAAGTCGGTCTTAAGATTTTTACAGGTCGGTTTATAGTGTCCTATAATGGCTGTAAAGCTTTTTGATGCAGACACTTATGGCAAAACCAACTTTACAAGCTTCTCCACAAGGAATCCAGCTTGTCAAAGAAGCGTTAATCAAGCGAGGGTTAACGCAAAAGATGCTAGCCGATAAGCTAGGAATTCATCGTTCAGTAATTAGTGCCTTGCTTAACGGCAAACCGATTTTATTGGAGAATTTTCTCCAGATTGGAGCAGACTTGGGTTTTGAGCAAGACTGGTACAAAATTACTCTCTCCGAACCAATGGTTAACCAAAACTTAACTGAGTCGAGTCATAAAGACGAGGCTGAGATAACATCTTTGGTGCAAAAAGTACGCAGTCAGGTAAGAGATATCAACAAGCGCGTTTCTTGGAGTGAAGCACCTAGTAGTGATGTCTTCTACGGACGGGAAGGAGAACTGTGTACGCTCAAGCAGTGGATTGTCGAGGATAACTGCCGACTAGTGGCACTATTGGGTATGGGAGGAATCGGCAAAACAACTTTGTCTGTGAAGCTGGCATACGACGTTCAAGATAAGTTTAAGTACTTTATTTGGCGAACTCTCCGCAATGCTCCACCTGTCAAAGAGATGTTGGCGGATCTGATCCGATTTTTATCTGATGAGAAGGAAACTGATTTACCAGAAAACGTAAATGATAGAATTACGCTGCTGATTAATTATTTACAAAAGCACCGGAGTCTTTTAGTACTAGATAATGCTGAAACGATTTTGCAAGGAGGGAAACGCGCTGGGGAATATAGAGAAGGATATGAAGGTTATGGTGAGTTATTAAGACGGGTGGGAGCACAACCTCATATTAGCTGCTTAGTGCTGACTAGTCGCGAAAAACCGAAAGAATTTGCACCTTTGGAGGGAGAAGCATCACCAGTCAGAACGATTTCATTACTTGGCTTGGGACAAACAGAAGGGCAAGAAATTCTCAAGGATAAAGGCTTGACTGGGTTGGAGCAAGAATGGGAACAACTAGTTAAGAAATATTCAGGCAATCCCTTGGCATTAAAGTTAGTTTCTGAACCAATTCGAGAGTTATTTGGTGGTAGGATCGGTGCTTTTCTAGATGAAGGGGAGATAATTTTTGGCGACACTCGTGATTTATTAGCTCAACAGTTTGAGCGCGCCTCAAAGTTAGAAAAAGAAATCATGTACTGGTTGGCAATCAAGCGTGAAGCAGTTTCGCTGGAGGATTTGCTAGATAGTATTGTGAGTGACTTGCAAAAAAGGGAATTACTGGAAGCTTTAGAATCCCTACGACAGCGATCGCTCATTGAGAAAAGTGCAGCACTTTTCACGCTTCAACCTGTGGTTATGGAGTACATGATAGACCGACTCATTGAGGAGGTATGTCAGGAAATTACCACAGGTAAAATATTAGCACTATTCATGAGCCATACGCTGATTGAAGCTACTGCTAAAGACTATATTAGAGATATTCAAATTCGCCTCATCTTAAAGCCAGTAGCACAAAGATTGCTAGATGTTTTTATAATTCCAAAAATTATTGAAGAAAAACTAACTGAAATCCTATCGCAACTGCGAAATAAATCTTTTGTCAAACCAGGATATGCAGGAGGTAATGCTCTCAATCTGCTTTGTCACCTAAAGACCAATTTAAGTGACTATGACTTTTCTCATCTGGCAGTTTGGCAAGCGTACCTCCAGGATGTGAATTTGCATCGTGTCAATTTCGCTTACTCGGATCTCAGAAAATCGGTTTTTGCTGAAACTTTGGGTACTATTTCATCGGTGGCATTTAGCCCAGATGGTAAATTTTTAGCTACGGGTGACGCTGATAACCAGATTCGTTTATGGGAAGTTTCATATGAGAAATCACTTTTTACCTGCACAGGACATACCAGTCGGGTACGGTCTGTTGCTTTTAGTCCAGATAGTCGGATTTTAGCAAGTGCCAGTGATGACAAAACAGTAAAGCTGTGGAATGTTAAAACCGGGCAATGCATCAAAACCTTGGAGGGGCATACGAGTTGGGTATGGTCAGTTGCCTTTAGTCCAGATAGTCGGATTTTAGCAAGTGCCAGTGATGACAAAACAGTAAAGCTGTGGAATGTTAACACTGAGCAATGCATTAAAACCTTGGAGGGGCATATATGTCGAGTATGGTCAGCTGCCTTTAGTCCAAATGGACATACTTTGGTAAGCGGCAGCGAGGATCACACACTAAAGCTGTGGGATGTTAAAACCGGGCAATGCCTCAAAACCTTTGAGGAGCATAAGAGTTGGGTACGGACTGTTGCTTTTAATCCCAATGGTGATACCTTAGCTAGTGGTAGTGACGACCAAACAGTGAAATTGTGGGATGTTAAAACCGGGCAATGCCTCAAAACCTTTGAGGAGCATAAGAGTTGGGTACGGACTGTTGCTTTTAATCCCAATGGTGATACCTTAGCTAGTGGTAGTGACGACCAAACAGTGAAATTGTGGGATGTTAAAACCGGGCAATGCCTTGAAACCTTGCACGGACACAAGAGTCGAGTATGGTCAGTTGCCTTTAGTCCCAATGGTGATACCTTAGCAAGCGGTAGTGACGACCCGGCAGTGAAGTTGTGGGATGTTAAAACCGGGCAATGTTTTAAAACCTTGCAGGGAGGTGCTAGCCGAGTATGGTCAGTCGCTTTTGCTCCAAAAGAGGATGCAAACAGTTCAGATAATTACATTCTGGGAAGTGGTACTGACGACCAAAAAGTCAGATTATGGAATGCTCAGGGGGAATGCCTCAAAATCTTGCACGGACATAAGAGTCGAGTATGGTCAGTAGCTTTTAGTTCAGATGGTAAAACCTTAGCAAGTGCCAGTAGCGACCAAACAATCAGATTGTGGGATGTCGAGACCGGGGAATGTCTTAGAATCATGCAGGGGCATACAAATTGGATACGTTCAGTTGCCTTTAGTCCAGATGGACACACCTTGGCAAGTAGTGACGACCAAGCAGTCAGATTGTGGCATGTCAAGACTGGGGAATGTCTTAGAACCATGCAGGAACAACATACGAGCCTAGTATGGTCAGTTGCTTTTAGTCCAAATGGTCAAACTTTAGCAAGTGGTAGCGAAGACCAGACAGTGAAGTTGTGGGAGGTCGAGACAGGAAAATGCCTCAAAACCTTGCGGGAACATAAGAGTTGGGTATGGTCAGTTGCCTTTAGTCCAGATGGGAAAACCTTAGCAAGTGGCAGTGACGACCAAACAGTAATATTGTGGAATGCTCAGGGGGAATGCCTCAAAATCTTGCACGAACACAAGAGCCGAGTATGGTCAGTAGCTTTTAGTTCAGATGGGAAAACCTTAGCAAGTGGCGGTGACGACCAAACAGTAATATTGTGGAATACCCAAAGGTGGGAAGATTTCAAAATGTTGGAGAAGCAGCATACCCTTTGTGTACGAACCGTCGCTTTTAGTCCAAATGGTCAAACTCTAGCAAGTGGTAGCGAAGATCAGACAATTAAACTTTGGAATGTTGATACAGGTAGCTGCCGAAAAACTGTGAAAATAGAAAAACTCTATGAAGGTATGAATATTACGGGTGTTACAGGTTTAAAAGATTCCCAAAAAAGAACGCTGAAAGTTTTGGGAGCAGTTGAAAAATGAAGCCTCTTGATGGTGATGATTTACCCCAAAGTCACAAATTGAAAACGGAGGGATATGAAACAAACAAGTTAGTCCACCTTAGACAAGCGATCGCACTTATTTCAGATCATGCTGATCCTGCTGCTGAGATTGGCGTAGAAGAGGCAGGGGGGCAAAATGTTTATGTTCGTCAGCTTGGCGAAACTTTGGCATCTCTGGGTTGGCAGGTAGATATGTTCACTCGTAAAGTCGATCCAAAAACTCCTGCTATTGTCCAGCACTCACCCCACTGTCGAACTATCCGTCTGGTTGCTGGACCAGAGCAATTTATTCCACGAGACGAAATTTTCCAATTTATGCCTCAGTTTGTGCAAGCATTCGAGGCATTTCGACTTAAGGAAGCAATTCACTATCCCCTAGTTCACACCAACTATTGGCTCTCCGGCTGGATTGGTTTGCAACTAAAGAAAATCCACAAGATTCAGTTGGTTCATACTTATCACTCTCTAGGTGTAGTAAAGTATAAGGTCGTTCCAAATCTATCTCCAATTGCAGATACTCGACTTAGCGTTGAAAAACAAATTCTTGAGCAAGCAGATTGTGTCATCGCAAACAGTCCTCAAGAACAAGAGTACTTGCGTACACTAGTTTCTCAGAAAGGTCATATTAAAGTTATTCCCTGTGGAACTGATAACTATCTTCGCACGGTGTCAAAGGAACAGGCTCGGGCGAAGTTAGGGTTAGATCCGGCTGAAGAAATTGTGCTTTGTGTAGCACGGTTTGACCCTCGCAAAGGCATTGAGACAGCAGTTCGAGCCTGTGCGAAATCTAGAGCTAAAACCATAGGCAACTTGCGCTTAGTCATTGTTGGAGGGAGTTGCCCAGGTCGTATAGATGAACAAGAACGAAAACGGATTGAGCAGATTGTGCAGGAAGTAGGTCTTGCTGAGAGAACTGTATTTGCTGGTCGGGTTGACCATAACGTGTTGCCATTTTACTACTCTGCTGCTGATGTATGCGTTATACCCAGTTATTACGAGCCATTTGGACTGGTAGCTATTGAGGCAATGGCTTGTGGTACTCCTGTAGTAGCTTCCAATGTCGGCGGCTTAAAATTCACTGTCTTGCCAGAGCAGACAGGCTTATTAGCTCCGCCTCAAGATACTGTAGCTTTTGCTACTGCAATAGATAAGATTCTATTAGACAAGCAATTTTCTAAACAACTCAGTACACAGGCTTCAGTGCTAGTGCGCGAACGTTTTAGCTTGGTTAGTATAGTAAGCCAGTTGAGCAACCTTTACCAATACCTCATAGCTCAGTCAATCGAGCGTTGCCATTGTTAGTTCATATACATCCGTGACAGGTTAACCCTCTCTGAAGAAACACTTTGCGTAAAGCTTATGTAGCAAGGGTGGCACAGTCTAGCCTGTTTAGCTGGTCTGGAGAAATTGGGACAATTTCAAGACCAAGAGCAAGCCCTAACTACTGGGATCTGTTATTGCCGTAATCAGATGACCAACAAACTTAACTCATGCCGTTCTCAAAACCCGTTGCCGTCCCTGTAGCAGTAGCACTACATGGATGCCTAAGCCAGGAAGTCATTGATTCAAATTATCGCATCTCACCAAATTCCTTGATATATTCCACCAACTCTTTGGTATGCCCCCCTTCAGAAATTCGCCCCAAATTCCCCGCTAGGATAAACAGTTCTCGCGCCCTGCTGACAGCCACATTAAGTAAATTCGGTCGCCGATTGATAAACCAAAGGCTATCAGTTGCAGAGCATTGGCGAGTCGAGAAAATTATCACTGATTTCTGACCACCTTGGAACGTGTGAACTGTGCCAACGCTCTTGGGGGAAAAATCTGACCAACGAGATTTTAAGCGTTGAGTCAGCGCATCTACTTGACGGCGGTAAGGTGAAATCACGCCAATCGTGTTGTCAGAGTCAGGAGAATTTAAGCAATAACCAGCCTTTAATAACTCATCAATCAAGGCTTCTACTGCATTAACTTCTGCCCAATTAACGTTGTTCTCCAGCTTCCCTTCCACATTGCAAGCAATCAGGTTAGTACCCAACCGAGAAGCTTTTGGTTCAGTTTTGATGACCATGCCGTAATTGCACAAGCGATCGCAGAAATTAGCTATGTCGTTTGCTGTATGGCGGGAGCAATAGTCAGTATTATAGTAAAGCAGCATAAGGGCAGGGCGAAAGCCCGTCGCTCCCGACTGAAGAAGAGTGAATCGGATACACAACCATGAATGTACAACTTGTTAATTCCCTCATAGAAGTGGTACTAAACCTCTCCCCCGAAGAGCAAAAACTTTTTCAAGAAAAGCTGAGTAACAAGCATCTAACGTTACTAACTAGTAAACCTCAAACATCATCAGAGAGATTATTACTTTGGCAGGAGTGGATAGATACAGCACCAAAAAGCTATGCCAACCTTGATGATGAAGCTCTGCGTCGAGAAAATATCTACGATGATGAAGTATGACCCATTATTTATTAGATACCAATATCCTGTTACGCTCCAGGGATATAGCTTCACCCGATTATAATCTTGTTGATCGCACAATCAGGTATCTAATATCTAATAACCATCGATGTTTTATTACATCTCAAGTTTTAATTGAATTTTGGGTTGTAGCCACCCGTCCTGTAGCTGTAAATGGATTGGGATGGACACCAGAAGAAACCGAACGAACGGTGCAAATGCTAATAAATCAGTTTGAGTGGCTAGAAGAAACACCAGATATATTTCGCCTTTGGTTTAGCCTCGCTACAACTTACAAGATTTCAGGTAAACGCACCCACGATTTACGCATACAAGCAGTAGTGCTTGCCTATAACATCAGCCATATTCTGACTTTAAACCCAAAAGACTTTGTAGAAGTTGAAGGAATTACTATTGTTCACCCCAATGGCATAAACAGCTAGAGGCTGGGATAAGCGTGTGATCATAATTTTTGATAAAAAACACCAATTTACCCATCAAAAGTTATCTTTAATTGTAACGGGGCAGGTAAACAAACTCAGTTATGAGCCGAATCATCGCAGTTTTTAATCAGGCGGGAGGTGTTGCCAAAACCACCCTTACCCAAAACCTGGGCTACCACCTAGCACAACTGGGTCATCGCGTCCTGCTCATCGACATAGACCCCCAAGCCAGCTTAACCATTTTTATGGGCTTGGTTCCAAGAGAGATAGAGCAAACTGTCAACAATGCCATTGTGGATGAATTACCCCTGCCAATTATTGAAGGGATTCATGGTATGGATTTAGCCCCTGCCAACATCTCTCTCAGTACGGCAGAAATGCAATTGGTTAATGCTTCTATGCGCGATTTCCGTCTCAAAGAAGCCATCGAACCAATTGAATCAGATTACGATTTTATCTTAATAGATTGCCCTCCCAGCTTAGGGCTACTCTCTTACATCTCCCTTGTAGCTGCTACCCATGTTCTCGTTCCCCTAGAAACCCATTTCAAAGCCTTTGAGGGAACAGGCGAATTACTAAAAACGGTCGCTACAGTACGCAATAAACCCAACCGCAAATTGCAAATTGCCGGATTTGTGCCGACAAAATACGATGCCCGTAACTCCCAGGACACTCGTACCCTAGCAGCCATCACCGAACAACTAGCCAGCGCCGGAACAGTCTTTGCCCCGATTCCTCGCTCCACTGCTTTTGTTGATGCTTCAGAAGAACGAATGCCCCTAGCTGTGTATGAACCAAAGCACCCATCTGTTGCAATCTTGAAAAAAATAGCCGTTAGCATAGAATCCTTAAAATGAGACACACTAAAGCCAGCCAGCCCCTCAAAAGTAAAATTGAAGTACCTTGGGACACTACAGGCATAAACAACGCTGATTCTCAAGTGTCCATGCCATTAGAGCAGATTTTTCTGCCGCCGAATCAACCGCGTCGTTACTTTGACTCCGAGGCATTAAAACAGTTAACTGAATCTATCAAACAGCATGGCATCCTGCAACCCATTTTAGTACGCCCCCTTGATGGATCAAAACACGAATTAGTAGCAGGAGAGCGCCGCTATCGTGCTGCCTTAAGTATTGGGCTGAAAGTTGTCCCCGTCGTCATTAGAGAGTTAGACGACAACGCAGCTTTTCAATTTGCACTTATAGAAAACTTACTTCGCTCAGACCTCAACCCAGTTGAAGAAACTGAAGGTATCCTGCAACTGCTGTCTCTCAAACTAGGTCGAAGTGTTGAGGATATCCCGCCATTACTGTATCGTCTACAACGCCAACAAAACAAAGCATCTACAGTTACCCATAACGTTATGGGCGAACCCGTTGTTGATAGTGTTGAACCTACCCATAACGTTATGGTCGAAGTGGAAACTGAGTCCACTAATAACGTTATCAGCCGTCAGGAAGGCGATATTGACTTATCTACCCATAACGTTATGGGCGAACCCGAAACGGATAATTCAGCCCTCAATCATGATCCTGCTGCAAACAAGGATTTAAAAATCGTTAAAGAAGTGTTTGATGGCTTAGGGTTAATGACCTGGGAATCTTTCATCAAGAATCGCCTGCCCTTGTTAAATCTTCCAAAAGACATTCTTGAGGCACTACGCTTTGGTTCCCTTGAGTACACCAAAGCTAAGGCGATCGCCCAGATTAAGGATACTTCGGAGCGTGTTGCTTTTTTAGAACAAGCTCTTGCTCAAAACTGGTCTTTAAGCGAAATCAAACAACGCATTACTGAAAATAAAACCCCAGCCTCTACCCCAAACACCGAGTCGAACGATTATAAAGAGCGCTTTACTGTTGCGACTACCAAACTAAGAAAGTCGCGTATTTGGTCAGACCCGTCTAAACGCAAGCTTCTAGAAAAACTACTTGCACAACTAGAGATGCTGACAAATGTTGAGTAACCTTACATACCAAAACCAGGACGTAGAAGGCAGAAAGCTTAAATATTTTTTATACTAAGCTTTAGTGCCTTTCATTTATGTTTAAGTGACCATGCTAGAGTCAGAAAAACTTATCCAGATAGTACAATCCTGGCTAGGCTACATCAGGTTAGAAGAACTGACTCAAGCTGAGGTCGAGCGTTCTTCAGATATTTATTCAAAAGTAGTAGATAAGGGAGTGCAGCTTGTTGGCAACAAGCTACTGTTAGATAGCGAAGTATTTACGCAATTCCAGCAACAGCAGCAAGCAGCTAAAAGAGGTAACAGAAATGATGTTCAGATGGCTGTTGCTTTCCCACAAATCTATATAATCCAAGGGAAGGGAAAAGAGCAAAAGCTGAAATACCTGCCTCTTTTCACAGTTGATATTTCGCCCATATTCAAAGGTAATTACCGCAAAACTGGCTGGAACTTGACCGAATACGAGTTTCAGCCAGTGGTTGTTAATTTGATGCGGCTGTACGGACTAGAGGAGGAGCAAGTCGAATCACTGATTGTTGCGTCAGGAATTTTGAAGTTTTTAGAAGACACATTTAAAGGAAGATTCCCCTCTCTGCGAGACTTTCTTGATCTGGTAGACTTACCCGAAGGAAGATATAAAACTTTTCGGCAACCTTATTTATTGCGCTGCGACTTTACCCCCTATAACGCCCTCCTTAAGCAAGACATACAAGAAATCCTCAAGGAACTTCAACAACCTGACTGTAATAGCGAATGGCTAACTGAAACTCACCCAGCAATGCAGTACTTATGGGGAGAGCCACAATCACCCAGACATGAGGTAATGTTCTGGGGAGCTTTCCCCGACCATGCGCCTGATGAATTTCAAGCGTCTGTCCTGAAACACGCCCAAGAGAATTTACTAACTGCTGTTTGTGGTCCTCCGGGAACTGGAAAAACAGAAGTATTTCTGCACCTCATAGCACAGCAAGTAGTGAATCGGGCGTTACGGCTTGTTCGCGGTGAAGATGATGCAAATAATTTAATACTCTTTGTCGGCACTAATAACAGTACCATTAAAAAATTCCAACAACGACTGACTATAAATTCTCCTGCTCAACAGTTTTATCTTCCTGGCGGCAACCAAACTATTATCCGTAAAGAAACTCTACCCAAACTACAATCAACCCAAGATTGGCTGCGTCAGACTGAATTTAATCAAACTGCTTGGCAACAAGCCAAACTCGAATTACTGCAAGCAGAGAGTCAAATTCAGCAACTCATAGAGCAAGACCGCTTTAATACTGCTCAAAAAGTTACCGATGCCGAACGGCGATCGCAACTGGATCTAGAAATCCAATCACTCAATAACGATATTGCTGCTAAGTCTTCCCAGTTACAAGCCCTAACTGAACAGCTATCAAGTTTGTCTGATTATGCAAATTTTCCCCTTGATGCCTACCAGCAAATACGAGAAGCGTTATCCCAGGCAGAACGCGAACTGCCAAAAGATTCGGACTCCATCACGAAACGCGCCTTGGACTGGCTTAATGCTACTACTGATAAGCGAATTTTTCAGCGTTTGGCGAATCGGATAAATGCTGCTGTTTTAAACACCTTAGCAACAGCGCATCCCTTTCAGATACCCCTTGATCCCTCCAGTTTAACTACAGCATTCAACTCTGTTAACCAAAAACTAGATTTCTCGCAGCAATGGCAGAATCTTAACTGGGGACTAACTGAAATTCAAAGCCAAATAGCGGCTTTAACTAAGGAACTGGAGTTAAAGCAAGCAGAACACCAACAAATCCAAAAACAACTTGATAATTACCCCCAAGCTGATTTCTATAGTCGTTTTTACCGTGACTATCACCAATTGCAGCTAGAACTATTTCAACGTGCCTGGGCGTTTCTGTTGCAAGAAGTTCTCCGACGCAAGGAAAGCGTTATGAGGGCATTGTCAACTTATGGCAGCGTCTTGACGGGAGACGGAGAGGCATTGCTCAAACTGTCAACAGACGGTGATGCCATCTACCGTGACTTGAGCTTGATTTTCCCTGTCATTAGCTCCAGTCTGCAATCAATACGCAATATGCTGCCAATCCTTCATCCCAATAGCGTTAAGCTGGCATTGGTGGATGAAGCGGGAACAACTCTTGTACATCAATTATTTCCCTTGCTGGTGCGATCGCAACGGGCAGTAGTGGCTGGCGACCCCCAACAAATTGAGCCAATAGTTAACCTTTGCGACGATACCATCAAGCAGTATCTGAAGACTGCCTTTCTGGATCGGGGCATGGGGAATGAAGACTATTATCGCTATGCTCCCACTGCCAAATACACAGCTACCGCTTATCACCGCGCGGCTGGTGCTAGTGGTACTGAAGGGGATTTAGGTAATGGCATTATTCTTAGAAATCATTACCGTTGCACCCCGTCTATTATTCAGTTTTGCAGCCCCAACTACCCCGGTGGTCTGCAAATTCTTTCCGATGCTCACCGGACGGCAACAGAACCGCATCTCTTGGCTTACCATGTCGAGGGAAGCCACACCCATAACACTAATCCAGAAGAAATCAACGCTGTAGAAGCTGTAATTACATCCTTGCTAAAGCATGGTTACTCTATTAGCTCTGATGGTAGTTCAAAGACAATTGGTGTGATGTCGCCGTTTTTGCAGCAAGCTAACGCGCTCAGGTATCGGCTTTCTAACCGTTGGCGAAACTTTTCTTGGGATGATATTGGTACGGTTCACACCTTTCAGGGGGGAGAGAAAGCAGCTATTATCTTTTCTCCTTACCAATGTCACCAGGATCATAGTTTTTGGTTCCTCAACCGCAAACCCAATTTACTGAATACAGCCGTTAGTAGGGCTAAGGAATTGTTTGTTTTGGTTGGCAATCTCAAGGAACTAGAATTAGCTGGTGGTGAAACCAAGCGGTTAGTTGAATATATTCGGCTGCATGGAGAAATTCGCCCACCTGTGGTTTGATAAACTTGTTTTTACTTTTACGGTAATTTTTGGTAGGGCAGGTAGTTGATAATTTTTCTGTTGGCGTTTAAAGTTAAGCAGAATCGTTATAAATTTGGCATAGTAGAAAATATAAAAAAAGAAGCTACACTATGTCATTTGTGGGGGATATGTATAATTAATGATGCAATCTTTGTATAATAAATAAACTATCCTTTATAGCAATGTGATTTAACAAGTTTAGCAAGAGATTAATTGCATGATAATAGAACTTAATGAAAAGCTATTTGAATTACATGATAAATTTCCTTTTTTTGGAATAATACTTTTTACTGATGCTCATCCTCATATTATAAAAACTTTGAAGGACGAAGATTACTATTCTGCACTTAATGAAATTAGTGGCTCTAGTATTGCAGTTTTTGCCACCTTGCTCTTCACCGGAGCATATAAATTTCCTCAAATTCCAAAGGGAGCTTTAGGACAAATGATTCCTGTTTGGAAAGAACCGAATGAAAATCTGAAGATTTTGTCATGGTTTGATATAAATGATAGCCGTAATCTTCCGACTTTTATTTTATTTACAGTAGAGGGTAATCAATTATTCTATCAGTCTTATAATATTAGAGCTAATTCTAATGAACAGGTTTTTAATTGCTTAAAACAAATACTTGAATTTGTCCCTCAAAATTTTACTAATGATAATTTAGATAAAAAAGAAATATTTACACAATTAGAATGGAAAATTAAAAAGCTTAAAACTACGGAAAAAATCAAAGAAATATTGGGAATAATTTCGCTATTTCGCGGGTCGATTGGTATTTAATAAACTGTATGACAATGCTCCCACCTAAAGACAGTCTTTTAGAAAATTCTCAAAAAGATATACTTGGTTATTTTAGTCCAAGTTATTTACTAACTTTTATTAGAGATAAAGTTAATTTAGATATATTCCCAAAAGAAATATTAGCTAATATAGCGGTTTCTTCTACAATTACTCATGAAAGGATGCACTGGAACCAGTTTTTTGGCACAACTTGGGGAAATATATGTTTGTTAATTAAACAATGCCAAATAGATAATTTTCCTGACTGGAATCAATTTCAAGATTTGAAAGGAATATTGCACGAGTTAAAAGATATTACAATTTTAGACAATTATCAAATACATCCAAATATTCGATATAAAAGTCGAGAAAGTGGTATTTTTCTCCAACAATGGCGAGATAATGCTCTTACATACGAGTTGTTCACACATGACATTCCAATTACTAAAAAAATATTATCTGCTAGTGAATCTGTCGCCTGTGCTTTAAGTGACTACTATACAACAATATCTGATTATTTTGATATCGAGGAACAAATAATAATTGCAGAAATTGATAATTTATGCAATTTCAAGCAACTAATATTTCCGAAAATATCACATAATGCTACACCACTTACAGTAAGTGATCTATTAGAAGGTCAAGCACGAGCAAGCGAAATTATTTTTTCACTAAATACGTTAAATTTATTAGATGAAATTGGCATGATTACTCATCAAGAGTATTTAAATTATATTTATCCTTTCATTTGTGAAACCCCATACTGGCGAGCTTTTCAGGATTATTTATTTATTAGCAAAAAGGAGGTTGCTAAACCTTTTGAATTTCTTAAAAGATTAACAGAGTTCTGTATTATAATTGATATTTCACTATCTGTTCCTTGGCCACCTTACGTTTCCCCAAAAATAATGGGACAATTGCCTTGGAAGCTTTTTTATCCAGTTTATAGATTCTTCATTATTTGTAATGTTGTAAAGGAAATAGAAGAGGAGATACATGATGTATTTAATTTTTCTAGCCATCTAGAATACTATGAAATAATTTGTAATTGCTTAAATTGGCCAACACCTAGACAATTAGCAGAGAATTACCTAGAAATTAGTTCAGATAAATATTACAATTTTGCAGCACAATGGGAGAATGAAGATTTTAACGGAGATAATATAACAATTCATGATTATTATTATTATATTTTCAGAAATTTTTGTGAACTGAGGATTAAATCACCAACTTATATTCCTAATCTTGGTCTCACACAAATAGGATCATTTTCTAATATTGATTTAGAATATATTTGTGGTGTTGGTTCAAATAAATATTGGATAGATTCACCTTTACAGCTACGTGAAAAATCGAATAAAATTCTGACGAAACTAAAGACATCTCAATTTAATTGGATTAGTCTCAATTTATTACATAATGTTATAATGAATGATTATGTCTTACAGTTTAAACCAATTAGTTTTAGAGATTTCTTTTTTGATGTGCCTGACTATGCTCTACACAAACTTAATAGTCTAATTTTAGATGAATATGGTATTAGTATTTTGAAATAATACAATTTTATATAAACAAAACTCTTAAATTAAACACTCACATTAGCGATAAAGTCTACCAAAAGTTATAAGAAAAAATGTTTTTTATAAATCAGAAACTAAGTAATTTTAATCACAAAAAAATCTAAAATTTGAAATGGCTAATATCATCGCTTTACCAAAACTGTAACTTAAAGGCTACTTTATCCTTTAAGTTACATACTTACGGAAGCATATCTTGGCATTTCCTGCAAAATTATGGGTAAAAGCACACAAACTTCTATCAGGGCTTACGTGCAAATATTTACTCGTAGTATCCAAACTTGTATGCTCAAGAGTAGCCTGAACCAAATGCTTTAATCAAAGCTCGTTTAGTAGCCAAAATTAGTCAGCAAGAACTTGCTGATATATTAGGAATTGATGAACAAAGAGTGAAATAGTATGAGGATACAGATTATCAATGTGCCAGTTTTGTAGAAATTCTCGAAGTCAGCACCGCTTTGGGTGTTGAATTTGAAACTGCAACTGTGCAAGTAGATTTTGCAGAAATAGAAGCAGTTAAAAAAAGTGTGGACAAATGGCGCAAAGAAAAACTGAATATTAAAACTAGAGCCTCATAAGTATGGCTGTTAAATGTTAGGGGTGCGGTGCATTATGGAAACAAACTATACATTCAAATTCAATTCCTCCACTGCCTTATCAGCCCTGAAAGCTGGTTTGTATGACCCGATTAACTTCTACCAAGCGCGTTTAGACCTGTTTAACCTTTCGGTAATGGCAGACTATGATCAGCTAATTTGCCTGCCCACACTAACTGCTATTGACAAATACTGGTATCAGATTGAAACAGCCCGAAAAGTACTTAGACAACTGGGTGGACGCGCATTACTAGCCGATGAAGTCGGATTGGGCAAAACCATTGAGGCGGGACTAATCATAGCCGAGTACTTAGCAAGGGGTATGGTACAGTCCATGCTGGTGTTAACTCCCGCATCCCTAGTTTCGCAGTGGCAATCAGAGTTAAGTGACAAATTTAATATTGCTACTATCACCACAGATAACCGTGACCCGCAACAACCGATAGACGAATTTTGGACAAATAATCCGCGAATTATCGCTTCATTAAACACGGCTAAGTCTGCTAAACATTATCCCCACGTCACTAGTCGCACTTGGGACTTGGTTGTTGTCGATGAAGCCCACCACCTGAAAAATCGCACTACTCTAAACTGGAAACTGGTTAATGCCCTCAACAAGCGGTTTATCCTCATGCTCACCGCTACGCCAGTGCAGAACTCCCTTATTGAACTGTTTAATCTGCTGACCCTCCTCAAGCCAGGACTGCTACAAACAGAAGCCGCTTTTAAAAAAGAATATGTCGATTCCAGAAATGGACGAGTCCCTAAAAATCCCGAAAAGTTGCGCTCCCTGATGCGGGAAGTCATGGTACGAAATACCCGCGCCCTAGTAGATGTCAAACTGCCCAAACGCTTCGCCACTACAATTACCGTTACCCCAGCAGCAGGCGAGGAGAAACTTTACCAGGACTTGAGCGAGTATCTGCGTTCCTCAGAGGACAAGCTCGATAGGCTTTCCCGCACCAATCTGCTAATGCGTGCTGGTTCGTCCCCTGGTGCTTTGGCTGACTCCCTCAAGCAATTGACCAAACGCCTACCTGATGAAGAACTGAAGTCTTTAGCAAGACGAGCAGCCCAGGTGAAGCAGGTTGAGAAAGCAAAAGTATTGGTAGAGATGCTCTCAAAATCTTCCCAGAAAACCTTGGTCTTTACAACCCATAAAGCAACTAGCACTTATTTGGCTCAAACTCTGCAAGCTGCAAATATCCCCTTTGCAGAATTTACTGGTGGGATGTCCCTTAAACAGAAAGATGAGGCTATAGCCGCATTTCGAGATACTGTTTCTGTACTGCTGGCATCGGAAACAGGCGGAGAGGGACGTAACATCCAGTTTGCGAACGCGATCGTTAATTATGACCTCCCCTGGAACCCAATGAAAATAGAACAGCGCATTGGTCGTATTCACCGCATTGGACAAACCCAGGATGTTTTTATTTTTAACTTTTGTCTCAAGGGCAGTATCGAAGAGTATATTCTGCGGATCTTGCATGACAAAATTAATATGTTTGAACTAGTGGTCGGAGAGATTGAAACAATTTTAGGGAACGTGGATGATGAATTTGACTTTAGTGAAATTGTCATGGATATCTGGCTCAAGCATCAGGTCAAGCCCGAATTAGATACAGCCTTCGAGCAATTGGCAGATAATTTGTTAAAAGTCAAAAACCAGTATCAGCAAATTCAAGAACTGGATGAACAGATTTTTGGCGAAGATTTTGAAGCTTGAGAAATTGATTTGAATAAATATGTTATCAGACCCAATTATTGCTACCTTAGAAAAAATTGTTTCTCTCCATGACGGAATAGCAGAACCTGCTGGTGAACACATTTTGAATGTGTTGTTGACGGAAAATATAGCATCGCTGCTTTCGCTTCCAGAAGAAGTTACTTTTACTACTATTGCTGATGTACCTCAAAGTGTTTTTGTCACCTATCATTCAGAAGTATTAAATAAGCTATCTGAACTATTAGCTGTTAAAGGACTTATTAGTGCGTTGGGTGTTAAAATCAATGGACATCTGAAAAACACAGGCTTTGAGAAAATTTTATTGGAGAGACTCGCACCTCAAAATGGCTTAATTCGTTTTTTAGATGCTAAACCAGAAATTACTCGTTACATCTTGTGTAATGTCGCTTACACAGCGAATGCTTCCGAAAAAAGGATTGGTTTAGTTTCGTTCATTATCAATGAAATAACAGGAGTAACACCAGTAGAAATTGGGGATGCTTTGTTTTGGGAGTCTGACCTAATGACTGTGGAGCATCAAGAGACACCATTGGCGATCCCAATTGAAGAGTTGTTGAGGTTAATCGAACATCAAAGTGCAATATTGATTGGAAAATCTCTAGATAATTGGCAGGCTAAATTAACAAGAGCTAGAGCTAGGGATGAAGAAAGGCTCAAGGATTATTACAACACGATTAGCGACTCGATTCGCAACAAGATTGAGTTAAAAAAATTGATTGGTGATGAACAAGACAAAGAATTAGCACGAATTGAAGCCACTAATAGAGAGTTAGAGAGAAAATTGTTAGATATCCAAGAGCGTTATGCAATGAGTGTAGAAGCTTGGTTGCACAGTGCAATGATTATCCATCTCCCTACGGTACATATTCAGTGTGAGTTGCAACGAAAGAAAGTAAAACGGACTGTAACAGCAGTTTGGAATCCGTTCACTAAAATTCTTGAGCCGCTTCGCTGTGAATTATCAGGAGAACCTGTTTACAATTTCTATTTAAATGACAAGTCAGCTAAAATTATCTCACCGACAGTCTGGATAAAGTAATTTATGACAATCAATTTACCTATGAAATTGTCACACTTGCCCAACAGTTTACCATTAGATGGTGCTGTCCGCATCGAGCTAGTAGAAGGAGTGCCGATATTTCGAGCTTCCAGCTTAGTACAGGGGCGAATTGAAGCATTATTAATTAAGCAAAAAGAATCTACGCTGACTTCAGAGGAAGAAAAAGAATTAGATGAATATGAAGAATTAGACGATTATCTGAGTTTGGTGAATCGGATACTCAGAAATTCATCGCTAACTCAAAACCAAAGTGAATTATAGGGAATCAGAGATTTGTCTGCGAATCGTTACATTAGCGAATCTACTCAAAATCAAGTACGACAACGAGCCAAGTTTCTGTGCGAATATTGCCACGCATCGGAACAATGGCAATATGTTTCCTTCACTGTAGACCATGTAATTCCTCTTACCAAAGGTGGTGCTAATTCAATTGATAATTTAGCTTTGGCTTGTTTTCATTGCAATCGCCAAAAATCAGATAAACTTAAATCCTTTGATGAAAAGTCGTTATCTGAAGTACCTTTATTCAATCCTCGCACTGATAGTTGGCCAGAACACTTTATTTGGTCAACAGATACACTCTTGATTATCGGCTTGACACCAACAGGACGCGCCACCGTCGTAGCATTAGCATTCAACCGAGCCAGAATAATTAATATTCGCGCTGCTGATAGAGAAATTGGGCGGCATCCACCACCAGATGACCCAATTCAAGACTGAAAATTGAACATGGATCAGACTATTGCTTAACTACAGCCTCATAAGTATGGTTGACATCTTAATAAATTCAAAATTATGTGATCTGTTATGACACTAAAAGAAATTGTTGAGACTTTCAATGCTTTACTCACACCAGTCATAGCTGGAACTACTATTTATATTGCTTGGCAACAATATCAAGTTAGCCAGTTGTCTTTGAGGAAAGATTTGTATGAAAAGCGGTTAAGAGTTTTCCATGTATTCATGTCTTATTTAAGTGAAATAGTACATGAAGGTAAAGTTAATTTTAACCGCTCTCTACAATTCATTGCTGATGCAAGTGAAGCAGATTTCTTGTTTGATGAGGAAGTTGCTCGTAAAGCTGAGGAGTTATACAACAAAGGACTTGAACTGGCGGGTTTGAATAATCAACTTTATCCTTTTGATGGGGGACAGGGGCTACCTGTTGGTGATGAGCGTTCTCGCGTTGCACATGATCAATCAGAATTATTAGCCTGGTTTGCAAATCAAATTCCTGAAACGAGAAAAATGTTTAGAAAGCAAATCGCTATTCAAGAGCAAAAGCGCCCCTCAATCATAAAGTTAGGCAGTAAGGTTAGAAAATGATCTCTACCAGGTATTGAGCCGAGATGCAAGTAATTTTCTGCAAGATGGTCTGAAAACCCCTGTGCTGTATTGGTTTGAAAAATTGCTACATCAAAGTCAAAAAAGCCGTCATTCACAACGTAAAATCAAGCCTTTCCAGGTCATCTTGCAGAATTTTGGTCATATCTCGGCACAACACCTACACTATCGCATCGCCTAAAATTCCAAGCTTGACATAAAATTTTTTACCAACAAAGCGTTCTCCGGAGCCAGTTAATACATATGGAATTATCTGGAGATTTTTCCCTTGGCTATCTTGAAGCTTTTGAAATTCTTGGCACACTTTGATTAGTCTTTGCCTTCCAACATAATCTAAACTGTCAGAGGATATTTTTTGCTTTTGGTAACTAAGAGATGCTTCTTTCATACGAGAGTAGCATAGTAAAAATACTCCCAGTGATTTAGTCGATACAGTACCAGGTAATCCTACACATTCAAGAGTTCCTATTGCCTCCTTACTTTCTCTTAGATTCAGATCAGCATGAGGTAAATCAACAAGGTTAATGAATTGATTTTTACTCCACAGTTTGCTAGGAACTTTAATACCTATTTCGTTAATGACAACAGAAGTCAGTCCTTTGTTATGTATTTCAAAGATTATAAATTCGTCCCTGGGATGCTGAAGTATAAGAGGCCCATTTTGACCACGTTTGACAGCCACCTTTACTCTCGTAGTGTCTTTTCTAGAGTTATTCCAGCTAATAAGGAGTGTGCCAATTGCAGCTAAAGAACCAATCGATTTAATAGGATCACTGACTAAAGCAGCCCAGACGGTGCTTAAACTTATTATTAAATAATTTACAATATTTGTCATTAATTTACGATATTACTTCTCAGTATTACAAGTGAATATAGCGAAATGATAGACATACTAAATAGAGGTGAATAGCTGGATATCCAAGTTTATTTGTAACCAACCGAGCAACCATGTTGCTCGGTTGGTTACTTATCTTCTAAATCGTTTCTTTAATAAAGACTTTACCTTTACCTTTTGTACCAATCAATTAAAAAGCTGTCAATCTAATCCGTCCATCAATAGCTCTGACATTTCCAATTGATCGCGGTTGCGGTTATCGTCGTAAATCTGGAGCGTATTTAGTTTGGCGTGTCTGCTGAGTTTCTGGGCTTTGCGGACATTGCCATCAGTTTTCTCAAGTACAGCCGTGATGGCACTGTGGCGGCAACGATGCGGGGACATAGTTTTTTCGACACCAGCCCGTTTAAATAAACGCTTGACTATTTTATAGATGCCATCCCCGGTTAACCTGTGACCAGCATTTTGAAAGTCCACCGACGTAAACAACGGACGGGACGAGGACATATCGCCACCACGGGCAATCACCCAGTCAGTAATCGCCATGACTGTGGCTTTTGGCAGATTCATCGTCACTCGTACTTGCTTGCCCTTACCCAAAATTGATAGCGTCCCTTTAGAGCCGTCAAAATGTCTCAAGTCCAAGGTGCTAATCTCGTTTCGCCTCAAAGCATTGCCCCACAGCAGCAGCAACAAAGCATAGTCCCGCTTCCCTGCCAACGTCGAGCGATCGCATTCTTTAATGACTGTCAAAAATTCCTCGCCTGTACAACCGCTAGTGTCGCGGTAGGACTGCACTGGGATACTGTCCACATCCACAGCATAGTTGCAAACTCCCAGCTTTCGTCCAAAAGCAACCAAAGATTTAATTGCAGCTAGTCTGCGGTTAATCGTGTTCGGTGCTAGTCCAGCTTCATTGAGTATGGATCTATATTTAGTCACTACCAGCGTTGCTTTGTGACCGTCCAGGTGTAAAAACTCCAAAATAGAATCGCGCTGTGGTGATTGTCCAGTCATGCGGTTAAAGAAATCAGTGATGTCTCGGCGGTATGCCCTACGGGTTCCCTCACTGTTTTTCGACCTTAGCAACGCCTCCAGCACATCCGGGTCAGAATCCAGGACATCAGCAAAGTATGCCTCAATTTTGGCACTGAGGGCATTTTCTAATTTTTGGACTACAACTAACTCGACGGATTCTGTATCTTTGCTCATGACTGCACCCTAGCTGCGGTATCGAGAATGGTCTTTTCCAATACCTAAACCATTATCCAGCTGTGGGGGCTAAATCATACTCACAAATGTCAACAGAGTCACGTATATTTGTAGCCCACTCTTCTCTATTGGGATGGGCGAAAGCGGCTTTGATACCGCAGACGGTGTTATAAAAGTCGAGAAGGTTTTTCAGTACATACTATAAATGTTTGATAAGCAAAATAATACAGACACAAATCCTACAGATGAATGCGAATGTATATATACCTTTGTCTGTGAAGACACTTGCAATGTCTATGGCGTTGCAATTACACCTGACGGAGAAATCCTTGTTAGTGCCAATAACGATAAAATTTTAATTCATGATTTGAATTCAGGAAAAGTTTGTAATACTCTTTTAGGTCATTCAGACCAAATTATTTCAATTGATATTAGTCCAGATGGTAAAGTTATTGCCAGTGGTGGGAGAGATAAAACTGTAAAATTATGGGAGTTAAATACTGGGAAACTCATAAAATCATTAGCCTTCCGTGCTGACCCCATTCACGCTGTTGCGTTTAGCCCTGATGGTAAAATACTTGCTACTGGTGGTAATAACAAATACAAAAATAAAGGTCAAGAATATAAAACGACTACGATTTATTTATGGAATACTCATAATGGCGAACTAATTAACACTCTTAGTGGCCATACTTTAAGAATTAACAACCTTATATTCTCACCAGATAGTCATATTTTAGTTAGTGAAAGTAATGACTCGACAGTAAATGTATGGAATTTGCAAACTCAGCAGTTGCTCTATACAATTCCAGAAGAGTCAGGTTTAATTACTGGTATTGCAATTAGTCCAGATGGTAAGTTTTTATTTTGTTTAGGCTCAAATGGGCTGTCAATTTGGAATTTTTCTACAGGAGAGTTAAATCAAACGCTATGGAAAAAAATGGACTATCCTGGTAAGTTACTAATTCATCCAAAAGGAAAAATATTACTAGCCGCAATATCTGGAGGCATTAAACTTTGGGATTTAGAAAATAAAAAAGAATTTTTTTATTTTATTTTTTATTATCCAGATACTAATGTTTTTGGTTGGACAACTGCTATTAACCTTAGTAGAAATGGTGAAAAATTTGTTGGGTGTGCCTCTTTCTCTGAGGGAGCAATACTAAAAGTTTGGAAAATACACAATTATTCACAAGATGTTTTAGAAATTCAAAAAGCAGAAACGCAGTTAGAGAAAGAAGATTACTTTAAAATAGAAACCATAGAAGACGCTAGAGAACGTAGTTATACATCTATTGTTCGGCGCAGAGGACAAAAAGCTTTTCGTGAAAAACTGCTTACTGCCTACAATAACCAATGCGCTATAACTGATTGTAATGCAGAACAAGCGTTAGAAGCTGCTCATATTTATCCTTATAAAGGAGATGACACTAATCAAATTTGGAATGGGTTAATTCTCCGCTCTGATATTCATACCCTATTTGACCTTTATCTCCTTACAATTGATCCAGAAAAAAAGGGTTCTTCAGTACTTACTATGCTAAATTATTAGCTATACCCATAAAATAAGATTA
>NZ_JABXKJ010000139.1 GCF_017115085.1 Nostoc sp. NMS7 | reverse complement strand
TAGTACTAGAGTACTATTTGTTAGCGATCGCATTGTGCCAGTTGCGTAAGTCCTGACATCCTCTAAGTGGAATAATTTTAATTACGAATTACGAATTATAATGAATCATCTCTGGCTACCTACACCAACAGATTTAACTTTGTTACCGGATGAGATTCATGTCTGGCGCATAGACCTTGACCAGCCAGAACCACAGCAGCAAAATTTTGCAGCAACTCTTTCTAGTGACGAAACGGCTCGTGCTGAACGCTTCTATTTTCCAAAGCATCGGCAGCATTTCATTGCTGGTCGCGGTATCCTGCGAACTATATTAGGTCACTATTTGGGTATCAAGCCGTCACAAGTTGAGTTTAATTATCAACATCGTGGCAAACCAGTATTAGCAGATAAATTTGCTGATACTGGACTGGCGTTTAACTTGTCTCATTCCCAAGGGTTGGGTTTGTGTGCGGTGAATTGTACTCGCCAAATTGGTGTAGACCTAGAATATATTCGCCCGATGTCTGACTTAGAAGCTCTTGCCAAACGATTCTTTTTACCGAGAGAATATGAGATGTTGCGATCGCTATCTCCCAACCAACAGCAAGAGATATTTTTCCGTTACTGGACTTGTAAGGAAGCTTATTTAAAAGCGACTGGAGATGGACTATCCCAGTTAGAGCAAATTGAGGTGTCGCTAACTCCCACAGAACCAGCCAAGTTACAGATAACTGAAGGCTGGAGTCTTTTTGAACTAGTACCTGCTAACAATTAT
The DNA here is from genome assembly GCF_017115085.1 of Nostoc sp. NMS7. Lineage (GTDB taxonomy): Bacteria > Cyanobacteriota > Cyanobacteriia > Cyanobacteriales > Nostocaceae > Nostoc. The sequence continues at coordinate 34,434 of NZ_JABXKJ010000139.1, read as the reverse complement.
GTTGCTGCTGTTGCGGTAGAGAATTTTGGCTGGCACTTAAAATGTTGGCAGTATTAATCCTAGTCATTAGTCATTAGTCATTCTTCCCCAATGCCCAATACTTCTCTACGAGAGGCTGCGCCAACGACAACGCTACTTCGACATCGCTCAGTACAAGTCAGTACAAGTGCCCAATGGCCTATGCCCCCTACTTATCTTCCTGCATACTTCTCACAATTTTTGTCACTAGGTTTCTGGGTACAAATCTGACACTTTTTGCCAGTATTTTATTGAGCAAACCAGGAATAACAATGGTTTTGCCCTTCATTAAGGCGCGAAAACCAATTTCGGCTACTGTTTGTGCATCCATCATCTTCTTACCCTTGAGCAACTTAGAGTCAGCCATTCCTGTTCTTTCATGAAAGGCAGATGCGGTTGAGCCTGGGCAAAGAACTGTCACAGTGACACCTGTACCTTCTAATTCATTAGCGATCGCTTCTGAAAAAGATAAGATATAGGCTTTAGTAGCAAAATAAACTGCCATCAAAGGGCCTGGTTGAAAGGCAGCAGCCGAGGCGACGTTTAATATTTTTCCCTCACCTTGCTTTACCATGTCCTTCACGAATAGCTTAGTTAAATGGGTGAGACACACCAAATTTACCTGTAGCATTTCCAATTCAGCAGCTAGGTCTGTTTCGTGAAATAATCCATAGATACCAAATCCGGCATTATTTACCAGCACATCAACCTTAATATTGGCGAGTTGCAATTCTGTGAAAATTTCTTCAGGAGCTGTTGATATAGATAGATCCTTAATAATAGTTGTAACAACATTTCCAAATTTTTCTTGGAATTTAACTGCAATTTCTACAAGCTTTATCCCGTTTCTGTCTATTAAGACAAGATTGTAATCATGAGCAGCAAAAATACATGCTAATTCGTAGCCAATTCCACCGGCTGCCCCAGTAATAAGAGCAGTTTTTTTACTTTGTCCTTGATGTGTTGTGTTCATGTAAAAAGGTTAGTGAATTCAACTTGATGAAGCTGCATTGGATTTACAGTGGTTCTCGCTCTACAATTAAGTATGCGTAATATCTGAAACGACGAGAAATGTCTTGAGTTTATAACCCTTTCAAATGCTTGTGTGGTGCGTAGACGTAGCCCGCACTTCTCTACGAGACCCTTCTCTACGAGACCCTTCTCTACGAGACGCTGCGCGAACGACATCAGTGACCACCGTAGGCATCGCCTTGAGCTTGCTAGATATAGCAGGACAAACGTAAATTTAGGACTTATGCTTCGTCAAAGTTGAGAATCCAGAAAATTTGGTTATGTCCCACTGCTAGCGTAGACGTGTAGCGGCTTGTCGTCAGACATCGCTCTTTTTACACGTATTTGATTACTCACAAGAGTGGGTAAAATCAAACTTTTATGGCTGACACTAACCATTGTATACTCAATTGTTTATGTCAAGGTGTAAGTTCTAAAAATTTACATTTGTGAGCATCAAAAAACAGGACAATTAGATTGCCTCTATTGGTGTATGATTTGTTAGCTGGCATCTTAAATGTTGGCTATTAAGTAGTAGTGAGTCTTAAAGAACATAGATTAAACAAAATGTTTGGTAGGGGAGCCAGTGCGTTGCGGTGTTAGCGTAGCGGTAGCGAGTCCGCGAGCGTCGGCAGTCCGGTCTTCTCCCTTCGCGTAGCGTCTCGTAGAGAGCGTCACCCGAAGGGAGGTTCCCGACACTCGATGACTCGAAGGAGCTTCGCTATCTGTTGTAGCAATTGGCATTGTGTTACAGAAGCTGTAACGCACCCTACGCAAGTTGTGAGTTCCTAAGCGATATTTAAGAAACCGCTTTGAATTAAGTAGGCGGTATAAGTCATAAACAATTGAGAGTCAATGGGAGGACAAACAATAGAACTATCTGCTAGTGCAATCAGGGTATCTTCGCAACTAATATGGGGTCTTCTAGCTTGTAAATACAAATCAGGAATAGTCACTTGTTCATCAGACCAGCGCTCCAGTAAAAATGGTCGCAGAGTGTATAAAGGGTTATCCACAGAAGACACATTATTGATTAACTCAGCTTGCCATTTTTGATATGGAATCATCTCAATTGAATAACCAAAAGAGCGTATCCATTCAACTAGCATTTTCAAAGCGGCAGGTTGGGGATGTTGTAAATTAAAAGCCTTACCTATGGATTCTTTTTGCCGTGATAGATAAACAATGGCTTTACTTACATAGTCCACAGGAGACATATCCAACATATAATCTACATCAGGGAAATATCCCATTTGTAGACAGCCCTTAGTCATCAAATTGATAAAGTCATGTGTATTACAAATGCCGGTTTTGCTATCACCTGAAATCAGCGGCGGTCTGTGGATAGTGACAGGAAGTCCACGGTCACGAGCAATTTTTACTAATTTTTCAGCTACCCATTTAGTTTGTGAGTAACCAAGATAAATACCTTCCCAATGATTGAATTCATCCTGCTCTTTAACAACCTTACCCGCATAAGCAGTCGATTCAAAAACAGCAACACTAGAAACGTAATGTACAGGTTTGACTTTAATTTGACAAGCCAATCTCAAAACTTCTTGAGTTCCTAAAACATTGGCTGCCTTCAATGCTGAGTATGGAAAGACATAATTCAACAAAGCACCACTATGATATATAGTATCAATATTGGCAGCTAAAAATTGAAACTGTTCAGAGCCAACGCCTAACAATGGCTGAGATAAATCGCCGACAATTGGAATAATTCTGGAGTTAAATTCTTCCTGCAAAATTGCATACTGTTGCAGATTTTTTTGGAGTTTGCTTTTGCCTTCTTCGGCATTGGCAGCACGCACTAAACAATAGATATCCGCATTAGTTTGTTGTAGCAATTCCCGGATGACAAAAGCTCCTAAAAAACCTGTTCCTCCAGTTAAAAAGATGTTTTTCGGTTCACCTACAGGCAGATTAGATGCAGCACCAGGATGGATGGTGGGGTCAAGAACAGCCTCAGCACTTAAATCTAGAACAGAGGGGGCAGCGTTGGCATTAGAAGATGTCACACCTGTCTTTTGAATCGGTGAATCTTCTTGCACTTCTTCAGATAAACGCTGTGAAAGAGCTTCAATATTTGGGTAGTGCCACAGAAGCAATGGAGATGGTTGAAATCCTAGCAATTTCTCTAATTTGCTTATTAGAATCATTGCTTGGGCTGAATCCAAACCATAGTTTTCTAAATGCTCTTTGATGTCTATTTCATCAGTTGATACTTTTAGCAATTCAGCTAAGTTAGATATCAAAAATACTTGAATATCGCCTGCGGTGAAAGACTGTTTTATAGTCATTTTCAAATCTCCAACAATGTTGAACGAATAGGGTGATACTGACTGTAATAATCAGAAGCTTGCAGTCCTTGAATTTTCAAATTTTGGACACGATACAAAAAGGCTGCACCAGTCATAATTTGATTAGCAACATCAACTACCTGACGATTATTTGCTTCAGAGAGGTAGGAACCCCGTACCCAGTCATTGAAACCGCCCATTGCCGGGCCACACCAAATTTGATAATCGACTTCTCTACCTTTTTCACCAGAACTAGACCACCGAGAAGATAATCCTAAATACCAGCGGAAAATCAACGCCATTTTCAGTTTAGGATTATTAACTGCTTTACCCAATTTCTCAGGATTCTTTTGGGACAAATAAGCCGCAGTCCCTTCCCATACTTCCGCAATAGTTTTGCGAAAAACTTGTTTTTCTAATTTCTCTCTTTCTGCCAAAGGAATCTCTTCAATCGAATTATAAGCGCGATAGAGTTCAAATAATTTCTGCGATCGCATGGGGAACATCGTACCCCGTTTGAGAACTTGCAATTTGACTCCCATTTCAAACATATCTGCTGCTGGGGCCATCATCATATCAGCCATTTCGGCTTGAGCTAATAATTTTTTGGTATGTTCACAAGCCCCAGATTCAACGCATGACTGGTTAATTGAGCCGGTCATTATATAAGCAGCACCCATCATAAAGGCTGCTAATGCTGATTGTGGTGTACCAATTCCCCCTGCTACTCCGATTCTAATCGGTATTTGGTAATGATATTGTGCTTGAATTTCATCCCGCAAGGCAATAATAGAAGGTAACAAACAAACCAAGGGACGGTTATCTGTATGACCTCCAGAATCAGCTTCGACGGTAATATCATCAGCCATCGGAACTTTAGCGGCAAGGGTTGCTTGTAACTCAGTAATTAATCCTTGTTCAAGAAGTTCTTTGAGAATTCTGGCTGGTGCTGGTTGCAAAAATTTAGTAGCAACTTCTCGGCGAGAAATTTTGGCAATGACTTTATTTTTGATTTCAATTTGATTGGCGTTATTCAACCCCAATCCAGCAACACGGTAATAGACAATGTTGGGGGTCAAATCGAGAAATGCAGATGCTTCTACTGTTCTCACTTGATATTTGAGGTATAAATCCACAGCCCGACGTTCAGTCGCAGGTTCGTTAGGACTGTGAATTAAATTAAATGCATAGGGCCCTTGAGGTAAAGCTTCTTGAATACGATTTATGGCTGCTTCCAAACGGTCTGGAGTTAAACCACCTGCACCAAAGGAACTCAAAATTTGCTCTTTTCCGAGTGCAATGACCATTTCTTCGGAAGCAATTCCGCCAGCCATTGCGCCAGTAACGTAGGCATATTTAACTCCATGAGAGGAGAGAAAATTCGGATCTCCAAACTGTTGAATACGGATTGGTGCGGCAAATGTTAGCAGTTCTACTTGTGCTGTTGTGCCATTATCACCAGGGGACAAATACCCCTCATTAGTGACACCGATTTTTCCGGCAACTTTCACGATGTAGCAGGGTTTATCTAATACCATCAATTTATTTTTGATGGTTTGTTGCTCAAAAGATACAGTTTCTAAAGAACCTTTCCAAACCTGGTTTTTGTTATAAGACCAAGCAGAGAAATTAAGACCATTATCGTGTTTACTTAGTACCGTATCTACGGTTGTCACGGCAGTTATCCCTCGGATTACTAAAGAAGGGGAGTGGGGAGTGGGGAAGAAATATTTTCCTTTTACCGATTAACCTTTTCTCTTCCCCAAGGACATTGATGGTTGAAGTATGTAGACTCCTTACTTTTCACAGCATCTAAAAAACCTTACTTCCATTCCTCTCCCCTTCTAGGGGAGAGCCTTTGAATTTTCCCCCTTCCCTACAAGGGAAGGGGGCTAGGGCGTTAGGTTTTTTATTGGTTTTTCCAAATGACATGAAAAGTTAGATGTAGACTATTATCAGGATTCGTCGTTAAGCAAGTTTTGGGCGCAAGTTAGTTGCAATTGAATGATTTCGCTCATTTGCTGACTATAATCTTGTCTCGCTTGTAAAAAAGCTGTGTGCGCTTTGGTTATCTTTGAATTATTAGCATTGAGCTTTTGATACTGAGTCTTATTTAAATCGAACATGCTGATGATGCTACTAATTTTTTGAGTGATGACAGGTGGCGAAGAAAGAGAAATTTGCTTCCCAATTGCGCTTGACTCAGAAGATTGTAATTGTTCTCTCATTTCAAAAACGTTATCAATGATATTTTTCGGTTTTACTTCTTCTGACTGAGGCAAGATATTAGGGGAATAATTTTCTTGTTGGGTTATTTGGTTGGAAGTGTTAAGAGAATCTGTGATTTCAGATTGTTGGAGATTAGGTATGTTTGGATGCTGTTTTTTGAAGCGATCGCTCCTAAGATCGCCAGCGAAATCTTCCACAAGTTTGCGATTTCCGTCGCTCAAAATAGCAGTGGCAATTGATTTTCCGCCCAAGGTAACTGTTCTCAATGTTGCTTTATTTTGATTAGTGGTTTCTTGGGGTTTGCTGTACAGTGGTGATAAATCCACGTTCACTTGATGACTGAGTAGTTTTGCTAATGCTTTGACCATTGAAGCATGGTCATGCATCCCTCTACGATTCAGAGAAACTGTGATGTGTTCTTTTTTGTCGAGAATTTTATCAATCCATCGTGAACAAACACTACCAGCACCTGCTTCTACAAATATTCGGACACCATCATCGTAGACACGATTAACTAATCGCGGAAAATCAAGCTCTTGGCACAATCCTTTGGCAATGTTATGCGCGATGACATCACTTTCAAGTGCGATCGGTTGATAATCGGCGGCAGAGTAAAAAACAATATCTGGGAGAGTTTGCGATGGTAAAGTGTTTACCTTCTTGATTTCCTCGTACTGCGATCGCATCGCCTCACAATGTATAACATGGTCGAAGGGAGCGGGGAAAGCGTTGCAACCTAAAGTTGTAATCACTCGCTTACAGGCTGCATCATCACCAGCAATTAATACTTCTTCTGGTGTATTAATTTGAGTTAGATAAACACGATTCTCATGTTTGAGACATTCTCTAACTTGGGATGGACTAGCCATGAGAACATAGGTATTCCACAAATTGTTGTTTTGTGAACTTGGTGAATCTGTTAATCCCCAATATTCACGCACAGCATTTTTAGGGCCAGATAACTTATCGCCAAATAAAGGTGATGAGTTTAAGGTGTTACTTCCGCCCTCAAAATCACTCCAAACTCCTTGGGCAACCATCATACTGGTTTCACCCAAACTATACCCAAAAACGGATTGTGGCTTAACTTGAAAATCATCTCGAAAAATTGCCGTCATGTATCTAGCAAAGGCGATTTCACTTTCAAACATTGCCAGGGAATCATCTAACAATTGTTTTTCGAGTGTTTCTAGTTGCCTAATTGTCAATTTAGGTAAACTTCTGGGATAAACTAGCTTTTCAACATCGGCAGCCCGGTTGTAGAGATTGTTACTTTTTAAGTCCTCAAAAACTTTCGGAAATAAACGAAAGACACTGCGACCAATGCCAATATAAGAATTGACTGCTGCGGGATAAACATAAGCAACTGCTCCAGTTTTACCCAATGGTTTAGCTGTAAAATAACTTCCTATTGGTGTTTGCCAATCTGTGCCGTTCTCAAAGGCATTGTTTACACCTTTACGGGCTGATTCAATTTCTTTGAGTAGTTCTTTTTTATTACGTCCTGTGATTGATAAGACGTATTTAGGCTCAGAATGCTGCTCAAAGGTAGCGAATGTTTGGCTAGCGGTAGCTGATAAACAAGAACTAACTTCAATGGATTTTTGGAGATGGTTAAGTAAATCGGGTATAGTGGAGCGATCGCTAACTGCTATAGGAAACAGATGAAAAGGCATTTGTTGCAAATATCTGTTGTCGCGCTCCTCTTGGCTGGGTTCTTCCGATAAGATTAAATGGGCGTAACTGCCATCTATACCCATGCTATTAATTGCTGCTACTCTGCGTGTGGCGTCTTTATCGACAAACCAAGGTCTTGATTCCATTGCCACATAGAAGGGACTACCTTCCCATACTTGCGGTGTTTTGACACCAGACCATTTGGGTGTGGCGGGAATATACCTGTAATAAAGACAGAGAGCGGTTTTGATTAAGCTAGCGATTCCCGATGCTGTATAGGTGTGACCAATATTCGCTTTGACGCTGCCCAATGCACAGTGCAGACCATTTCCTACTTTCGGATAAGCTTGGAGTAAACCTGTGATTTCGGCTTCATCTTGCTGGGAAACGCCACTACCGAAAACTTCTACATAGTTAACCTCTGTGGGTTGAATATCTGCCATCTGAAAAGCTTGTTTGCAGACATTGCTGATAGCTGAAGCATCAGGTTTGACCTGAGTATTACCCAAAGTAGAATTACCTTGTGCAAAACTCATGGCATCAATGACTGCATAGATGCGTTCATTGTCTTCCTTAGCAGCTTCGTAGCGCTTGAGGACGACAGCACCCGCACCTTCGCCAACCGTCCAGCCATTTGCTTGTTGGTCATAACCCAACGTATTCACACCCGTATTAATTGGCGCAAATTGGCTACGAAACAAGACATTTTCCACACCACCGGACAAATCTACAGCACCAACAACGACTGCATCAACTTCACCTGTAGCGAGTAGCATTTGTGCAACTTCCAACGCTTTGAGGGCTGAATTTTCGCCAGCGCTAATGGTGAATGCCGGGCCAGTGAAATTCCACAAAGCAGAAATTCGACTCGCCATAATGTTGGCGATGTGACTCACATATTCGCCGATTTCTACAGGTTGGTGAATGCTATCTTTGACAATGGTTTCCAGTCGCGCCAGTTCTTCAGCAGGTAAAGAAATTCCTTGGTTGAGTAAGCCGTCCTTAACTTGCCAAGATAGATTCCATCTTTGTTGTAGCTGATGTACGGAAAACTCTGTCTCAGCCGCGACAATCACTGCCACATTGCTGCCCTCCTGTAGTTTCGCATCTTTCACGGCGCGATCGCTCACCTTCAGGAGCAATAATTGTTGTGGGTTTAATTTTTCGATTTCATTCGGTGGGATTTTGCACGATAAAGTATCGATTTCAAAATCTTTGATATATGCCCCTATTGGTGCTTTACCATCTGCTAACCCGTACTCTTTCAGGATATTTTCTTGATTTTCTATACCGTGCCATCTTTGAGGCGGTAGGGAAGTAAAATGTTGTGTTCCATCATAAATACTGCGTTCAAAAGCATCTAAGCCATTGCAGTTACCGAAAAAGGCATCCATGCCGATAATGGCGACTTTTACGGGTAGAACAGGTGGAGTTGATTCAACTGATTGTGCTGTATTTCCTTGTTCTAAAATCAGGTGAGAATTAGTGCCGCCAAAACCAAAAGCACTAATAGCTGCCCGTTTAATTGATGCGTTATTATTTGGCCATGCTGTAGCCGTTCTAACAATTTTATCGGCGGAAATTGTACTTTTGTCTGAAGTTAAAGGTTCAGAAACATTCATGGTCGGTGGAATTACACCATGCGACATACTCAAAATCACCTTAGTCAAGCCAACCATGCCAGCAGCAGTTAGCAAGTGACCAGTATTTGCCTTAGCAGAACCAACCAGAGGTGCAGCTTGGTTTTGACCAAAGAAGGTTTCTATGGAATTGAATTCGGTTGTATCTCCTAGTAATGTGCCAGTAGCATGACACTCTAGATAATCGATATTTTTTGGACTAATTTCCGCCTCATTATAGGCTCGTTCAAAAGCTAGGATTTGTCCTTTAGGATTCGGACTCAGTAAGTGCTTACCTTTACCATCATTTGAAAGCCCATTACCGCAGATGGTTGCGAGAATATTATCACCATCTCTAATGGCATCTGAATATCTTTTCAACATCACCATCCCAACACCATCGGCGGGAATTAGCCCTCTAGAGGACTTATCTAAGGGGCGACTGATACCATTTTCTGGATACCCTTGAACACCAGAAAATAACATCCGCACGAATAGCGAATCTGCACAACTAATGGCTCCAGCTAACATGGCATCAGCTTTGTGTGACCATAAGTAATGAGATGCTAATTTAATAGCATAAAATGATGATGAACAAGCCGCATCCAGACATAAATTAATCTGGGATAAAGATAGCGCTTGAGCAATGATAGATGCAGGTAAGCCAGATATCAGGGCATTGTACAAAGAGGCTTTAGTTGTAGTTGGGACAGCTAAATCAAAGTCTTCATACTGCAAAAGTTCTCTGACAGCAGGGGTAATAGTTTTCTGGTAAATGGGAGATAATAATTGATTAGATAATTTCGTCGGTAATGACAAATTACCTAAAATTACACCACATTTTGAGAGAACACTTTGATTATCCCAATAACCACTATGCACAATTGCTTGTTTAGCAGTATACAACGACCATTTAAAGGTGTTATCTAAACTAGCTACAAATTCTGATGGCAGATTGTATTCACTAGGGTTAAAGTGAAAGTTACGGATGTATCCGCCTTTGAGAGAATAGGTTTTGTCTGGTGTACCTTTAACTGGATTGTGAAAGATTGTCGGATCTACTCCAATTTCTTCGACTGTTGCAGAGGATGTCGAATCTTTTTGACTAACAATATTTTGCCAGAATTCTTCGGGGTTTTTAGCATCGGGGAATAGACATGATAATCCGATAATCGCTATTTTTTCCACTAGTTATATCCTTAAGGTTTGGGTATTAGGCAAGAGATATTTAAAACGCAGGATTTACGCTGTTCCCCAAACTTTAAAAAAGAAATAGCTCACGCAAAAGCAAGGTAGCGCGTTGGGCGGGCAATGCCCGACTTGTTCGCGCAGCGTCTCCCCTTCTCCCAAAGGGAGAGGCTAGCGCCTGCCGTAGGATGCCCAAAGGGCTGTAGGGAGAAGCGACTGCCGCGCAAAGGCAGAAAGAAGAATTTATTACTAACTTCGGAGTGATTTCATTGACCAAATGATAGCGTGGGCACCGAGCATACGCGAATATATTTGTCCTTGACGGTCATGTATGATAAAGTCAGCAATTACACTAGTTGCTGTTTTCACTTTCACTTCACACGAAACGTAAAAAGGTTTGTTATGTGGTGTAGCTACAAACTGTTCATATTTTTCCACCCTACCAGGTAAACAAGCTTCTTGATGAAAGTGCTGTGTCCAAATCCATAACGCGTGCATACTCAAGTCAATCGTATAAGGATTGATCCATTGCACTGGAAATTGTCCTTGTTGCCTGTCGCTAATTTCTTGCCAAAGACATTCTGTAGTGATTTTTTCAGGGCTGATGTTTAAGACTTTTGTGAGTTCCTGAAAAGCAGGGCCATGAAATAATGTAGCCCCTCCATTTTGGTAAAAAGCTTTTCCTCTAGTGGTGATGATGTTATCTTCTTCAAGATTAATTGATTCATAAGGGCGAGCAATGGGGATTTTTTGCTGGAGATTGAGTTGAGCGCTAAAATGATAATGAATTTTTCCTTCTGGGTTTTTACTCAAGATTGTTGCTTTAACTTCGATATTTTTAAAGCTAACCTTGGAAATTTCTTCTATTTCTAAAATATGTTCCTTTGCTAAGGATTCATTGAAAGTAATCCCCTTCAAAATTTTAAAATTTTGGTGATGGAACAATTTGTAACCTGGATAAAGTTGTTCACAGGTATTGATCATCCATGTCATTGCACAAGTTGCTGGTAAAACTGGAGAACCAGCAATAGTATGATCGTGTAAAAATGGATTAGCCTCCAATGTCATTTGGCGACGGATACGATAGGTTCGTAGTTCTGAATCTAACTCTGTAGCCTGTGGAACTAGTGTGCTACCAATCACAACTTGTGCAGTTGCATGATTGACGCTATTTATTTCTTTAACGAGCATTTGTGCTCCAGCTGCAATCGGAATTATTTCAATTTTTCGCTCTTGAAAAACTTTCTTTAATTCCGGTGTTACCATACCACTATCCCAAGCTCCCCAATTAATAGCAACCACATGGCATGAGGGATAGTTTTGCTTGATTAGATGGGCTGATTTATTTAGAATTTCATTAGCGATCGCATAATCAGACTGTCCAATATTTCCATGAAAACCTGTTACAGAAGAAAACAAAACTAAATGCTGAAGTTGACTAGGGTTAATGCAAGTAAGTAAATTTTCTAATCCTTGCACTTTGGCGGTGTAAACTTTTTCAAAATCCTGTTCTGTTTTCTTTTCAATTAACTTATCTGCTAAATTACCAGCACCATGTATGATGCCTGTAATTTGGCCCATACGTTGTACAGAAGTGGCAAGTTTTTGCCGTAAAGCCTGTGTATCTGTAACATCAACACTGATATATTCTGCTTTGGATCCTGTTTTTTGAATTGCTGCTAGAGTCTTTTTAATTTCGCGGCTGGAGGTAATTTTGTTATATATCTTTTGCACGTTCATGGGTGTGGGCTTCTCTCCTTGAGAAAGAAGATTTTCCATGATGCATTTTTTCAATGCGGATTCATCACAATTTTGAGCAAAATCTGGTTCGGTTTCTAATAGTTCAGAGCGACCGAGGAGGATAAATTTGCAGGGTTGCTGCTGTGCTAATTTGATAGTACACTCAGCCGTAATCCCTTTTGCACCGCCGCTCACGACAAAGACAGATGATGGACTAAGCTGGGCTGTTTGGGTCATAAATCCTCTGATATTAATTCGTAATTCGTAATTAAGAGATGCTTTAGAAAGCTGGTTACAAGTTGTTTTCTATTTCTTTCTTTGTCTCCTCTGCGGTTTTTTTAAACGAACCGCAGAGGCGCAGAGAGCGTAGAAAAAGGAGATTAATCAGCAATTAAAGTGACTCGTCCTTGTGAGCCGTAGCCAACTTCACTAATATAAAGATTGGGGTCGTGAAGCTCGGCAATGATGTTTTGTACTGACTGTTTGGCGTCAAGTCTGGGACTTAGATCGATCGCACGAGTAAACACTTTAGGCCATTCCCATCTCAGAGTTTTGGTTAACCCGAACAAACCAGCACCGATCGCACCGAAGTTGACTTTGTACTCTAACCCAAAAGCGCCATCGAGATGAGCAACTGTACAGAAACAACTACGTCCATGACGTGCGGCTTCATTGAGGGAGGGTTTGAGGTGTTTCGCCATCAAAAATACGTGCTTGACGATCGCCTTTTCTGATTCGTTATAAGAAATACTCCCGGTGTGATTTGCTACAAACATCGGATGTAGATGGATGAAAGCCCCAATCGTTCCGCAGTGAGATGCGATCGCTTGCAATTGTTGTTGGAGATGTTCTTCACTCAAGTTTGCTAAGGTGACGCGGGTTACTCCTGTGGGTAAAGGCGCTTGCTGGGCGATCAGCGATTGGGGGAAGCTGATAACTACTACTTTCCAGCCTTTCTCAATTAGGGATTCAGTTAATTTATAAGTGGTGAGGGAACCATCATCGGTAATTAAACCGATGTGTCCCTCTGGTAACGTGAAATCCAAATAATCGGGCTGTGGTAAGCTTCTGAGTTTGACCGGATGGCGCTGAATGTTATGCTCTAATTCGGGTGGTTGTTGGACAAACTCAGGCTCAGACTTTTTTTTTTCACCTCCAGCCAACTGCTGTAGGTAATCAACTATTTGACCGATGGTGCGGAGTTCTCCGAGTTCTTCAATGTTTGGCTTAGGTAAGTTGGGGTACATTTCTTGCATCGCCCCTAGTATTTCTACCCGTTTGATGGAGTCAATCCCCAAGTCGGCTTCCATGTCCATTTCTAGTTCCAGCATCTCCACTGGGTAGCCCGTCTTATCACTGGTGATTGCTAACAGGGTTTGACCTAAGTCTGCAAATTCATCACTTGTAGCAGGTTCTGGTTCTAGGTTGAATGCGACAACTACGCTTGCTTCAGGTGAAGTAATTACCTCAACTACCGGTGCAGTCTCTATTGAAATCTCAGTTGGTTGTTGTACTTCGTGAACTGCAATTTCTACAGAAATGTTTTTGGAAGTATGGGATTGCAGATACTCTACAACTTGACCGATGGTGCGCTTTTCTGCGAGTTCTTCTAAATTGGGTTTGGGTAGGTTGGGGTACATTTCCTGTAGCGCCCCCAGGATTTCTACCCGTTTAATCGAGTCAATCCCTAAGTCCGCCTCCATGTCCATGTCCATTTCCAGCATCTCGACTGGGTAGCCCGTCTTGTCGCTGGTGATGGCTAACAGGTTTTTATCTAAGTCAACAATATCGATGGTTGCGCCAGATACAGGTGCAGCAGTTGTGGGTGCTGGTTCTGCGATAACTTCATTGGCTGGAGGTGAGCTAATTTTGACTACAAGCTCGGTTTGAGGTTCTACTACTGGGACAGGTGGCGCGACTACAGGCTCTACTGTGGCGAAGTGCGGAGTGGGAAGTAGAGACGCGATTGATCGCGTCTCGATTGATCGCGTCTCTGGAGATACAGGAGTTTCAACCACAGGCTCTACAGCAGCCGCCAGAGGTGCTTGAGTAGCATTTAAGCCATTTTTAGCAACTGGCTCAGTTACAGGTAAAGGTTGGCTTTCTACTATCTTGGTAGTGGGCGGTACTGGTGCATCAGTAACAGTTGTTTCTGTGGTGAAATGATGGCGTACCTCATTTAGTTTCTCTGTTAGTTGAGTTGCTCCCTCACCAGAGATGATTTGAGAATATTCTTGCTGTATGAGTTGGAAGAAGTTTTTGGTATATTCCAACTGCTCTTGAAGATATTGCTCATGGATGCGTAGGGTTTCACCTTGTTGGGAGTGAAACTGCATCATGCTGCGCTCTAAGCTTTCCATCACAACTAGCTTCATTTTGGCAGTTTCCTCTGTTGATTTACTTTCACTCAACAAAGAATTCTGCTGTTGCATCAGTTGAAAAAACGCTTTGGCGTATTCCATTTGATGGTTGAGATAAGTACCGTGAACTTGTAAATTCTCGGCTTGATTTTCCTGGAACTGTGTCAGCAGATATTCTAAACTTTCTAAAAGTTGTTGGTAATTTGTAAGTTTTTCTGGTGTTGGTTGCATCTTAGATTCCTGGGCTGGTTGTGACAGGGTAACAGGATTCATTTGTTGCTCTGTTTGGGTGATGATATTAGCAGTCATACTGTTAGCGATCACAGGTGTTTTTTTATGTCCGTTAGTCTCTCTAACTGCAAGAGTTGGAGTTACACCTGGGCTGGTAAACAAAGGAGCCGCATCAGAAGATTCAGGGGTAGGTAATGTGACTTTATGCCCATCCTGCAAAGCTAGAGCGAAGGCATTTTTCGTTTTTTCGGATCTGTAGTTGATGCCGTTCAAACGTACATTTAATGTCTTCTTCGTCTCAATTGGCGGTATAGTTTGGGGAAGTTGGTAAGGATCGAGATTATTCAAAGCCAAACCAATTACCCGCAACTGCACAACCGCTTCTCGTAAAGAGCGATCGCTATTCTTTTGAGTGCTGGGGTTTAAAGATACGGTAATGTGTGGGCGATCGCCAAGGATATCTTTTACCAAGTTGGTGAGAATTCTCCTCGGCCCAAATTCCACAAAGCAAGTACCACCGGCTGCATAGATATTTTCAATTTCCTGTTTAAACAGCACTGAGTTGGAAAGGTGCGTTTCCAGGATTTTTTGAATACCTTGGGGTTCGTTGGGATATTGCTTGCTGGTGACGTTGCTGTAAACAGGGATTTTCGGACTTTGGAACTTGACAGACTTAGTAGCGATCGCAAAGGATTTTTGAGCAAAGGCGATTAGCGGTGTATGGAAAGCTGCTGATACAGGCAATAATACAGCTGTATATCCTTTCTCGTGTAAAGCCTCTCTGACTCTCGCTATTTCTGCGGTAGGGCCAGCCAAGACAAATTGAGTCGGAGAATTTTGATTAGCGATCGCAACTTGCGGAAAATGTTTCAGTACTGCTTCCACTTTGCTGATGTCTTCTTTGACAGCCAACATACTACCCGCATCATGATCCGGGTCTTCCGGTGCAGCCATTGCTTGACCCCTAGCTTTCACCAGAAACAAGTAATCTTCCGTACTCAAAACCCCCGCAGCCCACAAAGCTGTCAGTTCCCCGAAGCTATGACCCGCCACAAAATCTGACTTAAACCCAGCTTGTTGCAGTATGCTGTACATCCCTGCACTCAATACCCCGATGGCTGGTTGAGCGTATTCTGTGCGTTGTAAAGCAGCAACTTGGGCATTTTTTTCTGCTTCCTCAAACACAGTATGAGGAAAAACGATCTCTGAAAGCGGCTGTAAATTATCTTTGATTAACAGACTATCCATATAGCCATGAAGACGCCGCATCAAAGGAAAATTCATCACCAGTTCGCGTCCCATCTCCAAGTATTGCGAACCTTGACCAGAAAATAGAGAGACAACTTTTCCACCCAACTCCATACCAGAGGCGCGGTAATAAATCCCTTGGGGATGCTCCCAAGATGCTGCTGTTCCTTTGTTTTTCAGCCAGTCAATGCTAGTTTGCAACAACTTGCAAGCCTCTTCCAGATTCTCAGCGACAAACCCAAATCTGGCAGCAGAGAGGGGAATCTGCGGCGATTTGCACTCCTTGATTAATTCTGCATAATGTGTAGGTGCTTCAGGCGATCGCAACTTACCTAAAATCTCTTCAGATTTGCTCAACAATTGGTCTACTGTGGGAGCAAACAACAGCACTTCACTAGCACCACTATGTAAGCGGTAAGCGTGGTTCTGGTCAGCTTCATATTCTTCCAAAACGACGTGATAATTAGTGCCGCCAAAGCCAAAAGAACTCACCCCGGCGCGTCTTGGTGCTTCCCCTTCAGCACGAATCCAAGGTCTAGTTTCGGTATTCAAATAAAACGCCGAATTTTTAATATTGAGTTTGGGGTTCGGCTCAGTGATGTTAATTGTCGGTGGTAATACTTTGTGATGTAAAGCCAAAGCAGTTTTAATCAAACTCGCCGCACCCGCAGCCGCTTTTGTGTGTCCAATTTGTGATTTTACACTACCCAAAGCGATGTGTTGCTTTTTGTGATCATGTTCGCCAAAGAAGTCTTTTAAAGATCCGAATTCCGTCGGATCTCCAGCCATTGTACCGGTGCCATGTGCTTCCATCAAACCAACAGTAGCGGGAGAGAAACCGGCATCTTCATAAGCACGTTCTAAAGCTTTAACTTGGCCTTCTTTGCGCGGAGCATAAATGCTCTTATAACGCCCATCGCTGGAGGTACCAATACCTTTGATTACGGCATAGATTTTATCGTTGTCGCGTTCAGCATCTTCCAGGCGTTTGAGTACAATCATCCCGATACCTTCACCCAGCATCATCCCATCAGATTTAGCATCGAAAGGTTTGACATTCTCACTCGGAGAAACCGCCGGTGTTTTGCTAAATGATATGTAAGCCATGATGGTGTTATCGGTATCAACACCACCAGTCAGCATCATGTCAGAACGATGCTCAACTAGCTCACTAATTGCCATTTTTAAAGCACCGAAAGAACTAGCGCAAGCAGCATCTACCACACAGTTCATTCCGCCAAAATTTAGGCGATTGGCAATTCTACCCGCGACTACATTAGCTAACATTCCAGGGAAAGCGTTCTCATCCCATTTCACATAGGCGCTTTTGATTTTATCAACGATTTTTTGGGTATCTTCGTCAGATAAACCACTGCTTTTGAGAACTTTTTCCCAAATCGGATATTCCAATCTTGCAGAAAGTGGCATTCCTAATTGCTTGGCCATCGCCACGCCTAAGATTACCCCAACAGTTTCGCGGCTAAACTCACGTTTTTCGCCATAACCTGCATCTTCCATCGCCTCTTTCGCAACTACTAAACTCAACAGTTGCGATACATCTGTGACTTCCAAAATGCTGGGTGGTATGCCGAATTCCATCGGGTTAAAATCAACCTCTGGAAGAAACCCGCCTCTTTTGCAGTAGGTTTTATCTTCAGTAGTTCTGGGATTCGGATCGTAATAATCCTCGACGCTCCAGTGAGTCGAAGGAACATCAGTAATACAGTCAATTTTGTTTACTATATTTTGCCAGTATTCGTGCAAGTTTCTGGCTTTCGGCAATAGAGAAGCCATACCGACAATGGCTATAGGATTGTGTTGTAATTGTCTGTTAATTCTGTTGACTGACACTGATTTATCTGACCTCATGTTTTTTTCCTCTATAGACCTAATTACAGCCTTTTCGCAATTATTGATCAGGCTCTCTAACTCCGCTAAGGCAGTATCAATTGAATAAGCAGACATAGGGCATAGTGAGTACTGTGGATTGTGTAGCTACAGTAATTTCTGTTGCCTACTAAATAATGAAAATCTCTTGTTTTGTAAGCAGCTAGCTATCCTATCTCCGCTAAATGCTTTTCTCAAAATCGACACCACACGACAGATACTGCCCTGATAAAGCCTGAGATTTATAGGCGATTTTGGCACACTGCGTAGGCCTAGCCCGTCGTAGACATCGCAGAAAAATCTTAGACAACGTTAGACTCTTGATATTGTGGCAATAGGTCAATGACGTTGTTAAAACGGGTCTAATAATCTGGGAGTGTAATAGCTGTTTGACCAGTGAATCCAATCCATTTGTAATAGTAGAGATTTTGAGCAATGGTATCCCACTGGAGCGATAGAAACTGAGCAGTAGCTAAGGGAACAGAAACGTTTTTTTCACCCGAAACCGTTTGATTATCTAGCCTAACTACAGCAACATAGCTGATGTTAATGACAACGTTCTGTATCTTAATCAATGTCATAGCTAGTTTCAACGTCCGGGATAATATATCTTATGGGATTCGACCCAGGAAAGTTGACAAGTTCGTTACAGAAAAGACACCGCATTTAATCCGAATTTATGCAAGTTGAAAAAGTATTAAACGATGACTAAGTGATGACATAGCAGTTAGGTTTAGTTATTTTAAATTTCCAAATTTCAATTAAATAACTAGTTTGTATAACCACTTTAAAGCATTGAATTAATAAAAACACTAACATACTTTACAGAAACTAAATCATTTCTTTAAAGTTATTTCATAAATAGCCGTCCACCATTCCTGATGTAAATTTTGAATAAAATCGAGCATAAAAGTATAATTTGTGACTAAATAAAACTGTGAGAAATTTACCTCGTTCCTAGTCTCCGACTAGGAATGCCCCTCATTAGGGCTGCCGCCTCTCTTACTCGCGGCAGCAGCCCAATGAGCAGCATTTCCACCCAGATGCTAAAAACGAGGTTTGAAAAGGGTTTGGACTTAAATTCATACCCATGAGCAATGTTCTTTACAATATATGTGGTTCAATTAAATGAAAATTGCTGTAAGTTAACAATGCAAATCTGTTGTCTAGTAAGTAACAATTCAATGAATACATAGATAAATTGAATAACCATAAGTATTTTTTCTCAGAGAAACATCATAATTGAGTCAAAGTTTCTAGTTATTTTTAAATATAAGTCAAGCTAAGAATGAAAGCGGTTATTTATAAAGCAAATGTTAATTTTTAGTATGTTGCTTGCTAAACATAATATGGGTTAAATGAGTAAAAAGTAGGTAAATTCATGTAGCTTTAGCTGACCGCAGGGTATTGCCCCTACTGGGAATTGCTATAAGAATGTCTTATAGCACACAACCTTGCTAATCATAATCTGTTAATAATATCAAATCTGCTTAATAACTAACTATTTGTTGGTATTCAATTTCTATACAAGGGATTAGTAATGAGTAAATTATTCAGTCTCTAATCTTACTGTAATTAAATATTTTAGTGAGAGAATCAGGACTTATGCAAATTAAATAGCTTGACAAAACTCTATTTTTACGCCATACTTAATGACAAGTTTATCCAAGTTTTGATTTGATTTTTATTAGCGCTTCGTTGTGATTGAGAGTTAAGTTTTATGGTTAGCGCTATTGTATTTTACGCTACGGGATTAGATATCAAATTAGGATATAACTTAGGAAGCTTTGAAGTAACACACCATTAATTTTCACGCCACAATAGCGACTTTGGGCGGCAAAAGCGTACAACAATTCATATAAAACCAATTTAGATCCATCCAGTTTATTAAGGTAGAAAACTTAGAGGAAAAGCCCTCTTGGTAATTTGCGGATGAGTCTATTCTAATCGACTAAATATAACCAGGCTATCCCCTAAAAAAGCAGAATTGGAATGGAAATATGGCAGTAAATAAAGAAAGCCGATTATTCAGAAAACCCGTAGGTCAATCGCGAATAATCTTAGCAACTTCTCTGACTTTAGCGGCCGGATTAATCACTTTCTATAGTTTGGCACCGTTTTGGTCTAAACCGAAAGTTGTGACACAAGCGAATCCTCCCAAGGCTGCTACGCCTGTGAAACTTGCTGTGACTGCCTTGGGGCGTTTGGAGCCAGAAGGCGAAGTTACTACTTTGACTGCTCCCGCTTCTAATAATGGGGTGCGAGTAGACAAATTGTTGGTAAAAGAAGGAGATACGGTTAAAGCAGGGCAATTATTAGCGTATCTAGAAAATTATGGTCGTTCTAGAACAGCTTTGCAACAGGCTTTAGACCAATTGCAAGTTGCCAAAGCTAAACTAGCGCAGGTGAAATCTGGGGCTAAAACCGGAGATGTCGATGCTCAAAAGGCTGCGATCGCCCGGTTAGAGCCACAATATAAAGGAGACGTTGCTACCCAACAGGCGACAATTGACCGCATCCAGGCGGAAGTAGACAATGCTCAAGCTGAAAACGATCGCTATCAGCAATTATATAAACAAGGTGCGATCGCGGCTTCCATAGCAGATACCAAAGCTTTGCAACTAAAAACGACCCAACAGCAACTAACAGAAGCCCAAGCCACTCTCAAGCGGACTGAAGACACATTCCAAGAACAACGCAAGCAAGCACAAGCGCAACTTAAGAGTATTAGTGAAGTGCGTAGTGTAGATGTTCAAGTAGCACAAACCGAAGTCAACAGTGCCACAACTTCTGTTCAACAAGCAAAAGCCGACTTAGATTTAAGTTACATCAAATCTCCCATAAATGGCAAAATTTTGAAAATTCATGCCAAAACAGGAGAAGTAATCAGCACCAGCAGAGGATTTGCTGAAATAGGTAAGACATCTCAAATGTATGTGATTGCAGAGGTGTATCAAACCGATGTTCAAAAAGTACGTGTAGGACAAAAAGCCACCATTATCAGCACTGCATTTACTGGAAAATTACAGGGAACTGTGAAAGAAATTGGTTGGCAAGTTGACAAGCAAAATATATTCAGCCTCAACCCTGGATCAGATACAGACCGCAGAATAATTGAGGTAAAAATCTCTATTGATAATCCCGCAGATAGTCAGCGAGTGGCTCGTTTCACTAACTTACAGGTAGATGTTGCCATTCATATTTAGTAATTAGTCAATCACCAATTACTAATAACAACTAACAAATAAATCCATGATTTTCAAAATTCCTTTAGGATGGCTACAGCTAGCCCAGCAAAAAGTTCGTTTACTAGTAGCTGTAGCCGGGATTGGTTTTATTGTGCTGCTAATGTTTGTGCAACTTGGTTTTCAAGATGCTCTTTATTCCAGTGCAACCGCAGTGCATCAGCATCTCAAGGGAGATTTATTTTTAGTTAGTTCGCAATATAAATCTTTGACCTCAAATCAAAGCTTTTCGCGGACTCGTTTATACCAATCTCTGGGTTTTAATGGCGTAGAGTCAGTTAGCCCGATGTATTTGCAATTTGCCAAACTTAAAAATCCGGCAACTGGTGAGAAATATTCAATATACGTTATTGGTTTCGATCCAGGCAAACCTGTGATGGACATCCCAGAAGTTGAGGAAAATTTAGATAAACTCAAAATTCCCGATGTCATGCTTTTTGACCGGATTTCGCGTCCAGAGTTTGGCCCAATAGCGGAAAAATTTGATGCGGGAGAGACTGCACAAACAATTGAAATATTTCCATTCAATTCATTAATTGGTTATAGAGTGAGAATTGGTGGTTTATTCAGCTTAGGACCTTCCTTTGGGGTAGACGGAAATTTACTTGTTAGTGACTCAACTTTCTTAAGGATAAATCCTAATAGTCGTCCGGCAGATATGATCGATATCGGTTTGATTTCCCTCAAACCTGGTACTAATGCAGAAACAGTAGTGAAAAATTTGCAAGCAACTTTGCCTAATGATGTCCAAGTTTTCACACGCCAAGGCTTTATCAATTTTGAAAAAAAATATTGGGCAGTCAGAACACCCATTGGTTTTATACTTAACTTGATGTTGACAATGGCTGCGGTTGTGGGGGTAGTTATTGTTTATCAAATTCTTTACAGCAATATTGCTACACAGTTCGTTGCTTATGCCACTTTAAAAGCCATAGGTTATGCCAATAGATATTTATTAAATGTGGTATTTCAGCAAGCTTTAATTTTGGCGATTTTAGGTTATATTCCCGGATTTCTTACTTCTATCTTGCTATATAGTTTTGCAGAACAAGCAACTAAATTACCAATAGTTATGACCACTAATAATGCCCTGATTGTTTTGACTTCAGCAGTTTTAATGTGTATCACATCAGGAGCGCTTGCAATCAACAAACTCCGCTCCGCAGATCCGGGAGATATTTTCTAAGCAATAATTACCTGTGGACTCAAAGTGTTGCTTTGCGTTAATTAGTGGCTAACTCAGGATTGATTTTGAAACGTAGAGTTTGTCAATTCGATTCGCTATAAATTTATGCAAAGCTCTATTAAGATTACCTATTTTTTCTCTCTGCACCTCTGCATCAGATAAAAAATATTCGGTATTCTTTCACCGATAACAGATTTTTAATCCAAAATCCCAAATTCGTATAACCCCTACTTTATGAACCTCAAAAACAAAACCCTCCTAATTACCGGGATTGATGAACTTGTCGGATTACGTACAGCCGAGTTAGCCATAGCGCAAGGAATGAAGGTTCGCGGACTGCAAAGTTCTACAGAACAAAACAAACAATTACAGAATTTAGGTGTTGAGGTAATTATTGGTAGTATCACTGATGCTACTATTGCCCAAAAAGCTTGTCAGGGAGTAGACATCGTTTTACATACATATCAAATTGCCGAAGAAGCTGGTGCAATTAAGCATTTTCGTGATGTCAATGTTGGCGGTACTGTCAACATTGCTAAAGCCGCTAAACAGGCTGGTGTGAAAACATTTGTGCATCTATCCAGTGTGATGGTTTACGGTTTCAATTATCCTAATAGTGTTACAGAATCCGGGCCACTCTCTGGCGAAAATAATCCCTACTGTCAAACGAAAATAGAAGCAGAAACAGCACTCTTAGAACTGAATAATCCCTCAGATTTTGGCATCATTGTTATTCGAGCCGGAGATATTTACGGCCCAGGAAGTATTCCCTGGATAGTCAGGCCAATTCTGATGATGCGTCAAAAATTATTTGCCTATGCCAACGATGGTAAAGGAGTAATCAATCATGTATATATAGATAACCTAATTGATGGCATCTTTCTGGCGATAGAAAAAGAAACCTACGGTGAAATATTTAATATCACCGACGGACAAGAAACTTCGTGGAAAGAGTATTTCATGCGTTTAGCAGCGATGGAAGGTTTACAAGCACCCCTTTCATTACCGAAAGATGAAATCAAGTTGTTTCTAAAGCTACGTGTTCAAGGACAAAAACTTTTTCGCCAAAAAGTTGATATCTTACCAGAGTCTATAGATTTTATGACTCGTCCCTATGCTTGTTCTATTGTCAAAGCACAAACCCTGTTAAATTATAAACCAACAATTGACCTAGAATCAGGTATGCAGCTAACACATGAATGGCTGCAAAAAACAGATATCCAAAAGTTGATCAAATAGTCCACAGATTTTTGTAATCATTGTTGCATCTGCCTAAGAATTAGCTGCAATTAAGCATAAAATAATCCCCAGATTTTTTGAATACTTGTTTTCTATGAGTAGCAATCAGCCACGCTTGAGCATCGGATTACCTGTATACAATGGTGAAAAATTTCTCAAAGAAGCCATAGATTCACTCTTGGCTCAAACCTTTGAAGATTTTGAAATAATTATTTCAGATAATGCATCTACAGATAAAACTGAGGAAATTTGTAGAGCTTATGCCGAACAAGATAAACGTATCTGTTACTACCGCAATCAAAAGAATATCGGTTGCGCTCGCAACTTCAATCGTGTCTTTGAATTGTCTTCAGGTGAGTACTTTAAATGGGCAGCCCATGATGATCTACATGCTCCAGATTTTATCAAGAAGTGTATTGAGGTGCTTGACCAAGATCCGACGATCATCTTGTGTCATTCCCAAGTATATTTCATTGATGAACAGGGGGATTTTCTCCAAAATTACGATATCAAACTCAAGGCAGATGCACTAAAACCACACGAGCGGTTTCACGAATTGCTGACTAAGCATTTATGCTATCAATGTTATGGGGTAATTCGCACCAGTGCTTTGAGAATGATACCGCCGATGGGTGGTTATGGTAATGCAGATGGAATTCTCTTGTTAAGACTTGGTATTCTTGGGAGGTTTTATGAAATCCCTGAATACCTGTTTTTTGCCAGAAGTCATCCGCAACAATCAATGAGTATGTTCTTTCCCAATTACTTGTTGTTTGCTGACAAAAATCAAAAAACATTATTGAGTATGCTGCCTGATTTTTACGCATATACAGTATGGTTTGATTCAGCAAAGAAAGGACAAATTTTATTGCCACATTGGAGAATACTCTGGGAGTATGTATTCTCTATATGGCGTAGTCCCCTGAGTTTGAATGAGCGGCTGTGTTGTCATCGAAGTCTACATCAGCAGTTAAAAGGCACAGAATATCTTTTGCTGAAAGATTTTCTAAGAGTGCTGCAAGGACTTTGGAAAAATTGGCAACCAGCATCAATTCCAGAACAGCAAATCACATTTTGAATAAATTAGTTCAGAAATAAAAGTTTGCTGTTGCAGCTTTTTCTCAGGCAGCATCTCACTTTCGTAAAAAGTTTTGTTTTGTAAAACCTCACCCCAACCCTCTCCTTACTAAGGAGTAAGGAGAGGGAGCAAGAATATTGTTTCTCATCTGGTATTTTTGCAAAACTGAGATGCTCCCTTTTTATCAGCCCCAAAATCACCTATTCTGACTACAAAACTATGTTGAAAGTATCTCAATTGTGTCGTGTTTTAGTTGCTACTTTAGTGAGCATCAGCTTTGCTAAAACAGTGAATGCCGAGCCAACTGCAACGCTTACTGTAGTTGTAAATGGAATACATCACCAAAAAGGTGAGATTTGCTTGCGACTTTATCCAAGTGAACGAGGATTTCCGACGAGTGGTAATAGCGAAGATCAAAGTGGCTGCGTTAAGATTACTGGAAGTTCTGTAAAAAAAGAATTTTTCGGTTTGAAGCCTGGAACTTATGCTGTCGCCGTGGTTGATGATCAGAATGGCGATCGCAAACTCAATAAAGACTTTTTCGGTATTCCTAAAGAAGGTTTTGGGATTTCTAAAAATCCCACTGTGTCCATAGAAACAGGTACACCAAAGTTTCGTGATGCCAGTTTTGTTGTAAACAAAAATACAACAGTCAATATTACCATCAAATATTCGCTTGATTCGTAAAGGGAGTGGGGAGTGGGGAGTGGGGGGATGAGGGAGATGAGGGGGACAAGGGGGACAAGGAGAATAACCTATCTATGCCCAATGCCCAATTCTTCAGAATTACGGTTTAGCTGACACCTACATATAAACAAGCCGAGATTCTACCGGAGATTAAAAATTTAATGGAAGATTTGGCCACATTTCTGTCTAAGTCTTTGATGAGTTGGGTGGTTATTCAGGTGTGTTTAACGCTTGTCTTTATATGGTATCTGCGCTCATCTAAAAAAAAGTTATTACCAGATGATCAGTTGCCCAAAACAGCAGTGATTCTTTGCCTACGCGGAGCCGATCCGTTTTTGCCTAGATGTTTGCGATCGCTCCTAAATCAAAACTATCCACAGTATGATTTAAAGTTGATCGTTGATAGTCACGAAGATCCAGCTTGGAAAATTGCTAGTGAAACGATCACAGAACAAGAAGCGACTAACGTTCAAATCAGCCCTTTGAGAATAGTACGAAACAATTGTAGTCTAAAATGCAGTTCTTTAGTGCAAGCTGTGCGTGAGTTGGACGATTCTTACAAAGTGGTTGCTCTAGTAGATGCTGATACTATAGTACATATGAATTGGCTGCGAGAATTAGTCAGCCCTCTAGGGGATGCCAAAGTGGGGGCAACAACAGGTAATCGTTGGTACGTACCTACAGGTAAGTATTGGGGATCTTTAGTGCGGTACGCAGGCAATGTAGCTACTGTAGTGCAAATGTTTCTCTTCCAAATTCCTTGGGGTGGGACTTTGGCTGTGAAAACAGAAGTGCTTCGCCAAACAGAATTGCTAGATAAATGGGAACAAGCTTTAGGCGAAGATTTTATGATGCACAACATCCTCAAAAAACATGGGTTGCAGGTAAAGTTTGTGCCTTCGCTGTTGATAGTAAATCGTGAAGAGACTGATTTATTCAACTTAATAGACGATCTCAAGCGTCTAATGCTGTATTCTCGATTGTATCATCCACGTTGGTTGGCTTTAGTTAGTGAAGCTGTTTCTAGCATTTTGTTTCCTACTACAGTCATCATCTTAATTCTAAAGTCGTTGTTAGAGGCAAAATGGGAAGCTGCGACTGTCTTATTAAGCTGCTATGGAGTCTATACTGTCTCATTACTTTTGGTAATGCTGGTGTTGGAATTAGAAATACAGCGAGTGGTTCGCTCTAATAACCAAGCGATGCCTATCGGCAAGCCGTTGCACGTCTACGCAAAATTATCAGCTGCTACAATCATCAAAATGTTAATTGCGATTCCCTTGACACAATGGGTTTATGGGTTCGCAATACTATCATCCCTGTGGATCTCAACAGTTACTTGGCGGGGTGTCAGCTATCGGGTTCAAGGCCCCTGGAATGTCAGGCTAGTGGAATATCGCCCTTATCAATGGTTGGATCAGCCTATTGATAGTAAGGTTTCTCTTTGAACTGAATTGCTAGATATGAACTAGGGCATGAAAGTTATTACACTAAACATTCCCTAGTCTTCCAATTATATTATCTTATATTTAGTAGAACAATATTAGCTATAACTCTTGTCAAAATAGACGTTTTTGTTTGTTGATTAGCAAAATGTATTTGCATTAGTGGCAAGGGTTTAGATAAATATATTAAGGGGAATTTTGAATGAGGGTTTTGGATGTTTTGATAAATTTTAAACCTGGTTTATAAACATCAGCTTCACAATCGGTAACTTAGACTAATTTAAAGTTTGTAAATTCTTATTTTAACTGCATTAGGGGGAATTTGTGAGCCAACTAATCAGGATGTTTAAAAAACATTCGCTGCGTAAACCATCAATTAAAAACCACCATTTTCGTAAAATCTTCCCTTTTCTATGACTAAGCAAAAACTTCGCATTGCACTGTTTACAGGATTGTACGCTCCTTTCTTAACTGGAGTTTCCGTTGCAGTACACCAACGGGTTCGTTGGTTGCTAGAGCAAGGACATGAGGTTTTTCTAATCCATCCGCAAATTAACGATCGCTACCCCAAAAATGTAGGCGATCGCCCCATGCCCGGTTTAGATGAAATTCAGTCTTTCCCCAACTTCTCTGCTTACGCATTCCCTACAGAACCACTCATATTATATAAGTCTCTTCCTCAACCATTGCACTATCGACATTGGAGCGATACCAAATTATTGGAGAAATTCAAACCCGATATTATAGTGGTTGAAGAAGCGGCGCAAATGAGAGGTTTATACTCATTTTTCTTGCAAGGTTATGGTCGTCCCATCGGCGTTGAATACGCAAAACGAACAAGAACGCCAATAATATCACTCTTCCATACAGATATCGTTGCGTATATCAAATATTACTTTGGAGATAGGTTCTTTAGCTTGTTTCGTCCGCTCATTCCCACTTTAGTCAAGCAATTTAGTGAGTCTTATGACTTCAATTACTTCTCTTCTAAAGAACAACTCACTAAATACCAAGAACTGAAATGCCAACGCGCTGAATACGTCGCTTATCAAGGCATCGATTGCGAAAAATTTCACCCGCGAAACATTTCTTACAACCCCATTCCTAATGATAACCGACGGACTCTTTTGTTTGTCGGACGCATTACCCCCGAAAAGAATGTTAACCAATTACTTGATATATTTCCGCTCATTGCTGCCAAAATCCCTGATGTCCATCTGGTGATTGTTGGTAGTGGTCCCCTAGATAAAGAAATCCGTCAGCGTGCCCAAAAGTTTGGATCGGGTATTACTGTATGGGGTGAGTCTCACGGCACAGAACTTTTGGGTTGGTTTGCTAGAGCGGATGTTTTTATCAACCCCTCCATTACCGAGAACTTCTGCACTACAAATAACGAGGCATTAGCGTCTGGAACCCCTGTAGTTGCTGTTGTTGCACCCTCAACCTCAGAACAGGTATTTCCTGGGCGTAACGGCTTCCTTGCCCAACCTAACAATCCTACAGACTTCGCCCAAAAGGTGATTGCGATTTTGGGAAATCCTGATTTGAAAGCAGATATGACTAAAAACGCTCGCCCCTCCATACTCGAATTTGATTGGTCGGCATGTATGCAAAAATTAGAAGACAAATTCTACCAGATCGTTGAAGGATCTCAGCAGGTGAAGGTAAGTACACGCAGTATAAAACCACAGCGATAACAAATACAGCGATCGCTAGTATTTAGAGTACTAGCGATCGCTAATTATTCGCTGCCAAGGAACTCCTTAGTATTCAATATCCTCATCTAGTATGATATTTATTAAAAATTCTCTAAAATAAAAAATAAATTTGCAGTGAAATTACTCTGATAACTTTCAATTAATACGTTAATAGCTGTATTATCTTGATGTCATACTACGGTTAATCAAGTAATTTTTATGAAATTTGCACAAAAATTCGCAGTGTCTATTTTTGGAGCAGCTTTTATTGCGTTGGGCACAGGGCAAATAGCGCAAGCAGTACTATTAGTTGAATCAGAGTCAGCCGTAGTAAATCTTGATACTAAAGAAGTGTTATTCACGATAAATTTTAATCAGGTGCCAGACTTTTTCACAGTTGACAAATTCAAGAGGCAAAGCAACTCTTTCCAATACTTTATCGATCCGCATGGGGAATTGCCTATTGTGAATGCCTCCCGTATCTATAGTAACTTTTCCTCAATTATTCGCGGAGATGAAATTCCGGTTGCAGGTGACGTGAGGATACGTGATGTTTTTTCAGTTGGCCCATTGGAACCAAATTCAGGAGGCTGGGGTAAGATTCGGGGTTCAGTACCATACAGCCTCGATGGCACTGTCTTGAAATT
Organism: Nostoc sp. NMS7; assembly: GCF_017115085.1. Classification (GTDB taxonomy): domain Bacteria; phylum Cyanobacteriota; class Cyanobacteriia; order Cyanobacteriales; family Nostocaceae; genus Nostoc. The sequence goes on along the minus strand of NZ_JABXKJ010000139.1, from coordinate 5,699 downwards.
TTCAACACCTCTGCAACTTATTGGAGATTCAGATGGCGTGTTTAGCTACCAATTGCTTTTAACTGACTTTGGTAGCTGGAATGGGATTACAAACGAAAATAAGTCTATTATTAGCAGTGTTCCCGAACCTAATTTAGCATTGGGTGTATTAACTTTTGCAGCTTTAAGTTTAGGCTTACGGCTCAAACGTAAACATAACGTGAGTTCGACAAGTCTTATTTGACCTCTCCCCCAGCCCCTCTCCGACGCACAGAGGGGAGCAAAAAGCTTAATTTTTCGTTGCTCCTCCCTTTCCGTTTCGGAGAGGGAGGCTGTCCGGGAGAGGTTCATCGAACTCACGATAAATCAGCCTCCAGTCCGGTAAATCAATACGGTTTAGCACCCCGCCAGCCGTGCAAAATGGGCATAGTAAACAATCCCCACGCCAAACCCGTAATCAACCCAAAAGGTGTAACTAGATAGTTATTAAAACTCCACAAACCAAAAACCTGTGCTGCCAATTCCAAAGGATAAGCCATCATCAGCAGAGTTGCGATCGCCACACCACTCCAGCCATACTGACTTAACCAGTAAAATCCCTTACCACCAGTTAGCCCATACAGCAGGCGAGTAATCAGCAAACCCGTGACAGTGCCATAGCAACGCATACACACAACCATCATAAACGGTGGTGCTAAATCTAACCCCATAGTTGGTTGCGGACATACATGATTACCCATGAAATAAATGATGTCCGCAATTTCCCCAAGCAAAGATACCCCAGACGCAGCCAGAAAGGGAGCAATTGGCGGGCCAAAAACCATCCCCACCAACATAAAATCAGCAATCAAACTGACCCAATTAACCTGCAATTCTTCACTGAAAGCTACTCTTGTCATCTCCCTTTATCTGCGTCCTCTGCGGGAAGCCCTACGGGTTCGCCAGTTCCTTTATGCCGGGGAACCCGTCCACCGGACTGGCTCACCGTTTCACGTCTATGTATTCTTAACCTACCTTATTAACATAAGGACTTGTTAACTTATCCAACTGCTGAATCAACAGACTGAGGAACAAACCCACATCCGTCACCACACCTACTGATTCTACAGAACCGCGATCGCTTAACTTAGTCACCACAGCTGGATTAATATCCACACATACCATTTTCACTCCAGCCGGAGTCATATTCCCGACTCCAATCGAGTGCAGCATTGATGATAGCATTAAAATCATCTCCGTGCCTTCTAAGTGTTTAGCGTATTCCTCCTGTGCTTTAATCAAATCCATTTGGGTATCAGGTAAAGGCCCGTCATCCCGAATCGATCCAGCAAGCACAAAAGGTATATTATTGTGGACACACTCATACATCACGCCACTTTTAAACGCCCCCGCCTCCACAGCTTTCGGAATGCTGCCATAACGACGGATAGTATTAATTACCTTCAGGTGATGGCGATGCCCACCACGGACGGCGACACCCCGCTTCATGTCTACACCCAAGGAAGTGCCCATGATATTTTGCTCAATGTCGTGAACTGCGATCGCATTACCACCCAGCAACGCCTGTACATATCCTTCTCGAATTAGTTGTGCCAAGTGTTCGCCGCCACCAGTATGAATCACCACCGGCCCAGCCGTGACAACTACCTTACCCCCAGCATCGCGGATTTTCCGCAATTCCCAAGCCACTTGCTCAACCACCAATTCCACGCGCCGTTCGCTGGAAACCCCCGCCGACATAAAGCTAAATTCTTGGGTAATGCGTTGTTCCCGCGATTCCGTTTTGCGGATGGTGCGGATACCTAACACGTCTACAATTACCTGTTCGCCAACTTCTAAATCGCGGAGTATTTTACACCGAGCGAGTAAGCCATTGGCAGTTTGAGTAATCGCGATCGCCCCATCCATGCGTTGATTTTCCACCTTCACCCACTCACCATTAATGCGGACTTCCGTGGGATAAATCGTACTGACGTAGAAATCATCAGGCGCTACACCAGCTTGGATCACAGGCTCCAGTTTAGCATCTCGCTCATCATGCGGTAAATCTACAGCACCCAAATCAATCAACAGTGAGATGATTTCTTCCATCACCTCATGGGATGGTGCTGATACCTTCACTTCGGCGGCTGAGGTACTTTGGCGCTGTTCTCCCAAGTTGAAATTCAGGACTTGGAAGCTTCCCCCGGTATCTATAATTAAATCCAAAGCGTGGTTAATTAAGCCAGCGTCCAGCAAGTGTCCTTCCATCCGAATGACGCGGCTTTCTACCGAGACATTAGCATGGATTTCATCTCTAACTGGTTCCGTCACCCGCAGAGTTAAGCATTTAGCCGCGCCACCAGCTTTGAGAAATTCCGTAAGTGGCGTTTCCAGCACTTGGAAACCGGCATCTGCAAGGCGGGTTTTTAAAGCCTCACTCGCCTTGTTCATGATCACGATGCTCTCCACATTCACTGTATTACAAGCGAAGTTGACTGCATCGGCTTCTTCAATGGCGATGCGCTTTTCTGGTGCGACTCGCATCTCAATTAAGCGGTTGGAGTAGGAATCGAAAGCGCCGGGATAGTATAGCAAATAGCCATTTGCTAGGGGACAAAAACAGGTATCCAGGTGATAGAAACGTTCATCTATGAGTCGTAGGGAAAGCACCTCAATATCCAGCCATTTAGCTAGATAAGGGTGAGAATCTAATTCCGAGCGGAAACCGTATCCTGCCCATAACCAGCGTCCTTCTCGATCCAGCAGTGCGTCCCCGGCTCCTTCAAACGGCAAATCTTTGGGGAGTTCATTGACTGTATAACCATTTGCCTCAAACCATTGTTTGAAGAAAGGCTCCTCTCCCTGACGTTCTTTATGTAAAAAGCGACTGAGCACGACGTTATTCCCTAGTACTAACCCAGCGTTGGCGGTAAAAACCAAATCAGGCCAGCCTTTTTCCGGTGGTACTAAGTCTACAATTGCGTGTTCTTTAAGGATCTGGTGTAATCCTTGCCACTGTTGAACGGCGCGATCGCGCGATGATTTGTGAATATTCCCTTCCATCCAGGGATTAATCACATAGTCCACATCGTAGTGGTCAGGAGGACACATTAAAAAGCGAATACGGGAAGTCATAAAAATCTTACAAGCGTTTTAGGTGCTACAAGCTTACTTTGAATACAGATTTTCGATTTACTGATATTTGCTAAAATCTGCTCCTAGAGCTTCTATCTTTTGATAGTTGAAGGCTTTACAAGGGCTTCGTTCTTAATTCTATTACGGAAGATGCCAATAAGTAGAGAAGATGGCAAAATGACATCGAACTGTCCGACATGACTGTTTTAGTAGTGCTGAGTCACCCCACTCTTAGCTTCGAGGTGAAAAGGTAGGGGGCAGATAGCAGAGGGGAAACCCCATACTTAAAAGTACTTCAGTGTTGAATCCAGGACTTACGCAAACAATAGCCCAAAAGAATAATTTTTAGGTAGGGGCAATACCCTGCGGTCAGCTAAGAGACTGACAAATAAAAAAACATCCAACTATTTATTGTGGGGTGGGCGACACGAGAGCCTTTGGTTACTGGGCTCTCGTGTCGCCCACCCCACAAGTAGTAGTAATTTATTTCTTGGAAGTCCCTTAAAGCTACATGAATTGCCCCTACAGGGTATATTTTTGCGTAAGTCCTACAATTATTGTTGGATAGCAGCTGTAATTTTTGGATGGCAAGAGTTTTCAATAAATACTTGTAGCGTGTGGCAATACGTATTAAAGTAACATTGAAACCCAAATGACTGCTAAAAAACGATTCTGGCGAGCAATCAGAATCAAATTTTACCACCGTTTATAAAGGCTTTGAGGAGATTGAAAACTGCATGAAAAAGCAATTGTCGCAGAACTGGCTTATTTCTAAATCTTGGTTACGTTTTTTAATCATCATCCTATTAGTAATAGGTGTATTTTTTCGCTTCGTCAATATTGACAAAAAGATTTATTGGGGTGATGAAGTTTTCTCATCATTACGCATATCTGGCTATACACAGTCAGAAATGAAAAAGCAGTTAGGTAATGGTCATTTGATCAGCATAGAAGAGTTGCATAAATACCAGTATCCCAATCCTGAAAAAAACACAGCTGATACTATTAAAGGGGTTATTTTAGAAGACTCGCAGATTTTGCCGCTATACATCTTGATCACCCGGTTTTGGGTAGAATTGTTTGGGAATTCTGTAGCAGCGACAAGAAGTTTTTCGGCATTCCTGAGTCTGCTGACCTTTCCTTGTCTTTATTGGCTATGTAAAGAATTATTTGGGTCTTCACTAATCGGGTGGGTAGCGATCGCGTTAGTAGCCGTTTCACCTATTCATGTCGTGTATGCCCAAGAAGCAAGAGCATATAGTTTATGGATCGTAACCATTTTAATATCGAGCCTAGCACTGCTGCGAGCCATGCGCCTTAAAACAAAGATTAGTTGGTGCATTTATGCAATAACATTATCACTAGGGTTTTATACTCATCTATTTTTTACCTTGGTTGCTTTTGCACAGGGAATTTATCTAATTGCAATCGAACGCTTCCGATTGAGTAAAACATCGATTTATTACCTGGTATCATCGCTTGCAGGGTTTATAAGTTTTGTACCTTGGATTTGGATTATTATTACTAACCCTCAACCAGAAGCAGTAGATTGGACAAATACTAAACAAACATTATTTGGCTCAGTTACAAGGTGGGCTGGGATTTTCAGTCGGACTTTTCTTGATTTAGGTATTAGCCCTAGCGACCCAGGAAAACTTAAGATTGCATTAATCCCTTTTATTTTAATTATTTTAGTTCTAATGGTCTACTCAATTTATTTTATCTATCGAAGAAGCTCTAAAGAAGTTTGGTTATTTGTTTTAACCTTAATTGGATCTGTAGGGATTCCCCTACTGATAGCGGATTTTGTCTTTCAAAAGCGATACGCTACTAGTCGATATACACTTCCCTCAGTTTTAGGTATACAGTTAGCTGTTGCTTATCTATTTACTACCAAAATCACGTCTGTTTCTACTAAAGTTTGGCAAAAAAAGCTCTGGTCACTTGTAGCATTCATAGTAATTATCAGCGGAGTTACATCTGGTCTGATCCAGTCTCAAGCCCAGATTTGGTGGAACAAATTACCTGAAAAATACCAAGAATATCCTAAAATTGCTAACATTATTAGTCAAGGAAACAAACCACTTTTAATTAGTGATACTGATAATATACTTCCACCAATACAAATGCTTGGTTACTTGGTTGATCCAAAAGTCAAATTTCAAATTGTAGATAAAAATCATTTACCAGAGATTACTAATGGTTTTACTGACATATTCTTGTTCAATCCCTCCGACTTATTAAAAGCTGGAATTGAGAAAATTTATAACTCAAAGTTACAGCAGATAAACGACCTTATCTGGAAAATAACAAAATCTACTTAAGAGGATGTTTAAAAAGTCCTCTTATCAGTAGCAAAACGTTCTAGATCCCCCTAAATCCCCCGATCAATTGGGGGACTTTGATTCCGGTTCCCCCCTTAAAAAGGGGGGCTAGGGGGGATCAATAAGTGCCTAAAATCACAGCCAACCACTTTTCAAACAACCTCTAATACCATTTCACACAAACCCTGATACATATAGATTTCTTGTAGGGGCACGGAGTTGCCCATTGGTGTCAACTTAAGAGGATAAAGCCCATATTTGCTGGGTGCGAGCGTCAAT
>NZ_JABXKJ010000156.1 GCF_017115085.1 Nostoc sp. NMS7 | reverse complement strand
TTCTTCTGCTTAACTCTTTGTTACATACTTATAAATTTTCTCCACGACTTACTTAAAACTGATGTTCTGTTGTTTTTATAGAAACACGCGAACTCGTTTTGAACATCGCGGCAATCGTCGGTGAAAAAGCTGCATTTTTGCTTCAACGAAGGAAGTAACCCCCTACACTATGCGGAAGCCTTGGATGTTACCGTTTGCTAAGAGATAGAAGATACCCAACCGAAAGTTTTCAATCTGCTTGAGTCGAGGATTTGTTCTTGGGTTGCCATTCTTTAAAGAATATCTCCATCTATGGAGGGCGCTATAATTTATTTCAGTTCAAATACGCTTCGATGCTAATATCCAATACTTCTCTGGCTTACTCAATGGTGGTTTATTTGCCGCCGAAGTTGAGATATTTATGCTACTAATTGCTGCACATTCTGAAACTGCACTCAGAGTTAGGCGATTGCGAATAAACTATAACTTTTTATACTATACTTACAAATTTGCTACAATCCTTTTTAGTCTTCTTAGTTACTATTCATGGTGAGTCATTTTTAACTAGTGTTCAGTTCATAAACTGTCACTCACCAGATCCCCGGTATTATTGCAAAAGAGATATTCTTAGTTAGTGCAAGGAGTGATACCATTTCACCACATGTTTGTCACAAGTTATCCTCGCAATGCTGTCTCCTCAGGGAGTGTTGCAGATTTCAAATGTTGCATCAAACGAGTGAGTTGGTATAAGCTTTTACGGGAAAGCGCTTGAGTGAGCAAAACTCTCAAGCGCTTTTTCGTGTGTAAATAAAACAGTCTTACTATCTGGACGCTCATACAGATGTTTTTAAATACACATATACCAGAGAAAGAAACTACTGTTACAATAGTTCTTGCAACACATGCTTTATGACTTTAGCATCCGTGCGTAGGCGTAGCCCGTCGTAGACATCGCATCTTAACATTTCAAGTTTGCGTGTTCTATCAAAAAGCTAAATTTGTAGCTGTAATGGTTGGATACCTCCTCAGAAGGTCAGCATCACTATATCCAAGACGGCGAGCTTCCACAAGTACCCAGACGGGAATACGAGTTTTAGCCATGCGAGCCTCTCCACCACAGACTCTAGGAGTTTTCTCAATTCCTTGCCAATTCTTACCGAGACTTTGAGCAAGTAACTGTATAGCCTGCAATTTTTCATCAGGACTGAGGGCAAGAAGTTGTTGTTCTAACTCTTTGAGTGTCACAGATGTAAATCCTCAGATGTTTTGTCAGGCTACATTTACAACTTTATCGATTCCTAAGTACAACATTCCATTAATTCATAGCAAATTCTCCGCGTCCGTCCGCGCTTCCCTTTGCGACGGCAGTCGCTTCAAGTCGAGAAACCCGCCCAACGCGCTGCCTTCCCTTTGCGTTTAAATTTCAACCCTCAATTCCCTACCATTTTACGCAAACCTCTACTTAGCTGACGACAAAATTCACCAACTTTCCAGGCACCACAATTACCTTTTTAATCTCTTTACCCTCAATGTAACGCTGGGCAATTTCTGATTCACGGGCGTATTTTTCCAATGCTGCTTTATCTGCTTGTGCTGGTACTTGAATCGCGCCGCGAGTTTTACCCATAATTTGAATCACTAAAGTGATTTCATCAGCTACCAAAGCAGCCGGGTCAAATGATGGCCAACTTTGAGTGTGAACTGAATCACTTTCACCCAATAAATGCCATAATTCATCAGCAATGTGTGGTGCAAAGGGTGCTAGTAACACCACCAAAGTCCGAATACCTTCTGCATAAATTGGTGAATTTTTGCCGTCAGCATCAGTTAGGGCGTTACTCAACTTCATCAATTCGGAAATAGCTGTGTTGAATTGATAACTGTCCTCCACATCTTCTGTCACCGCTTGAATAGCCGTGTGAATCGCCCGCCGCAAATCCTTTTCTGTTTTAGTTAAATCAGATTGGGCTTTCTTACGAGATACCCCAGCCGCAACATAATCTGTCACCAAACGCCAAACTCGATTTAGAAAGCGGAATTGTCCTTCCACATCGGCTTCATCCCATTCCAGGTCTTTTTCTGGCGGCGCTTTGAACAAAATGAACATCCGCGCTGTGTCTATACCGTATTTGGAAATTACATCTTCTGGCGCTACACCGTTGCCTTTTGATTTAGACATGGTGGCGTAAAGACGTTGCAATGGTTCACCTGTATCGGGGTCGCGGGGGTCGGCTGAATTTACCAAATTAGAAGGAATCCATTTATCTTTACCGCCCTTGTTGGGATTTAGGTAAGTTAAACCTTGTACCATACCTTGAGTTAACAGGCGTTGGAAGGGTTCGTCAAAGTTCAATAATTCTCTGTCCCGCAACACTTTAGTAAAGAACCGCGAATACAATAAATGTAAAATCGCGTGTTCAATCCCACCCACGTACTGATCTACTGGCATCCAGTCGTTAATTTTATTGGAATCGAAAACCTGTTGTTCATTTTTAGCATCAGGGAAGCGCAAGAAATACCACGAGGAATCAATAAAAGTATCCATCGTGTCGGTTTCCCGCTTCGCCGGAGTGCCACAAGTCGGACAAGGTACATTTACCCAGCTTTCCAACTGAGTTAAAGGTGAACCGCCACGTCCAGTAAATTCCACCTCTTCCGGCAACTGTACTGGTAAATCTTTGTCAGGCACTGGTACTATCCCACAGTTGGGACAGTGAATTACAGGTATCGGTGCGCCCCAGTAACGCTGCCGCGAAATTAACCAATCCCGCAAGCGATATTGCACCCGCACTTTCCCAAAACCTTGTTTTTCGGCGGATTCAATTATTGCTTGTTTAGCATCTGTGGAAGCCATACCAGTAAAAGCCCCAGAATTAATTAAAATTCCTGGTTCAGTATATGCCTGGTTATATTCAATTTGGATGAGTTGTGTAACTTCATCTATCTCTGATGTTGGAGTTAAGTCAAAATCTGCAACATCATCTGGGGAAGCGATGACAAAATCAACTGGCAAATCGTAATTTTTGGCAAACTTAAAATCCCGGACATCGTGTGCTGGTACGCCCATTACTGCCCCAGTACCATACTCATACAGTACATAGTCAGCAATCCAAATCGGCACTTCTTCCCCTGTAAATGGGTTAATTGCCGCCCCACCTGTGGAGATACCCCGCTTAGGTTTGTCTTCAGAGGTACGTTCCAACTCACTTTGATTGGAAACTTCTTTAATAAAGGTTTCTACTGCTGCTTGTTGTTCTTTTGTGGTGACGCGCTTAGTTAAGGGATGTTCTGGTGCTAACACTAGGTAGCTGACACCATAAATGGTATCTGGACGTGTGGTGTACACGCCGATTTTTTCATCTATCCCAGCGATCGCAAATTCTAAGTAAGCGCCTGTGGATTTACCAATCCAGTTTGCCTGCATCAGCTTCACACGTTCCGGCCAACCTGTCAACTTATCCAAGTCATTGAGTAATTCTTCGGCGTAATCGGTAATCTTAAAAAACCACTGCCGCAATAATTTGCGCTCAACTATTGCCCCACTGCGCCAAGAACGTCCTTCGTTATCGACTTGCTCATTTGCCAGTACAGTTTGATCAATGGGGTCCCAGTTTACGGCTGCTTCTTTTTGGTAAGCTAACCCCGCTTGCAAAAACTGCAAGAAAATCCATTGTGTCCACTTGTAATAATCCGGTGAACAAGTCGCAAGTTCACATTCCCAGTCGATGGATAAACCAAGACGCTGCAATTGCTGCCGCATCTGGGCAATATTTTGATAAGTCCACTGTGCTGGCGGTACACCACGGTCAATGGCGGCGTTTTCTGCTGGCAAGCCAAAGGCATCCCAACCCATTGGGTGTATTACCCGATACCCTTGCATTCGCTTCAGGCGGGCAATCACATCGGTAATCGTATAATTACGGACGTGACCCATGTGTAGGCTGCCCGATGGATAAGGAAACATAGATAAAGCATAAAATTTTGGCTTGTTGCTAGCTGTCGGTGTCTTATCTAAGCCAAGTTCTACCCATGTTTTTTGCCATTTTTCCTCAATCGCTGCTGGGTTATATCGGGAATCAACAGAATGACCTATTTCCAATGCTTTCATGCCTGTTACACTTTACTTCTACTAAATTTCTAGTATTTGCCCTTATTAGTACATTTGAGCTACTATTTTGAGAGAATTATCTCTCTAGTAATTTTCTAATTTGATTTCTAAAATCAATTTACTATTTCTCTCTATTCCATATTTCTCTCTATTTTATATCCCTAAAGTTCTTAGACTAATACTCTCAGGAATAAGAATTAAATAACATACAATTTATGTCCCTGGCTTACCTCACCCTCAATCCCTCTCCGATATATTGGAGAGGAAAGCTAGAGGCAGGATGAAGTTTTGCATTTTATTTAATCCACGTTCCTAAGAATTATGAAAATAGACATAAAAAAAGTCCCAGGCTTAGGATACCGGGGACAGTTTGCATTCCGGTCGTAAACTGATTTACTGGCTTAGTAGTCCGATCGCCATTTCAAGGTGTATCTTAGCTCTATGCAAGTTCAGCAGGTTCTCTTGGTGGTATCGGTCAGGATAACTCATAGCTTTGCCTTCCATCGTTAGCTTAATCAGCGCTGCTTGCTCATCAGTGGGTGAATTCATCTCATCTACCACCCCTTCGAGGAATTGAATAACGCTGAAGCTTGGTGACTTTAACCCTCTACCCTGCCTTAATTGAGCGATCGCTATCTGTGGGAATGCCATCAAGGTGACAATCCAACTGGTTTTGTAACCTCCATTTCCAGTAGGCTTTAATCCGTAACGCCTACATAAGTCTCTCAACTCGGCAGTAGTTTTGATTTCAAGTTCTGACCGTGTGAAAATAAAATAGAGTTACCCATTTATAAAAGTGGTATCGGTAGTGAACCATTTCCCAGGATGAAAACACCAATGTTTTAAACTCTAATGTTTCGCTTCCAAAAGATTCAAGCGTTATTTACATTTCTCAACAATGCCTAATCCTAAAGGAACTCCTGAAAATTTAAAACCAATTAAGTCGGAACGAGAGGAGCCACTAACTGAGAAAATGAATATACGCATGACTAAGACAATGAAAGAGGAAGTGCAGCAACAAGATAATCCTCCTGAATTTTGTAGAGAAGCTATTCAAGAGAAGTTAGATAGGAAGAATGGGAAGTAGAACTTAATTGTTTCACTCTTAATCGGAGTAAATAAAAATACCTCTAGAACTGATATTTAGAGCAATACGCTTGGGTTAAAAAAAATTGTAGGTTGGGTTTCACTTCGTTAAACCCAACAAATCGTGAAGAATGTTGGGTTCTCCTGCAGGAAGCAAGCTACGTTCCTCAACCCAACCTACGCTGGTTTTGGTTTTTGACGCTAACCCAAGCGTATTGATATATAGAGAGATTCACTATGATGGGTTTTTAGTGCTGTCAATTAAGATGTTAAAATAGATGATCGCTGAATCAAATATAAAATTTTCTGATGTGGTGCGGGTTTTTGTCTACGGCACGCTCAAACCAGGTGAAGCTAACTATAAAAAATACTGTGCTGGCAAAGTAGTAGATGTAAAAAGAGCTTTTGTACAAGGTAAATTGTTTGGCCTGCCAATGGGCTACCCAGCAATGACGCTAGGGGATAGCCAAGTTCACGGATATTTACTCACTTTTACCAACCCCAGGATTTTAAATGACCTAGATGTGCTAGAAGATTATCACTCCAATAGACAAACGCCAGAAAACCTCTATAATCGACAAATTATCGAGGTTTATGAGCCACAATCGCTCTCTCTGGGTTGGGCTTGGGTTTATTTAATGACTGTAGAACAAGTTGAGCAATTAGCAGGCTTCCTCCAACCTGACGGTTGGTGGAGTAGCTGTGGCTTAACTGCAAAGTACAGTTATGGTTTGTGAAATGTTGATTTTACGATTAGTTTATGTCCTGGCGTTGCGGCTGTACCTGATAGATTGATTTTTCTGGAGGGGCTACTGCTGCTTTCGGAATTTCAATTACCGGGTTATTTAGTCCCACCATCAGAGGGGAAGGGGGAACCATAGACGCTGAGGACGTTTGTATCGGTTCTATTTGGGCCAGTTGCGGCGTCCTTGAGCCACCAGCTACTAAACCAGATAGTGCGCTGATCGCACAAGCAGCAACGGCTGCACCTCCCATCATCCAGTTTAAACGGGAACGGCGGCGCAAACGTGTCATTACTTGCTGAACTGTTGCTTCTGGTGACTCTTGGGCTGTTGGCACTGGGAGACTCCGCAAGCCTTGGCGCAGCTTTAACAGCCGGGCATACAAGCATTGAACTGAGGCATCATTTGCCAGCCATTCTTCTACTTGCCTGCGTTCTATAGCCGTGACTTCACCATCGAGGTAAGCACTCAATAACTCGAAGCGATCGCGCTTCACCATATCCATAAGACCCATTGATTCATTGGTATGCTTGCCCATTCCATCTGGTAAATCTTGAGGAAGTTGCAAAGGTGAACGGTCGAAAAACTGAGATTCAGTAGTCATCTTAACATTATTACCAATTCCTACATGGGTAAACTGGGGGAAAATTCGGAAAAATTGTCAATTTTCCTCCTAACGGCAGAAACAATCTAGTTTATGGTCATTCTTAATCAATGCTTAAATTCTGCCTAATGGCAGAGGCAAGATAATGTAAATTAGGAGTCCAGATAATTCTGCAAGTGAGCTTGCAGCCTCGTTCTAGCTCTGGCTATTCTTGACTTGACAGTTCCTAAGGAAACTCCAGTGATTTCGGCAATTTCTTCATAAGCCAAGCCTTCGATTTCTCTGAGAACAATGGTAGTACGAAAGACTTCTGGTAAATCCGCGATCGCTTCCCGCAGTTGCTCGTAAAATTCTCTGGTTGTCAGGACTTCCTCTGGCCCTGGGGTATCGCCGGCGATTTCCCAATCCATCTCACCGTCCTCTAGGGAACGGGGTGCATCGAGTGACAAAGGACTCATCACCCGCTTGCGTTTCCGCAACTCGTCGTAAAACAAGTTGGTGGCAATCCGGCTTAACCAGCCCCGAAATTTAGCAGGATCTTGTAATCGGTTAATATTCCGATACACTCGAATCCAAACTTCTTGAGCCAAATCGGCTCTGTCAGCCCAATCTGGAGCTAGGTGGTATAGAACTCTATCAACTTGACTTTGATAGCGGCGTAACAGTTCTGCAAACGCCACACGATCGGGTCGCAGTCCCACTTGACAGCACAAAATTAAATCGTGGTTAGGGAGTTTGTCAACTTGCACTGATGCTTCTGGATACTTTGCATCAACCGTTGACCAGGATACAGTAATCGACTGACTCATAGATCGTACTGGCTCTAAATCATCCCTATCTATTAGACCTGCTAATGGGACAGAAGTTCCATGCTAAGGTGACGGATTTATGACTGGAACACTGAGGCAGACAATTTTGGATACATTTATTGCAATCAGGAGAGCCGCTTTTTGCTTATACTGCTCCCATAGTTGCCCTTGCACCCATCAACTAACAAAGGCGCAGCAATATGCACATTTTGGTACTTTTAACAACTGGGTATATACGCTTGCTCAAAATAATTAAATCTGGTTATAAGGATGAGGATAAAAATTTTGTAATTCTAGCTTCTTGATACCTTTAAAAATCAGGTAATAATTTCTGGAAGGTGGATTGCTGTGGTTACTATAATGGTGATTTATTTTTTTGATTTTGTCACCAGAATAGTTGCTGATTGTTCTACTTGTAACCCGTAGATAGCACCAGAGTTATTTTGCTCTGGTACGCGAACTTGAAAAAAGAAACTAAGGGAAAATGTAATTGTGACTGCTAGCAATAGTTTTTCAAACATGGTTTTTCTGCCACCGACACCATTGATCATTGATTGCTACATTTCAAAAGTTCCACCAGAAAGTCTAAGTGTTGGCTTACAATCCCCAGAACTATTGGAGTTTTGCTGCTGGGACAATTTGCATAACCTTAGTTTGCCCAGAGGTGTTGGCAGATTTATATCGGAAATGATAAGTTTTGATAAATTTTTGATAATCGGATGATCAACTCATCCAATTATTCGGCTGGATATGTCAGGGATAAACAATAGGCGATGGCAATGGTAAGAAATGAATCTATAGGGCGTATGGTAATGTTGCTTTGTTTTGGCACAGCATTTTTATCTTTAGCTGTCCATTGGCGCATTACTACGGCGGAACGGCAGTCTGAGCAGTCTGCATCTAGTTCAATGCGGCGAGATTCTACCCTAACCAATCCCAAGGCAAGCCCCACGGTGGGAGCCTACAAGAATCTTTCCCAAGTGAATTTAGGGGAAAGTGCGCTGGGTGCATCTGTGACGCCTGGTGAAGTTACCCAAGGCTCAACTGACCAGAGAGCGTTTACACCAAAGTCCTCTGCTATTAAGCCTCAAATTAAGTCGAAAATAATTAAGAAGAATGTAGTTAAAGCAACTGTTCACAGAGCTTATACACTCAAGTATTCTCGTATTAAGCCTCAAACTCAGCCCCAAATAATTAAAAAGAATGTAGCTAAAGCAACGGGTCTACCAACTAAGACGCGGCTGGTGGTGCAGGCAGAAAGACAAAATCCCGTTGCGGATAGTTGGCCAAAAACTCTCTGGGCTCAGGCTTCAGCCCAACAAATACCATCTAATCGGCTGGCAGATACCAAGACGCAAGTAGTCGTTGTTTTAAGCGATCGCCGCACCTATGTATACGCAGGAGATGAGGTGATCGCCAGCTACCCAATTGCTGTCGGTAAGAAAGGTTGGGAAACGCCTACAGGTTCTTTCCAGGTGATCCACATGCGACACTATCCAATCTGGCGTCACCCAATTACAGGCAAAGTATTTCAAGCTGGTACCGATAGTCCCTTGGGAGACAGATGGATTGGTTTTTGGTCAGATGGACGGAATGAAATTGGCTTTCATGGCACACCGGATATTGACCTGGTAGGAACGGCTGTATCTCACGGCTGTTTAAGAATGCGTAATTCTGATGTCCGATTGTTATATGAGCAAGTGAGTTTAGGGACAACAGTAGTAGTGCGTAATTAATTAAGGGTCGTTGTCATTCGGCTTGTCCTTTGGCTGGTTCTTTGGCTTGTTATTTTGCTCAAAGTTAGGTGCGTATGTCTGAAGTAAAGCACTAACTTGGCGGACAATTTCATTGCCAATGTTTTTGCCTAATGCTTGCCGTTCTGGGAAGAAATTGGGTTGATCGAGGTAACGGTTAATTGCCTCACTTACTTGCTGAGAAATTAATTCTTGCAGTTGTGCCTGAGCCGTTTGGCGCTGGAAGCTAGCACCTTCTTCTGTAGTAGCATACAAAGGTGGTAGCCGATTGAGAGCGTAAGCAGCAATATCCCCGACATCTAGAGAACTTTCGCTGGTGGCTTCAATTTCTGCGACTCGGGCGATGGCTTCCGCCAGTACCAATTCTTCCATGACGTTAATGAATTGTTTGCGAGGTACCGCCACTACCTCACCAGTCAATAGCGCACCCATCAGCTTATCCAGCGCCATATACTCTTGAATTAAGAGTTCCGAGGCGTTGTCACAGATTCTAGCAACTTCTGCTTCCATTGCTGGTGTCAAATAACCATCCTGGAGAGCTTGTTCTACAATTTTTTCGATACTCATAAGGCTTATGATCATTTATGTTAAGTTAAGCAAGGTAGGGACGGTATAAATCCAATTTTTTTTTGCCTATTTCTCAGCAAAAAAAACAGAAATTATGCACAGACGCGATTAACTCCGCCTCTACTAATTAACGACTTTAGTTCGCCAAGGGGTTGGATCAACAGATTGTCCGTTGACATACAGACCCCAGTGTAAATGTGGCCCTGTGGCAGCGCCTGTTGAACCTACTGCGCCAATTAGTTGTCCAGCTTTCACAAAATCACCTTCTTTAACATTAATCCGACTCAGGTGCATGAAAATACTGGTTACTCCTTGACCGTGGTCAATGCCAACTACGTTACCGTGTACCCGAAACCCTTGGGATACCCTACCTACTAAAGCAACTCGCCCAGCGGCTGGGGCAATTACTGGTGAACCGGCACCACCAGCGTAGTCAAGGCCACGATGATAGTAGTCTTTTGCAAATCTACCATTATAGTAGCGACGTACACCATAGTTTGTACTCATCCGCCCGGCATTTGGTTTCAGGAATACTCCATTCCAATACTTTTGTGGCGTTTGTAGCGCCTTAAAAGCTGCCACGCGCTTCAGCTCATATTCTGTGGCATCCAATCCGGCTTTCCCTGGTGGCAAAGTAATGTTTTGTATGGGGAATTTGCGATTAACTACATTCACTGCCAAGTTTTGCACTTGAGCATCTCCAGCAACGCGAAGTGTTCTAGTTCCAGCTTTTTCTAGTGGAGTTGTGGGAACAAAAGCCCGATATTGATTGGGGGCAATTTCAAAGGCTGGGTATGTATTTTTACCACTAGCTACTGTTGGATTTGTACCATTCTCCCGATTATCTAGATGAATCTCTACTGAGAGTGTATCCCCTAATTTAGGATTAGTTGGAGTTACTTTTACTTGTAAAGCATCTACAGGCAATGCCAAGGCGATCGGGAGAACAGCAAATATTCCCTTTAACAGATTTATTGCATGGCGATTGGCTGTTAAAGTTTTGATATCAAAACCGACCAACTTTTTATTTGAACTACTAGGGCTATTCTCAATAATCATGGAGCTACAAAAAATCCCTTGCTTGTGTTGTAAAATAGACTAGCTTATTACCACCAGTGTTTCCTGTTTAAAGCCGATGTTGTTGAAAGCCATAAATTTTGAGAAATCTTCCAGGTATGGTCTTAACTGTAATAATTAAGGTGTATTACATTGGCAATCAGCATAAAATTTAACTAGATTGATGACAAAAATGTCATCTTAGTATAAATACGTAGAATACCTCTATTAAGGTCATTTATATATTAGCATTCGTCTAAGGGTATTCCTCACTCGTAAGCAAGTCGGCAGCCTGTTAAACTTGAGAACGGCGTTGTTGCAGGAATGGGTAAAAATGGTAAATTTTACTTAGGAACAAGAATTAAATAACATACAATTTATGTCCTTGGCTTACCTCACCCTCAATCCCTCTCCGATATATTGGAGAGGGAAGCTAGAGACAAGGATGAAGTTTTCGATTTTATTTAATCTACATCCCTTATTCGCTTCCTGCTTCTAGTAATCCACCTGATCTGCGATGTTGGGGTGCGCTGATCAACTTTAAGGTGATAGTTTTACTTTCGACTTGAGCTTATAGCAGTTATCGGTTGAATGAGGTACAAGAACCCCACCCCCAACCCCCTAAGAGCAAGCGAGGAGGGGGCTATGATGTATATACCTTATGTGATTAGGAAGCGCTATACCATCTTCCATGTCAATGATGCGATCGCCAATGTCTAAGATGCGGTTGTGATCAGTAACCATCAAGATGGTACAGCCTTGTTAATTATTATCCCAATGCCCTATGCCCTATGCCCCATCCCCATTTTTAAAACATATCAGCAGGATCGGTGGCTTGGAGTTTGCGGGTAGCGATCGCACCGGAAATTGCACACATAATTATAGTTAGCACTAATACCTGCAATGCTCGAATCGCAGTCATATACATGGGCAAATTTGTAGCTGTGCGAGTCAGTTGGTAAAGTGCTAAGGACACTCCCAATCCAGGGAAAAAGCCCAATGCTGCCAATATCAACGATTCTTCAAGCACCACACCTAGCAAGTAGTAATTCCGATATCCCATTGCTTTGAAGGTGGCGTATTCTCGAACGTGGGCATTAACATCGGTGGAGAGGACTTGATAGACGATTATCACGCCCACAACAAAGCCCATCGATACACCCAGGCTGAAAATAAACCCAATTGGGGAATTTGTTCTCCAGAAGTTGTTCTCAAATTCAATAAATTCGGCGTGGGTTAAGACTCTGACATCATTTCTCAGGTAGGCTTTGAGCATTACTGCTACCTTTTTCGGGTCATAGCCTGGTTTCAGAAGAATCAAACCGAGACTGACACTGCTGGACTGTCGCCCAGAAAATAGCCGCAAAAAGTTTTCATCGCTAGTGATTAGATTGCCATCAGAACCAAAAGAAGCCCCAACTTGGAATAAGCCACTAATGGTAATTGTGCGCCGTTCTATTTCCGTGGTTAGGGTTTTACCTTGGTCAATTTGAGCGATCGCTTTTTGATAATCTCCTCTTGCACCACGATCGAACAAGACGGTATTCGGCATTTTGATCGCTTGCAATTGCTGGTTTACATCCGGTAAGTCAAAAGCTGGCTTATCTGGGTTGAACCCGATAACTAACACCCCCGTCTCGCGGTGTGTTTGGGGATTCTTCCAGATTGTGTTGTTGAAATACATTGGTTCTGCCGACTTTACCGCTGGTATATCCATTGCTTGATAAAGTCGTCGACGAGAAAATGTAGACAAGCTTGGCAAGTTACGGGCTTGGGGACTGGTTAAAACAATGTCTGCTTGCAAACTGCGATGTAGTCTAGTGTTACTGTCATAGAGCGCAGTCTGAAAGCCTAGCTGCATGAACATGAGAAGATCCGCAAAGGCAATGCCTGACAATGCCACCAAGAGACGGCTTTTTTCATGATTCAGTTGCAGCCATCCTAGAGGGGTTCGGCGTCGTAGTTGTTTAATCAATCCCATCATAAGAAGTAGGGAGTGGGGGGGGATGAGGGGGATGAGGGGGATGAGGGGGATGAGGGGGACAAGGGAGACAAGGGAGATGAGGGGGACAAGGGAGACAAGGGAGACAAGGGAGACAAGGGAGACAAGGGAGACAAGGGAGAATAACTTTATACCCAATGCCCAATGCCCAATGCCCCATGGCCAATGCCCAATTCATAGTTCAATTACTGCCTTAACTTGCATATTAGTTAAGGTGGCAGCTTTTCGGCTGGAGGCTTCATCTAGTCGGATATGGACTTCTACTACTCGGTTGTCGATATTGCTGACAGGATCTGTGTTAATGACATTCTGCCGCCGCACCTGTAAGTCTTTGCGATCTACGATTCCCTGGAATTCAATCGGGAGGTAATCACCAAATATTCGCACTTGCTGCCCTGAATGGACTTTGCCGATATCGCTTTCGTAAACTTCGGCTATGACATACATCTGGCTGGTTTGTCCGATATCTGCAATGCCATCATTTGATACTAATTCCCCAGGATGGGTATGGATTTCAAATACTTGTCCATTTTGGGGCGATCGCACCTCTGCCTGTTTGAGATTAACTTTTGCCAAATTCATCGCTGCTACGGCACGATTGACTTCTGCTTGGGCAACTTCTACATCCACTCCGCGCACTTCGGCGATTTGATCAAGTTTTGCTGTGGCTTCTTTAATCTGTTGCTGGCTGGTTGATTGGGTACGATTTAAAAGTGCCTGTGCTTCTTGCAAGCTTTTTTGGACGGTTTCTAAGTTTAAACGCTTGCTATCCCGTTGGGAAGCGGAAATTGCGCCCTGTTGATTTAGTTGCTGATAACGTTCGTCTTCTGCTTGGGCGTTATGCACTCCGGCTTGGAATCGCTCAATTGTGGCTGCTTGGGCATTAATATCACCTTGGCGTTGTGCTTCTAGGCTGGCGATCGCCGCTTTTTGGGCGGCAATTTCACCGCGTTTAGCGCCTGCTTGGGTGCGGTTTAGGTTTGCCTGGGCTACTTTCACTTCTTCCTGTGCCTCTTTTAATGCTGCTTGCAAGCGATCGCGGCTGTTCAGAATCGCAATCATCTGTCCGGCTTTTACCCGATCTCCCTCCTTCACCAACAACTTTTCTACTTGACTTCCTTCGGTAGACACCGCAGCAGAGAGTTTAATTACCTTTCCCTGTGGTTCAATCCGCCCTAAAGCTGTTACTGTTTTTAACTGGGGCAATTTTGTTGCTGGCATTTGTGCCTCTGAATTTACATAATTTTGCCAGCGTTTTACTATATAAAAACTTATTCCGCCAACCAATAAAGATGCGATTATACCTATAGCAACGGATGGACGCAGAATAGACTTAGGGAACGTTCTGTACCCTAACTTTGAGTTTCGCACCATAGATTACCTCTTAACTAGTGGCGCAGAAAAAACTAAATAGATTAACCTTTTCTCCTTACCTATTTGCTAATTTTTATTTCCTTTGTTAGTTATTTAGGACTTACGCAAAACTACACGCGGTAGGGGCAATACCCTGCGGTCAGCTAAAGCTACATGAATTGCCTCTACCTAAAAATCAGGATTTCAGCTATTGTTTGCGTCAGCCCTGTTATTGTTTAGAATTTACCAAGATCCTACGATTTAGCTGGATAAAATAACAACAAGTCCCTCTCCAGTTTTAAGAGACTTATGTTCCTGAGAAACTACTTTTTTTTGGGAAAGTACTCAGGTATAGTAAACGTTTTTCAAATTACGGGTTGTAACAGTGCCAACAATCAACAGACAAATTTAGTTATTGGTCATTGGTCATTAGTCATTGTTACTAATGACTCGAAATCCCACGGCAATTTAAGAAAACGTGCAAAGGCGGGAGCTTGTTGTCAGACAAGCGATGTTTTCGTAGCACTGGGATGAGTTAAATTTTTTTATATTTGAAAATCCGGGAATCTTTTCGGAGATATTCCAGGCAATTAAAAATGCCATATTACCTGTGAAGAATAGTTTGAAATCTGTAACATTAATAATCTTCATCTAGGTTTATCACAAACATCTAAGTAGATTCGACTAAATTAGAAATGGCCATGAGCAATTCTTCTGGGGCTACAGGTTTAACGATGTGCTGTTGAAACCCGGCTTTTAGTGCTTGCTGCTGATCGATTTCGCCTGCATAAGCTGTCAGAGCGATCGCGGGAATCTGTTTTCCGCCGCCTTGTGCTTCTAGAGTCCGCACCTGTTCTATCAGCATATAGCCGTTCATTTCTGGCATCCCAATATCGCTGAGTAAGATATCTGGCTTTGACTGTGTTAGCGCTTGTAATGCTTCATTTCCTGATGCGACTGCGGTGACGATCGCTCCAAATTGTTCCAGCACAAAGGTAAAAAAGTCGCGGGTATCAGCATTATCATCTACAATCAGAATTTGTAGACCCATCAGGGGTGAAGCGGCAAAAACCGCAGTTGAGGAATCAGCATTGGTATCATCGTTAATTGTTGCAGCATCTTTGATCAGTGGTAAGCTAACTGTGAAGCTCGCTCCTTTGTCCTCACCAAGACTTTGGGCGCCAACCGTTCCACCGTGCATCTCAACTAAGTGACGAGCGATCGCTAAACCTAACCCTAGCCCACCAAACTTTCTAGTTGTAGTACTGTCACCCTGGCGGAAATAGTCAAATACATGAGGGAGGAAGTCTGGATCAATACCCTTACCTGTATCGCTGACGGTAATCTGCGCTTGAGCGTCGATGCACTCCAATCGCACATTTACTTGTCCTCCAGTTGGGGTGAACTTGACGGCATTTAATAAAAGGTTCCAGAGGACTTGCTGTAAGCGGGCTGAATCACCCAGAACTTTCCCCACAGTCCGATCAAGCATCATCTCAATCTGAATGGCTTTTGCTTCTGCTGCCAAACGCACTGTTTCCATTGTGGCTTCAATGGTGGATGCCAGATTGACTGGGATCATATTCAGGTTGAGTTTGCCTTGGAGGATGCGAGAAACATCCAGTAAGTCTTCAATTAGTTGAGCTTGTAATTTGGCATTCCGCTCAATGGTTTGCAGTGCTTTTTTGAGTGCTTTCTCATCAAATTTACGGCTCTGTAATAGTTTTGCCCAACCGAGAATTGGATTCAGTGGCGATCGCAATTCATGGGAAAGTACTGCTAAAAACTCATCTTTTATCCGGTTAGCAGCTTCTGCTTCCGCACGCGCTAATTGCTCAAGTTGCAAAAGGCGATCGCGTTCTGATTCGGTGCGTTTGCGATCGGTGATATCTGTTAACATGGCGATCGCACCTAAGAACTGATTTTGTTCATCAAAAATCGCTCTCGCAGAAATCAGTGTCCAGATGTACGAACCATCCTTGCAACGCAATCGACCTTCTTTTAGATCACTCCCTTCTCCCTTCAGCCATTCCAGTTTCTCTTGGGCTGCTATGCCATCAGCCTGATCCATAAAATCAAATAAGGAACGACCGAGTATTTCTTCAGCCGGATAGCCCAACATCTGTGACAACCGATGATTCACATACTCTGTTTGGGTTTCTTCGTCAATCATCCAGATTCCCTCATAAGAGGTATCAACAATTCGGCGATATCTGGCTTCACTCTTCTGTAAAGACTCCTCTGCTCGCTTGCGCTCACGCCGCTCTTTAGCTGACCGCAATGCCCGTTGTACCGAGGGAACTAACCGCCCTAATCCTTGTTTTAATACATAATCGGTTGCACCGTTCTTCAAAGCTTCGATCGCTAATTCTTCGCCCAAGGCGGCAGAAACAAAGATAAAAGGAACCTCTGGAAAGCGATTTCGGGCAATTTCTAAAGCAGAAATTCCATCAAAAGATGGTAAGGCATAATCGGCAAGAATTAAATCGAAAGCCTCTGTTTCCAGAGCAGCTAGGAAGTCAGCACCGGTTTCGACTCGGATCAGTTCGCAATTAATTCCCCCTTCAGTTAGCATCGCTTCGGTAAGCTCTGCATCTAAGAGACTGTCTTCCAAAAGCAGGAAACGTAGGACATTCATTGATTGCCCTCCTCTTGACGATGAGGTGCCGGCGGTAAAGCACCAATGGGAGGCTGATTGATCACTGCCCAAAACAGTCCCACACCTTTAATAGAATCGACAAAATCATGGTAATCTACTGGTTTAACAACATAGGCATTCACCCCTAACTCATAGCATCTAACTAGGTCTGGCTCCTCACGGGAAGAGGTTAATACCACGACTGGAATCACTCGCATTAGTTGGTCAGATTTGAGTTGCGCTAGTACTTCTAGTCCATCGATTTTAGGTAATTTCAAATCCAGCAGCACTACAACAGGATAACCTTCCATTCGCAACCGAAACAACCCCCGGCGATAAAGATAATCTAGTGCTTCTTCTCCATCACGTACTACTACCACTTCGTTGGCGAGATGGTTTTCCGACAAGGCGGCTAGGATTAATTCTGCATCGTTGGCACTGTCTTCAATCAGTAGAATTCGCTTGAGTTCTTTCATTCACTCTCCTGTGTCAACAACTTAGGCAGTGAGAAATAAAAGGTGGCTCCACTGTCAACTACAGCCTCTGCCCAGACTCGACCATTATGGCGATGAATAATTCGCTTTACGTTTGCCAATCCAACACCTGTTCCTTCAAATGGTGGGTCGCTATGTAGGCGTTGAAATACTCCGAATAGCTTGTGGACATATTGCATATTAAAGCCTACGCCGTTATCTTGGACAAAAAAGATAACTTCCTTTTCATTGTCAGTACTGCCAACGGCGATTTCTGCTGGGTTTCGAGTCTGGGTGTATTTTACGGCATTGCCCATCAGGTTGCGAAGCACGAGGCGCAGCATGGAGGGGTCGCCCTGCACTTCTGGCAGTGCCTCGATCTGCCAATTGATTATGCGTCCTGGGTTTTGTGTAATCAAATCGCGTTTGACCTCTTGTACCAATTCTTCCATATTTAGGTTGATGTAGCGCATTTCGGTGCGCCCCATGCGCGAAAATGTCAGCAACTCATCGATCAGGATTCCTGCCTGTTTTGTAGTTTCGGCGATTATCCCCAAATAACGCTGACTGGTTTCATCTAAGCTGGTTGAGGTCTGCCGCTTCTGAAACAATTCGATAAATCCGGCAATGTGGCGAAGCGGTGCCCGCAAATCGTGAGAGACTGAATAGGAGAAAGATTCGAGTTCCTTGTTAGCGGCTTGGAGTTGGCGGGTGCGCTCTTGAATCCGTTCCTCCAGCATTTCGTTGAGTTGTTGCAGGGCGGCTTCGGCAACTTTGCGATCGTGAATGTCGCTAGCGATGCCCACCCACTTGATAATCTGTCCGGCGGGATCTCGAAATGGTAAACCCCGGACAATATGCCAACGATAGCTACCATCAGAAACTTGACGAAAGCGAATTTCTTCTTCGTAGTTTGTGGCGTTAGCAACAGCCTGTATCGAAGTTTTAAAGGCGCGATCGCGGTCATCGGGGTGAATGAGATAAATCCAGTTATAGCCAGTGGTCTGCTGCATTGTCAGTCCGCTATAGTCTAACCAGTATTGATTGCAATAAGTAATACCACTATCGCTATTACCCATCCAAATAGCTTGCGGCGACACTTCTGTTAAAATTCGGTATCGTTCTTCACTGTCACGTAGCGCTTCTCGTGCTAAGTTGCGATCGTGGATATCAACGCTAGAGCCGATATAGCCAAGAAATTCCCCCGTTGGTGCGAATCGAGGCACACCAGTATCCAAAACCCAACGGTATTCGCCATCAAAGCGTCTGAGGCGATATTCCATTGTAAATTTTTGTCGGGCATCAAAGGCATTTATGTATGTATCTAAGCAACGCTGAAAATCATCAGGATGAATACCTTCAGCCCACCCATTGCCCATTTCTTGCTCTAGAGTCCGCCCGGTAAAATCTAGCCAGGGTTTATTAAAGTAGTTACAAAGTGTGTCAGTGCCGGACATCCACACCAGTACAGGAGCGGTGTCTGCCATGTGGCGAAAGCGGGCTTCACTTTCACGCAACGCTGCTTGTATCTGCTGACGATCGCTGATGTCAGTGATTAAAGCTGCATACCCTTCAACTATTCCCTGTTTATTAAACTGGGGAACATAAATAGAATTAATGTAGCGTGTTCCAGCATCTTTATAAGAAATTTGACTTTCAAAAGTAACCTGCTGTCCTGCCAGTACTTGTTCCACATAGGGACGAACTACTTCATAAGCGGATTCACCCACAACTTCCCAAAGATGCTTTCCATAAATTTCTGCCGCCGGATGCCCAAACCACTCTTGATAGGCTCGGTTATTGAAACGGTAGCGTTGTTCTGAATCGACAAAGGAAATCAGAACTGGCAGCGTATCTGTAATCAGGTTAAGTTCTGTTTCTAGTTGCCGCAGTGCTTCCTGATTGGACTCTGTTAACCGACCAAACCTGATCTCGCTTTCGTGTAGTGACTTTAGACTGGCCTCGGCTTGCAGTTGGGCTGCGCGGCGTGATTCGTTGAGCCAGCTAATTAACCCTGCTGTCAGCATGAACACAACTAACGATACTAAAATATTCAAATTTGTAATGTTCAGCGAATAGAGTGGTTTGAAAAGAAAGTAATTGATTGCCAAAGTAGATAAAACTGTTGCAACTAACCCCGGAGCCAAGCCACCGTACCAGGCACTCACCATCACCGCAGCAAAAAACAGCGCCGCAGGTGTGGCGCTCAGGTATGGATTGAGTCGCAGGGTTGCCCACAGTGCTAAAGCAACGGATAGCAAAGCAATAACATAGTGCAGCAGTTGCTCTCGGATGAATGCGCCCTTGTATTTACTGTTAGCAAAGATGCTTTGGGGTTTAGATGTCCTCTGCTTATGACTCATAACCTTACTCTGCTTTTGGAAAATACTGACTTAGCAGATTTTTCCCGGTTTCACCCATTTTCAGTAACATTTCTTCTATTAGTTTTAGCGCCATCCGTGAAGGCACTGTATGCCCATTCTCCCAACGGTTGACTGTTTTGAAGGAAACTCCTACTTGAGCGGCAAACTGTTTCTGAGAAAGATTGAGTTGCTGCCGAAGCTCGCGAATTAAATCTAAAATTTCCAGCCGCTTTGTTACAGACATCTCTATATTTTATCCCCATAGGATAATTAGCATAGGACAGGTGTCCTATTTTGTCTCTCCTACTTAGGGAATATTTTCTCTGTATTAGTTCAAAGGTTCGGCGATGAAGTTCATAGGTTCAAGTTTCAGTATCTAAAGGTGAAACTTGAGCTTTCCAATGTTCGGGTAGTTGAAGATTTTCCGGTAAGATTGTTGTGCGATCGCCTTTTGCCCTTTCAATCTGGTGTTGTTCTAGGTTTTTAGCCCCAGAAAGATTTGCCCCTTGTAAATTGGCTTCAACAAGGTTTGCCAGGTGCAGGTTTGCTCCTGGAAGAAATGACCCTTGTAGGTTTGCTTTATAAAGGTTTGCTTGTTGGAGCTTGGTTCCAGAAAGGTATGCTTTTTGCAGGTTGGCTTCGGAAAGGACTACTGACCGCAGGTTAGCGTTGTAGAATTCTGCATTTTGCAATCTAGCTTGCATGAGCAATGCTCCTTCAAAATTGCTTGAAATGAAGTCTGCTCTTTCCAAATTGGCTTTAATAAGGTCTACCCCCCTGATATCGATATTACTTAAATCCAGCCTTTGTTTTTCCTGCTCATTCTCAGTATTACGGCGTCCGATAACGGTAAGGGCTGCTTGAATATCTGTGCGAATTTTTGGTGATTCCTGCTTCTCCTCTTTTTTCAAAGGCGCATTCTCTCGCACAAAAGCCGTAAGGACTTCCATGATTGTCCAGTGATCTTGAGTAGAATCTTTAGCAATTCGTTCTAGAGTATAAATTGCACCTAATCGTACTTCAATCTTTTCATTGCCAAGCTGTTCAATAGCTTTTGCAAAGCGTTCTGTGATTTGCTTGTCTTGTACTGCTTCTGCATTTCTTAAAGCAGCTTCGGCACTTTTATTTGCAGCTTCAGCACTCTTATTTGCAGCCTCGGCACTTTTATCCATAACTTCCGCACGTTTAGCTGCATAGAACGCATTGATGAATACAGCAATTCCAACAAAAATGGTTCCAGTAGTTGTTAAAGCTTTAATTCCATAATCTAACCTTTGCTCTGTTGATAAACCTTCAACATTCACAAAGGCTAAAAAAACAATAAATAAGCAAAGAATAAATATAAACGGTAGAACTATTAACCAATTTATCAGAGGGTCTGTGTTGTTATCAGACATATAGCAATCCTAGACGATTGATTTTTATAAAGGGTTTTTGCCTCAGTCGCATGAATTTTTTATTTTTGATTGCGGTTGTGAATTATATAGTGCGTAGGCATTGTTCAAGATGCTAAAACTTCACTGAGGATAAAACAACAGGTAAACCAGGAATATTATGAAAGCCTTTATCGTTGGTAATAAATTGGTTAGAATTAACAGATAAAGCTGTTGTAGCATGAATAGCATCGGGTGTTTTGAGGTTACTGATAGCCCGGAGATTCGCAGCTGGTCGTAGTATTAATTGACTAATAGGAATTAACTGTAATTGAGATGATAATAATAGTTCTTCATAGTCTGCTACTAAAGAATTATTACCATTACGCAATGGAACAACTAAAACCTCCATTAATATTAGTTCACTGCTAATGATTTGAATTTCTCCTCCATAAAACTTAGACCATAGTGGTTGCAGAAGAGAGTAATAATCAAGGTTGCCTTCAATGGTATAAATAGCCACCGAAGTATCTATATAAATAGAGCCACTTGTTGGAAGCATTAGCTGTCCCATAATAAGCGTTCTTCTTGTAGTTGTCTGTCTATATCCTCAGCAGTTCGAGAAGGGTGTCTCCTACGGCTTTCTTCTATAATGTCCAGTATAGAACGATGTTTTGGTTCAGCTTTTTCTGGTAATATCACAAATACATCAACGCTATCGCCTATTTCAGCTTCGGGAATTTCAATTTCTATTTTGTTTCCTGGTAAAACTTTGGTTCTGATACGTAAAGCTGATTGCATGGTTTTTCTCTCAACATTTATTAATACTGTAGGCAAGATTGTTCTCTTCTATATTCTCCTAAAAGCCATAGAGGGCGGCAGTACTCTCATCTATTTCTTGTTTTTCGCTAAATGAATAAATAATCTCATAAATAAAATTAGAATTATAAACAAATTTGTCGGTATGTCTGTGTTGTTATCAGACATAGCTTTAGTCTTCCTCATCTCCAGAATTATTACGGAGACTTTTGGTAAAAACTATAGCATTAAGTGAAAATGGTAGAATACGCCCAAATAACTAATGATGCGGAGATAACTTAACCAGACTGCCGCCAATCTGTCGGTGCTTCGATATAATCAGGTAGACGAGTAGTTAGTGCTAACTTTCATCCTTGTAAACCTTGCTACGATGTCCAAGTTCCACAACATTCACCACTAGAATATTATCGAAAATATCGTATATAACTCGATACTCACCTACTCTAATCCTATAAGCATTTTCTTTACCTTTTAGCTTTTTTACCCCGTTTGGACGAGGTTCTGTGGCTAAATCATCAATTTTAAATTGTATGCGTTCTTGAAGTTCTGGCAAGAGTTTTTTAAGTTGTTTTAATGCTCCCTTTAATATTTCAACTTTATAACTCACGCAACTTCCTTTTTTATTTCTAGTTTAAGTTCTTTTTTAGCTTCCTCCCATGACACTGAGCCGTCAATCTCAGCGGATTTTTTTGCAAGCTCATAGGCTTTTAAATCTTCATCTTCCTCTTCATCTTCGATTTTTTGAAGTAATGCGTAAATCTCATCTAGAGTACTGTCATAAGCTTGATTTAGCAGTACGTTGATATTTTTAATTAATTGTTCGCGTTCGTGTGCTGATTTCATTTTTAATCATCCGAGCATGGTTTGACTTTTTCTGCCACTGTCTCTAGTTTCGCCTAAAGACATCTTACCATTATCAATTATCCCGATTTATAACAGCTATAATTATTAAGCAACCTTTAAGTGTGTCTGTGTTGTTATCAGACATAGCTTTAGTCTTCTTCATGTCCAGAATATTTACGGAGACTTTGAGTAAAAACTATAGCATTAAGTGCAAACGGTAGAATACGCCCAAATAACTAATGATGCGGAGATAACTTAACTAGACTGCCGCCAATCTGTCGGTGCTTCGATATAATCAGGTAGGCGAGTAGTGCGATCGCCAAGTGCTTCTCTAATCTGCTCTAACTCTAAGTTTTTAGCTCCGGTCAAAATTGTCCCTTCCAGTTTGACATCACTGAGGTTAGCTTCGCAAAAGTTAGCTCCCATCAGGTTTGCCTGAGTCAGGTTAGCTTGATAAAAGGTTGCCCTATATAAGTTTGCGCCGATGAGGTTTGCTTGATACAGGTCAGCTTCCGTTAAGCTGGCTTCTGAGAGGTTGGCAAAATAGACTTCTGTTTGGTGGAGTTTGGCTGCATTCAAGTTAGCCCTAGAAAGATTAGCTCCATTTAGATTAGCCCCTGAGAGGTTGGCACCAATCAAACCCGTCATCTCTAGATTAGCTTTACCCAGTTTTGCTCCTTGCAAGTTAGCTAAAAACAGCTTTGCCCCAGAGAGGTTGGCGAGTTTCAAGGTCGCTTGTTGCAAGTTAGCTTTATAGAGGTTTGCTCCTTGCAGATTAGCTACACGCAGACTTGCTCCAGAGAGGTTGGCGGAACGCAGGTTTGCCCCACAGAGATTGGCGCGGTTGAGATTAGCCCAACAGAGGTTAGCTCCACATAGACTAGCTTTTAGTAATTTAGTTTCATAGAGAATAGACTTAACGAGTTTCGCGCCATTAAGGTCAGCCTCACTCAAGTCAGCTTCACGCAGGTTAGCCCCACTCAGGTCAGCCCCACGTAGGTCTGCTTGTTGCAGGTTAGCTTTGAGCAGGTCAGCTCCTCTAATGTCGATATTGCGTAAATCAAGTTTCTGCTCTTTTGGATCTTCGAGTAAATTACGCCTGCTGATGATAGTTAGGGCTGCTTGAATATCAGTGCGTATTTTTGGCAATTCTTCATGGAGGTTTTGCTCCAACTGCTGTGTCGGAGGCGACCCAGTTCTACGCCTACTTGAGTAAACTGCTGGTGAGTATTCTGCCTTTTGTTGCTCTGCTTTTACGTGCTGGATAGGTGCATTCTCTCGCACAAAAGCAGTGAGAATTTCCATGATTGTCCAGTGTTCTTGGGGAAAATCTTGAGCAACTCTTTCTAATGCATAAATTGCGCCTGTCCGGGTTTCAACCTTTTCATGACCAAGCTGGGCAATTGCCCCCATAAAGCGTTCTGCAATCAATCTGTCTTGATTGAGTTTTGTATTTTGAATGCCAATTTCGAGGTTTTTCTCAGCTGCGATCGCATTTTTCTGCATCACTTGGGCACGTTTTGCTGCATAATAAGTATTAAACATTGCTGCCAATGCTAAAAAAACTATTGCAGTAGTTGTTAATGCTTGGTTTCTATACTGGATTTTTTCCGGGATTGACAACTCTTTAATACTAGACAAGGCGAAGAAAATTACAGTCAATGACAAGCCAAATATAACTGTTATAGTTATCAACCAATTCAACAAAGCATCTGTCTTTTTAGAAGACATGGTAAAAATTTTCCTTACAACCTAGAATTATTACTTAGATGTTGGGGAAAAATAGTATAGCATTTAGCAGAAAATTATCATAGGTGTCAAGACACTCATTGAACTAGAGAATCATATCGAATATACTTGTACGCTACGACAAAAATAAACCACCCATTCCAAATCAATGAAACGCTTACGCTGTATACCTATTTGAATTTTGAATTTTGATCGGACTGACGCAAAAGTACACGCCCTCCGGGGCAATTCATGTAGCTTTAGGGACTGACAAATAAAAAAATACTCAACTACTTCTTGTGGGGTGGGCGACACGAGAGCCCGTATATAAAGGTGGGCAAGACTTCGGCGTGAGCGCTCAGTCGAACGCTGCCCACCCCACAAGATTGTGTAATTTATTTATTGGAAGTCCCTTAGCTGACCGCAGGGTATTGCCCCTACCTGAAAATAACTGTTTCGGCTATTGTTTGCCTAAGTCAAGCAGGACTTTTGAATTCCGCCTTGCGGTACTAGTGTTTTACTTAGAGAATTTGGTTTCTCTGAAGTTTGCCCCATCGAGTATGGCATCATTGAGAATTACCCCATGCAACCCAGCTAGATATAAACTTGCACGATGCAGGTTAGCTCCAGAAAGGTTAGCTTCAGAAAGGTTCGCTGCACTGAGGATTGCTCCTTCTAGGTTGGCTAGATATAAGTTAGCTCCTTGTAGGTTAGCGGCACTAAGTATTGCCCCCGCTAGATTAGCTTCTCTCAGGTTAGCCCCAGCAAGATTAGCTTGATAGAGATTTGTCTGTTCTAGGTTCGCCCCATTTAAGTTTGCTCCTCTCATGTCCGTGTGGCTCAAATCAAGTTGCTCATTTTCTGGGTCTTTGTTTGCATCTCTTCTGGCGATAACAGTCAGGGCTGCTTGAATATCTACACGAACTTTTGCTCTGAGGTTGCTGGTTACTTCCTCTTGGGGCATATAATGAGCCTTTTCTCGGACAAAAGTAGTCAGAATGTCTATGATTATCCAGTGGTATTGTGGATGATTATGGGCAATTTGCTCTAAATCATTAATTACAGCTAGACTGGTTTCTATTGTCTTATTTCCTAGCTGTTCACTTGCTATTCTTAAACGTTGTTTTGGCGACTGCTGAATTTGATTAATTTTTTCGTGGAAAGCATATATCCTAAGACATATTTTTGATAATTGACTGTTATTTGTCGGTGAAATATTTTTCATGGCATAAAAAGCATCAATAACAATTCAAAATTCAAAAACTTCGGGGACAGTTTTCTCCTACAGTCGCCGCTAGGCGAACATCAAAAATATCACAACTCAAATAGAATTGCTATTAAGTACTTCATGCAGCAAAACTTACAGCCTAAAGTCAAAGACCTAGTGCTGATTGGTGGCGGTCATAGTCATGCCATTGTCCTGAGAATGTTTGGGATGAAGCTGTTACCGGGAGTACGTTTGACATTGATTACCGCAGCATCCCAGACAGCCTACTCTGGCATGTTACCAGGACACATTGCCGGATTTTACACTCACGATGAATGTCATATTGACTTGCGACCTTTAGCGAATTTTGCTCAAGCACAGTTGTATATTGATAGAGTAGTTGCCCTAGACTTGGAAAACAACAAAGTTCTTTGTGCAAAAGGACTTGCGGTAGATTTTGATGTGCTGTCTATTGATATTGGCAGCACTCCGGCCACACTGTCTGTATCAGGTGCGGCAGAATATGCGATCGCAGTTAAACCAGTATCGCAGCTATTGGAACATTGGGATCAACTAATTGAAGCTGTAGGTAAAAATCCTCAAGAATTAATTAGGATTGCGATTGCAGGCGGTGGTGCTGGCGGTGTAGAATTGGCGCTATCGATGCAATCTCATTTACATCGGATTTTACGTCCAACTCAACAACCAATTCAAAATCTAAAAATTCATTTATTTCAGCGTGGACAAGAACTGATGCCCAATTACTATCAATCAGTGCGGCATCAACTTCAGCAAATTTTAACTGAGCGAGGTATTAAGCTCCATCTGGGGGAAACTGTGTGTAATATCGCACCTACAAAACACCAGGAAACTAAAGAAATATTTAAGATTAAATGTGAATCTGGTTTGACAGTAGAGTGTAATAAAATTTTCTGGGTAACACAAGCATCAGCACCCGAATGGTTAAAAATCGCTGGACTAGGAACTAATGAGCAAGGCTTTATTTTGGTAGAGGACACATTGCAATCTCAAACGCACCCGCAGATATTTGCTGCTGGTGACATTGCCACAATGGTAAATCATCAGCGTCCGAAAGCTGGGGTGTTTGCTGTTAGGCAAGGTAAACCTTTATTTGAGAATTTGCAGCGAATTTTATTAGGTAAGTCGCTCAAACCTTATAGACCACAGAAACAATATTTGAGTTTAATTGGTACAGGAGATCAACGAGCGATGTCTGCGACGGGCTACGCCTACGCAACACGAGGTATCATCACTTTACCACCTCACAAACTCTTATGGCGTTACAAAGATTGGATTGACCGCCGCTTCATGGAACGCTTTCGCTTTGAATAAATAAGGTAGGGGAGACGAGGAAAATAACCAATGCCCAATGCCCAATGCCCAATGCCCAATGCCCCATCCCCAATGTCTTCATTGAAGCTGTTCAATTAGCTCAATAATTTGTTGAGAATATTGGATATTTCCTTCTTGGTAATACAAGTCTGCGGATTTTTGGAAATCAGCAATTGCTCGTTGAGAGTCTCCCAGATTTTGATAGACATCTGCCCGAAGGATATAAGCTGAAGCCCAATTAGGCTGACGCTGTAAGGCTTGGTTTAAGTCTGCAAGCGCTCCTGGTAAGTCTTTTAATAAAGAACGGCTACGACCTCGATTGTACCAGTCTTCTGCAAAGCTGGGGTCGATCGCGATCGCTCGACTATAATCTTCTATTGCCCCTTGATAATCTTCTAGGGCATAGCGAGCATTGGCGCGATCGCTGTAAAATGCAGCAGATTGGGGATTAATTTGCAAAGCTTGGGTATAATCTGCGATCGCACTTTCATATTCTTCTAAAGCATAGCGGGTAGAACCTCGGTTGTAATATGCTTCAATTAAATTAGGATTAATTTCTAATGCTTGATTATAATCTGCGATCGCCCCGTGTTCATCTCCTAAAAGACGACGAGCATTTCCGCGATTGCAGTACGCTTGGGAAAAATTAGGAACAAGTTCTATTGCTTGGGTGTTATCATCAATTGCTCCCTGTAAATCTTGCAGAGCTTCGCGGGCAATACCCCGACCATAATAAGCTGCGGCTAAGTTATCATCAATCTGTAATGCCCGATTATAATCTTTAATTGCTCCTTTATGATCTCCTAAAGAACGACGAGCCGCCGCGCGATCGCAATATCCTTCTGCTAAATTAGGATTGAGTTGTAATAGGCGATTGCTATCTTCAATTGCACCTTGATAGTCTCCCAATCGACGCCGAGCATTTGCCCGAAAGCCGTATACTAAAGCTAGTGTCGGATTTTCTTGTAACGCTTGGTCATAATCTGCGATCGCACCCAGATAATCATCAAGAATACTCCGAATTAGACCCCGCTCACAATAGGCTTGCACATCATCAGGATTCAGCTTTAATGCTTGGTTAAAATCTTCAATTGCTCGGTGATATTCTTTGAGATAAGAAAGAACTAGACCCCGATTGTAATATGCTCCAGCAAAGTTGGGATTGATTTCTAGTGCGCGGTTGTAATTAGCGATCGCACTTTGATAATCTGCTAAAGCGTAGTGGGCATTACCTCGGTTATGATAAGCCTCTGCCAAGTTAGGATCTAATTGTAATGCTTGGTTATGATCAGCGATCGCTTCGTGATAATTTCCTAAGATATGATGAATATTACCCCGATTGCTGTAAGCTGCGGCAAAATTGGGATGCCATTGTAAAGCTTGCTGAAAATCTGCGATCGCTCCTTGATGATCACCGCTTTCAAAACGAGCGACACCTCGATTATGATAAGCATTGGCGATATCAATATTGATATTATCAGCTAATTGGGTACTCATTTCTATTGTTTGGATATAGTCAGCGATCGCTTTGCTGTAATCTTCTAAGGCAAAGTAAACATTACCCCGGCTGTGGTAAGATTGGGCTAAATTGGGATCTATTTGTAATGCTTGATTATGATCAGCGATCGCTCCTTCATAGTCGCCTAAAAAGTAACGTGCATTACCTCGGTGACAGTAGGCTGTGGCAAAATTGGGATTGATTTCTATAGCGCGATTAAAATCTGCGATCGCACCATGATAATCTTTGAGTTGACCACTGAGAATAATTCCTCGATTATGGTAAGCTTCAGCATGGCCAGAATTGAGGTTGATTGCTTGGGTGTAAGCTGCGAACGCATCTTGATAATTCCCTTGCAAATTGTGGTTTAATCCTTGGTTTAAGAAGTCTTCAGCATTCATATAATTTTTTGGGATTTCGACAATTCCCTAGCTTTCAGGCAACGGGATTTTTTACGATATGTTTTGAAAATAGTTCCAGTTACTATTGTGCCTCTTGTTAAGCTCGACTTTATCCAAAATTAAGAACTTGGTTCTCTTCATACGGCAAAAACCTAGCTTTTTGGCAAAAAATTATTCCACGTCAGTGATTCTCGGTTAAATCTAAAAAGTAAAGCTACCGTCACACAAAGGTTTCAGCGTCAGCTTGAGCGTTACCAAAAAATGGATAAAGTCGAGTTAAGAGGATGTTTGAAAAGTAGGAAGTAATTTCATTTTTTGAAATTATTTTCAATATTATAAGTTTTATTGATAAAACTTATTTTTATACCTATACGTACGTAGAATTTAATTAGCGTAGGCGTAGTCTGCCGCAGGTGTTACCCTGAGCCCTTCGACAAGCTCAGGGTAACACCTGCGCCGTACCACTTCGTGGAAGCAAGCTACGCGGAGCGTCTCGTAGAGAAGGGCATCGCCCTTGAGAAAAGCTTTGCGATTTACTGAATTTGTTGCAGTTCAATGGTACGGGGTAATTTAGGCTCGGAACTAATCGTCCCTAAAAATGCCTAAAAGACAATTTGCGCCTATTTAGGCGAGGTAAATGTAATAATAAAACTTCAGATGAATCAAATTGATAATGGCAGGAACAGATAAAATGCAAACATTAGAACTCTACCAGTCAATTCTTTTAATTGGTAAAACTACGACAGAAATAGCTTTACAGTTGTTTGACGCTCTTGAACCAGTGAATTTAGACTTTATGCTCGGTCGTTGGCAAGGTTCTGGACTTCATACAGATCACCCTATGGATGGCTTATTAGAAATATCTAATTGGTATGGGAAGGAATTTGTTGATCCTGAGAATGTTCACCCTTTGTTATTTTTAGATAGTCAGGAAAAAATTTTTAAGGTAGCGCCCAATGCTACTATGATGAACTTGGTTTTGAAGTTTCCGATTCCCAAAAATAATTCTTTGAAACCTTGGCTGATGCTGACTAATTCCTTAATGAAAACAGAGAAAAGTCAAGCCAGACTCCGAAGCATGGAATATCGAGGAGAAATTAGTGCCACGATGATCTATGATTATTTACCTATTAATGACTCTTTTAGGAAAGTAGATGACAATACTGTGTTAGGAATTATGGATTATAAAAACTCACCTCAACCTTTCTTTTTTGTCCTGAATCGACGTTCTTAGGTCTTTTAATTCTTCGTTCGCTCTTAGCCTTCCTGCAGGGTAGCATGTGGCGTCAGAGACTTTGAATTTTCCCCCTTAGAGTGTCGGGAAGAGGGCTAGGGGGTTAGGTCTTTCGTGGGCTTTTCCATACAACGTGAAAAGTCAGCTAAGTTTTTAACCAATAAAAACTTTATTTTATAGGTTTGTATAAATGGATTTTCTGACAATTCTCGGATTAGCTGCCGCCACACTAACCACAATCTCTTTTTTGCCACAAATGTTTAAAACGTGGCAAACAAAATCAGCAAAAGATGTTTCTTTGTTGACGCTGATTACATTCACAACTGGTGTTTTTTTGTGGTTAATTTATGGAATATATCTACAATCCTTACCGATTATTCTTGCGAACGGCGTGACATTTATTTTTAACTTGATTATTCTATGGCTTAAAATTATATATAGATAAACTTGCCTCTAAAAAACACCTGTGACATCATCTGTATTTACCTCTGAACGCCTCCTTTTCACCCCCGCCACCCCAGACACCAACGCTATCCCCATAATCTTCGCCTTTCCCAATGAATATAGCGTAGGTATCACTAGCCTCGGCTATCAGGTAGTTTGGGCAACTTTGGCAATGCGTGATGATGTGCAGGTGAGTCGCCTGTTTACAGATACTCACGAACAACTCCCCAGAACCTCGGAAATTGTCGGATTTTCGATTTCCTGGGAACTGGATTATGTGAATATTTTAAATTTGCTGGAATCTTTAGAAATTCCGATTCTGGCAACTTCTCGTGATGATTCTCATCCAATAATTTTCGGTGGTGGCCCAGTTCTCACAGCAAATCCTGAACCTTTTGCAGCTTTTTTTGATGTCGTTTTACTGGGAGATGGCGAAAACCTACTGGGGAATTTCATTGAAGCTTACAAAGAAGTGAGAAATGCTTCTAGACAAACTCAACTAAAACGACTTGCACAAATCCCAGGAATTTATATTCCCAGTTTATATGAAGTCGAATATCACAGCCTAGATGGTGCAATCAAGTCAATTAAACCAATTTCTCCCGAAATTCCCGCAGTGGTGCAAAAGCAGACTTATCGGGGAAATACTCTATCAGCATCGACTGTAGTCACCGAAAAAGCCGCATGGGAAAATATTTACATGGTGGAAGTGGTGAGAAGTTGTCCAGAAATGTGCCGTTTTTGTTTGGCGAGTTATCTCACACTGCCTTTTAGAACAGCCAGTTTGGAAGATTCATTAATTCCCGCGATCGCCAGAGGTTTAGAAGTCACAAATCGGCTAGGATTATTGGGGGCTTCTGTAACTCAGCATCCAGAATTTGAGACTTTGCTAGATTATATTAGTCAGCCAAAGTACGATGATGTCCGTCTCAGTATTGCCTCAGTGCGAACCAATACTGTAACAGTCAAGTTAGCAGAAACTTTGACCAAACGAGACACGCGATCGCTTACAATTGCTGTAGAAAGTGGTTCCGAGAAAATCCGCCAAATCATCAACAAAAAGCTGCATAACGACGAAATCATCCAAGCGGCAATAAATGCCAAAGCTGGCGGATTGAAAAGCTTGAAACTCTACGGAATGGCAGGAATTCCCGGTGAGGAACCAGAAGATTTAGAGCAAACCGTGGCGATGATGCGTAGTATCAAAAAAGCTGCACCGGGATTGCGCTTAACATACGGATGCAGCACCTTTGTACCCAAAGCACACACACCGTTTCAATGGTTTGGGGTAAATCGCCAAGCCGAAAAGCGGTTACAGTTTTTACAAAAACAGCTTAAACCACAGGGTATAGAATTTCGCCCAGAAAGCTATAATTGGTCAATTATACAAGCTTTGTTATCGAGAGGCGATCGCAGGCTCTCCCAACTTCTCCAACTTACTCGTAACTTTGGCGACTCCTTGGGTAGCTACAAACGGGCTTTCAAACAACTCAAAGGGCAAATCCCCGACTTAGATTACTACGTCCACGCCGAGTGGTCAACAGAGCAGATATTACCTTGGAGCCACTTGCAAGGGCCTTTGCCACAGTCTACACTAATAAAGCATTTGGCTGATGCTAAGAGTTATATCAATCCATCCCCCAAGGAACTACAGCCATTACTGGGAGGGACTCGGTAATAGGGGATTGGGGACACAGGAGTAGGGGAAGATAAGGGAGAAATAAATAACCAATACTTCTCTACGAGAGGCTACGCCAACGGCAAAGCTCAGTACAAGTGCCCAATGCGCCATGCCCCATGCCCAATGCCATTGAATTCATCGCTGAAAACTTGATGCAAAACACAGCTGAGTATTACTGCGCCTATTGCGGCGAACCGAACTTAACTTTTATTGATTTGAGTGCTGGAGGACAGCAATCTTACATTGAAGATTGTCAAGTTTGCTGTAACCCCAATATTTTGTATGTGCGG
This sequence comes from Nostoc sp. NMS7, assembly GCF_017115085.1. Classification (GTDB taxonomy): domain Bacteria; phylum Cyanobacteriota; class Cyanobacteriia; order Cyanobacteriales; family Nostocaceae; genus Nostoc. Next base: position 3,195 of record NZ_JABXKJ010000156.1, on the reverse strand, counting down.
CTTAATGAAGATACCCTAGATATCGAGATTGATACCGAATGCGAAAGTTGAATTTTAGGTTTTTCCTTCCATGCTGTACTTTAAACATTCCTCAATAATTAATGCCCCACCAGAAGTAGTTTGGAAATTTCACGAAAGGCCAGATATTTTACAAGTGCTAAATCCACCTTGGCAGCCAATCCAAGTGGTTCGTCGTCAGGGGGTGCTGAACGTCGGCGCTATCACAGAATTTCGCCTATTTCTCGGCCCATTACCCTTAACTTGGTTAGCGCGTCATACTGAATGCGAAAAAAATCGCCTGTTTACCGACGAACAGATATCTGGGCCTTTTGAATTTTGGGTACATCGACATGAATTTGAACCGGAAGATGGCAAAACTAGGTTGACTGATGCTATCTCCTTCTCTATGCCTGGTGGAGGAACAGTAGAATTTGTCAGTGGTTGGTTAGTGCAAGTGCAACTAGAAGCAATGTTTCGCTATCGTCACTATGTCACTAAACGCGAGTGCGAGTCTTGAATGTTTCCCGAATAATTCAGTTTTAGTAACCGGTTCCAACCCTTTAGCTTATCTGGCAAAAATTAATTATCCTGATTTTTCAAGGCTTGTCGGGAAACCCACTTTACCAAACCAGGAAACAACCGATACAAAGCCTGGGAGAAATTCGCCGAACCAACCATTACTTCCGACTTCTTATTCTTGACTGCATCCCAGATAGCATTTGCCACATCTTCAGGCTTCTCCACTATCGGATTTTTGAACACATTTTCCAGTTGTTCGCGCCGACTTTGAGCCTCTTGCTCATCCTTACCCCGAAAAACTGCTCGTTCCATCAAACTACTATTAATCAAATTTGGATAAATGCCACAAACATGAATCCCTTTTGGTTGTAATTCTGCTTCTAGCGCTTGTGTTAAACCTGTCACGCCAAACTTACTAGTACAATAGGGAACCAAGTAAGGAGTAGGCACCTTACCGCCGATAGAACTTACATTAATAATGCTTCCACTTCCTCTCTGGAGCAAATGAGGCAAAAGGGCATTAATTGTGTGGATATATCCCCATAAATTAGTGTCTATAATTTGATGCCAATCACTCAGAGAAAACTGGTCTACTGGCCCCGATGCGAAGATGCCTGCATTATTTATCAACACATCGATATCACCATAATGCTCCAATGCCTTTTGCACCAAAGTCTGTACCTGAGATGCATCAGTGACATCGCAGGTAACAGTCAATGGTGCTGTACGACCAAAGCTTTGCACTTCCTGCGCTACAGCTTCCAACCGGTCAGCGTGACGAGCTGCAATTACAAGGTCATATCCTTGCCGAGAAAATAAAAGAGCTGTTGCTTTACCAATACCTTCAGAAGCACCCGTAATCAGTACCGTAGGAGCCATACTATAAACTTGAAAAATATTATTTGATCTTTCTTAGTTTGAACAATAATACTCAGAAAACCTTCTAACTTTCGTTAGAGTTTTTTTGACATCTGAAATACTATTTCCTTAATTTAAAAGTATTTCCTGACAATCTAAATCTCATCCTTTAGACTTGTTTACACTTTAATACTACAGACGGATAGATAGCTCTAATTTATTGGTTAAACATGATAAGAAACATAATTTAATTATTCAGGAAAATCGACAATGGGGGTTTACCCAACTGATGCAATAGAAAACGCATATAACCATAAAGATTGTAATGCTTTAGAGTTGGGGTTTACTCTTCAGTCCAAACTTGTCACTAATGTTTAGCTATGGTCAGCTTTGCCGCTTACCTAGTTTGATATCTCAACGACTACAGCGTAATGCGGAAATTAGTCAACTTCATACCCGACTCTTGCCGCTAATTATATTACCATCCTTTTTGCCAGCTTCGGCTGTTTAGTAAGTATATACAAAAATATTAGCTTTTATAATTACTAACCTTAGCAGTATCATCACGTATATATCAAAACTCTCAACCGAAAAGATTTTTTGGTATTGGCTTGTATGTGTAATAATAGTTAAAGTATCTTAATAATTATAAACATTTTGAAGTATTGGCATTGTCCAATGCGAAATACTGACCACTAAAAGAGTTTTCTGGCTGGCGGTTAGTAGGTTTTGTGGTGACTAAATTTTAGGAATTTTCATCTGAATACTAGGCGGAGTAAAAGCGTGATTCAATTAGAACAACCACCAAGTCATCAAACAAAACTGACCCCGGTAGTCAAAAGTAAATCTCAGTTTAAGGGACTTTTGATTGCTATTATCATTGTTAGCGTATGGGTGATTAGCCTGAGTTTATTACTATCCATTGATATCTCCAACTTAAAATTTTGGATGTTATCGCCTGTTATACTTTGGCAAACATTTTTATATACGGGATTATTTATTACATCTCATGATGCCATGCATGGGGTAGTGTTTCCCCAGAACACCAAGATGAATCATCTTATTGGGACATTAACCCTATCTTTTTATGGTCTTTTACCCTATAAACAATTATTGAAAAAACATGGGTTGCATCACCACAACCCAACAAATCAAACAGACCCAGATTTTCATAATGGTAAACACAAAAACTTCTTAGCTTGGTATTTTCATTTTATGAAAGGTTACTGGAGTTGGGGACAAATAATTGCCCTAAGCATTATTTATAACTTTGGTAATCACATCGTTCATATACCCAGTGATAATCTAACATACTTTTGGGTAATTCCTTCGCTTTTAAGTTCATTGCAATTATTTTATTTTGGTACTTTTCTGCCTCATAGTGAACCTATAGGGGGTTATATTCAGCCTCATTGTTCCCAAACGATAAGCCGTCCAATTTGGTGGTCATTTATCACCTGCTATCATTTCGGCTACCATGAAGAACATCACGAATATCCTCATATTAGTTGGTGGCAGTTACCAGAAATTTACAAAGCAAAATAGTTTTTGTTTATCTAATATAGCGGTTCCAGGTGCATGAAGTACATCAGATCAAAACCTCACCCCCAAGCCCCTCTCCGTGAGTTCGGAGAGGAGAGATTATAGTTGTACCTCATTCTTATTAGGAAAGGCTAGATCATGAAAACAATAGTCATACGGTAATATATATAGTTTGAGCCAAAAGTGTTGAATGTTAAGAGAAATCCGATAAAAACAGCCCAAAATATGTTAAATTTTGGGCGGAAGATTAAAGTATATCTATTTGATAGTGATGAT
>NZ_JABXKJ010000063.1 GCF_017115085.1 Nostoc sp. NMS7 | reverse complement strand
CGATAACCTTGGCTTTAGCTAATAACCATATTGCAGTTTTATAGTGAAAATCTTTGCGCTGATTAGCAACTTTTAAGTGAGCTTTGGAAACACGTTTAATAGCTTTCTTGCGACGATTTGACCCCTTGTGTTTTCGGGATAAATGACGCTGTAACCGCTTCAGTTTTTTCTCGCTTTTGCGGTAATATTGGGGGATTTCTATTTCTTGGTTGTCACTCGTTACCAAGAATGATTTTAAGCCCATGTCAACGCCCACAGTATTGTCAGATGTAGGAATGACATCAGAATTGATGCTAGGCACTGTCACATCTTCAAGGCTGAGACTGATATACCACCCATCAGCTTTACGGGTAATCGTCGCGGTTTTGATTTTAAATCCCTCTGGAATAGGACGGTGCAAAATCATTTTCAGTTTGCCAATTTTGGGCAACTGAATAAACTTACCCGTCAGATGTTCTGATTTGATAGGGTCAGGAAACGCTAATGAATGATAACGCCCTTTGCCCTTGAAACGTGGACGACCAGAACGCTTACCCTTACTGTCCCCTTTTAACCACCTGTCAAATGTCTTTTCAACCCGTGCAATTACGTCCTGTAGAGTGTGTGAAGGCAGTTCTTTATATTCCGGGAATAGAGCTTTGCTATTGGTTAAATCCCGCTTTTGACTATAGTAATCAGGTTTGTCCTTAAGTGGTGCAATACCACAAGAAATGATAGAGCATCGGTTAACGTCACAGCGATTATTTTCCCACCAGCTAAACCGTTCTGCCAACCTGTAGTTATATTGACGGCGACATAATTCAAGCCAGTTTTCAAAGATGGCTATCTGTTGCTTTGTTGGTCGTAAACGGTACTGGTAAGCAATTCGCATTTTAATCTGGCTCGTATTTCAACAAATCACCAGGAGTGCAGCTTAGAGCTTTGCACAGCAAATTTAGAGTATCCCTGTCTAATCTTTTGGGCATTTCTCGGTATGCCTTTAGCTTTGAAATTGTGCTTGGGTGAAGCCCTGTAATTTCTGCAAGTTCCCCAGTTTTGATATCACGTTCAAGCATTAGATAAGCCAGGTTCCACTTGACTGTCATTTCTAAAAATGCAATGTACTGCATCTTTAAGTTACCTCTTAACGAGTGGAATCTATGCTTATACTAACCTTTTGCCACCGCTACGTCAATATTATTGTCTTAAAGGTTGCAATCTAGTCGAAACGACGATAATATAGATATAGAGAAAGCGCCCTGGTCTTGCAAAACTGAAGCGCCTCTCTATCCACGTAATTCATGGAGACTTCTATTATGACATTAGCAACGGTTGAAATCCAAGCTGTAGCACAATTCCAGTTAAACCTTCACATCACCGAGCAATCAGAGTCAGCCGCGTACTACGAAATTGACTCTACTGATGATATTTTCGGCAAGCTTTACCGAGTTTGGGGCGGCGAAAAAGGAATCAACCTACTTGGCACATTCTACGAGAGCTTAGAAGGTTTTTGGATATCCCAACCATGTTGCACCACACAACGCACATCGTGGGCAACTGACGGACAAGCGATCGCGGCCATTCTTACAGCATAAATCAAATTTTCCCATCATCCAGAGGCGCAGTAACAGCGTCTCTTTCATGCTTTGTAGAGGTAAAAATGAAAATTCCTAACAGTTGGACACCGCCCAAATACCATTTTGGGCAAAGAGTAAAGCAGGGCGAAATCACCGGATTAGAATATCATCCCCCTGGCACACGCAGGGCTTACGAACTCGGCGCTGGCTGGAGTTACACCGTGTTACTAGATGATTATTGTGATTCTGTTGACATTTTTAAAGAGAGCCAAGTTGAGTTAGCGACACCAAAATCACACAAGGAAATTAAAGAACTGATTGACCAACATCTAGTCAGAATAGCCGCACTTACTGAACAGTTGGAGGGCGAAAAGTGATGGATTTAGAATCGATTAGGGGAATTCGCCACGGATTAGAAGATTGTCGCCGTGAAGGGTTAACAAAGTTTCTTAACGAATTTATGCCAGTTTTGTTTTCTCAAGGTTATACCTTTGAAGACTTGTTATCTGCCCTTGCTAATTGGGCGGATGAGCAGGCGAGGTTTGAAAGAGCCGTGGGGCATTTGGAAAAGGCTGCAAGCGAGATTCACTCTATAAATTAGCAGTGATACGCAATTTCTCATTACCTGCCATAGATATGTGGCAGGTTTTTTGTTCAAAAGCTCATTTTTAAAGAACCACATATTTAGCTTCTAAATATTTGTTGTATGGGCAACTTGGCAAGTATTCATTACAGATTTTCAGCCAAAAACGCTCTTGGACTTCTATTTTAGATTGAGAACACAATTCTAAAACACAAAATACAAAGCTCTCATACCCTCCCTCCTTCCAATCTTGTTGAAGTTCTGCTGTTCTGTGTTCTCCATGTTTTAGCTGTGATAAATGAAGTCGCCATCGACTGTAAATATTTACTGAACCACCAATATAAACTCTTGGTCTGTTGCAATTGCAAATCGCATATATTCCACATAACTTAACTGGGGAAGGTCGGAGACATTGTTCTGTTTGTGTACAAACCAATGACCACAATTCATTCAGTAAGAGTGGTTTGTAAAATCTCTCAACGCTAGAATTAACAGTCTTAATTATTGCTACACCAGACATGTGTGTTATCTTAAATCTGTATACCACTATTATAGAGTATATCTGGTTTACAGTTATGCCCGGAAGAAAAAAATTAGACCGGATAAGTTTGCACGCGAGAGTTGCAACAGGAACGCCGGAAAAGCTAAAAGAAATTGCTCAAGCCTTTGGTTTTACGTATGATAAAGATGGCTCTACAGGACAGATGCTAGATGCGATCGCTGAAGGTAGGTTGATATTAATACCTAGCAAAAAAGTAACAAAGTAGTTTGTAAAATCTCTCAAAAGTGGTTTACGTTTTTATAATTATAAGCCATAATAGTAAGTATAAGGGGCAAAAACATTACACCCTTATCAGGAGGTGAAAAGATTGACTAAATCAAATGGTGGCTCAAAAAAGCCCAATCCTGAAGACCTAGAGGTTTATGAACCAGCTTCAGTTGAGGAAGACCACATTGGTTACTTTAAGACTGATGTTAAGGGTCAGGAGGGGAAGCTAGTTGACAAAGACAAACTCCCCCCTGAACTGAAAGAGCCAGAACAAGGTGAGTCTAGTTAGTAGCTAGAACTCACTCCCCCAAGCCCTTGCTTGGGGCTTTCTTGATTATTTGGAGTATAACGCAATGGACACAAATGTTTGCCATCCTGACTATTATCGGATCGTTGAGCGCCGAGACGGAGAGTGGTTTTTGAAATTTGGCGAATTATTTTACTCAAAATTGCCGTTTGCTGTTGACATGAACGATTTTGAGCTTCTGTATGGAATTTCTAAACAACAAGTAGCCGTTGAGTTATTTCGCCTTAATAGTGGACAATCTGGCTATTACTTGGCGGATCTTCGCAACAAACAATATTACTACTGCGGGACGGAGCCGGAAGGGGTGAAATTACAACTGCGATCGCTCGGTATTGGACGCGATGATCCTATAGAGTAGGTCTTACGATTTATTGATAGTGTTCATAAAGTTAGTAACTGTTAGGATGGGTCTTATTAGGAGCGATCGCACCATGAAACCCATAGCAATCTCACTACGAGCCGATGAAGCTTTAAAAATAGCAATTGGTGAAATAAGAATTATTTTAAGCACGGAAGTAGAAAGCAAGCGTAAAATCTTGATTCACTCTTGCTCTTATTCAACGATAGAAGATGAAAATATAGCCTATAAAAGGATAGCCGAAATAGGTTTTTCACCCGAAGAAGTACCAAGGAACGCGATAATTGGTTGGGCGAGAATAGCAGAAATTAAAACTTACAACGCCGCAACTTTTGCTATTGATGGGAATTTGCATGGTCACGGGATTGATTTGAACGACTTTATCACTCAACAAGGTTGGCAGGGGCAAACAGTTTACGGTTATTTTTTAGAAGATCATCATATATTAAAAATCCCTGTGATGGGGATTGGAACCGAATATGAACACGGTGATGCCTGGGAAGCGGTAAGCCCGTTTCAACTTGTGTGCTTTGAACGGGCTTTAAATACTGAAAGTATTGATATAGCGAATACAGTGGGGTACTAAATCCCTAATCTTGCAGCCGCAGCCGCAGCCGCAGCGCGTTCGCCTGGGGTTCCACCGCGCCGTATTAATTCACGAATAGCTGCATTACGGCGTGATTGATCTCTTCCACCTGCGCTTGCTGCTGGTGCTGGCGCGTTGGTTCTTTTACGGTTTCTACCTCTATCTTTAGCCCCTGCTTGAGAACCAATAACGATCGCACTTGATCCACGGTAAGGATCGTTACTGGTTCGTTTTAATCCGCCAGTTCCACCACGGGCTATCGCACCGCCTCTCGTTGCCAGTCCACCACCTCCACCTGCAATAGCTCCACCCCTTGTAGTTAATCCACCACCAGCACCACCGCCAACATTAATAGTTCTTCCTGGCGCTGCTAATCCAGTTCCCCGCGCTGCACTACCTCTAGCGCGTGGGACTGTAGCCAATCCACCGCCCCTAGCCCTGGTTCCCCCGGCAGCCGTTCTGACACTACCATAAGCCCTGGTAGCTGTAGGCGCTCCAAAGCCACCCCCCCCCCGTTTTTCTTTTTGCCATCTGTCTTGTATGTGTAAGGTACAAAACTAGATTTCCCAGTCAAAGCATATACGGAGACTTACCCAATTTTTAGTCAGTAGTAAATAAAAAAAATCACTACGCTGTTTAGCCAAGCAACGGTTAGTTTTGAATGCCATACCTTTGAAACATCACCAACGCTTGATGGCATACGCGCCCAAGCATTTCTTTACTTGCTTGGGATTCGGCTTTAACCACTATTTGTGTTTCTTTTCCGTTTTGACTATTTACAAACCATTCCAGAGAACTATCCGTCCTAAGTTTACCCGTGATTCCTTCACAGGACTCGGTGACAGCTGTATTAATTCTGGTAGCTACATTTCCTGTGAACTTGTAGGTAAAGACTGTGGCTTCTCCATATCCAGTGAATTGAGCCGATGATAAATCTAAGGAGAGTGTTTCACCTGTTGAAGTTTTACCAATGACTACCCAAGGAGAATTAAAGGAATTTTGAGAATCTGGTTTAGAATTCCCTAGCTGACAAACTCTCTTTAGTAAAGCTTGACTTCCGGTAGAATCTGCTTTTATTTTAATTGCTCCTGTAAAATCTCCGTTTGTATTGATGGAATCAACTAACCATTCTGATTTATCTGATACTGTTCCTTCGATACAACTACCCGTACTTCCTGTATGTTCGCGTGTTTCTTTATCATCGGTGACTCGATAAGAGAACCATAGCCAATTACCCCCATGAGCTTTTGTTTCAACCGAATTAATATTTAGAGATAAAATACCGCCGCTACTAGTCTTACCTATTGTCACCCAACGCTCAGATCGTGACGTTTGTGCTAAAGAAGGTAAATTTGCGAGAAGAAGGGCAGACGCGATCGCTGATACGGCTAATTTTTTAAACATAAAAGTGGTAAAAATATACTTCTGCGTTGGCTATCAAGTCTTACTTAATACACTCATCTGAGATTAGTTTACCCATTCCGAAGCTGGGAATAATACAGATGTGATTAATATTGCGTCTAAATGACCTTCTCCAGTGGCAGCTCTCTCGGCACTCTAGAACTACAGCTAACCGCTAATCAAGCAGCGCTACACGCCCAACTAAACCAGACCCGCGCCTACGCGACACAAGTAGCGCGGGATATCGAGCGCCAAATAAATCGGGCTTTTTCTAGCCCACCAAGAACTAGCAGTACACAGTTGCCGGGGTTACAAAACGCACCATCTCAAGGGGCGGCGGCTGGTGCAAGTGCTGGGAAGTCATTTACTGATAGGTTCATGAGTGCGATCGCACCAATAAAGGGAGCGATTGACAGCATTTTTAATGGCACATTAGAAAAAGCGGGAGCCTCGGCCTTTAGTTCCGTTACCAGTGTAATCGGATCGGCTGTTGATGCTGCTAAGGGTTTTGCTGGTCAAATATTCAATGTCACAAAGGACTTCCAGGGGTTTGAGTCGAGTTTAAAAACGTTTCTCAAAGGCAATCAACAGGAGATTGATAAATTTGTTGCGGGGTTGGAGAAATTCGCCGCGACTACACCTTATGAACTCAAGGATTTACAATCAGCTGCGATTCAGAACTTAGCCACTGGCGCAAAACCTGATCAGATAATTAAGGACTTGAAAACAATTGGTGATGTGGCGGCGGGGGCAAATGCACCCCTCAAAGACTTGATGGAAGTGTACGCCAAATCCCGCACTGAAGGCAAATTGCAGAATGAAGATATCGCCCAATTTACAGGGCGTGGTGTGCAGTTAACAGCAGAACTTGCCAAGATGCTGGGTGCTTCTCAAAAGGAAGTAACGCAGTTAGCAAGTGATGGAAAACTTGAATTTCGCCACCTCGAAGAAGCAATGCGGCGCATGAGTGCCGAAGGTGGCGCTTATTTCGATGCAATGAAGAATAAGGCGACTACTTTAGAAGGTAAATTATCTAATGTTAGCGATACGTTTTATCAGTTTCAAAAACAATTAGGACAAAGCCTTGAGCCATTGTTCAGCACGATTACTGACTTTTTAGGACAGTTAGTTAGTGGGCTGACCAACAACAAAGACTTGATGGGTGACTTGAAAGGTCAAGCTCAAGGATTAGCGAGTTATTTCAAACAAAACCCTGAAATTGCGGAAAACTTATCAAATGCTTTAAATGAGTTAGTTCGCGGCGCGATGTCAGCAATGGTTGCAGCCGCGAAACAACTCGGTGAGTATTTAAAGCAAAATCCGAGGGCGATTCAGGATGCTGTTAGTAGTGGCATTGCACTAGGTCGAGAAATCGGAGGAGTCGTCACAAGTACAGCATCTTTGGTTAGTAATATTGTGCAATTTACCAAAGGTGTTAAAGATGCGGCGATCGCTGTCCGCGATGTCCTTGGGGGAGCCATAAAAGCACTCGGTATAGGGGATAAGAAAGACAATCCTGTTGCAAATTTCTTGTTCGGTGATATGTCACAGCAGCAAGCAGATTTAAAAAATAAATTATATCCGAAAAATGCTTTATCAAATTCATCATCCGGCAGTGGCATAGATCCGATCACAGGAACCGTTCTAGCACTCGGTCAGAGCTTCTTTGGCGGTGGGGCTACCAAAAATACATCTCTAGATGCATCTGATACAGGCGAAAAAGTTTTTGAACACGCAATGGCTTGGGTGGGAAAAGATTTTAAAAAAGGTGTATTAGCTCGTTGTGCTGATTTCGTAAGAACTGTTTTAGAATCATCCGAACTGGGCTTAAAAGACATTGGAATTACTAAAAATCCAATTGATGCCGGATTGCAATCCGGCAACGGGTCTTTAATGGCTCGGTCATTTTTTGGAAAAGATATCGGGCAAGTGTTTTACGATAAAAAACAAGCAAGAGTCGGTGATCTTGTCGGGTTTCGTGGAACTTATGGAGAATTTAAAGGTACACAGGCGATTTCACACGTTGGTATATATGCGGGTAATAATGAAATCATTGATCGATCCACCTCTTCAAAACCAGTAAGAAAACGGTCGTTAGATACTTTTGGTGAGGATAATTATGTTTTTGTTCGACCTTACGCTTATGGAAAGTCGGCTATGGTCGGAGACAAAAACCCTGTACTGAATGTTATTAGCCAAGTCATTGCACCAATTCGCCAAGCGATACAAAGTGCATTGAGTGGAGGAAAACCCGCCACAAATTCAGGTGATGTGCTTTGGGGTAAAGCCGCGAACTACGCACCATCGGATTTATCTAAGCTAACGCCAGCCGGAAAAGAAGCTCTTGAAGCGTTGAAAAATCCCAATGTCAGGGCTTGGTTAGATTCTGTGGCGATCGCCGAAAATGGTGCGATCGCAAATACTACGGGCGGGTATGGTGTCTTAGTTGGTAGCGAGAGTAAAGACACCTTTGATCCAAATACCTTAAAAACGCACCCTAGAAGAGTAGTTGGTAAGGGTAAAAATGCTTCTACTGCTACAGGGCGCTATCAGACAATGGATTTTGTCTGGGATGACGATACACAATATAGCGCTAAAGGTTTGGGACTGGCTGACTTTAAGCCACAATCGCAAGAAATCCTCGCTGTGGGACGTATGAAGTATCGTAAAATTTTAGACAAAGTAATGGCTGGAGATATAGAAGGAGCGCTACAAAAACGTAGCAGCCATTATGATGCCCCAAGTGAATGGGCATCACTGGAAGGCAATCCATATAACCAAGGAACAGACGGGGGTAAGCGTTCAACCTTCTTAGCTAATTTCCGGCGTTTTCGTAATGAAAAGCAGTCAATAGCTAATACTCAACAGTATGGGCCACCACTACCAACTTCAGCCCAACTAGCAAACACACCACAGCCTACAACTAGCGCTACATCCGCTACTGGTGGCAATGAACAAGATCACCGCGATTTATTAACAGCACGACGGAAGTTAGCTGAACAGAAATATACCCAGATTGCGGCTGAATACGATACTACGCAAGCAGTCCAGGACGCAGCCCAAAAACAACAACGAGAATTAGATGCCCAGAGACGATCTGCTGATGATAAAGCAAGAGTTAGTAAACTTAAATTAGGCTTTGCCGATGCTCCTGATAGTGAATCTAAAAAGGTTTTAGAGCGCACTTTACAGCAGCAGGAAATTAATCATAAATATGATGAAGATGATATCAAATACGGAGAGAAAAGAGATGATTTAATTAATGCTCGTAATAAAAAGGATTTTGTACTTGCTGAATCAAAAAGACGACAAAATGAAGCCGCAAAAACCGAGACAGACCCTAAACGCCGTGAGGAGAAAATTAAGGCTGAACTTGCTTTCTCAGCTAAAGAAACAGGGACGGATTATAGTAAGGGCATCAATCAACTAGACCAACTCATTGCCGAAAACAAAGAGTTACGAAAAATCGAGTTGGAAACCGCTACTGTTACAGATTCTACAGCAGATAAACAAGCTGAAACAGCTAAAAATAGACAGCAAGCAATTGACACTCTTAACCGTTCATCAGCAAGTTATGTTGATTCGCTAAAACTACAAGAATCCCTCACCACTTCCGAGCCAACTAAGCAGAAGTTAGAACAAGCGATCGCACTTGAGGAATCGACACACGGGGTTAAAGTTGAAATAATCGAATTAAAAAATACCCTTGATGATTTAAATGAGCGCAAAACCTACTTACTCGGTAAAGGCGGATTAAAGGCAGACTCTCAAGAAATTCAACAATTAAATAAAGAAATTGCTGAAAACACTGCCAAAATCGATGCGGCTGCCCAAAAAGGTGGGATTAACTTAAAGGTATTGGAAAACCAATACAAGCAGACGCAAACCGCCATGCAAAGGACACAACAAATCGAGAAGGAAGATTTAGACCGTAGTACCCAATTATCACAGTTGAATAGAGAGATGTCCTTTGCAAAAACTCAGCAGCAAAAGGCTGAATTGCAAGCGCAAATATCAAAGATTAGTGCATTAGGCGATGAGCAGAAACAGTTACAGCCACTCCAGCAGCAATATGATGATTTAGTCACTACCCGTCAAAGGTTGGTAGATGAAGGGAAGGTGGACACTTCTGGTGATGTAATTAAATCGTTGGACGCTGAGATAACAAGGTTGAATAATCAAATTAAACAAATCGGTATTCAGTCTAAAAACAGCTTTGAAATTCTAGGCAAAGAATCGCAAAAAGCAATTGAACAAGCTAGCCTTGCTGACATGGAATCTGCTTTATCTAAGGAATCAGGACTTGTTAACAGTAAAGCCTCGCTGCTTTCAGGACAGGCTAAATTAATTCAAGGCAGGGGTGGTAATGAATACCGAGCATCGGCGCTAGAGGGTGAAGCATCCCAGATGCAAGAGCAGATTAGGTATAAACAAGAGTTGCTGCAAATTGAGCAACAGATTGCAGCAGCACGGGGGACTTCTAGCGAGTATACAGCAACAGAAATCGGCACGATGAAGGCGAATGCTGAGGCACTTAATCAAATCAATTTATCAAGTATTTCGGGACAAGTTAAGACCCTTGGTAAAGACTTAATGGATGTCTCAAAAAACGCCTTGGGTGGGTTTTTCACTGACATCATCACTGGGTCAAAATCGGCGGGGGATGCCTTCAAAGACTTGATAGGCAACATCGCCAATCAACTCGCACAGTTAGCGGTTAATCAGCTAATTTCTGGCATCTTTGGCGGCGGTGGTGGTGGTGCGTTGGGTGGAGGTGGAGGCGGCGGCGGATTCTTAGGCGGGTTGCTGGGGTTTAATCAAGGGGGGATGGTTCCTAACTACGCATCAGGGGGTAGTGTGGGAGCGATCGCGTCAGCACTACAACGTGAACGTGCCGCATCTGGGCGCACTCCACTGCTGGCCGCACTTACCCCAGGCGAAATGGTATTGACGGTAAAACAAGCCAAGCGCTTCCAAGAACTCAAGCTAGAAAAAGTTTTGAATTTTAATAATGGTGGGGTAGTTGGGGGCGTTTCTGGCGGTGAAATACCAGAAAGCGGCATGACCATCAACATCCCTGTCAGCATTACTGGAGGGGCAAAAGAGACATCGGTTGATGTGCCACGGCTACAAAGTTCAATCCGAGGTGTAGTGGTAGAGGAATTGCTGAAACAGCAGCGTCCCGGTGGTGCATTGAATAGATAATGATTTGCTCCTATGAATATATTTATATGTATAGGAGCAATTACAACCTTTAGTAGCAACTGATAAACTCCCTAAAAACCCAACCCCAGACAAAGCCATTGAAGCCTACTTTGGCCCACTGCCGTCCTTTTTCGTCAGGAACAATTTCATATATATAAACTTCTGTACCATTTTTTACTGTGCCTGTTATTTGCTCGTTGGGTGCTATGCGTAGATTTAATGGGGTTCCAGTTGGGTCTGTAATCTTACAAACTGTTACTTCAGCTTTTGCAGGGAACGAAGTAAACGCAGTAGCTAGAGCTAATATGACTGCACTCACCATAAGTTTATGATTTTTCATGACTGCCTATGAATAGTTAGGTTATCTCATCCAGTTTCCGTGAAGAATATAATTTTATACATCAGTAATATCTTCAGACTTAGGGAATTGCGAATCTGATTTGGTTCTATCCATATAAATATATCTATAGATACTTTTGAATATGCCTACACCAATCCTGGAATTACCGCCTACTTGGGCAGCATCAAAGCGCGTCACCGTACCAGTCACCAAAACGAAATTAGGAGACGGCTATGAGCAGGTAGTAGCTCTTGGGACAACAGGGGCGATGGAGGAATGGGATGTACAAAGCCCCGCGCTGCTGTCCGCGATCGCCCTTGATAAACTGTCGCAACTGCAAACGTTTTCAGGAGTCACCGCTTTTTATTGGAGTCCCGACAACAGTACTTACATCCCGCGTAAAACCTACGCTTGCGGGGGCTGGAAAGTAACTAGGCTAGGTAATAGCTATCAGCAGATTGCTGCTACTTTTCGTCAGTTGCCATCGCCATCATTTCAAATAGTTTGTGATGGTAGAGCGCTGGAATTCTTGCCAGAGTCTTACGGCTCCTTCTTCACTTTTCTAATCTCTCTGACACCCAGTTCTCCGAGTAGTGGGGCAATTCAGGTGCATAAGTGGATAAATGATTTATCGACTTTTAGCAACCGAATTTGGCTAGCAGATATCAACAAAGGAAACTATTTTACATTTGCGCCAACCGCACAAGCCAAATATTTTACCTTCAATCCAACGAAAGGAAGTTATAAAAGGATGCTGCATATTACGGCTGATTATAATACGCTAAACTTTAGTGGGTTTTCTTGAATTGGAGCCGCGACAACATGAAAGGGGTGGCAGAGGGAGTAAACAAAGATAATTCTGATCTGTACATTGATTCAGCCCGTTGGCGTAATAAAGATGACTGGCAAACGGGTATACCAGTTCGAGCCAAGCTTAGAAATGGTGATCACAAAACAGCAGATATTGGTGTGCTTGAAAAGGCTTCGTTACTCGCTTGGCTGCGATCGCACGGCGGCGACAATCCGGTTGCTGAAAATACAGTAGGCATATTGCTGGGTCATGGGCATTTACACCCACACGCTTAACCACCTGACATAGATTTGGTTTTAGGGTATAACGAATGGGTTTTGGCAACCTGTAAAACCCATGCATGGCAAAGGTTTGAAGCCTATAACGAATGATTTTGGCAACCCGTAAAACCCATACACAGCAAGCGTTTTGATTTTTCCGATTTCAAATCGGAGAATTCCCCGAATTAGAATCACTCTGTTTTGAAAACGGAACGAGTCAAAACTGTAAATTTACAGGATTAAGTCACAGCAATGATTTAAGCGAGGTTAGAGACAATATGACCCTAACATCTTACAACCGCACAAAAAGCACTGCATAATGGCTGAGATACTTGTATGACATAGGTTTTACAGGCGCACAAAAATATCTCCATATATGGTGTGAAACCATGTATTAAAACAAACATCATTTTGGTGGTAATTGATGTACAGCAGTGGTTTCAGTAGATTATTACTTATGAGCTTACCTCACTCCGTTTTGAAACCGCTCTGGCAAAGGTGTATATAGTCAAACACGGGAAAAACCGGGATTGATGTATGACAATGCTTTCAGCAAGTGAGTACGGGCAAGATTATCTTTCTCCGTTTTAAAAACGGAGAACTCATTGAACTTGTAACGTGGTCAGAAAGGGTAAGAATAATCTTCTTACCCTTTGCCGTGAAATGGCTAAAACCATTACAAATACTCAATTACCTATTTTTCCGGGAATTGGCAAAGGGTGTCAGTACTATATACACCCTTACAAGCAAGATAGATTTCGGTCAGCCTCAACAACTTACACCACAAGCACTCTAGTCTTACAAGTTTGTTATTTCGGTCAGCCTCAAAGCCTTATTCTTTCGTTGACGAATTCACATACGCTCCGATTTCAAATCGGAACTGTTACAAAAGCTATGGCAGGTGTTATGTGATTTATATGTGTTATGCGTATGTTCTATATAAGTTATGTGTTATTTATAGTTTATATATTACGCATAATTTCAGTATTAAGACCCGTGGTTCTTTTCGTACCGAATGACAGCCCGTGTCCTTTCTACCCAATACCCACCGTACATAAATATCTCACTCAACCGCCCCTCTCCCAGATTGTGCAGCGCCTTCCCAGTTGAGGGATCTAAAAGGATCGCGGCGTGGTGAATGCGATCGCCCACAATACACATCAGCATCACATCGTTGGCTTGAAGCGGTTCATCAGCTTCAAGTTGTCGAAAACCTAATGCATCAAAGTTACTTCTGAACATATCCCAATCGGGTGAAATCGTTTCTTCAATGTCACCCCGTGGAAAATCTGGAAGCTCAATACCCAGCATCCCTTTGTAGTAACTCCGAAACAACGTGTAACAATCGCTACGGTTATACTCGAATTTCCAACCTAAGTAATATTCGAGTTCCTTCGGAGAATGGGTATTAGGTATTAGAGGATAAGGGTATAAGGTGTTGGGATCGTAGTAGTCCCATTGCCCGAAAGCAGTGTGGTAAAGGAGGTAAGGTATTTTTGATGCTTTGCTATTACTGATGTCTGTAGCGCTAAGTAACGCTGGCTGTGAGTCTTGCCAGTGGGTGTGATAGATTGCCGTTACTGGCGTAAGTGCGTTTATTTCTTCAAAGTAGTCTGCTGAAATTTCAAAAGCTTCTTGGGGGTTTTCTGAGATATTTGCACAAGGCTGAGTATCGTCAGCCTCGTGAACAAACCCACATATTTCTAGGTTGGGGACATATTGAGCGTGAGCAATAATTCGCTGTTTAATTTTGGCTGTCAGCGTAAACACTTGTGTTGAGCGAAGTCGAAACATAAAAAATCCTCAGATAACTCGAGGATATAATTATCTAGCTATATTTTTAAAATTATTTCTGCAACAACCCCATCCATGATAACCACTTTCTCTATTAATGTGCGAAATAGTATTCGCTTCTCATCGTCCGGTAGCGTGTGCCAGTATAGTGGATCGGGGAGCGATCGCATTGTCTAATTTAGGGCAAATTTAGGACAAGTTTAAATTCATGGCCTTGAAACCATTGCTGTTAAAGCATTAAATCAATATATATTTCCGTCCTAATGACGGCACATTAATTGATAGCCCACTTGCTGCTGCTGCTACCCTTAGCCAAGATTTGATGTGGCAAATAAAAGAACGTTTTGCAGTGGTGTTGTTAGATGTGAAGAATCGCTTATTAGGTACACAAGTAATTACCATTGGTACCGCAACCGAAACCCTAGCCTCTCCTCGTGAAATCTTTCGAGAAGTTATTCGTCAAGGAGCAACGCGGGTAATAGTTGCCCACAACCATCCTTCTGGGAACCTTGAACCCAGCCAGGAAGATATAGAATTGACGCGCCAATTGTTAGCAGGAGCGCAGCTTTTGGGCATTCCGGTGCTAGATCATCTGATTTTGGGCAATGGCAATCATCAAAGTTTACGGGAACTGACAACCTTGTGGGATGAGCATCCACAGGGAGATTAAATGGGAGCATCTCAGTTTTGCAAATATCACCGTAGGAGAAACGCTGACACGCACTACGAGATACCAGTGGGAGAGAATCAAACACCTGCTACCTGGGCGAGAGGGCTATGTGGGAGCTACAAAAGACAGATAATCCATTAGTTCTCTATTTCCTCTAGATTCTCAAGCTTGACTAGAAATCAAAGCCTGCATTTAAAGCCTTTCGGAAAAATCCTGTCTATAAGAAGTAATAATAGCGATCGCACCATTTTTCGGTTAACCTCACTTGCATCGCATTGCTCCCCATCTAAACTTCTTAAAGCTTTAGAACGACGGCACAGAAGAAGAAAAGACTGAAAAAAGGTACATCGAAAAATTAGGATTATACGCTATAGATTTAAGCATTCAAGACCATTTTTTTGTCTCTACGGATTGTTGAGCCAGGAGTCAGATGTCTCGTGGACGAAGCCAAGTGACAACTGGAAGTCCCAGCAAAAAAAATAGAGAAATATTTGGCTCAGGAACTGAAGTAGTGGAAATAGGTGTCACAGTAATATTATCAAGTCCCATAGGATTAGAACAACACGTTAATGCCGGGTTAGTTAGAGAGATTCTCAGGCTGTCGATTAAGTAATTCGAGTTCGGGTTGACCACAGTTTGAAAATTACCAAAAGTGTTTGGAACCCTACCTTCAAAATAAAATACCGCCGTTGAATTCAAGAATCCCGTTATTACATAAGGGATTGGAGTCACACTGGAGTAAAGATCGACTGAGCTGAATGTAAACGTGGAGTCAGCGTTTGTAATTTGAATTGTAGCAGCCAGGGAGTTCTGACCAGCCTCATTCGTAAACTCTATGAAGGGAGCCGGATTCCCGTATGAATCAATTGCAACCCAGGGACCGGAAACTGCCGAAGTTGTAAAACCAGATTCAGTATAGGTTGATAGCGTCCCTACAGATGCTTGCTGAAACGTAATCATCGCTGCAGATGCCGTTTGATGTACTCCGAGCAGCAGTCCAAGTAAAGTAACCAAGTGTGCAGCAGGAGCTATGGGTATCAAAAATTTCAACTTTTTATTTAACATCTTTAACTTAAGTTTTTTGGTAAGATGGGAAAATAATCCCATGTACTTATTAACTTGTCAACAAACCAAACTTTTTACTACACCGTAGCTCCTTACTAAGGAGAAAACTGGGGTGAAATTTAGGCTTTCTACGAAAGTGAGATATCCCCAATTAAATGAACAGAACGCGGCGATGCAGAAAGTTATTTCATGAATTTTAAATTGTTAAGCTTCATCTACCCAATAAAGATAATATTGTTCACTATCCACCCAGCTTTTCTGAAAATCTTTGATCGGAACAATCTTTAAGTCATTGCGGTTGATATTCAGTTTTTTATTTAAAATCAGCAAAATTTTCTTTTGCTTATCTTGATTTTTGAGTAGAGAATTAATTTGGGTTAATATCTCCGTTTGTTCGACTTCTTGACGACCTTTTTTAAATAGGGTAAAGCTTCCCATTTTTTGAAGCTCAGGATAGTAAAACTTTCGATTGAGATAACCCGCTAAAGGAGCCATATTTGCATCTCGACTGGCAACAATAAACTCCTTATCTAACCCAGCTTTTTGAAGATATTGAGCTGTTTCTCGACTTGCAGAAAATGGTACAACTAAATCTCTAGAAAAACTATAAATACCTCCCCCAAACTGGACATAAAGAATTAACATCAAAGCGATATGATGCCATTTGTTCACAAATGCAATTGAATGGGGACGAATAGAAAACTTGTTGAGTAAAACTGTAGACTCTTGATAATAACTTCCCAGCCATAAAGCCGCTATCAGAACTAAATAGAAATGTCCAAAATGCCGAGGCATACCGAGAAATCTGAAGTAGGTAAAGGCAAAGATTACACAATTTCCGATAATGTATAAAAATAGAGGAACTGGTTTTTTAGATAGTTTAATCAAGGTTAAAATTACAATAAATAAAGCAATTGCTGCACAAACAATTAAATCTAACCATCTTTTGTGTGCCGGAATAATTAATAAATAACTACCAAATACTCTACCTATGCTTCTCAACAAATGACGGATATCTAGTTGCATTATCCAACCATTATTCAACCCACCATAAAGATAACTATCTATCGGAGGAGTCAGAATATAAATGGATAAAACAAAAGAAAATGTGACAATTGCAATACTTAAAAATAAATCGGATTTTTGGCTTTGACTAAAATACTGCTGGCGATGTTCGCTATCAAAACAAAATTCAGCTAGCAAAGTCAATGATAAAGAAAATGATACCAATAAACCATAAGCACTACTATTTGCTAGTAAACCCAATAAGATTGCTAAATAAACATAAGTTATTTTTCTGGATGAAAAAACGGTACAGAATGCAAAAATGAACAACATACTAAAGGCATAATTTCGAGAAATTAAAAGATATTCATAAAAAGGAAAAAACCCAAAGGAAAATAGAAATTTTTGTTGAGAATTAAAAGGGCTATATAGACAAAAAATCGCAACTGAAACAACTGTAATTGCCCAATGAAAAATTTGCATAATCATCGGATTATCTACTATTTTTCTAAGAATTGCTAGAGAAAAATACCAGAGAATAGGATGACCTTCATAATGAATATTTGCAATTAAATCGCCGAAAGATTCACTATCTCTGACAATCAGCCAGGGATTTAGTTCATCTCGCCACATCGAATGGTTGAGAATACCTATTAAACCAAGAACGGAAAAAATAATGATAATAAACCAAGGAGAATGAAAAGGTAATCTCGAAATATATTTGATGATTTTTTGCTTTAACATTGTTAGTTCAGAATGAAATTTATCAGGTCAAGCTTCTTTTTGATGATTCGGCAAAACATCCTCAAGCATAGATGCTAATTCTTTATTTAAGCGACCAGATTTGACAAATTCTGCATAAGTATCTGCCTCAATTGCTAATAGTTCTCCTCGTAATTGTTCCGTTATAAAAATCTGAAGATTGGGGTACTCATCCTGTAATTTGTCAATTTTCGTCCGTAAATCTGCAAGTTCACCTTTAATTAGTGTCTCCTGATAACGGCGATCTGGGTCAATACCGGGGCGTTGGTCTGCCTGGAGGTGTTGCAAAACACGTTCTAGGGCGACATGACGGGCAACTAATTCTAAATATTGCTCACGTAAGGGTGCATCACCTAGTAAATTGAGTTTTTCCAGCAAAGGTTTGATGGTCAATCCTTGAACAAGTAGAGTAAATAAAACTACTCCAAACACCGTAGCGATGATTTTTTCTCGCTCTGGCATTGTCGTTGGTACACTCAATGCTAGGGCAATGGAAACGGAACCACGTAACCCACCCCACCATAGGATAGTTTGTTCTGGTAAAGAAATTTCGGATTTGGTGATGCTAACGCTTAATTTAGTGAGAATGTAAATAGCAATTGCCCGGATCACAATCATTGCTGCCACTGTCACCATAATGATTTGCAGGTTTTCACCTAAACTAGCAAAGCTTATTTGGTCGCCAATCAGCAAGAAGACAATTGAGTTAACAAAGAATGCCAAAAATTCCCAAAATTCGGAGATAATAATCCGGGTGCGGGGACTCATGCCTATACGAGAGCCAAAGTTGCCTAAAATTAAACCTGTGGTGACAACTCCAATTACTCCAGAACCGCCTAAGTCTTCGGTAATTAGGTAAGTGCTGTAGGCGGAAACTAGGGTTAAGGATTGTTCCACCAAGGGCAAATCAAAGCGCTGGGTAAAGTAGGAAATGCTAAATCCGATAAAACCTCCCACCCCTACACCGATGCCAACAACTGAAAATAACTTCACTAAAATAGGCTGGAATTCCAATTCCACAGTTCCCAAAGATAACGCCACCAAAAAACCAAAGGCAACTACAGCCATGCCATCATTGAACAAGCTTTCGCCTTCCATTAAGGTGACAAGACGACTATCTACGCCCAGTTCACGAAACAAAGCGGTGACAGAAACAGGGTCAGTTGCAGCAAGGCTGGCTGCGATCAGTAAAGCTGTAGTTAGGGAAATACCAGCGAGTTGATTGAGAACGATCGCTACCCCGGCGATCGCAATTACCACCCCAAACACCGCATACAGGCAAATAGGCACTAAATCCCGCTTCAGTTCTGACCATTTTAAATTCCATGCGGCTTCAAACAATAGCGGTGGTAAAAAAATGAACAAAATTAATTCCGGGGAAAGGGTTACTAAACGGACATCCGCAAAGGCTAACCCTAAGCCGACAATCACCAGTAGTAAAGTGTAAGGTATATGGCGAAACCAGCTAAATATCTGCGGTAGTGTCGCCACACTGAGAGACACCGAAAGCACCAACAGAAATTGCTTAAGATTGTTTGTAATAATTTCCTCAGCGATCGCTGATTTAAGCACCATAGGGAAATTCCTGGTATGAAATTATTCCAGCAGAGATTTTTTCAATTGTAAGTTTTAACCTGGTATTTTTCGAGCAACTCTTTAACTTGAGCCGCCACTAGAGGATGTGGATCTTTTTCTAACTGGGGGAGGATTTGCAGGAGAACGCGATGTGAAACCATATTTAAGTATGCGATCGCAGCTTCTCTAACAAAGCCAGTTGGATGACGCAAACTCACTAAAATCTCAGAACTGGTCAGTGGGATGCGAGTCACTTGAGCAAAATGAAAACAGCAAGCTAAACACCAGTCAGAAAGGAAGTTACCCAACATTAGCAATCTGTGGAGGCGATCGCTAATTACCATATTCTCATATTCTCCGATTTTGGCTTCTATAAGATGTTGCAATTTTTCTGACTGCGGGCGGTTATCTAAAATATTCAGCAATAAGGACTTTGAAGACAAAGTTATGGTATGCTCTAAGATTTCTAACCCTCGTGCTAAGTTTACCAATGAGAGCGATCGCAGATTGAACGCTGCTGCCTGCATCTTTTCTGGCGAGTAAAGCAGTTTTAGTAGCAGTAGCAGCCGCTCTTTGACATCCAATTCTAATTCTAAAAGGGCGCGTTCCAGTAATTCACAAACAATCACAATCCTCTGACTGGATTGATGATTTCCTTTTTGGTCTAATGTTTTAAAGTCAATATATGCGGCGTAAATCTCACCTAAAAACTTTAATTCCTGCTTGATTAAATTTTCTACCCGACTTTCATAAAATCGATCAACTAAACCTATAATTCCTGGTTTTTTATGTATTTTTACTAAGCTACGAAGAATATGATCCCTAGTAATACCATAAGATGTTTCCAAGTTTTCCCATAAAGTCTCCAATGCTTCTTGGGTGCCAATTTGAGCAATGGTGCGCCAAGCATACATCCGCACTACTTCCGGTTTGTAAATATTAGTAGCCAACCGTAACAGCATTTCTAAAGCTTCATTTTCCAGTCGCACTAGGGCTGACATTGCTGTACTGCGGGTTGATTTGTAATAAAGTGCTGCAATCAGCGCCGAATAGTACTCTTCTAAATGAGTTGCTGCAATCATTTCCAATACGGCACAGCGCACCCGTAAAGACTCATCTTGTAATAAATTCGGGATGTGAATCCGCAGCGCCTGCAAATAAACTGCTTCTCTGAGCGCTCTGACTCCATTCACCCGTTCGCGTTCTAGCTTATGAGTCAACATCCGGCGCATGGTTTGGGTAGCTGCTACCTTTTGCATCGGCGTTCCCTGACGTAAGACTAAAGCGGCGGCGGTGGCGCGGATGAGTGAGTTTTGGCGGGGGTTCAGGTATTCTTCTAGGAGGCTTAAATTGGGATTTGGTTCAGCCAGCCAAATGTAGCGCAGTGCTAAAGCAAAAACTTCGGGGTTAGTTTCTTGGGATTGTTCTAACAAAGGACGGATGGCGGCTAGATAAGTGGGATTTGCACCTGCCATCAGCATTACTTCCAAACTTTGGCGCTGCAAATCTGGGGTTAACTTGATTAGTAGAGGTGCTAAAACCTCCGCAGCTCCTGGGGAGTCCATTTGGGCTAAAAGTTCAATGCAAGAGCGTTTATCAGTCTCGCTGCCTTTTTCTGCTAAAGCTTTGATTACCCCCTGCTTGAAGAATCGTAAGCCCACATTGGTTGCACTCAATTGACCCCGCGCTACACTCAAGACTAACAGTTCAACATAGCGCGATCGCAATTCCCAAACTACTGTTAAACAGGTGCCAGCGATCAGCATTGTTTCTGCTACCAACACCCATTTTTGCATTGGTACAGGTACAAACCGCCCACAAAACAATAGAGTTACAAAAATTAGCGCTCCTGTCAAACCTGTAGCGATCGCTTCGGCAGTTCCGCCAGATAAAGTCTGCATCCGGCTGCGAATTGCCTCTGGAATCGGTTGGTACAAGATGGGGCCGCTACTCATGACAAAGGTGTAGCGCAGAAGTTCATCACAGAATTTGACAATTATCAGACCCCAGAAAAAGCTTTGCGATTGCATGGCTGGAATTAAATACAGCAATAGCAGCACCCCTGGTAGGGAAAAGCCGACGGTGATTGGTAAAAGCGTGGCTGTGAAAAATACTCCCATCCGTTCGATGATTCGGCTGGAAACAAACCACTGCAACGACAACTCACACAGTCCCAACATCCCCCCAAAAATACCCAAGAAGCTAGCGAGTTCTCGGTCACTCAAATTCGCTTGAAGTTCACGCAGATATTGAAAATCTACTAACAACCCAATGACTTGTAATAAACCCACAAAGGCAAACAACGAAAAGACATAGCGCTTCAGTGGACTTTTAACAAAACGCTGCCGTGAGCCTTGTTCTTCAGGAATTAGTCTTTGTGGGGTTTCAGGAAAAGCTGCTCGATAGTGATTAGTTAAATAAAATAGAATCCCCGATCCGAATAAAATCACTACACAGGCGATGAGGATGATCTTATTTAGCGAGGTGTATTGCACTAGCCAAGGCAAACTAAAACCACTGATTACATCTGCTACCAAAAGACCACTACTTACCAGTGGGTAAGTGCGCTTAATCTCCCGAATGTTAAATAGTTGGTTGGCGACGATGGAAGTGTTGAGGTCATTGACTACATAAAGTGCATCTACCCACAGCCGCAGCAGAAATACCGAAATCACTGCCAAGTAGGAAAAATGCGATCCCCAACGGACTAAAATTAATAAAACTAATGGCATCAACATACAAGGTGCGATCGCTACAATCACCCGGCGTAAGGGAAAAATCCTTTGCAGCCAAGAGTATAAATAAACCAGTCCGGCACTCATCGCGGCACTGGAAATATACATCCACGGCAGTAGGTTAGTCCCATATTCATCCAAAAACAGCGCCACTGTACTGTCCTCTGCCCACCGCAATCCTACAGATACAGTTGTGTAAAATAGAAACATTAACTGAGTTCGTTCGCTCTCCTCTGGTCGGAGATTCACCCACTGTAGTAGTCGTGGTAAAGCAACTTTATTTGCAGCCAACCAGTGATTTTTCAGTTCCATGCAGTTTTATTTTCTGGTAGTATCACCGTGTAAGGGGAGCGTGGGAGCAGGGAAAGTAAATTCTCTCTCATCTCCCACCCTGTGAAAAGCTAAAGCTACATCTCCTGGAAATAGCAAAAGTCCTGAGCAACTGAGTATTATGTTTCCCATTCCGGCTTCAAGACTATCGATTTTAGATAAATTTAAATGTCCTTAGAGGTAGGGGGGCGTAGATGTGCATTCATGCAAACTTAAGCCTTGGCGAATTCTAACCGCCCTTTTAACCCAGATTCAGCACTTCATCTTGTAGTCTGAAAAGCAATACAAAAATCTGCAAGTGGATATTTCAATAGACATAGGAGTGAAAAAGAATGTAGAGACGTAGCAGTGCTACGTCTCTACAAGGGTTCTGGGTAACGATCTTAAAAGCCCTAATTCTCAAACAAACTAGTATCAACGTGAAAAAATTTGCCTAAGTCCTTAGCCATTTCCTGGGTAATTTCTTGTTTTCCACTCATAACTTGAGAAACAACCTCTCTTGAACCAAGAATTGCTACCAACTCAGCTTCCTTAACACTCTGAGCATCAATCAGATGGAGAAACATTGAGTGTGCCGTTGATTCTCCCATTGGATAATGCTCATCCTCATACTTTTCTATCAGAGCGATCAACAAATCTAATAATGCCGATTCTTCCAAAGTTCGGTTAACTCGATGAGACAGTTCCTCAGCTAGTGCAATAGCTTGCTCGTTTTCCACATCTGTTTTAATAACCTTGGGTTGATATTTAGCAAGCAAACTAGCATAAGTTTCACGGTTAAAAGTAAGGGTCATTTTTCCACATATCCTTATCGTATTCTGCATGCGTCAAAATGTATTTAAGATAAGTTATTTGGTCACTATAAACCAAATCAACTATCAGACGATATTTGTTGCCTTTGATATTAAAAACAGTAAAATTCCCAACAGCTTCTGCTTGAGGATAAACTGCTTGCACTTGGGCAAGATTATTCCATGTAGCTTTATTAGCTGCCTTGTACCAGTTTTTAAGTGCATCACAGAAATCAGCATAATTTTGGCAAAATTCGCGCAGCTTTTTACGACTGATGATGTGCATTATATCTAGCTCAACTGTGCCACAAGTTGATTTTCCAACAGCGTATCATTAGTTAACAAGTCCTCAACGGTGATTCGCAAAAAGCGTTGCTCATCAACTTGAAAAAGGATTTTTATCCGATCGCTTCCAGGATATCCGACTGGTGTCAGTTGGGCAATTGTCCTCGCGCCTTCTTGATCGTTGAGGGGTTTAACGCTGGTTTCACTACCATCCAGACGGCGAGTAATCAAGCGATCGCCATCAAAATAAACTTCAGTATTACCTGTATCTGCTCCCAATTCTCCCATAATTAACTCAATACTAGGCTGATTTTCCAAAGAAGCGCCTAAGACTAATTCCACTGGCTGACTCATTGGATATGCCTGTCCAGCTTTAATTAAAGAATGCCATTTGTGACGCTGGTTGCGGCGATCCCAGTAGCGAATACCATAACTATGATACAGAAAGTCTTTGATTTGTATCCCTTGAGCTAACTGTAATGCACCTTGAGCGATCGCTTCAAAAGGACGTTCGCAACGGATTTTTTCTGGCTCAAAATACTGTTTGATCCATGTCTGCACTGCCGGCAATTGCACTGTCCCACCAACTAACAAAACTGCATTAATATCTGCAAGTTCTATCCCTTGGCGTTTTGCTTGCTGCAACAGTGTTGTCATCGACTCATCCAGTAACTCAAAAAATGCGTGTTCTTTGAGGATATTTTCAAAAGTGTCGCGGTTTAATTCCAGTTCATAGCTTTCAAATGTCTCATCGTCAAAATAAACTTCACTAGCTTGGTTTTGGGTTGATAGCTGAATTTTTACTCGTTCTGCCAATCGTGTTGTCAACGGACTTACCGCCAACTCTTGAGTTTTGGCAAAGTAATCTACTAACCAATTATCAATATCAGTACCGCCTAAATTTTGCCCAGCTTTCGCCAGGACACGGGCAGTTTTGACTTTTTGTTTTGAATCTTCAGCCAAGGACTTATTACCCCATTTGAGGATAAATCCAAGCGGCTTTGTGGTTGCTTGCACGCCTTGATCTAATAGGACAAGAGACAAATCCAAAGTACCGCCACCAAAATCAATCACCAAGAGAATTTCTTGATCTGCCAAGCCATAACCCAAGGCGGCGGCTGTGGGTTCATCCAGCATCCGCACCTGTTCCACGGGAAGGGCTTGACAAACTTTTCCCAACCAGTGACGATAAGCTTCAAAACTGTCTACGGGTACGGTTAAGATGAGAGAATCTAACCCACCTTGCAGGGGTGCTAGTTGCTCAATCACCTGAGTAAGAAACCATTGCCCTACTTGTTCAAAAGTGACAATTTGCCCATCTAGTTCCGGTAAGAAACCTTGGATATCTGCACCGATACCCCGCTTGAAACTGCGGAAAAATCGCGTTTCGCCCTTGAGGTCAAGACCGCGATCGCGTACTTGTTGCCCGACTAAGACTTTATTTTGGGTTGCGTCTTCAACATAAACCAAGCTGGGAATCAGTGGCGGATTGAGACTTTGTTTAATTGATAAACCCGGTAGATTCAGGGTTTCTGGCTGTTGGGTTACAGGGTTCCAACGAGCAATGACTGTGTTGCTAGTACCAAAATCGATTGCGATCGCCATATTTTATATTTATTCTCTCGCACGAAGATGCCAAAGCTGCTTTATCTGTGATTATTCTCTATAACCCACCAAGAATGCAAATGCACCCACACGCTTGCTTCTTTGCATCCCAACCCAGATATCGATTCAGTCCGTTGCAGCTAAGTGTTAGCACAGTTAGACAATTGGCTTGTCAGAAAGCATGGAAATCATTGGCTGTAAATGTATAA
The DNA here is from genome assembly GCF_017115085.1 of Nostoc sp. NMS7. Classification (GTDB taxonomy): domain Bacteria; phylum Cyanobacteriota; class Cyanobacteriia; order Cyanobacteriales; family Nostocaceae; genus Nostoc. The sequence continues at coordinate 10,627 of NZ_JABXKJ010000063.1, read as the reverse complement.
AAGGAGCAATAAACTCAACAGCAGGCTTTATCATAGTTGCAGTCTTTTTCTTATTGGCATGAGGTGCTTAAACTCACTTCACACGCAGATGCTGAAATGACATTGATTGTGAAGTCATAGCTAACAGTAGAGTTTTGGGCTTGACTTGTTGCAATTACACCAGTGGTAAGAGCAGCAGTTGCGATCCAAATTGAAAATTTGGGCAATAGTTTGAGCATGGTAGTATTGATGGTTTAAGTTTAGTACTTTCGGATAATTTGTATGATCGCCTATTGAAGCGATCGCCATTTTTTATTTTACTGTCTAACTCCGATTTCTATTTTTCCTCTGCATAGAGTGAGTGACAAAAGAGGGTTAGTCAACTCTTCTAATACTGTTCGCTCTTCGGCTGTCAAGGTGACGATGTACTTTTTCTTTGGCATCAGTGCTAAGTTTTTTCAGTCACAATTCCTTTTAGATTATTTTCCCTGACTCTATCCCTCAATTCAAACTTTACAGAGTAGTAGTCTGTCAAGCTAATTTTGCTAAGTAGCACCTCTAATTGGTAAACTTTTAAGAATTTGTATACTGTCAATGCCACATAGGAAGTAAGTAATGCGCCTATTTTCTACAAGAGGTTTGCCCAAGTCCCGTCTCTGGCGCAGGGCTGTTACCGCGCTAGTACTGGTAGGTGCGGTGACAGGTTTGATTGCCGATCATACTCGCAAGAGCAATGCCTTGTGGCGCATCGTCCATGAGGCTTGCGTCCCCAACCAAGAAAAGCAAGGCAATCCCGCGCCTTGTACCTTGGTTGATTTGAAACAGGGCTATGTCCTGTTGAAAGACCGGGTAGGAAAGACGCAATATCTGCTTCTACCAACTGCCCGGATTTCCGGCATTGAAAGCGCTAGCCTGCTGGCGAGGGATACCCCAAATTACTGGAAGTCCGCCTGGGACTCGCGCGCTCTAATATCGCAGCGCTTGGGACGAAGGCTGGCGAGGGATGCGATAGGCATGGCGGTCAATTCCGCCTTTGGACGCAGCCAGAACCAGTTGCACATCCATATCGATTGCATAGCCCCCGACGTGCGGGCGCAACTACGCGCCCACTTAAGCGCCATTGGGTCGCACTGGGCGAATCTGCCTTTCCATCTGGATGGGCATCCCTATCGGGCCAGGCGCGTCGATTCCGCAAGTTTGCAAGGCGTGAATCCATTCGTGCTGCTGGCACAAGATGTACAACAATCCATGGTACATGACATGAAACGCCAGACTCTCGTGGTGCTGGGGGTGGTATTCGAGGATGGAAGCGATGGCTTCATCTTGCTGACAGATACGGCGGATGCACTGCAAGGCGACTTCGCTAATGGGGAGGAATTGCTTGACCATGCCTGCACCATCGCTCAGAAACCTTGACGATAGGCGTTGTTGCGTGAATAGGGAAAAATGGTAAATTTTACTTAGCCCTCTTTCATCATCAGTCTTGGAGAAAGCAATCGCTGCAAGGCTTACGCGACTTTGGTTTCCAAGTTTTAGCTATATTATTTGAATTTGTATTAGAAAATAAAGCCTCAAACCTTGATAGGGTCATAGTGGCAGCATAGTGCAAAGGGTGAAATGAGCAGTGATACCAAAAGTTACGCGCTTGGACTTGATGAGCCACTTTCAATACTGCGATCACCAAAACGCACACTATGACAAACCCCGAAAACCTCAGCGATCGCCGAAACGGGGAAATTGTTCGTTAAGGCTGTAATCGTAATCCTTTTACAGTAATAGTTTCAGCAATGTATATCTGGGGTAATATTTTGTCAATAAAACAACGTAAGTGACCAAAAAGCTGATTATTTCGTTCACCAATCCAGGCGATTAACCCAGACTTATAAATAAGACACATAGCAAACCTACTTACATAGATTATATTGTTAAATTGCCTGAGCGATCGCTGGAGGAGTTTTGTCGCTGGGTGTACCGCTTTATGGGCAATGCTCAGTTCATCTCTCCTCAACATCTAGCTGAACAACACCAGAAATTTGCTCGTGCATTAATAGATCGGTATTCTTCCAAAGCCACATAAATCAGAATTTTAGTACAGAAACCTAATCTAACCCGGAACTCCGGGTTAGTGGTAGTTCACGCTCAATCTTCATGCCGTAACTGCCATACTGCACCGAAAGCGGCCCCAGCCCCAGCTAACAATCCGGTACTCATTCCTTGGATAGTTTTTTGGATTGGATTTTGAGTTAGACACTCACTTGTAACCTTACTGTCATCCAAGCAGAGACTACTTTCTGCCCAACCAGCAGTACCTCCTAAAATCACACCAGTTATACTACAGGAAAGAACTAGCAGCAAAAGACGTTTATTTTTTCTAGCCATAGATAGATGTTTCAAAGATTGAATATAGTAAGCGCACTCACTTACTTTACACATTCTTGCTAGCAAATGTCAGCTGCCTTCAAGAGAACTGGCTGTTATTCAAAATCTAGACAAGTATTAAAAAATCTGATTAGACATCGCATCTTCAAAAAATAACCTCTGGGGAAGGATATCACCAAAGGTTTTTAATCAAGACATTAGAATCGGTAACTATTTTAAAAATAAATTTATCTTTTTGCCAACACTCTTTTCTCCTTCTCAAAAACAGGTCAAAGTTTATTTTGTTTGTAATTAAGGATACAAATTGGATTGATATTACCTCTTTTGAGGTACTAATACAGGCAGTTGACGGGCGCCGGCTACGAATTTGGCGTGTTGTCCAACAGTCAAAACATTGAACTGACTCGATATAAGTTCTAAACTTTTATTCACTATTGCCAGCTTTTTGTAGGTGGGAACGCTCATACCAGGAAAGAATGATAGTTCTGGCACATCCTCTTGACTTAAAAAGTCTGTAGGATGGAGTAGCAAAGAAGGCTGGACGTGTGTAAGTTTACATAGCCACAGAGCAATTCGCAGGTAGAGTAATGCCACTTCCGAAGAAAAGGTACTCAGATACATGATGTAACTGAAGTGAATTGGCACCTTGAAAATTGGCATCGTGGTAACGGGAATCTCAATCAGTTTATCCTTACCCATGTGCCACTGGTAAGCTTTTAGAGGCTGCAAACCGTCTTTGAAACCGCCAAATAGAGCTTCCCGTTTCTTGCGTTCTTCCTTGCTCAGTTTACAGGTCATTAAATAATAAGCTCGTGCTATAGGCCCCAAAAATGTGGGAAAAGTCGAAGCATCATATTCGTATCCCCGTCTTGCTAAGACTTTCAATACCGCAGGAGAAAAACTGTATCCAGGCCCTCGAAAACCGATAGGATGTTGACGAGTGACGCGCTTGATATGTTCTTCAGCCAAGGCCACCTCTTGTTCAATCTCATCCTCTGAATACAGATGTAGCCAAGGATCATGATAAAATGAATGATTGCCAATTTCGTGACCAGCGATCGCGATCGCTTGTAATGCCTTAGTATTCTTTTCCAGCGCTGCATCCTGACCGACAATGAATACTGTGATTGTCAAATCCCATTGCTGGAGAATATCTAAGAAACGAGGTACTGCGATATCCAGGTAAGATGGGAAAGTCTCCCAACCCGGAGCGCCCTGATTTTTTAGATAAGACCAAATATTATCCAAATCTAAAGAAAGACTGGCTATTGGTTTGTTTGCTGGTCGTTTAGTTGTCATTATTAGTTTAAATATTAGGACAATTTTAAGCGTAAAATAGACTGTTATTTTTGGGCTTTATCAGTCAAGTTTCGGACTTCGACTCAGGGCTTCTAAGCACTAAATATTGATTTGCTGTCTCTGAGTCAAACACATGGCAATTCCCTTTTCGTAGTAAGCTGCCTCATTAATAAAAATCGGCCAAACGGTAGATGTTCCCTGATAAACAATTGTTTGATCATCAAAAGTTAGAAAAATTGGATCTCCTGGATTCAAGGCTTGATAATCTTTGTCCTGAAGCTCTGGATGAATCATTCCAAATATTGTCCCATCCTGTTTTTTTGGATAGTCCACATCAGATAAATGGTCATAAAGAATCAACGTTTCTTTAGTTGATGGAATTTCACCCTGGTTAAATTGTTCCAGATAGTCCATAACTGTGTGAACAAGTTCTTCTGTTTGTTGGAACAACGTCGCTTTTAAGAGGCTTTGGGCAATGGGACCAACCTCGATCATAAAGCCTAATTCGCACAGAGAATTTACAAATGGGTTTTCTTCAACTGATTTAAAAGAGCAGCGATAAACCCTCACCAAAGGATTAATTTGGCTCAGATAAGCAGCTAATTTCAAGTTTAAGGGATGACTGTTTACCAAAATAATTGTCAGACCCATATTAGCTGTAGTGCTGTGCAAATCTAAGATGAAATCTGCTTTATCCCCATTTGATATTAGAGTGTTCTGAATTGATTTAGCTTGCAATTCTTCGTAACTGTTCCGAGTCGCATCTGCTAAATCTTGCTTGAGAAAACAGCGATTTAAATCCTTCTCTACATATCGCCTCCTGGCGGCAAAAGCCTTAGGATTTGCTAATAGACTGACTGTCTCAAAACTTGGTCTAGTAATTAGATGGGGAAACTGGGCAAATTTTTGGATTAGATAAGCCCCTGTAAACTCATTGCCATGAGTTCCACCGACAATTGCAACTCGATTAATCTGGTTCACGATTACACCTACTTCTTAATGTACCTTATGAAGCATTCACTTTGCCGATGCGATCGCGACCATGTGGTTGATCAAGATAAGACATATCAGGCCCATCGGGAATGATTCCGCCTGGATTGAGTGGGAATAGGTTCCCGTAGTAGTCCCGCTTCACACTCTCGACATCGCAGGTGTCAGCAACACCTGGAAGCTGATATAGATCACGCAGATAACCTCCTAGATTCTGATAGTCTTGAATTCGCCGCCGATTGCACTTAAACAACCCGTAATAGGCACTATCAAACCGAAATAACGTTGTGAATAAACGCACATCTGCGAGTGTGAGATTGTCTCCGCACAGATAGCGATTAGTCTGCAATGCAATTTCAATCTCATCAAGAGTTGTGAACAGTTCATTACAAGCTTGATTGTATGCTTCTTGAGTTTGGGCAAAGCCGCAGCGATACACACCGTTATTTACCGCCTGATAAATTTTCTCATTCCACCAGTCAATTTTCTCTTTGAGTGCTTCTGGGTAGAGATCGAGTGTGGGATTGTTGGCGAACTCGTTAAACTGAGAGTTCAGCATCACAATAATCTCTGAACTCTCATTATTGACGATAGTTTTTGTTTGGCTATCCCATAGTACTGGCACTGTAGAGCGTCCACTGTAACCAGGTTCTGCCAGTTGATAAAATTCAGCTAGTGTACTACAACCCTGTTCCTCTTGGTTAAATATCCAACCGCCTTCAATGGGAGAAGGAGAGACGATACATACTGATATTACTGCTTCGAGTTTTTTGAGCGATCGCACAACCAGGGTTCGGTGCGCCCAAGGACAGCCCAGCCCAACATAGAGTTTGTAGCGCCCCTCTGCTGGTGGGTAGAGATTCCCTAACTCTGTGCCAATGAACTTCCGAAACTGGCTATTCGGACGAATATACGCTCCCGACTGATTGCTAGGAGCAAGCTTTGACATCATGATCTGCCAGATAGTCGTCCAGACATACTTTCCCAGCCAGATGATCAGCTTGGGAGGGAGTGTTCTGCCCTTTTTCTTTGGGAGATTTTTCTCCTCATCCATCCGAGTTGAGTTGCTCATGGCGACAATCTGGCTTTGGGAGGGATTGACATTACCACTGTTTCAACTAAGTAGGTTTCCATGCTTACAACTCACTCTGAGTTTTACTACTTTACTACGCTTTGCCTGTATTTTGTATCATGCTCATTACAAAAAATGTCTCAGCTTTAAGCTAATCGTCATGGAAATTACATCTTTGGATGTATGTAACCTATGTAACATAACAGGATTGCTGAAAAGTTAAGGTGATCAACCATTTATTTATCAATAAGTAGTGGTCTTTAAAACCTAGTCAAAAATCCACATCGTAAACACAATTTTTTAGCTAATGATAGTCAATGGCGCAACTGCTACCATACTCCGACGACGAAGGGGGCTACGCGCAGCGTCTCCATTTGTGCAGCGTCACTAAGGGAAGGAGAAGTTCTGAGCAAAGAAAACCGACCCTCTGACTTCTCAGTGCGTTTACGTGTCGTATTTAAAAGCATCGTTCATCCTTACCCTCAAAAACCTAATATAACGCTTAATTAGCTACTATATCGCATAAATTTTTCAGTGCAATTACTTATTTAATAACCTAACTTCACATGATCTTGATAGAAATAACATCACACCTTAACACTAAGTAAACCGAAAAAAATATAAGTTTAGAAAGAAATTACTCAAAGAAAGAAAGAACAAAAACATCAAATTTACGTAGGAATAATTGTAGATAAAGTGACTCAACTTAATAACAAAACTAACCTTCTAGAAGAAACGGATTTAGGGACTTTAATAGCTCAGGGTGCTACTACAGACAAATGGCAAGTATTGCCGTACAGTTCTCCAATCCTACCTATACATGCCGCCCTACTTCGGACTGGTAAGATATTATTTTTCTGTGGCTCAGGTAATGATCCCACTCGGTTAAATACTCCCTATGACAGTGTGGTTTGGGATGTAAACAAGGGAACCTTTTCCCGTCAAGCGCCTCCATTGGATAGTAATAATCAACCTATTGACCTTTTTTGCGCTGGTCACTCCTTCACCCCTGATGGGATGTTAATGGTTGTGGGTGGAACTCTGCGCTATGACCCATTTTATGGTTCACCCTCTGTTCTGATGTTTAATCCCATTACCGAGAAATGGGTCAAGAACGCATCAATGAATAATGGCCGGTGGTATGCTACTGCGTTAACACTAGGGAGCGGTCGTATCCTTGCAGTGTCTGGATTAGATAAAGATGGCAACCTCAACAGACAACCAGAAATTTATTCTTCTACATTTGCAAATGGTTGGAACGCTTTTCCAACAAGTAGTTCATACCCGCAATACGCACAGCTGTTTCTCCTAAGTAATGGAAACATCTTTTATTCAGGTGGTCACATGGGCGGCAGTGGAGTGACGCCAAGGATACTAACCCTGCCGGGGACATTTACACAATCCATCACAGAAAAACTGGTGCCAGGGCTGCAAGATCAAGATTTCGGTAATCAAGCTGCCAGCGTGCTTTTACCACCCGCACAAGACCAAAAAGTGATGATTATGGGTGGGGGTAATGATACTACGACAACAGCCAGGGTGAATATTGTAAATCTAAACCGGACTAATCCAACTTACGTAGGATCAAGGTTTCTAAAATATGCTCGGATGCATCTGAGCGCAGTTTTGTTGCCCGATCGCACAGTGTTTGTTTGCAATGGTAGCAAAATGAATGAGGACACAACAAAATCAATGCTGCCAGCAGAAATCTACAATCCAGCCACAAATACCTGGACAGCAGTAGCTAAACAAATTGTCCCCCGCGTATATCACTCAGTCGCCTTGCTCCTGCCAGATGGTAGGGTAATAGCAGCTGGAGGCAATCCTCAACGGAGAGTCAATGAACTGCGATTAGAAATCTACAGTCCTGCGTATATGTCGCGGTCACGACCAATCATTCAGAGAGCTCCTCAAACATTGAGCTACGGGCTGCAATTTACGATTCAAACACCCCAGGCTAGGAATATTAAATGGGTTAGTCTGATTAGACCAATGGCGACCACCCATTCCTGCGATACAGAACAAAGGTTAGTGGATGTACCGATTAATTCTCGGAACGCGACTTCTCTGAATGTCACACTAACAAACAATCGAAACATAGCACCACCAGGTTGGTACATGCTTTTTATTAGTGACAACAATGGGACACCCTCAGTAGCAACCTGGACGCAATTATTTTAGCCTTACCCGTTTACGTTCAATACACTGCACTTTAACTAAACTCTAGGAGTGGAAATATGAATTACAAGCTATCACGTCGAAAATTTGGCCAGCTGGCACTTGCTGGAACTATAGTATCTGGACTTAGTTATCAAACCAACAAAGCCTTCGGGCAAACACCAAATTTAAAAATTATCGGTATAGGTTCTAGCCCGATTATCAGCAGTGACCAAACGGATAGTCCAGAGGTAAACACCACCGAATTAAACAGCATTACCCCAAAAAATGTAGCCACAGATGTTAAGCCTGTAGGACTTGTTTTGCAATCCTTAACCACAGGAAAAGCTCAGATACTTGTGAACAAAAGTACACCTTTAGTAGAGTCTAACGAGACATTGAGCGGCTTCACTTCTTTAAGCGATGGTACACTGGTCGTAGCCATTACTCCTGTTAGCACTAGTAGGAAAGAGGCGACACCCACTCGGATTACATTTTTGAGTACACCTGTAAAAACTTTGATAGTTTCAGGGCTTGAACAGAATCAACAGCTTGGGAGCTTGCTAGGTACTAATGATGGGCGACTCATCGGTCTAGTAGGTAAGAATAACGGTACACCACCGATCAGATTGGTAGATATTAACCTTCAAACAGGAGAGATCAGTTTCATTAATAAGGTTAAATTCCCGGAGGATGAGCGGGTTAGCAATCTAGCTGAATGCCCCGATGGAAAACTCTATACCTCTTTAGTTGAATCCGATGGTGATACATTTCTGGTGCAGCTAGATTCAAATCAAAAAAACCCGATCAGACTGGGACAATTGCAAGTTAATGGTCAAGCATGGAATAATGGCTTACAAAGCTTAGTTTGCTCTGGAACAGGTCAACTCCTCGCCTTTGGAGCGCTGAGGTATCAAACACCTAATACTGTGTATAGCGTAGATAAGAACAGTGGAAACATGACTCGGCTAGAAGACTTTGACGCTACTCAGATTGCGCTTGCTCGTGCTTAGAATAAATTGAGCCGATATCTAAGAAAAAAGTGCCAAGCCCTCATCTGGTTTTGAGGGCTTTTTATTGGCATTGATTGGTACACCTTATTATTAAGAATATTTTAATTGATTGACAAAAGGCGCTTTATTCTAAAGTCTCAGAGATGCTAAGAAACGCATCAAATGTAAACCTATCTGGTAGCGAAGTTTGTGCGCCTAGTTTTGTTGTTGCCAAAGCACCTGCTGCTGCACCCCAAACAACTGCCTGATCTAAAGAAAGTCCTTCAAAAAGTGCCGCTGTTAAGCCGCCATTAAAAGCATCGCCAGCAGCTACTGTGTCAACCGCATGAACTGGAAACGCGGGTACAAAAAACTTTTCCTCAGCAGTGGCACAAAAAACACCTTTAGCACCCAGTTTAACGATCGCACATTTCACACCCCGTTGTAATAAAACTTCAGCTGCTTTGGCTGCTTGTTCCTCTCCATCCACCGGAAAACCCACTAACTGCGCTGCTTCAATTTCATTCGGGGTGATAATATCCACTAACGGGTAAAGTTCATCTGGGAAATCAGATTGGGCGGGTGCAGGGTCGAGAATTACGGTTATTTTGGTTTTTCTGGCGGCTTTAGCGGCTGCAACCACGGCAGTAATCGGAATTTCTAATTGTAAAAGCAGTGCTGTAGCTAATGGTAATAAATGGGACAATCGTTCGACATCTTCTTGATTGACACATCCATTTGCACCAGGAATTACAATAATTTGATTTTCACCCGCATGATTGACGGCGATGATGGCGACTCCAGAACTAACAGTTTTATCCACGAAAATATTGTCAATCTGCACACCAGATGCTTGCAAATTGTTGACAAGTTCTACACCAAAACCGTCTGCACCTACACGCCCCACCATTTGGGTAGGAATTCCCAATCTTGCTAATGCTACAGCTTGATTAGCTCCTTTACCTCCCGAAACTTGAAAAAAGTCTTCTCCTAGCAACGTTTCTCCTGGGACTGGCAATCGGGGTGCTGTTGCTACCAAGTCTATATTGATGCTGCCGAAGACGATAATACTCATGATGCTTATTTTTGTTGATCGTCAAGTCATTCAGCCTAATATTACAGGATGCGATCGCAATGGTTGAAACAACTAAATATCACGCGATGTGCGACTTATATTATGTCCGCTTGATTACTTATTAAACCCGAAGAACCCCAAAGAGCCAAAGCTGCGCGTTGTCTCCCCTCCCCGCCTGCGGGGAGGGGATTAAGGGAAACCCGCTTCCATTCCCCTCCGCTATAGCGCTACCGTATATACACAAGTGCTCAGGTGTATCATCTGCGTAAATTACCTGATTTTGCCGACCTACCGCATCTTAGCGAAACTCTGTGCGATTATCACGCTCATCAATTTGGGCTTTTACTAGACCATCGCTGTAATATTCGGTACGAGTTTTAGTATTGTCATCCCAATTATTTGGTGTTGAATCTGGATTGAGAGTTTCAATTAGCCTACCGACATCATCATAAACAAAGCGCGTTTCGCGTCCAGCTTTATCAACGGAGGTAATTATACGCCCAGCAGCATCGTAGCGGCTAGTTTCGCGCAGGTTATCATCAAAAGGAATCTACCAATGGCGATCGCCGCATAACATAGTCCCTGAGGTAGACGAGGTCAATAGGAATAGCTAAATCTTGGTTTTGACTCAATACGGTTCAGTTAAGGCTATGCAGTGCTTAAAATAACAAACACAGGAGGATT
>NZ_JABXKJ010000133.1 GCF_017115085.1 Nostoc sp. NMS7 | reverse complement strand
GATTGGCATCTTTAAGATGAGTGGGAACTTCTGCAACATTTTCAATTTCTACTGCTGCTAAAGCATCAAAAAAGCCCATAAGGCTATTGGACTTTGGTGCAGTCGCTAAATAAAGTACTGCCTGCGCCAAATGATAACGTCCTTCCGGCATTCCCACGCGATCAAAGGCTTCGGCACAGGCATTTGTAACGACAACTGCTTGTGGGTCAGCCAATCCGACATCTTCACTGGCAAGAATTAACATCCGACGGAAAATGAAACGGGGGTCTTCACCTGCATAAACCATTTTGGCTAGCCAATAGAGTGCTGCATCTGGGTCAGAACCCCGTAAGCTTTTGATAAAAGCACTGATGGTATCAAAATGGGCATCCCCTTCTTTGTCGTATAAAACAGCACGTTGTTGAATTGATTCTTCTGCGACTGCTAGGGGAATATGAATAACACCTGTAGCATCGGGGGGTGTAGTCTCTACAGCTAGTTGCAAAGCATTCAATAATGAACGAGCATCACCATTGGTAACATTAACTAGATGAGCTAAAGCATCTGTGTCAATTTGTACTGTTAACTTGCCATAACCGCGTTCCGAATCAGCTAGTGTTTGCTCAACAATTTTGTATAAATCTTTATCAGTTAATTGCTGAAGTTGAAAAATCCGCGAACGGCTGACAAGTGCTTTGTTTACCTCGAAAAAAGGATTTTCGGTGGTAGCACCAATGAGAATGATTGTACCATTCTCTACCCAAGGCAATAGAGCATCTTGCTGAGACTTATTAAAACGATGGACTTCATCGACAAAAAGAATAGTTCGTTGATTATGGAACTTACGCTTTTGTTGGGCTATTTCAATTGCCGCTCGAATTTCTTTGACTCCCGAAAGTACAGCATTGATAGCGATGAAGTGAGCGCGGGTGGTGTTGGCAATAACACGCGCTAAAGTAGTCTTGCCAGTCCCTGATGGCCCAGAAAAGATTAAGGAAGATAGTTGATCCAAACTAATAGCACGCCGCAGTAGTCTTCCTTGTCCGATAAGATGGTCTTGACCAATAAATTGATCGAGTGTTTGGGGACGCATCCGAGCCGCCAGTGGTGCTTCTTCTTCGGTTATTTTTGTAAGATGCTGGTCAAATAAATCCATTAGTTAATACGTCTTTATTCACTGCCAACTCTGATTATTCAGAAAAATAAACTACTATCTCATTAATTCTGACAACATCTGCTCAAGAATATCTGACATAATTTCCTCGTCTAGTGAGTGCAGAGTTGGTGGTCCACCAAGAAATTCTTTGATAGTGATCTTCTGTTCTTTAAAGTCTTTGACAAAATCCCGAATCTGAGAAACAACGTCAATTTGATTTTCTATTGTTTCTACCATAATAGCCATAGAGTCAATGCCTTTTTTAGCAGCTTTGCGAGAATCAGAAACCATTGTTCCTTCTGGAGTATTTTTTGCTAAACGCAGTTCCCGTTTCAAGTTTTCATACTGAGTCAGAAGAATTTGGTTTTGCTGTTCTATAGTTCGACATTTTCGAGTTAAATCATCTTCGCTATTATGATCAATAGTTTCTCCCACTTGGTGAAGTCGCTCAATTTCTAGAAGTCTTGCCAAATCACCTTCTTGGTAGGCTTGATTGATTGATTTCATGATTTCTGTATGATCTGTTTGTGTCTCGCTATCTTTTACCTTGTCGGGGTGAAAGATTTCAGCTAACCTCAGAAATGTTTCACGAATTTTTCTCTTATCTCCTGTTCATCTAATCCCATTGTACTGATTGCCGCTTGAAACACCTGTTTCTCAGTATTGTCGAGCCTCAAATACGTATCAACTTACCTGAGCAAGAATTCCAGAGAACGAATGTACTAGAAAAGTCTACTATTTTTACTCCGGCTTTTGAATTGGGGGACATAGTTGAGGTTGATTTCGGTGAACAGCCGACACGCCGTATTATTCAAGGAATTTTTAGTCTCAAAGATAATTGGCTTTATGGGGTAGAATGGCGCTCCCCAATTTTAGAAGAAGTATTTGCCCAAAGTAGAATAATATGGCTTGCTGATGTTGATTTAGTCAATGTAGGTGTATGATTACTGTCACTTGGGAATAAAGAGCAATGCTATAGTGTACTAGCAACTTGGGTTATTAATCTAACATTAAAACATCTGAGTATGGCAAAGCAAGACGTTCCACTTACAACAGACGCACTAATTAAAGAAGTCTGTCGGCGAATTCGGGTAGCCCGTAGCTATTGGGATGCCCACAATAACGCTGCCTGTCGGGGTGAACGCGATCGCGCCTTAGCTCTTTACAACACTCTGAGCAAAGAAGAAAAAGAGCAGATTCCTCAAGTGTTGCGGGTATGGTTGCGCTATCGTAGCGAGAAATACTTTGGCGTACATCGAACGCCACCAAAGTCAGCACGAAAATCAAAAACGCCATGACCTGTTTCACTTCCGGGGCATCAATGCCGCAAAGCTCAACTGACATTTGGCTGCCATCAGTCTGACGAACTGTGATGCTGTCCCCATCAGCCACTTGGGTAGCTATCCATTCTTCGGTAAGCGCAATGGATGGCTGGTTAGTTCTTTAGAAAATCAAGATAGCGCTGATGATAGCTCCAGCGATCGCAGTTAAAATTATGGCAGTTCTCCACAATGGCTTCATATTGCTAGCTCTGTTGTCACAATATAAGAAAGCACAATTCTTTTCCGCATTAAAGATTTACTACACCTCGCACCCAAAAGCCTTAAAAATAATGGATTTGACCTGATCAAGTGTGCCATTTAGATATGAACTTTAATGCTTAACTGACAAAATTAGCTGTGTTTGCCTGCACTAATCTATACTTTGATTAACGTGTAATTCAAATCCTTATGAGCTGCGAACATTTAGATAATCTGACTACGGAGACTCTGATTTCTAAAGCAAACTACCCAGTATTTCGTTGTGAAGAGTGTATCCAGATAAACAGTCGCTGGGTGCATCTCCGTATTTGTCAAAGTTGCGGCAAGATGCTGTGCAGGGAAACTTCTGTTCATCAACATGCCCGACGGCATTACGAGGAAACTGGACATTCAGTAATTAGCTCGGCTGAGTTAGGAGAACAGTGGTTATGGTGTTTTTTGGATGAGCAGGCAAAAAACTATTAAAGTGAGGCAAGCGCGCTTCACTGTCAACCGGAGCATCACACCAAAACGCGGCGTTCACTGGTCAATTCTTCATGTTTGTAACAGTCGCCAATCTTCTATAGGTGAAGAATCTGATTAACGGTTTTGGTTAACATAGAAATTCCACCTCCCTTGTAAACAAAGCATGCCCAAGACTTGGAACATCAAGATAGATAACTATTTTCAAGCCAACCCCAATTGCATCATCGCCACTGCTCATGTAGACTCGTTCCCCACAGACCTACCCCTAGAACCCAATATCAGGGAACCAAACCGCAAAAGCGCGACCTACAGACAAGTCTTCGACTCACTGACAACCGAACCCGAAAAATTCTTCTCTCGTCACAGTGGAATTGTTCTGTCAGCTAATATTGCTAAACCTGTCAAGAACAAAACTGAACTAGAGCTAGAAGTCTTAGAAGCTAACGAGGGGGGCAGCGATGGCATTATCAACGGTGGCCACACAATATTAGGGTTTGAGCAAGCGAAAAATTACAACTACAATTTAAGTCAAGCCAGAGTAAAAGTTACCATCCACATCGGACTCTCGGAAGACGAGGCTAAGGATATAGCCCTGGCCTCCAACACGACAACGCCAGTAGATTCTCGCTCCAAAGTCAACGCTAGGGGTGATTACAAATTCATTAAGCAGTATTTAGTCCAGTTAGAGAGAGCAGAAGATAGAAAATTCCGCATTGCTTATTATCAAAACCAAAGCGGCGCTCCCAGAAATGCCCAATGTAATGTCAACCATTTGGTGAAGTTGATTAACTGCCTTGATAGAAATAGATACAACCCCGACGGTAATAAACGAACCAAGCACCCAGCAGGTATGAGTCCCCCCTCTAATATCACAGACACGGAAAGGGAAAGATTAACTGCACTTTTGCCTCTGCTTTCTCAAGCGTTGTGGATAGAGCAAAGACTCTACGAAATAATCCAAGAACATATCAGCAACCCCAGAAGAAAGGGTGCTAACGATTTAGCATCAATTGATATACGTAAAACTACATTGTTGCCTGACAGCAAGTATTCTTTTGGGTTTGGTGCGCCAACTGACCTGGCATTACCAATAATTGCGTCCTATCGGGTATTTTTGGACAAGGACTATAAATGGATTCTGCCGTTTAACGAATTCGCTGAAGATTTCCTCCAACACTTGTGGAATAACTATTTCCGTAAATACTTGGTATCAGAGAAAACAGCAGGAAATACAGTAGGAACTAAAATCAGCCGCAATCAAGAGATTTGGGAAAGTCTTTATATCTCGGCGCAAAGTTATCTGAATCAGCACTTGGTGAAAATGGTTAACTCCAGCAAGGAAGAAGAATCGAAAGTGACAGAAAGTACAAAAAAGAGGGGAAAAGGGAAAAGCGATGAACTCAGTGCGACTAATGTTCCCAAATAGTTTTTTACCGACCAGGGCATGAGGTATAGGGAGAATAGCACGAAGAAAAGCGTAAATCCCTGGTATTTCTGGATGAAAGAGTATGGAGTTGCTCCCTTCGAGTGTGGGGAATTAAGAAGATGTTGAACTCCTTCCTTGACGCACTCGCATTTAATTGTCTGAAACAGTACACCCAACAAGATAGTCAGCAAGGAGGTTTCACATAAATCTTCGTGCCATTCGGTATAGGGGAAAAACTCTTGTCCCCCATGCCCTACCTGACTTTTCCAGTTATCCAGTTAAGTCAGGAACTCTCAAAATAGCTTGGGTAATACCAGCTAATTAATTCTCAACAAGTTAAGTTTAATGACAAAACTTACCAGAGATAGAACTTTGGAATGGAGGTATAGTAAGCGCTCACTGGATACCGTTATAGATGATTGTGTTCTAGGTTGAATTTATTTATCGCAATCTCAGATTAATATTTTTTAGCTGTTAAATCAGGAAAATTAATTCAGCGATTTGATTTATACTTTTAGATTCGTCTAAATATCAAAAAAAGTTTTATTGTATGTCCAGCCTGAGTCCAGACATGGTTCGTATCTATTTGCAAGAGATTGGTCGTTACCCAATGCTAACCGCAGACCAAGAAATTGCTTATGGCAGGCAGGTACAGCAAATCATGGCAATTGAGCAAAGAAAAAATGTACTCACCCAACAACTAGATCGTGAGCCAACAATGGTCGAATTAGCTGTTGATGTTGACAAAAGTGAACCGGAAATAGCTCAAATACAAAAGCTTGGGCAACGAGCCAAACAAAAAATGGTGACAGCAAACTTGCGTCTGGTGGTTTCGATTGCCAAAAAATATACTAAGCGCAATCTGGAATTCTTAGATTTGCTGCAAGAAGGGGCAATAGGTTTACAAAGGGGTGTAGAAAAATTTGACCCCAATCGCGGCTATAAGCTTTCCACCTACGTATATTGGTGGATTACGCAGTCAATCACACGGGCAATTGCAGAGAAATCCCGTACTGTACGCTTGCCAATTCATATCACCGAACAACTCAATAAAATAAAGATTGTACAGCGAGAATTATTTCAGACACTGGGTCGTCCAGCTAGTGTTGTAGAAATTGCTGAAACTTTAGACTTACAACCAAGCCAGATTAGGGATTTTCTCAGCAGTTCAAAGCAGCCAATTTCTCTAGATGTAAAGATTGGAGATAACCAAGACACAGAACTTAGTCAACTTTTAGCAGATGAGGGTATATCTCCAGACGAACATATCACCAAAGAACTTTTGCGTCAAGATATTAATAGTTTATTAGAATCACTCAAACCGACGCAGCGTGAAGTATTAATTTTGCGTTTTGGGTTAGAGAACGATCAAGAACTAACTTTAGCTCAAATTGGAGAAAAATTGAATGTCAGTAGAGAACGAGTTCGCCAAATTCAGCAGCAAGCAATCACTGTTCTACGTCGTCAAAAAACTGAAATTCAACAGTATTTAGTCTCGTGAGAAGTACTTATTGATGATATTTTCGGAACTAATTAGCGAAAAAGAAAGGCTGGGGTAGGGTTACAGGTTTGGGTGTAGGGAAAGACATAAAGTCTTACTACACCCCACACCCTCTAATTTTTTTAGATACTGTGAAAAGTCAGATTAAACAAGAAGATCAATATTTTTTAAAGGTTCAATTAAATATCTACGTCCACCGCCTCTATGAGGTACAGGGGTACTGGGAGTATTAGATTTGATAATCTCTGAAAATAACTGTTGTGTTTTATAAGTAGTCAGCAGTGTCTGTGAGCCGTACTCAACCCTGTGATAGTTAGAGCAACCGATGCGGGCTGCTGGTCTAAAAACTTGTTCGTCAAACTCGAAATCGAAATCCTCCGAGTAGTCTGCATGAATCGTGCTAGATGTCACCTCAGTAGGAGGTAGAATCGTAGGATCTTAGCAGTCTGCTCCTCTCCATTCCATCTCCCCGAAATACCTATTGAGCCAAAATGACTATTACCTGCAAACTTTTTTTACAAAATCACGCTCAAGATTGGCAAGAAGCAACTGTGCATCCCTTTCTAGAACAGTGTCAATTAGGTATAATTCAACCCCAGCAATTCAATACATGGTTAACGCCGCCGTCGTCAGTAGCGTAGCCTATGTATACAGCTTCCCGACAGACCTCCCCGTGAACGTCGTCAGTTTTCACTATTTACTGCTGACTTAGGATTGGGGAAATATTCTTATCAATTGTATTAATATAGCTTCTAAGCTATTTAGTGCAGCATTAGTGGTTCTTTGATGTTCATCAAAATGACGTTGGTGTTCTTCAAAATTTCTTTGTTGCTGTTCCTGACTATCACGTAATTCAAGTAAAACATCATCTAAAACTGCACTACGACTTAATACACGGTCAACATTATTTGTTAAATCATTTACGTTATCAGTCAGATTATCAATCTTAGTGGTTAGTGCTGCTATAGCTTCAGTGTTCCTAATAGCCAATACTTCAATCCGGTCTAGTCTATTTGGTGCTTCAAAATCAGACATAAGTATTTATTCTTGTTTTTAATAAACAAATAAAAGTATGAACTAGTGTACACCCACTGTTAAACCTGATTCCACTAATATAAGTGAATTTTCACTAAATAGAATACTTCCAGTAACTCTACTAGATACACTACTGCAAGGAAAGTTAAGGAAATACCAAAAAATAAAAGGAAAATTTTACTATTACAGGATTATAGACGTTTATTCCCCTTTTTGAACCAACAATTTACCAGATACCCCAGCCGTAAAACCCAACCCAATCGCCGCTACAGTGACGCTGGGCTTAATAAACAAAGTCGCAATTCCGATAACTGCACCCCAAAGACAGCCATAACAGCAAAGGATAATCAACTGATTTTTGGGTTTAGCCCTTTCGTCCGATATGGATTGATGGACTATGGCATAATTTTCAAGCTCATTGGTAATTTCTAGTAAAGAAGCGCCGTACTGTTTTTCTAAGCGTTCGATAGCCAATCTGTCTTGCTTAACTGGACTTATGGCTAATTTTTGCAATGCTGTGGTTAATTTATCACTCATCTTTAAACTTCCTATGCTCCGACATTCCAGAAAATGTTTAGAAAAATTAAGTCTTGCTGGAGAAATAAAAAGACTCTATTTTTCAGCCGTATTTGAAGATGTAATAATACCGGAACTCCACCGGAACTCAACCAGAACTCAACGAGAACTGTGACGAATATTAGTGGTTAATGTTAAAAACGCTGAAACCATCTTTTTCATTTCCGCACAATCGGTTAGTGTCAATCAATTGTGATAGGGCATTCCTCAAGTAAAGAACACTCTTTTTCTCGTCGCCCCACTTGCGGCTGTTTCTGATAGCAGCAAAAGAAGCTGGAGGACTAGCAGTAGCTGCAACGATTGCCACAATCTGTTCTAAATCAGCCTCAGAAATACTACTCTCTTCTACTTCCAGAAATTCCACCTCTTGCTCTTGATAAGGTTTTGAAAAAATGGACTCTAGCTGACTAACTGCGTCTGATGGCGCAATTTTCTCCCCTCTGGGTATGACTGCCCTTTCATGCTGTTGAACTAATTCAGGAAAGAACTGAAGTAATGTTCTTGCTGGATCTGGTTGCCCATTGCCTGGGTGCAAATGGGTCTTTAGCCATTCGGGAATCATGCCCAGATTGCCACCGCTAACAGGTTCTCCAAAGTTGTTAGGGTTGGCTTTGAAATATTCTCCACTAGCAACATTCATTTTGCGTAGACCACCAGCGCTAACCGCAACAGCTACACAGCCAATAAAGTTAACCGATTGCTTAAAGGTATCTGCCAGTCCAGCCGTAGCTTTACCGACCACGCTTGTCAGGTTAGAACCATGTAAGACGATAATTAATGTACCACCAGACTTAGCGAAGCGACTCAGCAGATATTGAATCGCCCAGGTGCGATCACTCTCTTCTAACAATGACAGCAACCGCATCGCCTCATCAATTACTAGCAGTAAGTTTTTATGGCAGTAAGGATCGCCTCCATCTAAACCCTTGAGAAATTTCAATAAATCACGAGCGACCAGTTCATCAGCCCCATCCGCATCTTTCTCAGAGTATTTAAGGGCAGAGGTCAAGTTGCAGGCGAAGGGATAAACATCCACCCCGGCTGTAAAGTATTGGGTGTTCAATCCGGGGTCAAGTGCTGTTGATAATGTTGCCAAGATTGCTGCTAAGGTTCCCTTGCCACCTCGCTGAGTACCAGCGATCGCTATCACCTGAGAACTCATCATATCTTCTACTTGAAAACCACTTTTCGTTAAAGCAGCGATGAGTGCGTTTGCCCTATTAATTAGAGGGAGATTAATTAGAGTGTCTGGTACAAGCTCATTAGCTGATGGCTGTAACTCTGTCGGTCTAGAAAGCTCCGTAGCTTGGTTCATCTTGCCAACATCTACTTGTGGCGATTGAAACTGTTTGATATCTACGGTTGGTGGTAACTGGACGTTTGCCTGTGCGATCGCACTGATCTCCGACCGATTCACTCGGCTGTCAATCGTCACATCCTGTAAATGGAGAGCCATGCTTTCATAAGTGGGTAGCTGACGACCCAAAAGCTTGCCAAACCAGCCAAACATCCAGCGATAAGCATAAAAACGTTTTCCTGGTTCGACTTGGGTTAAATACTGGACAATATTTTCAAACTCAGCATGAAGAAAGGCGTACTCTTGTGCTGATTGTCGTTCTAGGAATTTAACGGTATTAGCAAGATGATCCGCTTGATAATTGCTCCTAGCATCATAATCCCCGGCACGAGCTAGAGCGTCTATAAAGTTGCCACGTACAAAAGGCAAGGGGGCAATTTCTTTAGTGCGGTTGGAGTGTTCGACAACAAACCATAGCCATGCAGCACCACCAATTAAACCACCAACTAGTGCCAGTGGGTTGACCGCATAACAAACCGCTCCAATCCCAGAGGCCAATAAACCAAGTACACGGGTCATGTCTGCTTCATTCTCAGATGCCCGTGCCATTTCAAATAATCCATCTTTTCTCTCTTGCAGCCATTGGGCGATATTTCCAGCTTCTAAGTGAGACAAGCTAGGATATGATTCGCGTAAATGTTCAGTTTCTTTAGTTGTAATTTTCGGGATATTATTACTTTGCATAAAAGAAATGCCATGTTGAGTAGTGAGTGCCGGTCAATGGACAGGCAGGGGGAAGAGGGCAGGGAGCAGGGAGCGGGGGGGGGGAATGACCCCAACATCGAGCCGTGAAATGAAGAGGGAAACACAGGTTTGAGTCCCCAATAAGAGTTAAGTGGTTCTCGAACTCTTAGGGGTCGAATCCCAATTCTTTTCTATCTCCCCTGCTCCCTGCTGCCTTGCTTCTTCGTTGAGCGGCGCTCACTTTAATCTTTCGTCAATCGCCAAATAGCGAACCCAATTTCACCCGCCATCATTGTGCCGATGTTAAATAAGATGCAACCCAAAATCATGAATGGGGCTGTAAATTCAAATGGGTTACGAGCTGCAAAGGTGGTGATAACATCGAACACCCAAACCGCAATCACAACTAATCCAGCGCTAGAGCGATCGCGTGTACCTGCGGTCTTGTAATCCACCCAAAGCTGGCCTACCAAGTCAATCTTGCCACTAGGCTTGGTTTCAAGCTCATAAACCATGTGGTCTTGAAGTTCCCGCCTAGCTGAATCTGGGTTTTTACCGCGTAGGGCGTAGGCTTCGATTACCTGAACACCTACAGAAATCATGAATGCCAAATAAAAAAACGGGTTGAACAGTGCAAACGGCACATTTAGCCAATTCCAAGTCGGCTCAAACCACGCAAACACAGGCGGGGCTTGAAAGATTAATTGCCAAGTTGAATCAGCACTAATCATGGAACCGCCAATAAATAAAATTCCTCCAACTAACGCACGACCTGCACCACCATTAGCAACAAACTGATTGACAATCGCGGCGGCAGCCCTAATGGGTAAGCCAACAATCATCACAACAGCCTTGGCACAAAAATCAATTATTTCACCAAGCGATCGCTTCTTATCTTTGGGTTTACTATCGCTGTTGCCAGTACTATTAGTTTCCGCACTTGATGAACTATTAGCCATTACTTCCTCTTACTTTGTTTGATATTTTGAACGCTTTTACAAAGGTTGAGTCGATGGGGGATATTATTCCCCGCACCTCTCAGTTAGATCCGTGCTTGCAACTTTCGCTGCACACGGCTCCCGATGTTCTCAGCTTGCGCTTTTGCTCATGTGCTTGTAATCGTGGCAACTCTCGTGAATTGCTTCTAGATTATTCTTTTTCCAGTTGGCATGATTTCCGTCGATGTGGTGCAGATGTACCTTTTCTTCATCGATGAATTTCAGACCGCAGGAAGCACATCTATGGTTTTGCTTCTTAAAAGCTTTAGAGGTTTCACCATCGTAGAGCTTGCTTTTGCGTTCGCTCCAGTAGGCTGTATTTCCGTCATAGGGGGATTTTGTTCCTTTAACCATGACGTGTTTATTTTCGGAGTAGGAAATTGCTGGGAATGCTTTGTCTAGTAATTTCTTGCTAGAGTAGCGGTTTTGCTTGGTTTCCTTGTTGAATACCGTGTAAGCTCTTTTTTCAATGTGGTATAACGAGTTTCTAGACCCGTCCATTTTGCAGAACTTATGGTAATTTCTCCAACCTCTAACTACCGGGGCTAATTTCTCAGCCTTTGTGGTAGCACCATAATTCGAGTTGTTGACGATGTGTTTTACTTTCTTACGAAAAGCTTTCAAATTTTCCACTGAGGGAGAGCTTTTGAGCTTTTTGTTTTTCTGGACTTTGAAATGCCAGCCGAGGAAATCAAACCCATCTGTCGCGGCGGTAACTTTGGTTTTCTTTTGGCTTACATTCATTCCGCGTTTGCGGAGGAACTCGCTGATTCTTTCAAGTATCTCTGTCGCATCATCTTCGGGTCGGAGTATAATAACCATGTCATCCGCATATCGGATTGATGGTTCTACGATTGACTTATTTGGGGTCTTATCGTTTACCTTTCTACCTATTTTGTATTTGTAGTGGTATCTGTGTATACTCTCAATCCCGTTGAGTGCAATATTTGCTAGTAATGGGCTGACCACTCCCCCTTGTGGGGTTCCTTGTTCAGGAAATTCTGGATTTACCCCTGCCTTGAGGCATCGGAAGATACCGAGTTTTAAGCCTTTGGGGGAAATGAGTTCGTCCATTATTGCTGAGTGGTTAATCCTGTCGAAGCATTTTTCGATATCGAGTTCTATAACTCGTTTTTCTATTCCATTGCTGTTGGAGCGGAGATTTACGAAGATGTACTTTTGTGCATCGTGGGCAGAGCGCCCTGTTCTAAATCCGTAGCTTCGTGCGTGGAAAGTGGCTTCGTGCGCTGGTTCTAGTGCATATTTTGCTAGGCATTGCCAAGCTCTATCCGCGATGGTTGGTATCTTAAGCATTCTGGTAGTCCCGTCCTTCTTAGGGATGGGGATTTCCCGTAGTCCTTGATGCTTCCAATTTCCACTATTCATTTTTAGTAATTCTTCAAGGTTGAAGCGTTCTTCAAATGAGAGGGATTTCTTACCATCAATACCTGCCGTCTTTTTACCAGCATTTAGCTGAGATACTTGTCTTATTGCAAGAAATCGAGCCGAGGTGGATTTTAGAATAAGCTTTTGGAGTGACCTAGCTTTCCGCTTGTCTCCAACTTGAACAGCTTTGTACACGCGCTTTTGAAGGCGGAAAAGATTTCGGCGGAATTTCTTCCACGGTAGGGCTTTCCAAGATTCACTAGTTTTATAACTGTGTCTAATCATTTTCTCTTCTGGAGTTTGTATTTTCTGAACACCTCAGACCAATTACGGTCTGTCCTACCCGAATTGTGAGAGTTCCGCTTCTCGTCTAGCCTACTTGGGGTTCGACTGCCCCAGGACTCACAAATCGTTTTTATTCGTTCCCTCGGAGAGATTGATGAGCCACTGCGTTGCGGGGGTTCCCCCCGTTGTAGCATGTGGCGTTGTTCCGTTAGATGTAGCCAATTCAACTACTGGATTCCCTTGACTCTTGCCGATACTAATGGAATGTTCGGCGGGAATGAACTCCAGTGAGATCAGAGGGTTTTGAATTGCGCTCTGTCTTACCTCTAAGTCGCTTTTCTAGGCTCTGTTTCATCGTAGGAACTCCCTGTTAGCGCCAGTGTCAACCCGCAACGGTCGTCTGGTTGCGCCCTGTTCCCAGCTTCACTCTACAAGAACCGAGCTTGTTCGGTGTGGGCAGATAAGGAGTCAATTCTGAGTCTGAATGGCAGGACTTGCACCTGCATCTGACCGAGAGTTCAGCCTTTGGTGACAGTAATCTGCTGTCAGGCTGGCTTAGTTATGTACGGACTGGATACCGTGATTCACTAAGCAACGAATCGCACTCCCTTTAGCTTTGTGCTTCCACTTCCAAATTCCTTCTTCAATTCGTCCAATACACCTGCCCGTCGCATCAAAAACATCAATAATCTCATCATCTTGATAAAGGGTTGTGTCTGGTCTGGGATTGCGTTTAGCGCTATCAAAGTAATTGGTAATTCTCAACTTGCGACTTGTGGGCATCACTCCCGCCTCATACAAGGCATCACTGGTTTTAGCCCGTTCTTCTATGCGGGAACGTTCTAATTCTTCTGAGGCTTTTAGCCGTTGAAGCTCTGCATAAGCCCCCAACTTGGGTACTAAGGGGATGATTACAGGCAATATGCAAATGCCAACACCAACCAAAGCTAAGTACAGTTGTTTCTTATACATGAGACTGCTGTGCTATAGCGCGTTCTTAGTACAAATTTTTGTTTCATGCTGTTTCACGAGTCTGAAACATTGATGAAACCGTTGAAACTGTTTCGTGAAACAGTGCTGTGAAACACTACCCTTCATAACGCCTTTCGAGCAAGGAATGGACTGTTGTTTCGTGTTTCATGTTTCACGTTTCACGCGGGGGAATGCTGTTTCATGGTGTTTCACGACCTGAAACATTGATGAAACCGTTGAAACTGTTTCATGAAACAGTGCTGTGAAACAGTTTGATGAAACAATCCCGCTCATAATGGCTTTCGAGCAAGGAATTGTCTGGTGTTTCATGTTTCACGTTTCATGTTTCACGCTGGGGGAATGCTGTTTCATGGTGTTTCACGCCCTGAAACATTGATGAAACCGTTGAAACGTTTCATGAAACAGTTTCGTGAAACAGTTTCGTGAAACAGTTGGATGAAACACTACTGCTCATCACTCTCAGAGGGTGTAGGGTGTAGGAATCCACGTTTCAAACCTAATATTTTTTGAAACTGGGCAATAACCAAGAATTGACAGTTTTTTATTTCTTTTCTACACCCTACACCCTACACCCCACACCCTTTTCCTTGTCATCTTGATGCCCGTCCCAGAAAAGTCAATCCTGCACCAACAAGTAATCCCAACGGTATGAACATCCCACTGCCAATTAATCCAGTAGCGACAATGCTACCAACGAGATATGCACTGCCACCTAAAGCGCCAACAACTGAAGTAGCAAACAATCCGGTACTGAGAATATCCATAACCTGATTTTTCCTTTGATGAGTTAATAGTTCTTGAAGCAATCGGATTTCGGCAACAGTAGCAACAGTTTCATTTTGGATTTGTAACAATGCCGCTACTGTTTTATAAGCTTCTAAAATCGGATCTGTGTCCCCATTGAAGAAACTCTCTCCCGCAACAAATTGAGTCGCGCTTTGAGTTGTTCTTTTTTTTGAATCGACTTCCCCAGCCTTGTTGAGGCTTCTTCTGCCAAATTAATCAAACTCTGATCTATCTCGGTAATCTGGTTATCAACTTCCAACATGGATTGTTCAGCAAAGGCATCCAACACCGTCCCCTTGGCTCCAATCAAGGATTCCATGAACAACAAAGCTCCTGTGACACCAGTTGATGCACCCAAAATCTTAGATTGCTCATTTTGAACAGCTATAGCAGCAGAAATAGTTTCTTTATCAGCCGCAGTCAACTTGTATGAGGCTTGTTGAATTGCCTCATCAGCTTTGGTGATTGCGGCTTCGGGTATATCTGCTACAGGTGATTGTTGAGGTTGTAATCTCTCACTATTAGTAATGTCTCGAAATTTAGCTAAAATCTCGTCTGGAACTTGTGAATCGACCGTCCATTTTTGCTCTGGATGTTGACGGCGTAGTTCATCAACTATCTTTCCTGGTACTTTGTTGAGAGCTTGTGCAAATTCTTTAACAATCATTATTTAGGCTCCTAAAAACTTTTCGGGGTGATTTTTTAATTCAATTGCCACCTTCTTCAAAGAACCTTTGGCTAAAACGTAACTTCTAATTCTTTGAAGCACAGGTAAGTGCCAGTTTGTCAACTTTGCTCGTCCGTTTAGCCCTCCATTATCTTCGTCCCGAAAATCTTCAAATTCTGGCAAGTACAAAGAAGCTAAGTCTAAATACTTTTGGAACTGTCTAATTCCAACTGATGGCTCCAATTGTCTGGCTGCCTCCTCTCGTGTTAACAATTGTTCAACTACACAGCTTCCTTGAATTAGCAATGGTTTCGGCTCCTAGAGTTCCGACTGAGTTCCGATTGAGTTCCGGTTGAGTTCCGATTGAATTCCGATTGAATTCCGGTACTGATAATACTAATAATAAAAAAACCACCTACTGGTGGGGAGGGTTTTTCTAATTGCTTAGTGTTTGGGAAACACTAACTTCTTGATAAGTAACTATGAATCGCTCCAAAATGGTTAAGTATATAGGGCTTTGGTTCGACAAATCGGGAGCTACTTTCATCAGCTAACCAGTTTTTTAGTGCCTCGACTGAGTAACCTGACAAACGACTCATTTGGTAAGTCGAGAAATTATGAACTCTTTTAAATTCTTTAGGATGTATTGGCTTAATACCAATATTTTTCATGATTGCTCCTACTATTTGTGAAGCTATTGTGTGAGTAGTCCATTTTTAAAAAGTGGTGGGGATTTAAGTCAAGAGCTTCTATCAAGCAGTGCGAATTGAACGCCTAAATCTAAATCCCGGTCACAAAACGTAATTGCGTTAGCGGAGCGGGGCGTTAGCCCATTGCGAATTATTTTAACGTACCATACCGCACAAAGATTTGCAAACATAACGTAAACTGCCGTACTATCTTTATATTATTTCTCTGTTGTGTATGCCGAAGCCAGGGTTTAAAACAATCACAGTACCAGACTGGATTGTTGATGAAATTAAGAGACAGCCTGACTATAAAGGGAATCAAGCTGCCACTTTGGGGCAACTGGTCAAGGATGGCGTTGCGGCTCGTGGCGGGGAATTGGAAAACCCAGCCATATTGCTTGCACGCGTACTGAATCACTTACCTAATTGGGAGCGGCGCGAATCCTGGGAGTTAGCGTTGAGTATTTTGGGTTGGTTGCAAGAAACAGAGCGCCCTTCTAGTTAGCTTTGATGATATTACAGAGATTTTCAGTTATATGATTTTGCTGTTACGCGAGAGCGCTACCCCTGAACAACTTGAACAAATGCTGCAACAGCACAAGTTCTACATAAAAACTGCCGTAGATATCGAGCGTCGGGTGCTGGTTGGTGGTGGTGGTCTACACGCTGATTGTGAAGAAAAATTGCTAGATGACGGCAGTAGACAACAAGATATTTGGGCTGCCAGTTTTATGCCAATAACTGGAAGGATGATTTTTGAATCAATGGTTAATCTTCGTCCCCGGCAAAATCGCTCAATGGAACTTTTAGACCCTAATATTAGAGAAAGGGCAGCCCAAATAATTATTGAGTTCTTGGGGAATTTATGATCGAAGTGACACCAAAGCAACAAATTTTTATGCAAGATGATGTGACTACACGTTTACGTCGTTTAGCTACACACTTGTCACAGATTCAATCTTTGTGGACTCAAAGCTCATCAGAGGATTTAATACTGGTTTTGGTTGATGAAAGCAGATACTTTATTGAGTGGACTGTGCCAGACATGGTAAAGGCAGATGATATTGATAGAGCAGCAGAGTTAGTTGATTTAGTTCGTCTTCTGACTCGTTGGCTATTCCATTGGGACAATATTTGGACTGATGCTGAACAAAAGCAATCTGCATCTGTTGAAATTTCATATTGGTTACAGCGAGTTTTGGAAATATCACGTACAAAACCGGAATCAGTGAGTGCCTGATCTCTATAAAGTCTTCCGTTGTCTAACCAACACCGAACGCAAGTACCGCCGACAAGCTGCTTCTCCCCGATAAATCAGAATCCGCAGCGCCTGTACTTCCTGGATCGGAGAAACACAAATCTCAGCGATGTCTACGACGGGCTACGCCTACGCACTAATCAAATTCTGTTGCTCGCGCACATAATCTTGATGCTGCTGCTCTAACTGAGCAATCTTAGAGTTTAATTCCTGTATTTGTCGCAATGCTTGAGTTAAGGACGATTCTCTGGTTTTTGAGTGATTATCTAGAGTTAATGTCATTTTTTTGCTCCTTATTTAAATAGTTGATGAGTTTCCCAATCCGGGCATTGACTACCCTCGCAGCCCTCAGGATGAATAGCGCAATTGAGTGTTACACCGCCATAACTCGACCCGTGATAGTACCTGCAACAAGAGCAGGGAGTGGGAACAGGTCTAGGTTTGAGTAAATCCCTGGTTTCGACTGCCTCAATCCGACTAGCCAAAAGCATGGTTAATCCAGTGCCAAGCATACCCAAACCAAAAGCCAGCCTCGCTGTGAAAGAGCAGGTATTGTGATGTTGAAATAGTTCGGTTTCTTTTGCCCAAAAACCAGGAGAGAGCCACTTAAAGTAGTGGAAAAGGCGAAAACTGCAATGGCACAATTGAGGATCAACTGTTTTTTGTTCATCGTTGTTTTTTCGGCGGTTCGTATTTGGATAACAAAGCGCTGAAGTCGTAAATCGTTACTGTTGGCTTTGGCTTTGGCTCTGGTTCAGGTTTTGGTTTCGACTCTATTACGAGTTCAGGATTGCCCAAACCAATTGCATTTTTAATTTCCTGTTCCATGACCGGATTCTCCTTGTTGAGAAAATTGCTCTACCTGCTCGATTGCGTTGACTACATCTCCCAAAATATTGAACGCATCATTTAGCACAACATCGTTTGAGGTAGAAAAATGCTCGGACGATTGAATTTTACGATAATCTCGACTACTCCCCACAAGCCGCAATGTATATTGACAACCCTGTAAGATAGTCCGAATCTCTGATGTGGTCAACTTAATTTCCATCGTTATTTATCTCCCGAAAATTTATCTTGTTGAATACTGAGGCTTGCTCCGACTAAAGAACTCCCTAAGAAGGCAGAAAAACTTACCAGCATTGCACCCAAGCAAATATTTTTCTGCTGCTGCCAACCAGAGATAATTATGTTGGGATTATTAGTCTCGATAATCTCCATTCCCCAACACCCCATTGCTCCAACTCCTGAAAACCCAGTAATCAGCAGAGAGATAATTGCAGTTGTTTCTATGATGCGGTCGATAAAAATCCTGGGGTTAAATCTTTTTCGAGTCCGGCGTAGAACTAATTTATTACGAGTGTTTGAAGGCAAAGATGATTCATGGGTTACTTTCTGGGTTTTCACTTTTCATCCTCCAATTCAACAAAAAATCCTGCACCAGTATTATTAATCTTCACTTTTTTTTTATTGACCAGTGTTTGAATCACTCCCAGGCTAAATTTGATACTGCACAATCGTGCGCTACCTCCACAGCGTCGGAGGTATTGTAAGCATTGGTGTGACTGGTCGGTAGTGGCGGGGTAAGTGGATTTTCTGGGCATAATCTTGACTATTACTCTATGATTTGTAAATGATGTGCATTGAAAAAAATTTCTTGACTAGGCGGCATATCTGGGGAATGAACGCAAACCATGCCGTGTGCTGAATACTGAATTACTGTACCTGTTTGCCCTAATCTTGGGTCTTTTTCTGTCAGTGCTTTAATGACTTTGACAACTGAATTAATTGGTGAAGATTAGCCATTTTTAATCCTTGGCTGAATAGCCGATTATTGATTAGTAATTCGAGTTTTCACCGATACCATATTGCCATCTTAGAAAACTGACGGGAGTACAAATTTCTTGCCAATCACAAGATCCTATTGGGGCATTCCAGTCATCTCGGTATTCCTCTCCAAAGTACCCCAGTCCCCAATGCCAACCATCATATTCCGGCTGTGACTCCCATCCAAACCAGAGAGCAACATTCACTTTAATCAGATACAAAAACTTAATCATCCATCCGCCATCGTAATCAAAAATAAAATCGTAATACTCTCCTAGAAAGCGTTCATTTGTTAATGCAATTAAATCCATTCTTGACCAAAGATTCATTTTTTTCTCTACCCTTAGTTTGAAGTATGATTTCTCTTCTCAATTCAATTCAGGTAATTGTGCAAGCGCTCCCTCCATCCATGCTTGAATTGCTTCCATCTCAGAAACACCTCGTAATACAGCATCGATTACGTGTTTCTGATAAGAGTTAGCAGCATGATTTGGATGTCCGAATTTATTACCAGCCCAAGCCAAACACATAGTCTTCACCAGTTCATCAATTTGAACAGAATCAAGCTCACTTGGACTTGTAACATTTCGAGAATGCAACCATTCTTTGATTAAATCCAATGGATAATTTAAAAGTGTGCGAACTTCTTTGATTCGTAAATCTTTCGGGTTGATTGATGGCGGAGTTACAGCTTGTTTTGGTGGCTGAACTCTAGGCTGTTGATTGTCTTTACGGGGTCTAATGTTATTCTGTGGCTGTTCAGGCTTTTGAGGAGTAGTTGCGCCTTCAGCGTCATTATCTTCATCTGCCGTCACCGATAAAATTGCACAAACTGCATATCGTCGTGCATAAGTTAATGCTGCACCAAACTTCTGAGAATCACTAATTTCGGGTAGAGGATAAGTGCTGGTGATATTTTCTCCAGATTCATGAAAAATATGAGTCCGCAGCACGGTTTTACCTTCAAAGATTTCGGTGGTTTGAATTATTACTAATCCATGTTTACTGAGTCCGGGGGTGACAGCATCTAATACAGCATCTAGTGTTGCATATTTGCGCTTGTAGTGAGGATTAGTCCCGTCTTTTTGAATCGGATTAAACTCTGCCTTTGCCTTGATTAAAGCTTTGATTAATTCTTGCATTATCCAGATCCTCTTTTACCAATCACTTTCATTGACATCACCGGACACTTTTTTGCTAGACTTAGCTTTACTTATCTGAAACTCTGAGGCTTTTAACACAGGCATTGCCGCTTGTTTTACTGAAGTTTTAGCTTGTTGATAGAGGAATTGGGTTATTCCATCCGCGTCTTCCCCATCCTCGACTTGCGCCCATAGAGAGCAGCCTAGTTCCAGTGATTCGTAGTCGCCAAGATTAAATTTCCTAGAGTAGCTAACAGAGACAGTTGTGAATTTCATAAGATGTCGTGTTTGGTATATATCGGTTGTTAATTTTCTTGGTTAGTATCAATCATCCCAATGCTGAACATTAAACATAAATCGCTAGCTTTTACACCAACGATTCCTGGTTCAATTTTGGTAGATAGTTCCTCTATGATTGAATGAAAGCCAGGGTCTTTATCATTTATTTCAACCTCAATCAGTCCTGGATTATTCGATATAACAGTTGCCCAACTTGGGTATTGCTTGAGGAATACTGGTTGCATAGAGTTTCATGATTCTGCATCCTGATTAAACTTGATCTCAACGATTTCTTCGACACAACCCATTGCCTCACCCAAGTAATGCAGAACATCGCCCAAGTGAGTTGCGGCTTCTGGGTCAATCTTTTTATCAGCAATCAACAAAAGCCAGTTTTCGTTTTGGGCAATCGCCTGAATCTTCAGATAGCACGAGTTGAACTGCTTCAGTATTTCTATCGGTTCCATTGATTTATCCGATGAGTTGTGTTGTTCTATTTGGATAAAATTTAAGTTTGCTCCTTGCCACACAGGTGGGTCTGTCCTGCCCACCCGTTTTCTTACACTGCAACTAAATTTCTAGTTTCTGGAACGTATCTTTTTAAACGTTCCCACTCGTCACTCGTCAGTGCATCGAATTCTTTATCTAGCAACTCTTCTTCCGTGGGCGGTTTCTCTGTAGCCGTTGTTGATACTCTTGCCACCTTCATAAATTCATCAAGCCTAACTGCTGCATCAACCGGCTCGGCGTATCGAATCTGATCTACAGCATTTGACCAGTGGGTAATATGCTGAAATATCACCCCGATCATGGAATCAGCCTTGTACACACGATAATTTCTGGGGCAAGCTCCATCTACGTAAACCAGCTTAAACCCAGGAATCTCTTGCACCTCTGCATTGGGGTCTGTAGGAGGTAACAGTATCTTGTCAAGAGATTCTTCCAACTCCGTTCGTTGAAGACAAAATGTGGTAATCATATTCTGTGCCATGATTTGGATTGTCTAAATTTCGTTGTCGAGGCGATCGCAGTCCAAGACAACTGCGATCGCCTTTCTCACTTCAGCAACTAAGCCGCTACTGCTGCTCGAACTCCCAACGACGCAATCACTTGTTCAGCACTAGGAGCCACGCGATTGAGTCCGTACTGTCTCGGTCTTGCATACCAGCCTTGTTGATTGCACCCGATGAAGCAGACATTATGCCCGTCTCGGTAGAGTTTGGTGCTAAATGATAACCAGTCAATTTCCCCGTGGTACAGACCAAAAACAGCGCAAGCTTTTTCCAGTTCATTGCTCAGGCGTTCGTTTCGTTCCCGTGGTGTTTCTGGTAGTGTTGCTTTTACTTCTGCAACTCTTGTAGCGAACCAGTTGCGATCAAAGGGTAGCCGTCCGCCTTCCACAAACTGCACCCATACTGTGATTCCGCCTTCTATCCAGATGGTACGAGCGGATTCGGGTTGGACTTCGATAATCTCGCCAATGATGCGACGATCTCTGCTGGTGAGAGGATCTTGGGTGGGGGCTACAGCTTCGGCTTGGGATTCGAGGTGGCTGTACACTTCTGCTTGGGCAAGGACTTGCTCATCAACAGAAAAATCGATGATTGCTTGCTGTGTATGTGTTATGTAGGTCATAATATTGATCTCCATTCAGTTGGATAAAAAGCGATCGCAGAAGTTGTCCAGACCGAGCGATCGCTTTTGTTATGTGTGCAAACAACGTTGTGGTTTAGCACAACGCTCTCAAAAAGATTTGGCGTAGCCATCTACAGCTAGTTGCTAAGAGCATTATCAAGACAGCAGCATCAGGGGATGTGTAAGGAAGTGCTGTGTTCGGAAGAGGACACTCTACTAAATTCAGCTTTGCTGTAAAATCTTTGATTTCTAGACAATTGGGCAATAAATAACCAGTTTTTTAAGACTTGGTAGGTCATCGAGATCATCTTCGCTGGCTTGAGCATTACAAGTTTGGCTGACGGCTGCTATTCCCGGTGGCACTTGGTTTTATTGTTAGTCGAATGAGTAAATGTTTGGTAATTTTGCTTGCGAACCCTTAATTATGTTTGGGTGTAGACGGTTCGTTTTTTCTTACCCTCATGTACACAATATTAGTACACCTATTGGTAGTAGTCAATGGGGTAGTAGTTACTTTTAGATAGAGATTTGTAATACTACTATTGGTTGCACATAAGCAACTCTAATACCAATAGATGTAAGTCCTATATGTTTACATCCAATAGTAGTACCACTATAATCGGAGTATTATTTGGAGAGGATGATTGTGTTTATCGCATTAAAAAAATTGAGAGAGGCTGCGGGTCTTTCTCAGAATGACCTAGCTAGAAAGACTGGTTATAGTCCTCAGTTCATCCAAAAAATTGAACAAAATAAGGTTAAATCACTCACATTAGATGCAGCAGCAAGATTCTGTGAAGCCCTTAATTGTAAGCCTGGAGACTTGCTTGAGGAAGGTGAGCCACCCAAAAGATTAAGGATAGAAAAAAGTGTGACTCTCAATTCTCAAGCAGAAACAGAGACTTTAGCGAATAGAAGGAAAATTCTGGGCGAAAGTGCAGAAGTTGATCTATTATTTGCAGCGTAAAAACTAAAAGCGACCGCCCGCCGACCAAAGCAATGCGATCGCCTGCTCAATCCGTTGATCACAAAGTGAGCTTATTATAATGCTGACACATTTTTGGGCAAACACCCTTCAGTATCTCCCCGGTTCACTTTGGTTAAACTGCAACACCCAAATTTCAAGCATTTACCATAGTGGGCAAGAGATATGCTGACACTAGATAAAGAACAAGCAACGACCTTCGATTACCCCAGTCTCAACATCAGTATCCAGGAAACCTTCGCCGCTATAGACCGATTTGAGTGGCAAGCATCTGATGAACTGCGACTGATGCGAGATAAAGGCTATTACGAAGATGCTGGACACAAGAGCTTTGAAGCTTATTGCGAAAGTGAGTTGACCAAACACGGAGGATATCGCCGGGTCAGAGATTTGCTGTCTGCGAAGAAAGTAGTTGACACTCTGCCAGAAGAACTCAGGGAAAAGATTACTAAACCATCCCAGACACGATCCCTACTCCGGCTGGTAAAAACACCTGACAAGTTAAGCGAAGCTGTTGCGATCGCAGCCAAAGAAAAACCCTTCCCCACAGCCGCCGATTTTGCTAAAGCAGTACAGAAGGTCGTTCCCAAAAATACTTCACCCACTAGAACCAGTAGCACAAAACAAGAAAAAGTCAAAACGCAATTGTGTAATTCTGTCACTGTTTCTTCCCTTTCACATCCCAGATATGGGGATTCGGGAGTGATTGAAGCAGACGCACCGAATAACTATCAGCAGATTGTCACCTTCAGCGATGGTGAGAGGTTGCTGGTAAACAATAGTGATTTGACTGATTTAAATGCCGCAATTGTGTCCGAATCGAGTGAACGGACTTACCCAAAAGAGTACACAGAAGCGATCGCTGCTATCGAAGAACGTCATAAACAGGAGTTAGAGCGACTTTCCCAGGAATTGAGAATTGGTTTGCAAGCAGAAGTGTCGGCCACAGCCGAAGCCCAAGTGCAAGAGCAAATCCAATCTCTGCAAAATCTATACAAGCAACAAAGGGAGCAAAACGTTCAATTGCAGCAGCGATTGGATGAGATGGAATCATTACGGCAGTTGGAGACTGAGAACCAACAGCTTAAGCAGCGTATTCAAGATTTGGAAAACGCTGTAGAGCAACATCCTTTGCAACAATGGGGAAATACCATGACCCAGCAAGCGACCAAAGCTTTGAACAAGCAGGTAAAACTTGCACTGGAAAAAACCATTGATCTGCGATCGCTGGCTCAGGAACCACCCAAGGAGAACGCCCAAGAATGCTTACGGCTGATGGGCATGGCGTTGAAGAATCTCGCCAGTGCCATGAACAACACCCAAGCATTGGAGGCAGCAGCGCTAATTTTAGGTAGTGAACCGACACCAACTGCGATCGCTTACCGTGCCGAGCAACTGGAAATGTTGCCCCAGGCGGTGAGTGACATTAGAGCAGTGCTTGCTAAAGCGGGGTGTACTTGGCAGGAGTTTTGTACTGTTGCCCAAGAGTATGAGGTGATTAAGTCGGATTATTGGGCGGAATTAACCAGTGAAGAAACAGAATTAATCAAATCTCTAGAAATTGCTTCTTAACAAAAAGTGATTCAAGTCGGTTCTATCGTTGCCTACGCTGACCCCTACTACACCCTATATAACGCCAGGGGTGAAGTCGTGGAGGATTTGGGCGAGGGCGAAGTGCTGGTTGCTTGGGATCATTGGAAGGATGAAGGTAAAAAAACAAGTAGGTATTTCTTGAATGAGTTGCGATTTTGGGAACCCAAATAGGCTTTCAGTGTAAAGAGTGATTTTTTAGACATCGAAATCTGAATACTTGACAACGAACCGCACGATGCCTACGGCGGTAAACAACGCTGTGGGGAAAATTCCGTGCATCAAACAAACAGGAGATAGTAAAATGACTGCAACTATTACTCGTCCCAAGCTCAAAAAGGCTGCTGCTAAAGCACAATCACCGTATAAGCGGCTTCATGTGATTATTCCCATAGAAGATATGTTGTGGGCATCGCAACAAAAGCCTTCAGTTACGCAATTGTGGCAGGAGTGTTGGACGGCTGATCCTTATGGTTCTCGGTGGATGCCTCTTTCTACTGGGATGGGTTACAGTACTTTTATCTCTGCAAAGAAAATTCTCTCTGACAGTGGCCTCTTCATCTTCAAACCCGATAAGTCGGTTCAGGATGGCCGGGAGACTGTTGCTTGGCTAATCAAGAATTTGCATGGTAGCCGAATGAAAGAATTTTGGGAGAAAGCTAATTCTGAAAAACAAGAACCCTGTGCTGAAAAACGAGAACTAAATGCTGAGATTTCAGAGAAAGATGCTGCCCCTGAAGAAATGCGTGCTTTGTATAAAGCATCTATTTTAGGTGAAAGTTATTCAGAGCAAGGGTTTCAAAAACCCTCACGAACTGCTCAGGAACATCTCACAAACTCTTCAAAAGAGTTTGTGAGATGTATCTCTGACACGCTTACAGGAAATTCGTGTGAGGAAAAGACGGCTCATGCGCCCTTGAGGGGCGCGTCGCCTCAGACTGTTCAAAGCGTGTCAGAGAAGGAGGAAGAGTTACCTGCGGTAACGAACTGCACGACACTTGCGCTTGTGGACGCTGCACAAAGTAATCCCGCTTCGTTGTTGGCTGAAAACCTCTCTTGTGGTGTTGAGCCGAAAGACTGTCATGAAGAGGCTTGTTCCGCCGCGCCCGTCGCTCAAAATGAATTTTCTTCAACGGAAGCGATCGCTAATCAAACTCAGGGGCAGGTAGAACAGGGTTATTCTGCTACGTTGTTGGCTGAAAATTCAGTTTCGGGTGTAGAGATCAAAGCAGTTGATGAGGGTGAAGGTTCCGCTGCGTCCGTCACCGGCGCTGAAAAGTGGTCGCATGAGGCAATTGTTGCAAGGTCAAATATGCGACCTGTAAGAAGGGAAAAACTGAATCAAGCGGCGAATTCGGGCGAGAATCCGGGTTTTGACTTCTTGCAGGAGTGTTGGAATGATGACCCGGCTTTGCGGATTGTGATTAAAAAGGTGCTGGTGAAGTTTCCGCAGTGGGGGGTTGCGATCGTGGATGGGGTGTTGGTTAATTGGGAGGAGTAGCGATCGCACAGATAAAAGATAAAGCAATCTCAAACTTTGCCGCTCAAGTTTGTCTAATGCATAGAATTTTTTCAGTGAACCATCAATACTAAAATAATTTTGTTCATACCACTCAGCTAAGGTCTGTATCATACTTACTGGTCAAATAAAAATGGTGAAATTACTGTAGTAGAGGGTTGCAATTGTGAGTAGAGAGTTGATTGATCGGGAAATGTTGCGGTTTATACGTAAAATATCGTGATTAAAGGTATAAATTATTGCAAATATTAGCTTTATTACTATCAAGCAGTTATCATTGTATAAGTATTTACGTATAACTTGCCAGATTATGAATTTCTCTAAACTCAAGCGACCTAGTGGTAACATTAAACCGCTAAATCCAGTAGAAATCTTTGAGAGGCTTCCTAACTTGCCAAGTACTCCAAATGATTTATGGCGAGGTCAGACTGAAGCCTTAGAAGAATGGCACAAGAAGCGTAAGGAATCAGATATATTAATAGCTCTAAACACAGGAGCAGGTAAAACTTTAGTAGGTTTGCTAATTGCTCAAAGCCTAGTTAATGAAGGTATACAAAATGTAACATATCTTTGTGGGACGATCGACCTTGTTAACCAAACTAAAAAAGAAACTGAAAAACTTGGAAGTGAAGTGATTATTTAACAAATATCCCTATATGGGAGCTATTTTTACCTTTTTTAAGTATGTATTTAGGCATTTAAACCATCTACTAACTTTAAAATTGCTAAAATTTAAAAAAACTATTAGTAGAATTATCTTATATGGAACTTCCCGAAATAGTTGTATCTTTAGTACGATCTGGTCAAGTAGTGCTTTTTTTGGGAGCAGGAGTATCTCTTGATTACCAAATGCCAAATAGAAAACACATACTATCTAAAGAGAGTTTACGAAATGCATTATCTCAAAAATTTTTAGGCGGACAATATAGTCAAGAATCCTTGCAATGGATTACTGAACTAGCTATTTCAGAAACTGATTTAGGAACAGTTCAAGATTTTATAGCTGACCAATTTCGAGAAATTAAACCAGCAGATTTTCATCTTATTTTACCAACGTTTAGATGGAAGGGTATTGTTACAGCAAACTTTGATAGATTGGTTGAAAATACTTATGAAAAAAGTAAGAATCGAGTTCAAGACTTAGTTCCGATTATTTCAAATAATGACCGAATTGATAAAAAAATTCAATCAGCAAATAGTCTTGTCTTGCTAAAGATTCATGGTTGTATTACAATAACACAAGATCCTAAGCTACCTCTTATTTTAACGACTGATCAATATACTACCCACAGAGAAGGTAGAGACCGCTTATTTAAGACGTTCTACGAATGGTGCTATGAGAGTACAGTAATTTTTATAGGACATGGTTCTCAAGATCCAGAATTACGCTCAATCCTCCTTCAAGTATTAAAAGAAGTTAATAACAGACCATCTTATTATCTAGTACAGTCAGAAGTTACGCATATTGAAAAATCGTTCTGGGAATCAAAACGAATTTCAATTTTAGAAGGAGGTTTAGAGGATTTACTAAAGTCCCTTGACCAAGCCATTTTAAAACAAATGAGACCTCTTGCTCAAGCTTTTCAGATTGAGCATCCAATACAAAGGAAGTTTATTAAAAATGAGCCAGTAATAGGCTCAGTAAAAGATTTGTTGATTCATGATGTAGAATATGTACATGATGCGATAGAAACAAAAGAGGGCAAAGCAAAAGATTTTTATAAGGGGTTTGACTTAGAATGGTATCCCACTATTAAAAACCTTGATGTTAGGCGGCGTCTTACAGATACTGTGCTTGGCGATGTAATATTGAAACCTAATGTTGATAGGCCTACAGTTTCTGAACTTTATTTAATTAAAGCTGAAGCAGGAGCTGGAAAAACAATATTTCTCAGAAGAGTAGCATGGGAAGCGGCTACTCAAGCTGATGTAATTTGTTTATTCATGCGGACTTTAAGTACTATAAATTTTGAAGCCATAAGAGAACTTTATCGGCTTACAAATGAGCGAATTTTTATCTTTATAGATGCAGCAGCAGATAATATTACTCTGATATTAAAACTACTTCAAGAATCACGTCGCTTTGATGTTCCGCTTACTATAGTTACAGCAGAACGACTAAATGAGTGGAATATGTCATGTGACAGTCTTGCTGACTATGTAACTAATGCTTATCAATTATTATATCTTAGCAAAACTGAAATCGTAGATCTTGTTCATTTATTATATAAATATGATGCACTTGGCCCTCATCTCCAGAAAAAAACTGTTGAAGAAAGGGTTAAAGAATTTGAAGAGAAAGCAGGTAGACAGTTGCTAGTAGCATTGCATGAAGCCACTATGGGGCGTCCATTTGAAGAGATAATTATAGATGAGTATAAAAATATTTATCCTAAGCAGGCGCAAGATGTTTACCTCACTGTTTGTCTTCTTAATCGCCTTAGTACACAAGTTCGAGCAGGTCTTATAGCGAGGGTACATGATATTGGATTCAATGATTTTCAGGAAAAGTTATTTGCACCTCTTGAACATATTGTTCAGGTCAAAGGAAATCCTCATAAAAGTGATTTTTATTATACATCTAGACATCCACAAATTGCTCAAATTATTTTTGAAGAAGTTCTGACACAAGATGCTGATCGTTACAATGAATATATTCGGGTTTTGAGATTTATTAATATTTCTTATGACACCGATAAAGATTCTTTTCGGAAGTTAATTAATGCAAGAGCACTAGAGAAAATATTTGTATCGTCCGAGGATGTCAAAGCTATTTTTAATATTGCAAAAGAATATATTGGAGATGATGCGTATCTATACCAACAAATGGCTAATTATGAAAGGATTAATCCTAATGGTAATTATCAACTAGCTGAAGAATTTCTTAATGTGGCTCAAGAGCTTGATCCAAGAGATAGCTCTATAGTCCATACTAAGGCAGAATTAGCAGCAACCCGAGCGCGTAAAGCAGAACGTCCATTAGAGCGACAAAAGTTTCGTAATCAAGCTCTTTCAATATTAGAAGGATTGATCGACAAACCCCAATCAGATCGTTATGCTAGAGTAACTTATCTAAAGTTAGCTATTGATGACTTTAAATATATCTTAGAACAACCAGATTCAATACATCGTAATATAGAAGAAGGAATTCGTACTATTGAAAAAATCCTTGAAACCACAAAACAAAAATACCCTGAAGATTCTTTTGTAAATAATTCAGAAGCAGATTTCGCTGGTTTGGTTAATGATAATACAAGAGCTTTAAAAGCACTCAAAGTGTCATTTGAAACTAATTCTAGAGACCCTTATATTACAATGCGTTTATCTCATTTTTATAAAAATAATAATCAGTTAGATTTAGCTAAAGCTTGCTTATATAAAGCTTTAAATAGCCAAATTTTAAATAAAGAATTGAACTATGAATATGCTCAAATTTTGAGATTAATAGAACCATCAAATATTGAAAGTATTATCTACTACTTCAGGAAAGCTTTTTCAAAAGGGGATCAAAATTATTATGCACAGTTTTGGTATGCTAGGTATTTGTTTGAAAGTAAGGATTTAGAAAAACAAAACGAATCAAAAAGAATTTTTAGTGATTTGCGAGATAAAGCTCCAATACAATATGAATTACGTATTAAAGCGCTTGATTATGTAAAAGATAATGGCATCAATAAAGTGTTTGTTGGGAGAGTTAATAGATTAGAGGCAGAGCATGGGTTTGTTATTGTTGATGGACGAGGCGATAATATTTTTTTCCATAGAAATAATATGGAGAGTCGAACTTGGATCTCTTTGAAAAGTGGCTCTAGGATATGTTTCAATATCGGTTTTACTTTTAGTGGGCCTATTGCTGTTAAAATCCAGAGCAGCTAGTCAAATTAAGTTAATAAAAATTTTTTTATTAAATAGAAGAAGCAATCCGAAAGCCATTACCATAGTTATTATTGCTCGGCACATCTTTATAACGATTACTTGAACGACAATCTTCAAGCCTAGAAACACAAGAACCGCCTCGTAATACTTTATATGAATGATTACTACTTATTACCCAAGCACATCCATTAGAGGGTGCGCCGTGGTAGTTATCATGCCACTGATCAAAACACCATTCTCGGATGTTGCCATGCATATCATATAATCCAAACGAGTTTGGCAAAAAAGTCATTACAGTTGTTGTTTTACCTATGTATTTTCCTTTCTCAGAAATTTTATAAACTTGACTATCTAAATAATTTGCTAATTCCATAGTTAATGTTTCTCCAAAGTGAAATGGAGTAACTGTTTTAGCACGACATGCATATTCCCACTCTGCCTCGCTTGGTAAACGGTACTTATGCTCTGTATATTTAGAAAGACGCTGACAAAACTCATTTGCTTCATACCAGCTAATACTTTCAACAGGACGATTATCACCTTTAAAGAAAGAGGGTTCTGCGTTTAGCTTGAGATCAATTTCAGGAAGTGCTACTACCGCTTTCCATTGAGCTTGAGTAACTTGGTGTTTACCTAAAAAAAATGGCTGAATAATAACTTTATGATAAGGTTGTTGGTTCTCATATTGCTGTGTAGCATCAGGTGATCCCATAAAAAAATGTCCACCTGAAATAAATACCATATCTAACTTGACACCTTTACCTAAATTCTCCGTTAAGTATCTTGCCTGTCCTTTTTGCCTATTAATTATTTGTCCTTGAGCGTTAACTGTCACGAACTCAAAATCAAAATTTGAAAGAGCTTCAATATGAGAACGAGCTAATAAAGAATTAACTGTTGGTTCATTTTTGTCAGCAGGTGTAGCCTTAGATTCTTGAACAAGTAAAGGCTCTGGCATTCCTGACATCTCTCCTTCCAATGAAATAACAGGTTGAGTAATTAACAAAGACTCAAAGATAGAATTAGAACTAATAGAAGCTTGTTCTTGATACTGACCAATTCTTTTAAAAGCCTCAATGGCTTCCGTATCTGCACGAGATACTACTAAGACTCTAGTCCATAATTGCTCCGCCAAAGAGAAATTACCTCTATTTTCAGCCAGAGAGGCTTGATATTTCAATGGTTCTACATCTTTGATTGTGGCAACTTGTTCTAGCAAGATATAATACATTTTGTAAGGCGGCTCTGCCTTCAATGCCGGATTTTGTACAGACTTTTTATAATCAGCATTTAGTTGAGGAACTCTGTAACGCAAATGCTGCTCTAAACGTTCTACTGTGGCACAATTAGCCTCCCCTTGGATTCGCAGCCCTTCTAGTAAGCTGTAAGTAAACGATCCGTGTTGTAATTCATCTATCTCCCAAGACTTTTGGCTTGGCGCACATGAGTAAAAGGTGATGACTCCCTTATGTTCCTGCATCCCTACTCCTAACCCAGAGCGATCGCCTTCATCTCGACAAGCATCTATTAACAAAACTACATTATCTGCTCCACACCGCCGTAGCCTTTGGGTTACATAATCAACAGAGATAGTTGTAGTGTAATCTGTCGGGTCACTATCTAAAAACATCAAGTAATCTTGGTCTATAAAGCGCTTACCATGACCTGCAAAGAAGAACCACAGATTATCTTCTGGTTTGAATAATGGTTCTTCAAACTGTGCATTCAAAAATCGCTTAAAACGAGCTTGAGTAGGTTGAGTTGGTATTGGTGGATTAGCAACGATAGCCGGAGAATCTTCTGTAAACAGAAAAACTTGGTCAAATTGAGCTTCATCCTCAAACCAAGCCTTCATCGCCTCTGCATCTCGTTTGGCATAATTTAGCGGCTGGAGGTTATCATAATTATTGATTCCGACTACAATTGCCCAATTTTTACCCATATCACTGTTGGCTATTTACGCTTGAACTTGAAGGTCATTGCTCCTTTTCCGCCAGCTTTTCCCCCACCAATCCCAAACAAGCTGATTTGTCCTTCTCCATTAATTTCTACTGATAGCTCAATTTCCTGAAGCTGTATCTTTGAATCCGGTTCATCTGCTTCGTCAAGCATTTCTCTCATCGCTTGCAGAAATCCTTGCATCTCCTGCTTCAGCTTTCCTACTTCTACTGATTTTCGTCTGGTAATTACTAATTCTGTCGTTTCTGTAATTTCTGCGCCTAGCCTTCCGCCTATATCACGACCACTTCTCGAACCTCTTGTCACTGTTTCATGAGTCGTTGCTGCTTCCGTCTCTTCTGTAATAATCCAGATTGTTTTCGGGGTGGGAATTTCTGTTGACATAGGATTTCTCAACTACTCTCGGTTTAACTGACTTTTACCAACGCTTCTACTGTTGCTACTCTAGCTTCAAGCTCTGCTACCTTTTGATTTAGCGGCAATGCCTCACCGCATTCCAAATACTGAGCCAAAGCACCAATCACTACATCAGTTTTGGATGTACCTGTTTGTTGGGCATATTTATTAAGTTTTTCTAGCAGATCCGGTGGAAGTCGAACAACAATTTGAGGCTTGACCATTATAAGCAACTACCCCTCTTACTGCATGACTTTGCATTACGATTATTGCGTATGATCACGTAATTACGCAATAAAGTGCAGAAATTATTAATTTAGCTTGTATTACAACAGTTACTAGAAATACCCTATACCCCGCAGTTTCGGCTAAACGCAGAGGTTCAACGTACAGCCAGGCGGTGTTGGGAGAATGTACCGGGTACGTAGACGCATAGCGGCCTGTCGCAGACATCGCCTGAAGGAGGCAATACGAACGAGGATTGGGATCAAGTCACCGGAAGCTATGGAAAGTCGCTGCTTGTAAGAAAGGGAGGAAGGCGGAGGTACAACAGGCTAAGTCTTCTGTGACGCTCCCTTCGAGTGGGCGAGGCGGCAGAGGATTATGATTGCTATGTCTGGTAAAATCTGTGTACACGTCGGATGGTGAGGCGTTGGCGTTGGCGGAAATGATGCAACGGTATCCGGTTAATTAGCTATAAATCATATTTTTGCCAAATCAGGATGCTCCTTAAGACATAAGCTAATTATATTTATATCTATTAGAATAGGTATAAATTTTACTTATATTTATGTAATTAAAAGACTGCCATGAATAACACCACAGGTGTCAAAACAATTTTGATTCTGGCAGCAAATCCTGCAAATACCTCAAGGCTAAGGCTAGATACAGAAGTGAGGGAAATCGAAGAAGGATTACAGCGTGCTTCCGAGGGTGGACAGTTCAAATTAGTACAAAAATGGGCAGTGCGCTCACGGGACTTTTACAGAGCAATTTTAGAACACCGACCTCAAATAGTACATTTCTCTGGGCATGGTACAGGAATTGATGGAATAGTTCTAGAGGATGAAACAGGGCAAGCAACACTTGTTGAAAAAGAAGAACTTTCTAAACTGTTTAAGTTATTTGCGGTTAAAGGAGTTGAGTGTGTTGTTTTAAATGCCTGCTACTCAGAGGTACAAGCTGAGGCTATTAGTCAGTACACTAAGCATGTTATTGGCATGACTCAAGCTATTGGAGATAAAGCAGCGATATCTTTTGCTGTGGCATTTTATGATGCACTTGGTGCTGGTGAGACAGTAGAGTTTGCATTTGACTTGGGTTGTTCACAACTAATTAGATTAAAAGAGGAAGATACTCCAGTACTGAAGACAAGATTAATTCATCCTGCTGATATTCAGTTTGAAGTGGATGATATTCCTCCCAATCCTTACCAAGGTCTATCCGCTTTTGAGGAGAAAGATGCTGCCTTCTTTTTCGGAAGAAAAGAATATACTAATCAACTGTTTGAAATGGTTCATCAACAACTATTAGTTCCAATTATTGGTGCTAGTGGAAGTGGAAAATCTTCTGTTGTCTTCGCTGGCTTAATTCCTCTATTAAGAGAAGAAGGAATTTGGGTAATAGAATCATTTCGTCCTAAAAGCCAACCGTTTGATGAACTGGCTCTTGCTTTAGTACGTCAATTAGAACCGAATATTAATGGTGTTGAGAAAGTCATT
Organism: Nostoc sp. NMS7; assembly: GCF_017115085.1. Taxonomy (GTDB): domain Bacteria; phylum Cyanobacteriota; class Cyanobacteriia; order Cyanobacteriales; family Nostocaceae; genus Nostoc. The sequence goes on along the minus strand of NZ_JABXKJ010000133.1, from coordinate 2,377 downwards.
AAGGTTGGCAAGTTGTCGGAAAGCCTAAAAAAACAAGAAGTTAAGTTGCATCAAGTTGCATCTCAAATTTTAGAAAATAAACCTAACAAACGCTTTTTATTAATTGTAGATCAGTTTGAAGAACTTTATACTCAATGCCAAGATAAGGAAGAACAACAATGCTTTATTAAGACCTTATTAACAGCGATTAATCGAAAAAGTATAATATTGATTTTTACATTGCGTGCTGATTTTTATGGTTATGCTTTATCTTATCTGCCTCTATGTGAGGCTTTACAGCAATTTAAACATACACCATTAGGCTTAATGCGGCGAGAAGAATTACAAGCAGCTATTGAACAACCTGCTCAAAAATTAAATGTAAAATTCCAAACACATTTAGTCGTCAGAATGTTAGATGATATAGGGAATGAACCCGGTAATTTACCATTATTAGAATTTGCTTTAACAGAATTATGGAATAAACAAAAAGATAACGAACTGACTCACAAAGCTTATGATGAAATTGGTGGTGTCAAGCAAGCACTAGTTAAACACGCTGATCGAGTTTATTTCCGATTAAGTGCATCACAACAGCAGCAAGCACAGCAGATTTTTTTGACATTAGTGCGATTGGGTGAAACCACAGAAGATACTAGGCGTGTGGCTACTTACAAAGATATTGGAAGACAGAATTGGGAATTAGTTACTTATTTGGCCAGTTCTGAAGCACGTTTGTTAGTCACAGGACGCAATGATAAGTCTGGAGAAGAAACAGTAGAAGTTGCCCATGAAGCTTTAATCCAAAAATGGGAATACTTGCGCCAATGGCTCGAAAAGGATCGCGACTTCCGTATTTGGCTACAAGAATTACGCTCGGCAAGACAGCAGTGGGAAAAAAGCAACCGAGATGATGACGTATTATTACGGGGTAAAGCTTTGGTTGATGCTCAAGAATGGTTGCAAAAGCGGCCAGATGATCTGACTCTAGAACAGGAATACATACAAAGCAGTTTAAGGCAGCAATATAAGGAGCAACAAAAGCAGGAGCAGAATAGAAGGCTTATTCTGGCTGGTATTATAGGAGGGATTTGCATTTTAGCAGGAGCGTTAGGATTTGGATGGTGGCAAACAGAAATCCAAAGACAACAAGCTCAAAAAAATGAGATTAATGCCTTGATATCTTCTTCAGAAAACCTGCTGATAGCAAACCAAAGTTTTGATGCCTTGATATATGCTTTAAAAGCAGGAAGAAAACTGAAGCAGGCAGTATGGAAAGACTCTGATTTAAAACAACAAGTTATAAAAGTATCGCAACAAGCAGTTGAGGGTTTGAAAGAACTTAACCGCTTAGAAGGTCATACCAACTGGGTTTATGACGTTAATTTTAGCCCTGATGGTAACAATATCGTCTCTGCTAGCTTGGATAAAACTGTCAAAATCTGGAAACGGGATGGTACTTTGCTTAATACCTTACAACACGAAGGCAAAGTATACGACGTTAGTTTCTGTGACACAGATGGAAGCTTTGCTACTGCCAGTGAGGATAAAACTGTCAAAATCTGGAAACGAGATGGTACTTTGGATAAAAATTTACCACACAAGTCCGGTGTCCTAAAAGCGAGTTTCGCTCCTGACTGTAAAACACTCGTTACTGCTAGTGACAAGCAGGTTTTACTTTGGAATGTTGAACAAAAAAATCCTAAAATTCTGCACACGATTGAAACAAATAGTACGGTTAATAGTGTTAGTTTCAGCCCAGATGGTAAAATAATTGCTACTGCAAGTGATGACAATATAATAAGGCTTTTAAAATTAGATGGTACGGAAATTCAAAATTTAAAGGGACACAAAGATAAGATTTACGATATTAGCTTTAGCTCGAATGGTCAGAAAATTGCTACTGCCAGCTGGGACAAAACAGCTAAAATTTGGAGTTTAGTCAATGGCAAGTGGTTTTTTTCGCGTACTCTTACTGGGCATACCGACAGAGTGTATGGTGTAAGTTTCAGCCCAGATGGTAATACGATTGCTACTGCTAGCTGGGATAAAACGGTTAAACTTTGGAACCTAGATGGTACTTTACGTCTAACTATTAAGCATGAAGATCGGGTTAATAGCGTAAGTTTCAGTAAGGATAATACTATTGCCTCCGGTGGTGCTGATAACACTGTTAAACTTTGGAAAATGGATCATAATCTACTACCAATTCAGGCCCATAATAAAGCAGTCCGTAGCGTTAGTTTTAACCCGAAATTCGACATGATTGCTACAGCCAGCGAAGATGGAACTGTTAAACTTTGGCAGCGAGATGGTCGTTTATTCAAAACTCTCGAACTCTCTCAGGACTTACGCAACTGGCACAAGCAATGGTGCGCGAAGCGCACCGAGCGCCCAA
>NZ_JABXKJ010000069.1 GCF_017115085.1 Nostoc sp. NMS7 | reverse complement strand
TTAATTTTATCAAACCCTTTCTACATAAGCTTTACGTCAAGTGTTTCTTGAAAGTTGGCAAGTATTTGAAGCAATTCTCAAGGAGTTAGGGGAACATCGCGGCAGTCGAGTCGCATACAGCCAAGGAACGTTAGAAATTATGGCTCCATTACCAGAACATGAGCCATCTAAGGTAATCATCGGAGACTTGGTGAAAGCTTTGTTAGATGAACTCGATCTCAATTGGGAATCTTTAGGTTCAACTACCTTTAAGCGAAAAGATATCAGTGCAGGTATTGAACCCGATGATTGTTTTTATATTCAAAACTATAAGCTAATGATTGGGAAAGACAGGATCGACCTAACTGTTGACCCTCCTCCTGATTTGGCGATTGAAATTGATGTCACCTCTAAAACCCAAATTAGTGCCTACGAAGCCTTGAGAGTACCTGAAATTTGGCGATATGAAAGTAAAAAGCTAGAAATTAGCTTACTGCAAGGTGAGCAATATGTGAAGTCTCTCATCAGCCCCACATTTCCTAGTTTTTCGATCACTGATCTTATTCCCCGATTTGTGGAAATAGCGCGAACCACAGGAATGAGTTCAGCACTTAAAGCATTTCGACAATCGGTAAAAGAACAACTAGGGCGAATAGAATGAGACTGTTGGCGAATTGATCCGGAGTCTAATCCATCAGCCCCAATGCACCTTAATTTCTTTAATTTCAGTGCGTTTCAACGCACTTTAGCTATTAGCCCGCAATTTATTGCAGGGCGGGAAAGCAACGCTCTGGGCGAGGTTTTAAGGGTGTGGGGTTTAATTAAAGAATGGGGAATTAATCTAGAGCAATTGTGACCAAATTTAATTTACAAATCCCAGAAAATAGCGATGGCTTCGCCAACACCAAGGGCGAACGCTTGTCTTCTCATATAGAGGATGCTATACCTAGTTTGCTTCCCCTTGGGAGTATGATACACTGCGTCAACACTTCATGCGATCGCCTTGACCGTTACCTTTCCCAAGAATTACCAGATTTATCCCGTTCTCGCATCCAACAGTTAATCGAACAGGGTAACGTCCAACTTAACGAAAAAGTTTGCACATCTAAGAAGATCAATGTCAAGGTAGGCGATCGCATCACTCTTAAAATACCAGAAGTCCAACCCTTAGAACTGCTTGCAGAAGATATTCCCTTAGATATCCTCTACGAAGATGACCAGTTACTCATTCTCAACAAACCCGCAGGCTTAGTTGTCCATCCAGCGCCCGGTCATCCAGATGGCACTTTGGTAAATGCTCTGTTGGCTCACTGTCCCAATTTACCAGGAATTGGGGGAGTTCAGCGTCCGGGAATCGTCCATCGATTGGATAAGGATACAACGGGGGCGATCGCGATCGCTAAAACAGATATTGCCCATCATCACCTACAAGCCCAACTCAAAGCAAAAACTGCACGGCGAGAATACTTAGGCGTGGTTTACGGTGCGCCAAAAACTGAAACTGGTACCATAGATTTGCCCATTGGTCGCCATCCCCAAGACCGCAAGAAAATGGCGATTATACCCGTTGAACAAGGCGGACGAGTCGCCGTCACTCATTGGCAAGTACTAGAACGCCTTGGTAACTTCACCTTAATTCACTTTCAATTAGAAACTGGACGCACCCATCAAATTCGCGTCCACAGCGCCAAAATCGGTCATCCAATTGTCGGCGACCGAGTTTATAGTTCTGGTCATTCAGTGGGGGTAAATTTGCCCGGTCAAGCACTGCACGCTTGGCGGCTCAAATTGCAGCATCCCCTATCTGGGGAGTTGATTGAGGTGACAGCTACTCCCCCCGCCCACTTTACAAAACTTGTGGAGATGTTAAAAAGACGAACTACACTTTAAGATCATCCCACGCCTGAAACCATCACCATTTCACAGACATTTAGGAATAAGAATTAAATAACATACAATTTATGCCCCTGGTTTACCTCACCCTCAATCCCTCTCCGATATATTGGAGAGGGAAGCTAGAGATAGGATAAAGTTTTCCATTTTATTTAATCTACGTTCCTTAGCAATTGAGAAAAAAACCATGCCCAATGCCCGTTAACAACTAGCGTGCATCAGACATGGGATAGAGTCTGTTTCACTAGTTCTACCTAAATGAAACTCCTACATAACCCAGGACTCATGCACGCTATAAAATCATCAAAGGGATGTACTAGCCAGCCGCCGACCAAAAATCGTTATTTAATTCCTGCCAGTTGCCGATAAGGTACAGACTTTTCGATATCGATGTTGAAAGACGAGATCCTTTGTGGGGCATTGCCAGTTGCATTGATACTTTGTGCCATAGACAAGAATAGAGACGGATCGCCAGCCTTGGGCTTTTGCTCTTGTGGGAGGAATCTGCGTACTTCTACCTGCCAAATGATTTGGGGGAAACCCAGTTTGGCACGGTGGTAATCTTCGTATCGCGGAGATTTGATGTTGAATGGCAACTCACCCGCAGATTGGGATGGCAGTATCCGACGGCGTTGATAAGGCACTATGGAGTATCCAAAATTGCTCAGGTACTCTTCAGTGTTGAGTACTTGATCAACCAAGCCGACAATACCCTTAGTAGCAACTACAATTGACCAAGCGATTTTTTCCCGCTCGTTGTATGGGTCGCGTCCTAAAACGCGCTGGATTACTTGCTCAACAAAGCGATAATTATTGTTGAGATCGTAGAAGCTTTTCTTAAAGGTATTGGAAAGCAGCAACCCCCGAATAAAGTCCCGCACTGTAATTTGTCCATTACGGAGTTGGGACTCTAGGTTTATTTCACGATCGGCAGCAAAGGCATAAAAGAAAATTTGACGATATGCTGCTTCGATCAGATCACCTAAATCTGACGGGGACAGTATATTGTCTGTATTAAAAATCCTAGGCTGTTCATCACCCGGTACTTCATACGCAGCTACACGCTGGTTTTGACTTGAAGGGTCATATTCTAACAGAGGAATTGCCACTCTAAAGCCTCCATGTTCTTAATTAAAGTTAATAAGTGTGAAGTACCCACAGCTGATTCAGAGTACCAAATACAGCGAGGGCTTCCTGTCTCATAGGCAGATGCCACGTTAGGCACACTCATCAATGAGTGTCCGAAACCAAATCCGGTGATGGTCTTACTCTCCCTCTCTACTGTTGCCAGCTTTATCCTCACTTTATGAAGAACCCAGGCAGCTGCCCTGCTTCCCAAGGCAGTTATTGATTTTTGTTTCGAGGTTTACCCTTCGGGTTCGGGAGTTGAGACTCGACGGAAGCCGCCAAGACTCCGAGTCACTCACCATGATCATCCAAGAATCAGCGGGTAATCCCATTCCTCCTTCCTCAATTTAAGTATTAGTAAGAAAACAATTATCCTACTGGATTCAACTTATAGCTAATTAAAAAAAGGGAGTGGGGCTTCTAGCTTAATGACCATGTAAATGACTAAAAAACTTTATTCACATATTTTAGATTAGGAGATTCAGTTTCACTTTTTTTAACTGAAGCAATAACTTTTAACATTTAGCAAAAGAAATTAATGGGCTATTGGGCATTGGCACTTGTACTGAGCGTTCGCGTAGCGTCTCGTAGAGAAGTCGTTGGCGTAGCCTCTCGTAGAGAAGTATTGGGCATGGTTATTTTCCTTGTCTCCCTTGTCTCCCTTGTCCCCTTGTCCTCCTTGTCCCCCTTGTCCCTCAGTGACCGATCCAAAATTCTAGAGGATCTATGGTTGATTTACAGTGAGGCCAGCTACGCAAAGTTGCTTCCCTCCCTACCTCCCAGTCGGGTGGCTCAAATCCCAGTCCTAAGCATAGATGAGATAAAATGCTAGCAAACTGCTGATTGTGACCAAAGTCTCCTAGATGGGCATGGGCGTATTCATGGACGACTAGACCAAACCAGTCTCTAGGTGCAACTCGACCGACATCTACCAAAATCGTAATTGGATTTGTGAGAATGTTGCACAGCCCGTCTATGCCGAAGGATTGAGCTATGGGTACTGCAAAAATTTGGATATGGCGACGCTGTTGGGGATGAAAGCACTCATGACAAAATCCTAGATAGGCGTTGATCTGAGCGTTTACAGTGTTAATATTATCACCGATCCAAGTGCAAATGGGGATGCGATCGCGCTTGTTTTCAAACACATCCACCATACCCGGTTCTAGAGCCAGTCCCTGTACGAGATGCAGATAATCTCGCCCACGAGTAAAAGCGTCAGTCTGCTGGAGATTATTCACCATCCCAAAACAGAATAAAACTCTCTTTTTTCCAGAACATCCTGCGCTTGTCTTTCTGTTACTTCTTCTGTGCTGGCAACCTCAACAGAAGTTTCAATCCGTGTTTCAGTACAAAATGATGCCGTGCTGAAGCCGCCAAAGCGTTTGACTGTACTGGTTCGCAGTCGCATATTTGGGCTACCAAACCAGAATCGCTCAATGGAACTCATTGTTTCGTATTCGGTTGTCAACACTAGTCCATCTTCATCATCCATGTGAAAAAGACCGACTACAGGCATAATTTCGGCGTAGCCTCTTTCGCGGAGTAATTTGCCAGCCCTTGGGTTATCGCCATCAGGCACGATCGCAAAGATGGTTTTCCCTTGATGGTTATCCTCACCCTCTCTATCCCAAGCCATTGTGCCTAGCCAACGCACACGCGACCCTCCTACTGAAAGGCTGGGGTCAATCTGATGATACTGGCACAGTTCAATGATTTCTGGATCATCGGCAGCTAGAGTTTCTACCTGTATATCCGATTCTCCCGTCTCTGAACGCTTGAAGGCTAGATGATGAGTTGCACGTTGCGATCGCCACTTACCAGCACTTAGCTGAAAAAATTCCATTGCGTCTATCAATGTTCTGACTCCTACTTACTCCTACGGATGATCTTTTACGAATTCTTTCTTTTTTAAGTTGTTAGTATCTAAACATTACAGCGATTAGCGGTCAGCTTCAATAAACTCCCTACAAAAGGAGAGGCAGATGTGTTTTTCATGAATTAATTGTAAACTTTTATCATAACAATCTCATATAACTTGTCTATGTAATACCGAAATCATCCAGTGCTACGTGACCTATGCACTGTTTGTTAGAAGGACAAGTGCCTCTGCGACATCAAGCACTACCTACGCTGTGATCAAGTACAGCTTAGTTGTGGGTGGTACTGTCCTTTTGGATGAGTGCGGTATTGCAATCCTTGGCGAAGTTTATCACAAATCAAAGGATTTAAGACCCCTACCTCTATAGGTAGCGCCAGTTTCAGTCCTTAGAAAGCGGGACGCTACGCGAACGGCGCAGGTCTTACCCTGAGCCCTTTGACAAGCTCAGGGTAACACTTGTCGAAGGGCTCAGGAACCATCGGGTTAAAATCCCCTTATGTAAATGTCTAAAATGTTTGAATTTTGTTAGCGTAGCGTTAGCGAGTCCGCGTACTCTGTAAGAGTTGCAAGCTACGCTTTTAGCGTCTCGTAGAGAGCGTCATTTTGAATTTTGAATTGTTAACGCTCTTTCGGTCTGCCTACTGCTCCTCACGTTACCGTGTCGACTTACATTCGCGGTTTGCAGGTGCAATAATGCAAGTTACAATTGAAAACGATGATCCGGGAATGTTGTTACTTGAAAAATAAGCAATTTAAGTATATACACTAGAAAGATGAATAACAGTAGCCTTTAGACCGTGACGTTCTAATTGGTGAGAGAATATGAAATTAACCATCACAAAAGTTTAAATTCATTGATCATGACGAAAATCCAGTTTTCTAGAGGGCTTGACGAAGAAGTAATTCCAGAGGTGCGCCTGACGCGATCGCGCACTGGTGACAGTGGCACAGCGACATTTATTTTTACAAATCCGAAGATTTTAGATCAAGGCAGCACCGAAGATATTACCGGGATGTACTTGATTGACGAAGAAGGGGAGATAATTACCCGTGAAGTTAAGGCGAAATTTGTCAACGGGAAACCGGAAGAATTAGAAGCGTTTTACGTAATGAAATCTGCCCAAGAATGGGATCGCTTTATGCGCTTCATGGAGCGGTATGCTGAAGAAAACGATTTGGGACTGAGCAAAGCTGAAAAATAGGGCATTGAGCACTTGTACTGACCTTGCCTGCCCTGAGCTTCCCGAAGGGTACTGAGCGGCGTCGAAGTAGCGTTGTCGTTGGCGTGGTCACTGAGCCTTGCCGTACCACTTCGTGGAAGCAAGCTACGCGCAGCGTCTCGTAGAGAAGTATTGGGCATTGGGCATAAGTAATTATTTTCATGTCCAATGTGCTATTTACCATGCCAAATTACTCCTGATCAAAAGTTAAAAGCTTAACCTATGATACAACAACCCCACCCAGACTCACCTGGAAATATGGTAACTTGTGCTGTGGTTACTGTCAGCGATACACGCACTTTTGAAACAGACAAAAGTGGGCAGCTAATTCAGCAATTACTCCTTGGTGCTAACCATGCTGTAGGAGCGTATAGGATTATCAAAGATGAACCAACACAAATTCAAGGGCAGATAGAAAATCTCGGTAAAAGCTCAAATTTGGATGCTCTAATTTTCAATGGTGGTACAGGTATTGCACCAAGAGATACCACCTACGATGCGATTGAGAAGTTGCTGGAGAAAACCTTGCCCGGATTTGGTGAATTATTTCGTTTTTTAAGTTATCAAGAAATTGGTTCGCGGGCGATCGCTTCTCGCGCCGTTGCTGGTGTTTATCAAAATAAATTAATATTCTCGCTTCCGGGTTCCAGTAATGCTGTGCGACTGGCGATGGAAAAATTGATTTTGCCCGAACTCACTCACTTGGTAAGTCAGGTTTGTCAAGTGGTGAAATGAGCAGCCCTTCAGAAAGTTACCATCTTGACAGTCTTGGCGCTTGCGTCTTTGCTTCTCCCAAAGGGAGAGGCTAGCGCCTGCCGTAGGATGTCCGTTCGCGTAACGTCTCCTTTAGGAGAAGGGCTGTAGGGAGAAGTCTAAAAAACGCAGCTACGTTGCTATTTTTCATGAGTTTTCAATATTTTTCTGCTAATTTTTGTAAAAACTAACATATCACTTTCTGAAATCATCCCTTCTATGCTTACACTTGATCCGATCCAGGATTATAGTGAAATAGATCAAATATTTATATTAGGTAAGCAATGGAGCCTATTCAGTGGAATTGCATAATTGCTCACGGCATCACTGCATTTTCATACTTTGGCATCCCTACATTAATAGGGGTTTTCTTTGCTAAAACTAAGGCAACTATCCCCTCTAAGTTTTGGGTAGCCTTTTTCTTATCAGGTGCATTCATACTATCTTGTGGATTTCATCACCTTCTGGCGGTCTTCGAGCCATATATGGCAGTGTCGCTACTACACTTATGCGTACTCGATTTATTGGCGTTTATTTCCTTGTCTGCTTTAGTCTACCTGATGCCAACCGCTTATCAAATTGTAGAGGCGATCGCTAAATATCAAGAAGATAACCGCAAACTTGAGCGTAGCCAGCAAATACAACGGCTATTCTTAGATCAGGGACCGTTTGCTGCATATATCAAAGATGAGCAATCTAGAATGCTCTACTACAACCAGGAGTTACAGACTAGATTTTCGATAGATTCACAACAATGGTTGGGGAAAACGGATAGTGAATTCTTGCTAGATCCAGAAGAGGGACAGCGGGTAATGGAAAACGATCAAATCGTTTTGCAGACTCTACGCCCCTTGAAGCTGATTGAAGAGATAAACATACCTGGTAATGATCAGCCCTGCTACTGGCTATCGTTTAAGTTTCCGTTTAGCGATAATGCAACAGGCGATCGCCGCCTTGGTGGGATTAGTATTGATATTACAGAATCTATAGAAGCACAGCGATGGCTCGCTGATCTAAATTGGCAGCTAGAAGAAAAAACACTGAAATTAGAGGCAACAAAACGAGAACTTATATATCTCTCAGATATGGCGGATATGTTTTCTTCTTGCGAGTCTGAAGATGAGGTGTATCAAGTGGTCGCTTTAACCTGTTCTCATCTATTTCCTAATATGAGTGGTTCTCTTTATATAATTGCTAATTCCAACAATTATGTTGAGATCAAGAGTCTTTGGGGAACTGAACAAAGCAGTAAAGAAATATTTTTACAATCTGAGTGTTGGGCATTGCGGAGAAGTAAATTCAACCTTTTATCGCCTCGTAACTCAGGACTGATGTGCAGCCACTTAATAGAGCCTGTTAGCGGCGCACATTTATGTATTCCATTGCTTGGACAAGGGGAAGTAATTGGGATTTTACACATCTATGCGCCAGAAGAAATCAGTTCAGAAGATCAAGAAATGACTGAGATTATTGCTAGAACCTTAGCCTTTGCACTGAATAATATATCGATAAACCAACGTCTAAACTATGATAACTTGCGGGATCAGATGACGCAACTATTCAATAAAAACTATCTAGAAACCATAACGGATCAGAGGCTAGCGGAAGCTGAACGATCGGGACAACCTCTTAGTGTTATTTTCCTTGATATCGATAATTTCAAATCTTACAACTCGCGCTATGGGCATTTAACAGCCGACATTGTTCTCAAGGGATTAGCAAAGCTGCTGTTAAAATCTATTCGCTCCTTTGATATTCCTTGCAGATGGGGTGGTGAAGAATTTGTAATTGTGATGCCTAACATAATGCTGGAAACGCTCAGGAAGCGAGTAGAACAACTAAGGGTAGATGTTGAACAAATGCAATTGAAGGATGGCGATCAGATCATCGAAAGCATCACCGCTTCTTTTGGAATAGCTGTATCAGAACCAGGTATTACGGTTAAGGATTTGCTGAATCGGGCAAATCAAGCAATGCTTGAGGCCAAACGAACAGGCAAGAATCGAGTTTTGGAGTACGTAAACAACTATAGGAATCCTACTTGAATCTTGCTCAGTATACTGAGAAGTCAAGCTTTGTATGTCAAGCTTCTAGGCAGCTTGATTGTTCAAAAATCAAATAGGAGTCCTATAGGGTTCCTATATTACTTAGTTGCTCGATTCGGTTTAGCAAGATTTCTATTATTTAAGGCAAATTTTTTCTAACATTCTTGGGTTTATCCCAATTTATTGAAGAGATACGTTTGATTTGTGATTAGACTCCATAAAGGGAGTGGAAGATAATAACTCTACTATATCAGCCGGATCTCTTCATACTCTTTTTTGGCTAAGGGATTGCTTGTACACCAAAAGATTTGCAGCCTTTAACTTAGAGGCACTCTGATATTTTGCAATAATCCTCTAATATTGGTAAAATCAGCACTATTATTCAAAGCTTTTAAAGAATTGCTATCAGCTTTGTCTACAATGGTATTGTAGGCATTAATTGCCTGATTGAGTTTAGTCAGACTAACAGTGTTCTGGTTTGTTACCAGACCGTTGAGGCTCAAGATTAAATCGGTTGTCAATAGAGGATCAGCGCCTGTTAACCCCAGCCTGATCGAAGTATTCGCAGCACTAGGATCAACTCCGGCTGCCAACACAAATGCTAAAACAATGTTTGCATTCTTAACCTTATCCCGTGGACCAACTATTTCAAAATTAAGTATTTCCCCATTAGGTTTCTTGAACGTAACAACTTTTCTTACAGTTTCTATTGGTGAACTATTAAGGGTTGGGGCTTGACTAGGAGGTATAACTGTTGTGTTAGCACCAACTTGAACATAAATAGAGCCTTTGGCAGGTAGTGTAGTAATTGCAGTCCTTACATATCGAATGGCAGCCGCTAGAGTGGCAAAAGTTTCACTGTTACCACTACCTGTTAACAACGATCCCCCACCAGGAACTAGCGGTTGAATAATATTCACAATTACCAAAACCCGACCAGGAACTGGCGCTTCAGTCCTATTCACAATTAGAGGATTCACTGCTCCAAGCAAAGCTGCAAATTGTTGTTCTGTCAAACCGCCAGTTTGTAAGGTGACAACAGCCCTTTGTGCAGATGTATTCAGAATATTTTGAATATTTGGCGGCACAGTAATGTTAAATGTTCCACCACTATTAGTCACTGTAATGTTGCCAGATTTTGTTGTGCCACCATTTTGAAGAGTGACAGGCACTGAGAAAATGGTACCACTTGCGGCATCGGAGTTATTACCACTTGTATGAGCACTCATTCCCCCACTCTGCGTCTGCCCGAGCGGGAGAGGGCGAGCTTGGTTTGGCAATTGCCAAGCACTCAAAAGTAGAGGACTTAGACTCAGAGCAAGGATTAGAGACTTGATTTTGATCATAGTGATTCTCTGAAAATAAAGGGATTTACTTAGGCAAGAAATTGAAACCATAGCTGACACTCAAAAGTACGGCACTACCACCAGCAGTGCGATCCGTGAGGTCTAAACCTTCAAGCTGAATCGTCAGAGGAATAGTTTGGACAGGAACGAAAGAAACCCCAGCGTTTAAAGCTACTCCACTCCAAGATGCACCGATGCCTACTTGAGGATAAACTTGCAAACCCACGCCTCCAAATACCCCAACGTCGTCATTTCCTGAACGGAAGTTGCCGCCTCCCACTCCGACGCTAAGTGCCAATGGCATCTGATTTTCAGGATTGTTAGGTTGCAACAAGGAGACATTTGTAACTTCACCATAGACACTAGAATCAGCCACTCCTTCATTGCCATACTGGGCAAAGGTATTCCAGCCAACAGCAGCCGCAACTTGATTGGTACTACCAGCATAGAGAAGACGGTGAGCTTTGAGATCGAAGGTTCCATTATCACCAAAGTTTTTGATACTACCTTCGTTGAAGGCGACTTCTAAACCGATTGACTTCTGGCTATCTCCCAAACCAAAACCCGCACTTATACTTCCATCCAAACCACCATTGCCATTGCCATCTCTGCGAGTTGCTCCTGCTGCTTGCACGAAAAAGTCTCCCCAGTTCGCTCCGAAAGCACTGGGAATTCCAAAGCTGAGGCTAGGATAATAGATTTGTTTACCACCTATGCCTCCTAACAAAGGCTTAATTTTTAGCCTTTGACGTAATTCAATATCATTTAATTGAGTCTGAGAGTCAGCAGAGGGAGTTTGAGCTTGTAATAGAATTTGATGATCACCTTGGTTTGGTGATATCATAAGCATCTGTGCTGGAGTGAGATTTGAAGAGTTTACTTTCGGAAAAACAATCGCTTTTTGGGTTTGAGTGCTGGCTGACTCAGTTAAAGATGCAGTCTGTTGTTTTTCAAAAATAATTTTCTCCGCTAAGGATGGAGTCTGTTGTTCTTGAAAAACAATATTATCTTCGGCAACTGCGGGATTGGCTGAAATACCCATTAATGCTGTGAAGAAAGTTACCAGACTTGCCCCTAAGATATAACAAATATACTTAACGAAAGTCAGTTGATAAATCTTCTTGCTGTTGAGCCTTTTTTGTTTTTTATCCACTTAATGCTCCTCAGACCTAAATAACTCTGTGGTTTATCGAAATTTATACTAAATCTGTAATTTCATCTTCATAAGTTATCTTGGAATCGCATTTGGGGCATTTATAGTGCTATATTCCACACTTAAGTGCTTGCTAGATACCCAGTAACTTTTGTGTTGACTTATATCATATGATCAGATATCTAATAGTGCCAATAGTAACAACATCAGCAAATCGCAAAGTTTTTCCCAAGGGCGATGCCTGCGGCGGCCTACGCCTACGCTAATTAGGCTTTACCGTAGAATTTAGTTATAAATAATACCTATTTAAAAACAGTAGCATTGCCAACTAACGAGGTTCAACACCTGTATAAACTTGAAAGCGAACCGTATTGGAAATGGTAAAGCCTTAATTCATAATTCCTAATAAAAAAACAACTCCTTGAAGATGTGGGAGTTGTCATTTTGTATTGGAGCAGTTTTTCAAACGATTCAGAATGGAGCGATGCCCTTCTCTACGCTAAACAGATAGTAGCCAATATAGCAGCGATGATATAAAATACTCCAACTACCTGCAATTCTGACCAGCCAGTTAGTTCTAAATGATGGTGTAAGGGTGCCATTTTGAAAAGACGTTTACCTTTGCCATCAGGTCCCTTTGTGGCTTTGTAATAACTTACCTGTGCCATCACTGAAAGGGTTTCTACGAAGAAGATACCACTGAGAATGAATAGAGCTACTAAGGTGTTTGTCAATAACGCTACAGCAGCTAAAGCTCCTCCCAGTGCTAAAGAACCAGTATCTCCCATGAAAACGCGGGCTGGATTACGATTATGGGCTAAGAAGCCTAAGCACCCACCACTTAAAGCAGCACAGAAAACCATCAACCCTGGTGCTGTGGGTGCGATCAAGGCACCTAATGCCAAAAGTGCGATCGCTACTGTTCCTGCTGCCAAGCCATCAATACCATCTGTTAAATTAGTAGCATTACTTTCTGCAACTAGCACAAAACCTGCTAAAGGCCAAAATAGGAATCCCAAGGGTAATGTAAAACTTACCCAAGGCAAAGCAATATTTGTAATATTAGAAGGTTGATTAAACATCAGCCATAGACAAAACATAGCTGCAAAACCTACCTGCAAAGCCAGTTTCGTTGCGGGAGATATACCTTTATTTGATTTCCGGCGCAGAATTTGCCAATCGTCGAGCCAGCCAATCAATCCGTAACTGATTGTCAATGCCGAAACTGCAAGCACATCTGTAGCAAAGTTAGACAATATGCAGGCAATTATCACACCTACAGGTATAAAAAATATACCTCCCATTGTTGGGGTGCCTGCCTTTTTCAAATGGGCTTGGGGTCCATCTTCGCGAATTATTTGTCCAGTTTTGAGTGCTTGAAGTAGGGGTATTACCCAATAGCCAACGATACCTGAACCCATAGCACACAATAATAGTGGCAGGGTTAACGACATACTTTGCCAGGGTAGCCGATTGGCGATCGAATCCAAATAAAATGCTGTTGTAGCTAGCCCTACAGCTAATAAAGAGGCTAGAGCGATTCCAGAAATATTTAATCCTTGCTCAGGAGATAATTTAGCGTCCACAGAAGTTTCCCTTCACTCCACACTTATAAAACTGATTACCAGGAACTAGGGATACAACCAAGTCCCTAGCCTGAAAAGGCTAATCCTCAGCGATTCCTATATCGTCATCATCATCATCAAGGTCGTAGCCAATTCCATCTTCTACACCGATTAAGGAGTCTATTCCTTCTGCGTCATCTTGAAAATCCGGTTCGTGAATGTCACGCGCGATGATCCGACCGTTAGTTTGCAACCAGTCCAACAAAGAGGACTCTAACTTTAGGGGGATGACATCGGCTCGTTGGTTACGGGCTACTTCACGTAATGGAGAGTTCAACATATCGAGTCAGGACAAGAAAAGGTTTACGTAAGTTGACATTTAGAGTCTATCACTTGACATGGATTTATTTAGTTATCTTTTCAACCCTTTAGTTGATAAATCCGCATTCGGATAGAATTTTTTTTATTTAATAGACGTATGGCTGACTTCAAGGGATTATTAGTAATTTTTATGGCTCTACACATAGGCGATGAATATCTTGTTTATGCTGATGGAAAGTGAGTGATTTTTGAGGTGACAGGCGATGATGGGAAAAGCGGCTCTCATGGATGCGATCGCACTTACAAATCGCGGTTTAGTGGCGACCGAAACACAGAAACAGGCTATCTTAGCTGCGATCGCTAATTTAGAAGACTTTAATCCTACACCCCGTCCGGTGGAAGCTAACAATTTACTAGATGGTGATTGGCGATTACTATACACCACTAGCAAGGCTCTTTTAAACTTAGATCGTCTACCTTTATGCAAACTGGGTCAAATCTATCAGTCTATTCGGGTAGATACTACCAGTGTTTACAATATAGCTGAGATTTATGGCTTACCTTATTTGTCAGGATTGGTTACAGTTGTTGCTAAATTTGAGCCAGTTTCAGGTCGGCGTGTCCAAGTGAAATTTGAGCGTTCTATTATCGGCTTACAACGTTTAATAGAATACAATTCTCCGGTAACTTTTATCCAACAAATTGAAGCAGGTAGAAAATTTCCGGGGATTGATGTTGTCATAAACAGTGATAAACAGCAAGGCTGGTTAGATATCACTTATATAGATAACGATCTGCGGATCAGCAGAGGTAACGAGGGGAGTGTGTTCGTATTGAGGAAAACATAAGTTGGTGCAAAAATACTGGTTGCGAACAAAAGTACACTATAACGTGTACCTTGTCAAGTAGAGTCTAATACAATTTTAAATTTTAGATGTGCTCAGGGAGTGGAGATTGGGGGAGGGACAAGGGGGACAAGGGGGACAAGGGGGACAAGCAGAATAACCAATGCCCAATACTTCTCTACGAGAGGCTACGCCAACGACTTCGCTACTTCGACGCCGCTCAGTACAAGTCAGTACAAGTGCTCAATGCCCCATCCCCAATACCAAATTCAGACAAATAACTTAACAAAGACTCTTGGTGCGACCTTCAGGTTGTAGAGTGAAATCAATTAGCCCTCTAGATTGGCGATTGATAACTATAAAGGGAAAATAATCATGGTTCAACGTGGTTCTAAAGTACGTATTCTCCGCCCTGAATCTTACTGGTTTCAGGATTTAGGAACTGTGGCTTCCATTGACCAAAGCGGCATCAAATACCCAGTAATTGTCCGCTTTGACAAGGTAAATTACGCTGGTATCAATACCAACAACTTTGCCCAGGATGAATTAGTAGAGGTTGAAGCACCAAAGGCTAAAGCACCTAAAAAATAAGCAGCAAAGCTACAAGGGGGTTGTTTGATGCGATGATCAAGGTAAGTCTGAAGTATGAAGTCTGAAACTTTCAGTTGATTAATTCTTCATCCTAGCCTACCTAATCTACGAGAAGCCGTCCTGCGGGTATTTACGGTTTATTTTTGGTAGTACGACAAGCCACCTACGTGTGTCTAAGATATTACCTTATCTCTTCTTTATTGACCCCCAAGTACATCAAAATTGTTTGCTTAATCAGTTTGAATGCCTGAACTTCCTGAAGTTGAAACAGTCCGAAGGGGTCTAAATCAATTGACCCTCAACCAAGAAATTACGGGTGGAGATGTGTTGCTCGATCGCACCATCGCCTACCCGTTTTCTGTAGGTGAGTTTGTTGACGGAATTACAAAGAATGCGTACCCCGGAGGGGTTGGCGCTGCGATCGCCACTTGGCATCGTCGCGGCAAATATCTCCTCGCCGAACTCTCCCCCTCATCTTCCGGCTGGCTAGGGGTTCATCTGCGAATGACCGGTCAACTACTATGGTTGCATCGAGATGAACCATTACATAAGCACACGCGGGTAAGATTATTCTTTGGAGATCAGCAGGAATTACGCTTTGTTGATCAGCGTACCTTTGGTAAAATGTGGTGGGTTCCGCCTGGTGTTGCTGTAGAAAGTATTATCACTGGTTTGGCAAAACTGGCAGCAGACCCATTTTCACCGGAATTCACTGTCGAATATCTAGCTCTCAAACTGCAAAACCGCCGCCGTCCGATTAAAACTGCGCTACTCGATCAATCGGTGGTGGCGGGATTAGGTAATATTTATGCCGATGAAGCACTGTTTAAGAGTGGAATTTTACCTGAAACTTTGTGTATAGATTTGCAGTTAAAACAAATTGAACGTTTGCGAACAGCCATCATTCAAGTGTTAGAAACGAGTATTGAAGCTGGTGGTACGACTTTTAGTAATTTCCTAAATGTTAAAGGTACTAACGGCAACTATGGTGGTTTAGCCTGGGTTTATAACCGCGCTGGAGAACCCTGTCGAGTTTGTGGCACAGAAATTCAACGGATTAGGTTAGCTGGGCGATCGAGTCACTTTTGCTCTCAGTGTCAAACGGTACGGGGAGTTAGGAGTTAGGAGAGACGCGATTAATCGCGTCTGTACAGGAGTTTGGAGTTATACCAATTCTTTGTGAGGCTGCGCCAAATTTTCTTTATTTCTTTGTGTTCTTCTCTACGAGACGCTACGGGTAGCTTGCTTCTCCGTAGGAGTATGCGCCCTTTGCGGTTTGTTTCTTATATAGTTTGGTGTATCTTCATACAGAATTGGAGTTAGGAGTTTGAAGTTTTTACTTCTTAGGACTTACGCAAAATTACACGCGGTAGGGGCAATACCCTGCGGGAAGCTAAAGCTACATGAATTGCCCCTAAGAAGAAAATCATTCTTTTCAGTTATTGTTTGCGTAAATCCTACTTCTAACTCGGAACTCTCTTAAAATGCAGATAAAAGAAGTTACAAATTTGAGAGAGGAACTGATGGCAGTCAAAAAAGGAGATATGGTTCGCGCTGTGCGCGAGAAACTAGAAAACAGTCTGGAGGCAAAAGCGAGTGATAGTCGCTTTCCTTCTTATTTGTTTGAAACCAAGGGCGAAATTGTAGATGTCAAAGGTGATTATGCGCTGATTAAGTTTGGAAAAGTACCAACACCTAATATTTGGTTACGTGTGGATCAACTCGAAGAGTTTAAATAATAAAACGCAAAAACAAAAGGCAGTAGTTTTAAATCCTACTGCCTTGATTGCTAATCCAGACATTACCCTATGAAAAGCAACATCACAATATTAGTTTCGCGTTAACGGCGGGAATCCTCATCTGCGGGGTCGCCGTAGGGATCTTCGCTGGCTGGGCGGACGTTGCCAAACTCGCCTTGGTCTGCGGGATCGCCGTAAGGGTCTTCACTAGCTGGACGAACGTTGCCGTAAGACGCGATATCTGCGGGGTCGCCGTAGGGGTCTTGACTGGCTGGGGTGAGGTTGCCGTAAGATGCCGCCTCTGCGGGATCACCGTAGGGGTCTTCGCTGGCTGGACGTACATTGCGATCGCGCAATTCTGCATCTTGATCAGCTTGATCGCTGTTCGATCCCAAAAGCAAATCCTTCGCCTTTCGCAAAAAGTCATCTACCATAATCTGTCTCCTGATTTAAGTTCGTGTTTCCGACGTGCGCGATTGGCGTTATCCTCCGGGAAACCCGCTTGAGGTTTACACACGCTTCACTGATCTAGAGTGTTGGAGCTGCTGATGAAGTTATACCAGTCAGATCGCGACCTGAAGAATTCCCATTATAGCCTTGGAATTCCCGATACTTTTGTGCCTCAGATTCTGGCACTCGAATTCCTTCTTTTGGTGGAGTTACCCAGTGAGCGCGTTTTTCAGCGTCACGGTAGTATACACGCCCATTCTTAGAGAGATAGTACTTACCTTGCGCTCCTTCTTGTGAAGCATTCTTATGTTGGTTGTAGAGGTAATAAAGTCCGGCAGCTCCCGCCAAAAGTGCCACTTTTTGCCCTGTACCCAAGCCCTTCTTAGCTTCGGGTTGGTTTCTAGCGTTGCGATCGCTCACTGTTCTACCCATACTGTCATCAACAGGTGGTGGTGTTGAAGCGTTTCGAGAACCGCCTCCGCAGCTACTCAGCAAGGGTACCATTAGCAATGCCGAAAGCAGCACTGCAAATAGACGTGAAACTATTTTACGCTCTTTATATATTGTTGTGTTCATCGGATTTCGTCATCACCTGTATTTGCTAAAAGCCTTGCTGTTGCAAAAACAAAGGTGGAATTCCTGTTATTTCGCTTGGGATTGAAAAAACATATACCACTGAATTTACAACTGCACAGCTATAGTGTGTAACTGTCATGATGATCGATTTTCTCAACTATTCCATCCCGCCTTTGACAGAAACTGCATTCATCCTAAGGAAATATATTGTTGATTTTTTATGCATGAATTTACCTAAAACGGCGAAATATTCAGCAATTTCTCGGTTATCTTTTCGGAATAAATAAATTACAAATATACAGCCACTACAATAACTATTGTCAAAAAATACACTTAATATGACATCACAAAATACAGCCCAAACTATAACTCGTCTCCTTTTGGCTTTGTGGGATTTGGGAGGAACGCATCAGGAAGTTAAGAAGGGTCAATTCACTAAGCGAATTGTATCCAAGACCCAGAAGGTAGCAGATTATCAGGGCATATTCGAGGAATTACAGAGTCAGGGTGCGATCGCAATCTCCAAAAAGGGATATTCTTTGACATCTGGCAAGGGTTTAGAGGTATTGGGTGAGGGTTTGAGAAGTGGCGATTTTAAGTTTGAAGGGACGATTGTCGGTACTTGGGCGGCGAATGCGTTAGTGAGGTGGATTAGTCAGATTGATGTGGCGGTGGCTGGTGCAGATGTACTGGTTAATGGGAAAAGTGCGATCGCGAAGCTTTCCAAAGGAATCGCTTCTTACGACGAGTTTAAATCTGTGGCGTTGGAAGTCTACGACAAGCTGAACCAGAACTACAACCTAGATGATCTGGTGCCAATTTATCGTATCAGAAGAGAAATAGGCGATCGCATTAGTCGTACAGAGTTCAGTGAGTGGTTGCTGGAAATGCAGAAAAACGACATTGTTCAGCTAATAGGCGGAGAGATGACAGATATCACTCCTGATAAAGCTGAAGACTCAATTACAACTAAATTGAGTGGATTACGCTATTATGCCAAGCGCCTCAGTTCTGCAAATTAATCTAAATTTTGTTGTTTCTTCTTACACACAAACCACTATGACTAGTTCTCCCATTTCCTCTATTGAGGATATTAACGCAGCTTTACAAAATCACAACCCCTTTGCACTGCTTCCATTTGTAGGGAGCCAAGAAGTTTGGGGCAAAGAATTTCCTGATGTGACAACTCTCAATGCTCATGCTTCAGATGCTGTGTTTCAAGCAATTAACCAAATTCGTACTGGTCAGTACCAAAGAACTTCAATTGCTATCACAGCCGAATCGGGCACTGGTAAAACACATATTATCAGCCGTATTCGCCATCGTCTTCAGACTGATGGTAGTGCTTTATTTATTTACGCCACTGAATTTAGTGATTTAAATAATATTAAGCACGGATTCCAGCGTACCTTGGGAGATAGTTTAGGGAAAATTGGCAGCCAAGGAGTAACGCAGTGGCAAGAACTTGCCTCAGCAATAGCTAATCAAGCTGTTAAGTCTATTCATCCTCACGCTCCAACTTTGTTATCTAAAGATTTAGTACAAAAACTTAGTCGAAATGAATTAAGTAAAAACCAAACTTTAGTTAATCAGCTAATAGAAGCATTCCGTAAGACTAAACCGAGTCTTAAAAATCCTGATATCATCCGGGCTATTCTGTGGACACTCGCTGATTCTGAGACGCTTTATGCGGTCAAATGGTTATCTGGTGATGAACTTGCTCAATATAAAGCTAATGAACTTTGTCTACCTAGTATTAATGGTCAATCTTTTGATGTAATTCAGCAAATTTGGGATCTTATTAGTGACTATTATCAACTGGTGATTTGTTTTGATGAACTAGAATCAGTTGAAATTAACAGAGCCGGTTTTACAAAATCACAGGTTGTTGCTGGTTTGGTTAAAGAGTTGTTTGAAAATCTGAGTAGAGGCGTAATTCTAACGGTAATGATGCCTGCTATATGGATTAATAAAATTAAGCAACTACCTGCTGGTGTTTATAGCAAAGTTTCTGCTTATGGAAATCCTATTGACTTAAAGTATATGAATGGCGATTCAATTGTTGAGCTAGTTGCTTTGTGGTTAACAGAATTCTATAGCGCTAGAAGTTTAGTAGCACCTCATCGACTTTACCCATTTACTGAAACTCAACTAAGAGACCTGAGTAGTGAAGAGAAGCCACCAGTTAGAAAAGTTTTGCAATGGTGCCAAGATAATTGTAAACCTACTGATGGAGGAGAGCCACCTGTAATTCCAAAAGAAGACCCAGTTGAACAAGCTTTCAAAAAAGAGCTTACTCAAGAAATTAGCAATTATTTAGATGACAACTATCTACTAGCTGATGCTGTTTTATTTGGCTTCCAGACATTAATAAATAAAACAGTAGAAGGAGTAAAAATTGAGCAGATTACAGAAAAAGTAAAACAACTAGGTGGTAAAGACGATTACCTCAATTTTAAGATTTTCGGTAAAGAAGATGGGAAAAATGTAAGTATTGGCGTTGCTGTTCTCCAGTACGCAAGTGGCAGAGCTTTAGGAGCAGGATTGAGAAGATTAATAGATTACAAAACCTTTGGACTGACTCGTGGTTGTTTAATTCGCTCTAAATCCAAGGATAAAAATATTAGTTCTCATTTGTATAAGACTTATATCGAACCACTGATAACGCAAGGAGGCGAATTTGCAGAACTTAAAGAAGAGGAGATTAGACCGCTATTAGCTATTCGATCTGTCTATAAAAAGCGTGAAATAGACTATGGCTTTACCGAGGAGGAAATTCTTAATTTTATTACTGAGAAGGGTGCTGTATATCAGCTAGGAGCTAGTAACACTCTACTAAAAGAAATTTTGAGTGATCCATCATATCAAGTACCTAAACATGTTCTTGAAAGCAATGCAGAACTTCCATCTGTAAGTAGCTACTCTGAATCATCTGAACTTGCTGAAATTACTGAATTGGCTGTCGTGGGTGATTAAATATGAGTGAATCAGTCTTAATTGACCAAGCTATATGTCTACCTGCTCAAGAAGTTGAAGCTTTAATACAAGGACGAATGATTGCAACAATACCCCGGATGTTTATTGAACCGGGGCGACAATTTGCCCTATATCCGATTAATCCCTCAACTCTCCCATTACCACTTGAGCGTTATTACAATGCAAATTTACAGAAAATTGCTGTAAATAACGTGGCAAAGGTTAATTCGGAAAGAATTTTAATTAAAGCATGGGCTAAGTGCGAACTATGTCAAATACTCGATGATACCGAACCTTTAGATATCTTATCAAAATCTACAATTTGGAGTACTGAAGCACTAAAGGAAATCTTGTTACAATATCATTATATTTTTCTCGTATACCTACGGGTTTATGAGTTAGATAAACCAATTGAAGTCAGCACCACTGCTACAAGCCAATTTATCCCTTTATCACAACCCACAATAGTTATTGAAGCTAAACCAATATTAACCGATCGCACCTTCGCCCAACGCAAACGCCAATTAGAAAAGCTAGAACCCGCGCTGCATCCTGAATTGGAAGAATTGCAGAGTGCGATCGCATCCCTAACCATTAGCCAACCAGCAGCGAAAGGATTAGACGACGATATCAAAGCATTTTTAGGTTGGAGTAGCAATCAACCAACAAATCCATTAGATTTAGACTTACCTTGGATTCAAAAAATTGCTGAAGTTGGGAACTCTAGCGACGGACATACATTTGAAAAGTTAGTTCGTAGAGGATTACTAAAATTAGGCTTTACAGGTTCAGGTTTAAATCCCGATGCAACTGGTGGCGCAGGAGGCATGGATTTTTACGCTGAACAACCTTATCCAATAGTAGGAGAGTGCAAAGCAACTAAAACTGAGAAAGTTACTGATGGTACACCTGCACAGTTACTAAAAATAGGTATGAACCATCTTGGTAAAGTTCAATATGAAAATTCAATTAAATTAATTGTAGCGGCTGGAGAACTAAATTTTTACGCCTTGAGAACAGCAACCGAAAATCAAATGAATGTTATTAGCCCTGAAACACTGCAAAAACTAGTTGAACTGCAAGCACACTACAAAAATTCTATCAATTTGTTAGAACTAAAAGAGTATTTGCAACAAGCTCCTTTTGGTTTAGCTGAAGATAAAGTTAATACTTATATCGATAAAGTTGAACAATCTATAAAGCTGCGATCGCACATTATCCAGCTTGTCAAAAAGCATCTAGAAAAAACAGGTGATCGAGATGTAGGAGTTGATGCACTTCACGTAGCATATATTTACGATCATCCCCCTCAGCCTTTGACACCTCAAAATTTGTACGAAATTTTGATAGAACTTTCTTCACCATTAACAGGCTATTTAGGGCGAATAAAAGGCAGTAATTGGAATAGCGATCGCTTTTACTTTCTCCGCGATTTATCGATAAACGGAAAATAAGCAAGGAAATTGTTCCCAGCATCAATATTTATCCTGACAAAATAATCAATAATTTCTGATAAATCCTGACTAGCTTTTGCAGAGATGATATGTTGTTTCATCCTTGTGCTTCTTTTGCTTTACGCAGTTTTTCTCGCAGTTGTTCAAGTACAACTTCTCCATCAATACCTTCCCCTCTATCCAGTTGCTCAATAGCAACCTCAACTTTTTCGCGCGTTTCTCCAACCCACTGCTGATAACCTTTTTCCCACTCTAATACCAACTTTAATGCTTTACTAATCACTTCTTCAGCTTTGCCTCTAGCAAGTTCTTCTGGTGGTAAAGTGCGTTCTGGAAAGATTCTACCTCGACGTGCAGGTTGTTTTGCAGTTGATTCAGTCATAGTAATTAGCCCCATTTGTTAGTGCTGTCTTAACTTCGCTATCTTTAATTATGAATTGAATACATAATAGTGAAGCATCCTAGACAAAAGATATACTTTCTATCTAGGATGCTTCACAATAAAAAATTGTTGCTGATACAACAATTATGGACAAAATATGATATTCAAACTAGAGCTATCAGCTAGCAGAAACAGTTAAACTACCGGGTTTCTGAAGATCACCTTGGAAAACCACACCTCGCTGATTGGCGTGGATATGACGCAAAATCTTGTAAATTGCCTCAACTTGCTCTGATGCGCCTGCTTTAGAAGCGAGTTCGTCAAGAGAAAGAGGAGTTTTTTCTTTTTGTAGCACTGCTACGACTCGTGTTTGCAAGTCGAGAATGGTGGCGGCAGCTTTTTTGCCAGCTTCTACCCCTGGCTGATGGTAGGCGTTAACGTTGATCAAACTAGCGTAGAAACCAACAGCGCGTTCATACAAAGCAATTAATGCCCCGACTGTTCGGGGGTTAACTTGAGGAATCGTGACTGTAATCGAATCGCGGTGATTTTCATAAAGCGCTTGTCGGGTTCCTTGGAGAAAACCGGAAAGATAATCGCCTGATGTAACTCCCGGATCTATTTCAGTGGATGGCCCCTGACGATCTTCCAACACTTCGATGAAGGTAGCAAAGAAATTCGCTACACCCTCACGCAACTGCTGGACATAAGCGTGTTGATCTGTTGAGCCTTTGTTGCCATAAACGGCGATGCCTTGATGGACAACGTTACCGTCTAAGTCTTTTTCCTTACCCAAGGATTCCATCACTAGCTGTTGCAAATAGCGACTGAATAAAAATAAGCTGTCCTTGTAAGGTAGAACAACCATATCTTTTTCACCCCGTCCATTGCCAGCAAAGTACCAAGATAAGGCGAGTAAGGCTGCTGGATTATTTTTCACATCTGGGACGCGGGTAGCGTCATCCATTTCTTTTGCACCATCTAGGATGGCGCGAACATCAATGCCCTGCAATGCTGCTGGTACTAGCCCCACAGCAGACATTTCTGAAGTGCGTCCTCCTACCCAGTCATACATCGGAAATCTGGCCAGCCAACCTTCATCTTTGGCGAGCTTGTCGAGGTTGCTATCAACGCTAGTAATAGCTACCGCATACTGGGCAAATTCCAAATTGTGTCCAGCGTAGGCTTTTTTAACTTCAATCATGCCGTTGCGAGGTTCTGGCGTCCCCCCAGATTTGGAGATTACCAATACCAAAGTGCTGGCGAGGCTGTTTCGTACATGATTGAGAACGCGATCAATACCTGCCGGATCGTTGTTATCGATAAAGTGAAGTTTCAGGGGCGGGAAATCAGGAGCGAGGGCTTCGGCGACGAATTGGGGACCGAGCGCGGAACCACCAATCCCAATGGAGATAATATCTGTGAAGCGGCTGGCTCTGGGAGGATGAATCGCACCTGTTTGGACTTTTTCCGCAAAAGCTTCGATTTGTTCTAGGGTTTGGACAATTTCTTGTGTAAGTTCTGGAGTTGGCGCTAAATCAGGATTTCGCAGCCAGTAGTGTCCAACCATGCGGTTCTCATCGGGATTTGCGATCGCACCCTTTTCCAGTTGAGCCATATCCGCAAACGCCTTGTCAAACTTCGGCTGCAACGAATCCACAAAGGCATCATCGAACCGTATCCGACTCACGTCTAAGTACAGTCCCAATCCCTCGTGGAAATATAACCAGTTTTGGTATCGTTGCCAAAGTGCCCTAGCATCCATAGGGAAATCTCAAATAAAGTGTTATTTCAAAAACTAGTTTAATAGAAGGTTACGGCAATCCCTGCCTAGCCTTATACTGTTTACAGTTTTAAGTATTCGTTAACTCCTCTTTTTAAACATCTGGCATAGGGATGACACGCAGAAATTTTACAATTTCACCCCTGATTTCTATACCAATCAGATAATTATCGAGGGTGAAGCGGTGAAAAATGCCTTCACCATCAAGCTGTCGTAGTTCTTTTAAATCAGTCAGCTGCCACTTTTGGGCTAACTCAATAAAGACAAAATCATGCACCCGCTCGTAGGCGGCAGGTTCTAAGTTCTTTAGGTCTAGCAAAAAAGACCTTGCATAGCGTATTTCCAGAGTCACTAGACGTTACCTTAACCAAAACTTGAGGGGCCACTGGCATTAGCGAAAAAGCGCTGCTGAATCAGAAAAACATCAACAGTCTTAGTGCTTCTTCATGGGTTAAGATATCCCACGGTTGCTGCGATCGCTTGACTTGTTCTATGGCTTTGAGCATATAAAAGTCATAATGTAAAGCTTCGAGAACGTCCCAAATGTCTTGCAAATCCTCATCGCCTAACTGTTCGATTAAGTGATGCATTCTAAGTCGTAGCAAATTCATAGGAATACACGGGATGCGGGAAACTCAGTCACCAAGAGTGCTGAGAGGGAAGCGGCTCGTGCGGTTTTAACCGCAGTAAATATTTTGATACCATTACCGCCTTGGAGTTGTTTAATTCGGTGTGCTTTTGTAATGCACTTTCAATGGGACAATTACCATTTCAAATTTTACAACCCTGTACGCATAACGGTTTTGCTCCAAAGAGCCTTCCTTACGGGGTGATGTTAGCTTCTCCCAAGGGGAGACGCTGTGCGAACGACCTGTTATAAGAGCTTGTTAGACTTGCAGCACTAATTCAGTGACCTTAAATTTGTTTAACTGCAAATGACAGAGCGGGGAACTAGCTACGCATTCCGAGGTGTCCTGACTCAAATAACGTTTACCCTTCGACTACGCTCAGGGTGGTCTGGTCAGTATGGCTTGTTCGATTGCTCTTACAAGCCCAGTCCCTTTAAGGCTGGGTTACTGACACGTTAATTATTCCCTACTGGAAACACCAACAATAAATAGTATTCCCAAAAAATTAGCTCCACTCAAGCTACGCTAAAATTTATTGCCTAGTACCAGAGGAAAGAGCTAGTAAGTTTCCCAGAGCTTGACGATTGAACCTCTGAGCTTGGCGATCGCACCTCCGAGCTTGGCGCTTGAACCTCTGAGCTTGGCGCTTGAACCTCTAAGCTTGACTAATGACTAATAACTAATGACTAAATTAACATGGTTGAATATCTCATTTTCTTAGCAATTTCTACAGCAATTTTCGCTTTATTCGCACTCGGACTAAATTTGCAATGGGGCTTTACAGGGTTAATTAACTTTGGTCATATTGCTTTCATGACGCTGGGAGCATATACAACTGTGTTGTTAAGCTTAAAGGGTGTTCCCCTAGTGATATCAGCAATAGCTGGGGCAATTGTCGCCGCCTTGTTGGGTTTAATAATTGGTTTTGCGACTTTACGCTTGCGGGAAGATTATCTGTCAATTGTGACTATTGGTACAGGCGAATTAATTCGTTTGGTGGTAAATAACCAGGAATTACCTGTGGGTGATACCTGGATTTCTGGGGCGTTTGGTGTGCAAAGTTATCGCATACCGCTATCCACAGAGCCGAATTTGTTTATCAGATTTCTGATGATTGGATTATTAACGCTACTAGCCGCCGTAACTTTTTTTACCTTATGGCGATGGATTCGTACTACCCAAATATCTCGGACTACTGATTTAGGCCAAAGGATGACTAGCAAGGAAGAATTCGCATCACGCTTGGGTGTGGGAATTGTATTAGCAGTTTTGGCAGCAGCGATTTATATTTCTGGGGTAATCGGACTGTATAATTACAACCCAAAAGCGGGTTTAATGCTAGTGTTGCTGCTGGTTTTAGCATTTGTATACTGGCGCTTAGAAATTTTGGTGCGATCGCCTTGGGGTAGAATTCTCAAAGCGATCCGCGAAGATGAAGAAATTCCCAAGGCACTAGGAAAAAATGTCTTTTGGTATAAATTACAATCTCTCATGCTTGGAGGTGCGATCGCGGGTATCGCTGGTGCTTTCTTCGCTTGGCAACTCAGCGCCATTTACCCGGATAATTTCCAACCGCAACTAACATTTGATACTTGGATCATAGTAATTTTAGGCGGTTCTGGGAATAATGTTGGCACAATCTTAGGTGCGGTAATTTTCTTTGCTTACGATGCACTGACGCGGGAAGTCTTACCCAGAATCGTTCCTCTTGATGAAGCACGTTTGGGTGCATTTCGGATCATGGTAATCGGACTAATTTTAATGATACTGATGATTTGGCGTCCTCAAGGTATCTTAGGGAAAAAGGAGGAACTCACCCTTGGTAAATAACCAGTCATCGCCACTTCCCCTTTTGGTAGCAACTGGACTTTCTAAAAGCTTTGGTGGTATCAAAGCAGTTAATGAGGCAAAAATCGAAGTTCCTAAAGGCAGCATCACAGGCTTGATTGGCCCCAATGGTGCTGGTAAAACT
Source organism: Nostoc sp. NMS7 (assembly GCF_017115085.1). Lineage (GTDB taxonomy): Bacteria > Cyanobacteriota > Cyanobacteriia > Cyanobacteriales > Nostocaceae > Nostoc. Next base: position 9,791 of record NZ_JABXKJ010000069.1, on the reverse strand, counting down.
ACTTTATTTAACTTACTCTCAAACTTTATCCGCCCAGATAAGGGACGAGTGATTTTTGACGGCGAACCTATTCACAACTTGCAACCATATCAAATCGCCCAACAGGGAGTAATCCGCACTTTTCAGGTTGCACGAACTCTCTCGCGGTTGTCGGTGTTAGAAAATATGCTGCTGGCGGCGCAAAAACAAACAGGTGAAAATTTTTGGCAGGTGCAGTTGCAACCGCACGTTGTCGTCAAGGAAGAAAAGCAACTCATAGAGCGGGCAATGTTCCTATTAGAATCAGTGGGTTTGGCAAAAAAAGCATACGATTATGCTGGTAGCTTGTCTGGTGGACAACGCAAGCTACTAGAAATGGGACGGGCGTTGATGACTAATCCCAAGTTAATTTTGTTGGATGAACCAGCAGCTGGGGTGAATCCGAAATTAATTGATGATATTTGCGATCGCATTATCACTTGGAATCGTCAAGACGGGATGACCTTTTTGATTATTGAACACAATATGGATGTGATTATGTCATTGTGCGATCGCGTTTGGGTACTTGCCGAAGGACAGAATTTGGCTGACGGTACACCCGCAGAAATTCAAAGTAATGCCAAAGTTTTAGAGGCGTATTTGGGAAAATAAACTTATATGAAATGTCTAAATAATCTTGGGTAAAAGGCAAATTAGTATATGCCCAAGAAAATTAGACAACCGAAAAGTTTATTACTGCGATCGGGGTTTACCTATAAACCGGCAAAGGGAAGTCATAGCAAATGGATACATCCAAAATCACCGAACAGAATTCATTCTGAATTCTGACCGAAAAAGCGGATGAATAACCTCTTTTTAGACCCCCATCAAATCTACGATTTGGTGGTCAAGTTTCGTAGTGGCGGGTCTGAATCCTCGACTAATTGATTCTGAATTCTGAATTCTGAATTTTGGATTCTGCATTCTTCTTGAATTTTCAATCTTCGATATTTTCGGCAAAATCGTCAAATCTTCGGAAATTTAGCTCATGTTAAAATCGAATCAAATATTATAGTGGAAAAAAATTTATGTCAATAATGACAATCAGAGATTTAGAGCAAGTTCAAACCGCTTTTACCGAAGCAGGTTTAGATTACCAACTGGAACTCGAAAATGGAAAAATTTCAATTATGGGACCATCAGATATTGTATCCAGCGAAATCAGTAGTCGTCTCATCGCCTTTCTCTTTGCTTGGATAAGTCCTCGTCGCTGGGGAAGAGTGTTTGATTCTGCAGGCGGTTTCATTATGCCAGATACAAACCTCAAAGCACCTGATGTTTCCTTTGTTCGCGCTTCCCGACTTCTCCAAAGTCCTCGTTACTTTGGCGAACTTGTCCCTGACTTGGTAGTAGAAATTAAATCTCAGAGCGATAAAATTAAACTTATAGTAACCAAAATTCTCAAATTTATAGAACAAGGAGCGATCGTTGGCATTCTGATTGATCCTGACGAAGAGACAGTTACAATTTATCGCTCTACAGGTGAACCTACAGTTTTAGAAAATGGCGAGATTTTAACTATACCAGAACTTTTTCCCGGTTGGGAATTGCCTATTACTGAATTGTGGCCTCCTATCTTTACCGAGGAAGAAACGCAAATTTAGTGAAGAACTTTGGTAGATACTAGCTAAACAATCTCAAGTGCATTTTGTGAATCTGAGATTAATTGATGATATTTGCGATCGCATGATCACTTGGAACTGTCCTAAACTATGAGAAAGCCCAAGAGTGGAGGCATAGCATTATGGTAATCACTCCTAATACCGCATCTGAGGTCATCTACCACAACGATATCAAGATTTATTGACACGACTGCAAGAACGGGGAATTAACCCAGAACAACTATTGTGAAACATCTTTCAAATCTATGTTGTCCGCCAATAAACCCCATTCTCTCGCTGCATTAACTGGCTAGCAATAAACTCCCGTCGCAGGGTGGCGCAGTCAGGATGGTAGCGTTTGAGAATATCATTAACTGTGCGTTCTGGATACTGAACCCCAATCTCAAATTTACTTGTCAACCACTTGAGAATCACTAAGCGCTTTTTGCGACTAGCGGGGATTTCTTTCAGACATTCGCCCTCGAAATAGTTTTTCAATACTTTGCTTTCCCAAGCTTCAGTATCCACATCCTCTATCAAAGATGCTATTTTCTCAGGTGTAAAAATTTCCTTGCTAATACTTTGCAAAGCCTCGCTATCCAATTGATATAGACGGCTATTACCTTCGGGGCGCATTGTCACCAAATTTAGCTCTTTAAGTTTCGCTAAATGATGGGATATCGTCGGTTCCTTGAGTTGCAGTAGCACTGCCAATTCTTCGACGCTGCACTCCTGATTCGCCAAAATACCTACAATCTTCAATCGGCTATCATCCGCTAATGCCTTGAAAAAGCGCAGTAAGATGTTAAATTGCTCTGGTTGCATAACTAACTTCTAATTAGACATCTATCTAATTAGAAGTATATCTAATTGAAAAGCTCAAATCCCCGACTTCTCAAAAAAGTTGGGGATTTTCTTGTTAAATTTAACTAACTAAACTGTTCCTCTGCATCTAGATTAAATAACATTTGCAGAGTTTGCATACAGCGCTGTCTGGCTTCAACATCTTGCTGCGATCGCAATTGCACCATCGGGTCATGTAAAATTTTATTGACAATTCCCCGTGTTAATGCTTCAATCACCTCTTGATGTTTATCAGCGAATTCTGAACCCAATCTCGACAAAGCTTTTTCTAATTCTTGTTCCCGAATGGTTTCGACTTTATTTCGCAGACAGCTAATAGTAGACACAGTTTCTAAACTGCGCCACCAAATATCGAAAGCTTCTACTTCTTCCTCTAAAAGTCGCTCGGCTTCCTGTGCAATCTTCCGACGGCTTTCGTAGTTTTGCGCTACTACTGCCTTCAAATCATCCACATTAAACGCCTGTACATTTGCCAGTTCATTCACATCTGGGTGAACATTACGCGGCACAGAAATATCAAATAACATCAGAGAGCGCTGAACTTCTAAAACCATTTCCAACTTGGCACGGTCAAGTATTGGCTCTATTGCCGAAGTACTTGTAAACACCAAATCACTATCGGCAATTACTGCCATCATTTCTGATAGGGGATGAATTTGGATCAGTTGTTGAGGGAACTGCTTCGCTAATTCTTGGGCGCGATCGCCAGAGCGATTTACAATACTAATTTGCACAGCACCTTTAGAAAGTAGGTGTTGCACCAGCAGCCGCGACATTTTACCAGCACCGAGAATTACCACTCGGCAAGCAGCTAAATTTGCCACTTTAATCTGTGCTAACTCCACAGCTGCCGAACTAATAGAGACAGCGCCAGTACCAATACTAGTTTCAGTGCGAACCCGCTTCCCAGCTGTCAGCGCTTGTTTAAATAATCGATTCAAAATGGTTTTTATACCGTTATATTGCTGCCCCAGTTTGTGAGTAGTCTTCACCTGAGCCAGAATTTGACCTTCTCCGAGTACCAGACTATCTAAACCACCTGCTACCCGCATCACATGCATCACTGCATCATCATGTAGCAGCATAAACAAGTGTTGCCGCAGAGAAAGCACAGGTAATTTACTGTATTCTGCAAGAAACTGAGTTATTTCTCGGATACCTTGGTCTGTTTCACTGGTAACAATGTAGATTTCCAGGCGGTTACAAGTGCTAAGAATTGCAACTTCGTCAATATGGGGATAGCTGGCCAGTTGAGCGATCGCACCTTCAATTTGTGGTTCTGGAATGCTCAGTTTTTCCCGGACTTCTACTGGGGCTGTTTTATGGCTTAACCCCACCACTGCTATATTCATTTGCTAAATCGTAGTTACTAATTGGTAGTTGGCAATCTGGCATTGAGTGAGAAATAGGGAATGGGGAATTTTTGTTTCTTGGTTGATATTTTTCTAACCAACAATTAATCACTAACTACTAACTACTAACTACTATAAGGTTAAAGCATTTTGGTGACTATTTTTCCGTTTTATAGAAAGATTTTTTCCCAACGCTTCGCCCTTACTTTTACCATTCCCCATTCCCTGAAAATTAGTTCAGTTGGAGAACTTTTGGTTCACCAAACAAGTGAATTGTATCAACAAATCGAGCAGTTTTCGACTGGTTGGAAATAACCAAGCTTTGAGTTCTTGCCCCGTCCTTGAAGAAACGTACACCTTGCATGAGATTACCACTAGTAATGCCGCTAGCAGCAAACAGAATCGTTTTACCAGAAGCTAGTTCATGAGCATCATAGACCTTATCGGGGTCATTGATATTCATAGACTTTAAGCGATCGATGTTAGCTTCTCTGCTTTCTCCAATCAGACCTGTTTTTACGACTGCTGGATCGTAAATCAGTTGACCTTGGAAGTGTCCACCCAAAGCACGCATTGCTGCTGCCGAGATTACGCCTTCAGGAGCCGCACCAATACCCATCAGCGCGTGGATATTAGTTCCGGCAAAACCACAACTGATGGCTGCACCTACATCACCATCTGAAATTAGGGCGACTCTCGCTCCCGCCTCACGAATTTCTTTAATTAAATCGTTATGGCGTTCGCGCTTCATGACCACGATTACAAGTTCATCAATACCCCGGTCTAAAACCTCAGAGAGAATCTTCAGGTTTTCCGTTGCTGACTTGTTGATGTCTACCTTGCCCTTAGCTGCGGGAGGTGCTGCTAACTTCTTCATGTAGAAGTCAGGAGCAGCAAATAATCCCCCCTTTTCAGAAATTGCCAAGACAGCCATCGAACCGGGTTGTCCATATGCTACCAAGTTCGTACCTTCACAAGGGTCAACCGCGATATCAATTTCAATTAGTTCATCAGGGTTACAGACTTGTTCAGCATTTGGTTGGGTACAGATACCAACTTCTTCGCCGATATAAAGCATAGGCGCGTCGTCGCGTTCGCCTTCCCCAATCACAATGCGACCCCGCATGTGGATTTTATTCATCCGCTCCCGCATGGCTTCCACTGCTACTTGGTCAGCAGTGTTTTTTTCGCCTTTGCCCATCCACTTTGCGGATGCGATCGCCGCTTGCTCTACTACTTCAATAATCTCTAACCCAAGTGTATTTTCCACAGAGTCCACCCTTTCAATTGCTTGAATTTCCGTCTTTTATCCGGCTATTTCAGTATTCAAGTCTACCAAAGGGCGGATACACCTGGAAGAAAGTTAAGTTTTACTGCTAACTGGTTGAAAAAGTGCCAGTTAACACATTCTTATTTTTTACTCTATAACTACTCCAGTATAAAGCGCGTTCAAAACTAATTAAGTTAAGAAATGGCACAAATGGGTAGCAGTGCAATCTAGAACATTGCTTTTCCTCAGTATCTATCTTGAGGTATAAAATAATAAAGGAAAAAGCTGGTAAATTCACTAAAAACTCAAAAATAAGCGAAAAACGAGGTGCAGAGTCAATAACTTGTCAAATAAAGAGGTTAATCATGTTTATCGACTACATCACACTCATGTTGATCAATATGGTAGCTGGATTATTTCTACTGGCTGACTATGTGTATCGTGGTATAGATAGTTCTAATCAAAGACAGTGGATTCCGGGATTCGGGATTACAGGTGCGATCGCACTCACAACTGGTTTACACATGAGCTTCACCTGGCCAGTTATTGGTAGCTTTAACATTGCCTTCGGTGAAACAACTGTCTTATTTGGTATCTTGTTTGTTGCGGCTGCGATCGCCCTGGCTCAAGGTTGGGATTTATTCACAATAGCGATTTACGGCTTCTTTGCTGGTGTAGTTGCGATCGAAGTAGGTATCCGCATCATCAACTTGAATTTGACAAAGCAACCGCTTTTATCGGGAATCGGCTTTATTTTAACTGGATTAGGTGGTATTTTTGCAGCGCCAACCCTCTATTGGAAAACCAACCGAACTTGGCGGTTAATTGCTGTAGCAGTGCTAATAATAGCCGCTCTAATTTGGGCATTGACTGGATATTTGTCTTACTGGAATCATTTAGAGAGTTTCCAAAAGTGGGTTCCAGCCCCAATGCGGTAAGCAATGATCTAGGCTAGAGACATAGTTTAAACATTGCTTAAGAAAATATGCTAGACTTTCTTAATCCCCTTTTAAATCGCCATCCAGAGCGAGTCAAAGCCAACGTCGAACTTTACACATGGCAAACTTGTCCTTACTGCATTCGTGCCAAAATGCTGCTGTGGTGGAAAGGTGTAAATTTTACTGAATATAAAATCGACGGCAACGAAGCAGCCAGAGCTAAAATGGCAGAACGCGCTAATGGACGCCGTAGTGTACCGCAAATTTTTATCAATAACCAGCACATTGGCGGCTGCGATGACCTCTATCAGCTAGACACCCAAAGTCAACTAGATCCCCTTTTAGCCCAAGCCGCTATTTAACAATAAGATTAGCCGCCAACGGTGGCTTGGTGATGCTAAACTTAAAAATTTTGATTTGTTCAACCCCTAACGGCAGGCTTACGCCAAGGTCGAGGGGAGTTTTGCTCTATTACCACGAAAGCGAAAAAATTCAAAGCCTCTCTCCTTTTAGGAGAGAGGAATGGAACTGAGGTCAGAATATTAAGTTGCACATCGCGTATTGATCAGAAGATGCTAACTAAGTATACAGAATATCTTATACATCAACAATGGATGAGTTATGCCTTAGAATTAGCAAAAGCAGCAGGTGATGCAGGTGAAATCCCTGTAGGTGCTGTTATCATTGATTCAACCGGCAAATTGCTGGCACAAGGAGAAAACAGAAAAGAGCGCGACAAAGATCCTACCGCTCATGCGGAAATTCTCGCTCTCAAGAGAGCTGCAACAACTTTACAAAATTGGCATCTTAATGAGTGCAGCCTCTACGTAACTCTCGAACCTTGCCCGATGTGTGCAGGTGCGATTGTGCAAGCGCGTCTAGGACTACTTGTATATGGAGTAGACGATACAAAAACTGGCGCAATTCGTACAGTTATTAACATACCCGATAGCGCTGCTTCTAATCATCGTCTCCAGGTAATCGGAGGCATTCTAGAGTCAGCTTGTCGTCAACAATTACAGGCTTGGTTTGCCAATAAGCGACGTAGTGTAAACTAACGGACAGAGGTAAAACTGTCCATCTGGTACGACACAAGTCACGCAAGAGAATCTACGGTGTAACTAGTTAGGCTTTACGTTAAATTTTATCCGTCAATCAGCTGCATCCGTCATAATGGAATTTTACTCTTCATCCGATACCTGCCAACACACAGCAGGAAATCCTCAGGTAGCCTCAAGGGTTTCTCCTTGGTTAAGTCCTCTGGCACATTTATTTGGGCGTCACTGCCTATTACCATTATTCTTTGGGCAAATTAGAATAACCGGACAAAAAAATATCCCCACAAGTGGGCCTGTAATTCTCGCGCCTACCCATCGGGCGCGTTGGGATGCATTGCTCGTACCCTATGCTACGGCTGATTGTCTGAGAGAACAAGATTTGCGGTTTATGGTGACTATTGACGAATGCCAAGGTTTGCAAGGCTGGTTTGTCCGACGTTTGGGGGGGTTTCCTGTAGATTCTAAGCATCCGTCTATCCGCACGTTGCGACATGGAGTTGAGCTACTTCAGCAGAATAAAACCCTGGTAATCTTTCCCGAAGGTAACATTTTTCGTGATGGACAAGTTCATCAGTTGAAGCCGGGAATTGCTCGTCTGGCTTTGAGTGCCGAATCTAGTCATTCCGGGCTGGGAGTGAAAATTATACCCATAGGCATTAATTACAGCCAACCTTATCCAAATTGGGGTACAGATGTAAGTATTCACATTGGTTCGCCAATCAGAGTCACGGATTACATGAATGGCTGTATAAAACAAGATGCCAAAAGCATTACAGTTGATTTAGCAAAAGCACTGCAACAATTAAGCCATCAAGAAACAAAAATTACTAATCACGCATTTGCAGAAATTACTAATTCTTAATGTAGTCCGTAGGTATCGCTGATCACGACGATTTTAGTTAGCTACTATACAAGGGTAATGGGAACTCGATTAAACGGATTTTTACTCTAAATCAGAGATACGTTAGGATGTAGCTTTGCTTTGTCCAAGACCAAAACAGAGTTAAGATACCCGAAGTTTCCATAACTTTTTTATATAGTTGTCGCACTAATTGATCCCATGAACACTGCTGTCGCTGTTACCTTGATGCACCGTACTGTTTTATCAGTCATAGCAGTCCTGAGTCTGCTATCACCTGTGAATGCTCAGGTATCACAGTTACCAGGCACTACCAGCCAACCACAACCAATTGATCCCAACGGTCCCAATAACCTTCGCCCCATAACCCAAAGTAACAGCCTTTTGAGTATTGATGGAGGCGATCGCTTAGTGAAAGATGCAGACCAAGCCATTTCTGCTCAAGATTACCCCTTAGCTGTTAAAAAACTGGAAGAAGCGCGTCAGGTTTATAATCAGCTATCTAATTTTTATCAAGAGTTAAATTCTAGCTTTTCAGGAATTGACAATAGAGTTTCAGATTCTCAGCGTCAAAAAGCTCTATCAACAGCCCAGAAGCGAGATGAAGCAACCTTTCAGCTAGCATTAGTACATCGAGCGCAAAATCAGCCAGAATTAGCTGTACCCTTGTTGATTCAAATAATTAAGAGTCAAAACCCGACGCGAGATTTAGGCAAGAAAGCCTATAAACAGTTGTTTGAATTGGGTTTTGTTGATTCTCCATATCCCAAAGAAGGTGGTAGTTCATCTTCCTCGCCCCAAAAAAAATAAATTAAATTTTTGTTACCTGTTTTTCCCCATCTTTCACATCCTTCTCTCCCTGAGCAGCACCTTGGAACGCCCCAGTGCTAGGATAGGATTATCTGCCGTAGACTTTGATCCAGCGTTCTGAAAAATATAGCTCAGAGGCGGATTTCTGGCCACCCTTGTCAAAACCTGAAGTTGGCACAGGTATTTGCTCTATATCTGTTAATAATAGAAAAGTAAGTTTTTTCAGGAATTGCGATGATTAGTCCGCAGCAGATTGAGGAAATGATCAAGGCGGAACTCCCAGACGCCCAGATTCAGGTACAAGACTTGACTGGTGGCGGTGATCACTATCAGGTGACAGTTGTTTCATCGCACTTTGCAGGTAAAGGACTAGTGCAACAGCACCAGTTAATTTATGGGGCGTTGGGGCAAGCTATGTCAACTGAAGCGATTCATGCCTTGGCAGTAAAAACATATACTCCCGAAGTTTGGCAAGCAACAACAGCTTCGTAAACATAGAGTTAGGAGTTATGAATTTTTAACTCCTAACTGGTTATCGTTGAATGCAACATAGGAAAGACAAATATCATGACGCCAGAACTCAAACAGAAAATTGATAACTTGGTACAACAGAACAAGATTTTAGTTTTCATGAAGGGAAACAAGTTAATGCCCCAATGTGGTTTTTCTAACAACGTGGTGCAGATTCTCAATACCTTGGGAGTTCCCTTCGAGACGGTTGATGTTCTATCAGATTCTGAAATTCGTCAAGGAATTAAAGAATACTCTAACTGGCCGACAATTCCCCAAGTGTATATCAATGGTGAATTCCTGGGCGGTTCTGACATCTTGATTGAACTGTACCAAAAAGGTGAATTGCAGCAACAAGTAGAAGTAGCATTAGCCTCGTAACTAATTACTAATTCGTAATTCTTACTTACAGCTATTTTCAGGTAAATAGACCACGCGGTAGGGGCACAGCAATGCTCATACGTGTCAACTTAACGTAAAAGCCATGTCCCGCAAGGAACTGAAGTTCCTT
>NZ_JABXKJ010000086.1 GCF_017115085.1 Nostoc sp. NMS7 | reverse complement strand
TAGTGGTACTGGTACAACAGGCAGTGGTACAGGTACTGGTACAACAGGCAGTGGTACAGGTACTGGTACAACAGGCAGTGGTCTAGGTAGTGGTACAACAGGTAGTGGTACAGGTACTGGTACAACAGGTAGTGGAACTACAGGCACTGATACAACAGGCAGTGGCACTGGTGGCAGTGGAAGTACAGGTACAGATACAACAGGCAGTGGTACTGGTGGCAGTGGAAGTACAGGTACAGATACAACAGGCAGTGGTACTGGTGGCAGTGGAAGTACAGGTACAGATACAACAGGCAGTGGTACTGGTGGCAGTGGAAGTACAGGTACAGATACAACAGGCAGTGGTACTGGTGGCAGTGGAAGTACAGGTACAGATACAACAGGCAGTGGAAGTACAGGTACAGATACAACAGGCACTGACACAACAGGTACTAGCAGGAATACAGGTATCACAACTTCCCAAACAACTAGCGATCGCGGTTTCAATTGGGGTTGGCTAGGTTTACTTGGTCTAGCCGGTTTAGCAGGTCTGGCTCGTAATCGCGATCAAGTCCGGGCTTATAGAGATCCTAATGATGTAACAGGTTCTCGCTCTAAATAGTATTCACCACACTCTAGGAGGCGAGGCGTACAGCCGTTGTTTATGTCAACTTCTGGACTAGCTTTGTCTAGAATAGGCTTTGAGACATTACCTCCTTAAAAGCCTCTGGCTATTACGAGGTTTTGAATTAAATAGACGACACACGTAGGGGCATAATATAGCGGTTCTCGTACCCGTAGGGTACTGCGTTGGAAAACTCGGAGAGTAGCCGCTATGCCTCTATGGATACGACACACGTAAGGACACAGAAAAAGCTCATGCGTGTCAACTTAACGTAAAATCCATGTCCTACAAGGAACTTCAGTTCCTTGCTAATAGCGAAAGTCATCTCAAGATGACTAAATAATCTGAAAAATCTTTAGTCTACTTGAGTAGACTTTAGCTAAAAGCCAAAGAACTTTAGTTCTAGGCGGGCGTGTCAGCCAACAGATAAGCGATTTTTCGCTTAAGTTGACACCGATGAGCATTGCTGTGTCCCTACAAATGGTCTGCTTGATGTGGGAGTTGAGCTATGGAAAAGGAGAGAGTTACTATAGAAGATCATCTGAGAATTCAGAGAGAAGTTCAAGAAAGCAAACTAGCAGAATTTACGTCCAAAAATAACGTTGCTTGGGATTGTTGACGGAGAATAGAAGCCGGACAGTCTGTACTTATAGCTCCTTCCAACATCTGTTTTACCACATTCGCTTTACGTTTTTCTGGAGCAAGACAGAGAATTTTTTTAGCTGAACAAATCGTCGAGATTGTAACAGTAAAAGCATATTGTGGGACAGTTTCTAGATTCGCAAAGTGACCAGTCCTTACTTGTTGCTGACGGTTCACTGTATCCAATTTCACTAATTTCACAGCGTAAGGATCTTGAAAATTTGCTACTGCTGGATCGTTAAAAGCCAAATGTCCATTTTCGCCAACACCAAGACAGCATAAGTCAATTGGTTGTGCTTGCAATAATTTAGTGTAGCGATCGCACTCTGCCACTGGTTGTAATATATCACCTTCTATATAGTGAAATTTCTTAGGCTCAACCCGCTTCTCTACACGTTCTCGCAGATAGCGCCGGAAACTAGCAGAATGGTCAGCAGTAATTCCCAAATATTCATCTAGATGGAACAGAATAATCCGTGACCAATCCACACCACCCAATGCAATCAAAGCATCAAGAAATTTGAGTTGGGAGTTACCTGTTGCTAACAATACAGCAGCTGTATCCTGTTCCTTGAGAACTTGCTGTAAATGCTCTTGCGCGATTTCGGCAACGTCCTGGGCGATTTCTACTTCAGAGTTGTAAATCTGCACTAGTAAATCATCAACGCGAAAAAAGTTTGTAGCGGCTAGCATTTGCTTACACATCTCACTTTCGTAAAAAGCCTTGTAAAACCTCACCCCAATCCTCTCCTTGGTAAGGAGAGGGAGCAAGAATCTTGTTTCTCATCTGGTATTTTTGCTTTCACTGAGATGCTCCCGATTTAGGGAGGTTTTCCAGATGCCCTCAAAAGTCATGTATTGACAAAGGAACAATCACTAAGGACAAAAAAACAATGTAAACTATTTAAATAAAGTTAACAATTATTTACATTTTACGAAAAAATCATGCTGGCTGCAATTCTCTTTGACCTAGACGGCACTATTGTCAACACTGACCCCATACACTACCGAGCTTGGCAGCAAATGCTGTTAAATTATAGCATAGAAATTGACGAGACATTTTATAAATCCCGAATTAGTGGGGGACTAAACCCAGAAATTGTCAAGGATATTCTGCCACAATTATCAGCAGCAGAAGGGCAAAAATTTGCAGACGAAAAAGAGGCGCTTTTCCGTAAACTCGCCTCTAATCTCAAACCTTTAAGTGGATTTTCTGAACTCCTAGAATGGACAGATACACATCAGTTAAAACGTGCATTAGTAACTAATGCCCCTAGATTAAATGCAGAATTTATGCTGGAGGTTTTGGGAATTAAAGAAGCTTTCCATACAGTTATTTTAGCGGATGATTGTATTGCAGGTAAGCCTGACCCTGCACCCTATGAAGTTGCCCTGAAGAAGTTGGCAATTACAGCAGAAGAAGCGATCGCCTTAGAAGACTCTCCCTCTGGTATTCGTTCTGCCGTGAGCGCAGATATCCGCACCATTGGCATAGCATCCACCCACGAGGCGCAAATTTTGCAGTCAGTCGGCGCATTTATGGCAATTCCAGATTTTACTGATTTGCAGTTATGGACATTGCTCAACTCACTCATCGAGCCAAATTTAAATGCGATCGCTTCATTAGTCAACAGAACCCTATAGCGATCGATCTGATCTCTGTTCTAAAAGCAGAGAGACTTTGAATCTTACTCCCCTTCCCTACAAGTGAAGGGGCTGTTCTTGTTAGGTCTGTCTATATTCGACTCAACTGTATTCTAACTCCTAACTCCCAACTCATTTTTCAGCCAAAATCGCGTAAATTTCCCGTTTAACTTGCTCTAAAAGCTCACGCACCCGATTTATTCGCTCCATATTGCCACTGCGAGCAACCTGCACCACCACAGCAGCTAATTCTGTTGCGGCATTTCGCAACTCAATAAACTCTTGGGGCTTGCCTGTCACGAAAGTTTTAAAAGTATCCCAAGGAGAGTCTGAAGTTTGCTGTTGGGCACGTTCTGCCAATAATTGTCTACCTTCATCCGTAATCGTGTAAATCCGCTTACCACCTTCCTGTGCGCTCTTAAGATAACCACCTTCCTCCAGCAATTGCAGTGTTGGATAGACTGAGCCAGGACTGAGGCGACGGAAACCACCGTAACGAGTTTCCATCTCTTTAATCAGATCGTAACCATGACTAGGATGCTCGGATAACAATTCCAGCAGGATGAACTTGATGTCACCCCGACGAGTCCGATGTTCATCTCCCCAACCACGACCAAACATTTCATTACCGAAGTGTTTGCCATGATCTCTACCATGATGCTTGCCATGCCCAAACCAAGACCTCACAAGCAATAAATCATCTTCGCTAACTCCTGCCCATGCAGGTGCGCCAAAGTGTGACCGAAAGTGTCTAAACATAAATGAATCTCAAATCAACTTTCTCTACTATAGGATATTTTTTGATATATCACGATATATCGGAATAAAATTTTGATGAAGATTTTTGACTTTTTACAAAATCTTTGTTACGTAGAACTTACGCAAAGTAAGGTTCAGACTTGGTGTTATCACCATTAAGGGGAAGTGAACGCTGCAATTATCCTAGCCCAGAGTAGCAGTTGAGACGATACTTATATTAGAAATTGCAGCTTATTAACTTTTTTGCTCTAATTTTTTATTTAAAAAATATGTATTAAAACAGTAAAATTACTTACTTCTAGCAGCTTTAGCATTTGAAAATCTAGGCTTAAACCATTCTCAAAAAAATTCCCTAAAATAAATTATTCAGTAAAAATACGTATGCACATTTAAGTCTTCTCAATGAATAGTAGAATTACCCCATAGAGGAAAAGACTGTGACGCTCTTAAACCAAGCTCAAGTAGAGCAGCTAAAAGAAATAACTACACAGTTGCGACAAGTAAGACAAGAAAAATCCATCCGCATAGAAGAAATAGCCTCTCAAACACTAATTAGAGCAGGTGTTTTGGAAGCTTTAGAAGAAGAACGATTTGAAGAATTGCCTGAGCCTATTTTTGTTCAAGGATTCATCCGTCGCTATGGAGATGCTTTAGGACTGGATGGAAATGCTTTATCACATACTCTTATAAGCAATGTTGTCCGCCAAGACTCCAATAATGATCATCAGAATTCAGACAACAAAACAAATACATACATACCTCTTGTTGTTACCTACATTCTCTTATTAATAGCTGCATCTACTGGTCTTTTTTATACACTTAATCAACGAGGAATTACATCTAAATCCCTGACTCCAGAAGTCAATATTCAACAGTTAATGGTTCCTAATCAGGCTGATAAATGACTTAAAAAGCAGGGTGGGAGTGAGGGAGGAGGGGAGATGAGGGAGATGAGGGGGACAAGGGGGACAAGGGGACAAGGAAAATGCCCAATACTTCTCTTCTTAGGCTGCGCCAACGACTTCGCTACTTCGACCCTTCTCTACGAGACGCTACGCGAACGGCAAAGCTCAGGGCAACGCGTCGCTCAGTACAAGTCAGTACAAGTGCCCAATGCCCATTTTCAAGATATTTGCGGTTTACGCAGATGCCAAGTAGTGGATTGCTCATAAGCGTAAGCTACCTGAAACAGTTGGTCTTCTCGCAACACATTGCCAATTAGTTGTAATCCTATGGGTAGCCCCTGATCATCAAAACCACATGGCAAACTTAAACTAGGTAAACCAGCAAGATTCACCGGAATAGTCATCAAGTCAGTTAAATACATACTCAAGGGGTCAGTAGTTTTTTCCCCTGCTTTGAATGCTGTAGTGGGAGATGTGGGACAAACTAAGATATCAACCGCGCCAAAAGCTCTTTCAAAATCTTGTTTAATCAGGGTGCGGACTTTTTGGGCTTTCAGGTAGTAGGCGTCATAATAGCCAGCCGAAAGTGCGTAAGTGCCGATCATAATCCGGCGTTTAACTTCTGTACCAAAACCAGTGGCACGGGTACGAGTATACATCGATAGCAGATTATCCGCATCAGGAGCGCGATACCCATATTTAACGCCATCGTAACGAGCCAGGTTTGCTGACGCTTCGCATGGGGCGATGATGTAGTAGGTGGGTAAGCCATAGCGAAAGCGGGGACAGGATACTATCTGAATCTCTGCTCCCAAACTTTGTAGTTGATCTACTGCTTTGGTAACAGCTTGTTCCACTACAGAGTCCAACCCTTCACCAAAAGTTTCTTTAATGATCCCAATTCTTAGCTGACGTCTGGGTTTCAAGTCTGGTTTTAAGCTGGCAGCGTAGTTGGGAATGGCAACTTTCAGGCTGGTAGAGTCTTTGGGATCGTGACCTGCGATCGCACTTAATAATATTGCCGCATCTTCCACTGTGTTTGCAAATGGCCCAATTTGATCCAAAGACGAAGCGTAAGCCACCAAACCATAACGGGAAACTAAACCATAAGTCGGTTTCATTCCCACCACACCGCAAAAAGATGCAGGTTGGCGAATCGAACCGCCAGTATCAGAACCGAGAGCAATCACACATTCTTCGGCCGACACCGCAGCCGCAGAACCCCCCGAAGAACCACCTGGAACTCGTGACAAATCCCAAGGATTAGCTGTGACTTGGTAGGCAGAGTTTTCGGTGGAACTACCCATTGCAAACTCATCCAAGTTGGTTTTACCTACCATTACCGCCCCAACATCTGCCAGTTTTTGCGTCGCCGTTGATTCATAAGGTGGCACGAAATTCTCCAAAATCCGGGAAGCGCAGGTGGTAGGAATTCCCTTGGTACATAAATTGTCCTTGATCCCCACTGGAATCCCTGCTAATAGCCCAATTTCTTCTCCCGCAGCAATTTTGGCATCCACAGCACCCGCCTGCTCTAATGCCCGTTCTGCGGTAACACATAAAAAGCTGTGCAATTTCGGCTCTAACGCTTGAATACGGTCTAAAGCTTCTTGGGTAATTTCAACGGCAGAACGTTCTTTTGTAACCAGTTGTTGGTGCAACTCGCGGATGGATGCCATGATTGCTCTCTTTGTGACTCAAGTCCTTGATTTTAGTACATATTGTAATTTAGTTACAAAATCCCTAGTATTTTCAGCCTTCCCCTCTGCTTTTCTGCTTGTTCTTGTAATTTAATTACAAAATCCCTAGCATTTTCAGCCTTCCCCTCTGCTCCTCTGCTTCTTCCCCATGCCCTATACCTGATCATGGTAAAAATAAGATTAATACCTCTAAAGAAATAAGTAATCGTGGTGATGGAAAAATCCTCAAGCTTAAACAAAATAATATTAGGAATTTAACATCATCCGCAAATAGAAAGACTACAATCAAAACGGACAAATATTTCAGGCTCCAACAGAAGAGGATTAGAAAGCTGTGTCCGACTTAAATCGCGGAATTATGAAATTTGAGGGTGCAGATTCCCCAAAAGTAGTCACTATCTCTACCGTGTTGCTTCTGGGATCGATCGCGGCTCTGATCATCTGGGCGCTGCAAGCTGCCTATGCGCTAAACTAAAACCATTAGTAGCCGAGAAGGACACTGGCAAAAACGGTTTCCGTTCTAGCCAAGTGTCCATTCAGTAACTAGTAATAACCATCAAAAATTTCAGAAAAACTTAATTATTTTAGATTTGAGGTTTTAGATGGAAAATTTAAATCTAAAATCCAAAATCCCGAATGTTTGAACCTTGGGGTGTCTTAGTTATTTTAATTGCCTGCCCCCTCTTGGGCGGATTACCCCTGATTGCATGGATTACTTACGCGCTTACGCGCAAGCAATTATCACAAGTTGGTACAGGAAACATTAGTGTATCAGCTGCCTTTTATCATGGCGGTAGGTTTGTCGGAATTCTGGCAGTCTTGTCAGAAGCTTTTAAAGGAGTTGCAGCAGTCTTACTCACCCGCATTTTCTTCCCAGATGGCTCGTCTTGGGAATTGATTGCTCTCATCGCTCTAGTAATCGGTAGATATTGGATCGGCAGAGGCGCAGGTACGACAAATGTTGTCTGGGGATTTGTCGTACATGATCCACTGGTGGCAATATTTGTATTTTTCTTTGCAGGTATTAGCTTTGCAATTCTGCAATCAAGACAGGTAGTCAAATTTGGGGTTTTGCTTCTGTTTCCTCTGTTTGTGACGCTTCTGCACATTAGCGATATTCCCAGAATGCTAGCTGCTGTTGCCTTGGCTGGTTTAATGGGCTGGATTTATACCAAAATTCCTGATGATCTGAACCTCCCAGCCCAACATGCAGAAACCGAATCGCAAGCGATGTTGGAATTTTTACGCGGCGGTCGCGCGATGGTTTCTCTAGATGAAGAGTTGGATGCTGCGATTGTCGGAGAAAAGGCGGCAACATTATCTCAAATTAAGCGCTGGGGCTATCCAGTGCCAAAGGGGTGGGTACTTGCCCCAATCGATGATCCAGAACTGTTGACAGAATTTCTCCAGCCATCAGAATTATCCCCCTTAGTGGTGCGTTCTTCTGCCATTGGAGAAGACTCAGAACAGGCTTCTGCGGCTGGACAGTATGAAACAGTTTTAAATGTTACCAGCCCAGAGGGATTGCAGTCAGCGATCGCCCAAGTTCAAGCTTCCTATAATCAGCCATCTGCCGTGCAATATCGGCGCGATCGCGGCTTAAATGACTCAGCAATGGCTGTGTTGATTCAACAACAAGTCCAAAGTGTATTTTCTGGTGTCGCTTTCAGCCGTGATCCCATTACCCAGCAAAGTGATGCGATCATCATCGAAGCCCTTCCAGGCAGCCCGACGCAAGTCGTTTCGGGAAAAGTCACACCCGAACAATATCGCGCTTTTGTCCTGGAAACAGAAAACTCTTCCTCTGTGCAATTAGAGGGTGAAGGACGAGTACCACAAGCATTGATCAAGCAAGTCGCATACTTAGCCCACCGACTCGAAAAACGCTATCATGGCACTCCTCAAGATATAGAGTGGAGTTACGACGGTCAAACGCTTTGGGTGTTGCAATCTCGACCGATCACCACTCTACTACCGATGTGGACACGCAAAATCGCTGCCGAAGTGATTCCGGGAGTAATTCACCCCTTAACATGGTCAATTAATCGTCCTTTAACTTGTGGAGCATGGGGAGAACTTTTTACTTTAGTTTTAGGCGATCGCGCTTTGGGGTTAGATTTCGCCGAAACAGCAACTCTGCATTATTCCAGAGCCTACTTTAACGCATCCCTCTTAGGGAATATTTTTCTCCGCATGGGATTGCCGTCCGAAAGTCTGGAATTTTTAACCAGAGGAGCTAAATTAAGTAAACCGTCTTGGGAGTCAACCTGGGAAAATTTGCCAGGACTAGGGAGGTTAGTGAAGCGGGAATTAAGTTTAGAAAAAGACTTCAAGCGGGATTATCACAAACTGTTCATTCCTGGGTTGTCGCAGTTGGCGCAGTCAGATATAGATAACTTGGAACCATCCAAGCTGTTGTTAAGAATTGACTTTATTCTGGAGTTGCTGCGTCAAGGAACATATTACAGCATTCTAGCTCCCTTGAGTGCTGCCCTCCGCCAGGGGATTTTTCGCGTGAAGGATGGGCAAATTGATCATAGCGTCACCCCAGAGATCGCGGCATTGCGATCGCTCAGTGCAATAGCTACAGATGCCAAGGAAGTATTGCTTGAGTTTGAGCCACAGCAGGTATTTGAGCAATTAAAGCAAACCCCAGAGGGAGAGAAGATCCTCCAAGAATTTGAGGAATTGCTTCAGGATTACGGCTATTTAAGTGAAGTGGGAACTGATATTTCTGTTCCCACTTGGCGGGAGAATCCCCAGATGATTAAGCAGATGTTTGTGCAGTTAATGCAGGGTAACGAACCACAATCAGGCGCTAAAGACGCAATTAATAGCATCTTTGCTGGTAAGGGCAAACGCTCTTTTGTGCAACGGCGTGTAGATATCAAAGGACGAGTTACCGAAGTTTATTCACGGCTTTTAGCTGAATTGCGTTGGAGTTTTGTGGCTTTAGAGAAGATTTGGTTAAAGTCCGGCTTACTCAAGAAAACAGGAGATATCTTTTTTCTCAACTTTGATGAAGTGCGGCGTCTGGTTGTGGGTGGAGATTCCAGGTTAATTAAGCAGTTGGATGAGTTGGTCAAATTGAGGCGATCGCAATTCCTCCAAGATAGCGAGATCATTCAAGTACCCCTTTTAGTCTATGGCAATACACCCCCTCACCCCTTAGCTCCCTCTCTGCTCTACTCTGACCAAATATTACAAGGCATTGGAGCCAGTCCCGGACAAGCTGAAGGTCGAGTGAAGGTGTTACGAAATTTACAAAACGTGCCGGAGATTGACCGAGATACGATTCTGGTAGTACCTTACACAGATTCCGGCTGGGCACCTTTTTTATTAAAGGCTGGAGGATTAATCGCCGAAGTTGGTGGACGGCTTTCTCACGGTGCGATCGTTGCTCGTGAGTATGGAATTCCAGCTGTAATGGATGTTCGAGGCGCTACATGGCTACTGCAAGATGGTCAACGAGTCAGGATTGATGGATCTAGGGGTATTGTGGAATTATCTAACGATTTAAGACCCGATTGACATTCTCAGGACTAAAGTGACTGAGATTCTTAAGAGATAAAACCCTAGTGGATCTTGATTCGTAACGGCTGTGCCAAACAGCCTCTAGACAGTCCGGTAAAACCATTCTGCTTACTTTTTCTTCCGATATTCGCAGCCCCATTGGAATCCGCATTAACCAGATGTCCATATGCACTCCGATACAACCCCCTTTTTACTCGCCTACCAGAAAACTCGTATGTAGCAGGTTTATCAGCGTTGTAAACGGGCAACTCGTCACTATCCAAAGCACTAGCCTTGCTGGTGTAAGATTCCTCTTGCTCTTGATAAATCAAACCGTATCGCACGCATTGAGCTTTAAGCTTGCCTCTCAAACTGTAAAAAGGAATTTGAACAAAGTTCTGGTTGTTGCGACTGCCGATATTGATTTGCTGTTTCATGCCAAGATTGAATCCGACGATAACTCGCTCAATCTTGTTCTCAATGCAGTGGGCAATAATCAGCCGTGCCGACTTGTTCAGATAATCCCTAACTTGATTCCCACGATTGATAAAAAGTCTGCATTGACGCTCAGTCAGACATTCAATCTTCTGTTTATCTTTAATAGATTGCAATCTGGCATTTTCCTTGTTGAACCATTGGTTAATAGATTTGAGTTTGCGACCATCCACAATGAAGGATGCCCCATTGGTATCAACACAAGTTGCAAGATTGTCCAGTCCAAAATCAATGGCAATAGCACTATCTGGAACAGTTTCTACAGGTTCGACTTCAACTTTAGAGATGAACTCAACTTCAAAGAATCGAGCATCATATCTTGGGTGAATCCTAACCTCTTTGACTGCTTTGCTGTCAAGTCTGTCAGGGAATGCAATGGAAACCTCGCCAAACTGCTTTTTGAAAGCAGCAGACATTGGAATCTTAAACTTCCTATCTTTTACTTTCAACCGAGGAATTATGAGAACAAAATAGCCGTCTTGAGGCAAGTACTGAGGAAGTTTCACCTTTTGCTGATAACTCCCAGACTTGACGGCTTTAATCAACCCAAAGAAACCGTGAAACATCCTGTCTACCACTTTCAGCGTTTGCTGGGCAATATCGGTGTTGAGAAGTTGATAGTTCTCATTTCCTTTGCACAAGTGGTAAGCAGACTCATAGCGCAAGTGCTTGTGTTCCTGAAAATAGTATTGCCGAACTGTGTAAAGCCCTACGTTGTAGAGATTTTTACTCAGCCTGCACAGTTCTCGTAGAGCCAGAAACTCAGTCTTATTCAGATCACGGATTTGGTTCTTTTGAGTCAGGTACATAAAACGCTTTTCGCTGTACATCTAATTGCTGGTAAGTTAGACTACCTGTTTCTGTTTCTCCATTAAGCAGAAATTTGTAAGCTATCTGTTCCGGTTGAGCGTAGTTTACCGCCGCAGGCATCCCTATATTGCGTAATACCGTAACCAGGGTTATATAACGCAAGTGTGTTTCTGATAACGTCAAAGCGGAAGTTGCTACAGACTGCGCGAAACACCCAAACGTCAAAGCGGAAGTTGCTACAGACTGCGCGAAACACTCAAACGTCAAGGCAGAAGTTGCTACAGACTGCACGAAACACTCAAACGTCAAGGCAGAAGTTGCTACAGACTGCGCGAAACACTTAAACGTCAAGGCAGAAGTTGCTACAGACTGCGCGAAACACCCAAACGTCAAGGCAGAAGTTATTACAGACTGCACGAAACACAGAAACGTCAAAGGAGAAGTTGCTAATGATGCCTACTATTCGGTATAGCGACGCGGCGTATAAACCCAGATATTACCATCGCGGCGTTTGATGGTTCGGGTTTTTGTGGAACCAACCAGAATAATTGTCCGCATATCGGCGGCGGCTGGTGCTAACTCCTCAAGTGCGATCGCTTTCACCGTCTGTCCTGGTCTACCGAGATTCCGTGCCAACACTACTGGTGTATCTGGTGTTCTATGTCGCAGCAAAATATTTCTCGCTTCTGCTAGTTGCCAAGTCCGCTCTTTGGAAACAGGATTGTAGAAAGCAATGACAAAATCAGCCTCAGCAGCAGCAGTAATTCGTTGGGCGATCGCAGACCAAGGCTTCAAAATATCCGAAAGGGAAATAGCGCAAAAGTCATGTCCAAGGGGGGCACCAATCGCTGCTGCTGCTGCCTGCATAGCGGAGATGCCTGGTGCTACATGAATGTCGATACTATCCCATTCAGGTTTAGCATAGCGATCGCACACTTCAAAAACTGCTGTTGCCATTGCATATATACCGGGATCGCCAGATGAAACTACAGCTACATATCGCCCAGATGCTGCCAAATCAAGAGCCATTTTTGCCCGTGCTTCTTCTTCGCGGTTGTCGGACTCATGCCGTTGCTTGCCATCAGCTAGAGAACCGACTAAATCTAAATAAGTTTTGTAACCCACTAAGTCGGTTGCCGACTTAATTATCTCCTTGACTTCGGGAGACATCCACTGTGATCCACCAGGGCCTGTGCCAAGAATCGCTAACCGTCCGCGTGGCTGACCGATGGTGTTGGGGTCAATTGGTTGAGGGGCAATCGCGATCGCAATCTGGGGAGATGCGGTAGTAATGGGGGATGTGCCTGTAGCGGCGATCGCTACGGCTTGGGCGGGGCTATAACCTTGTGAAAGTAAGCTTTCTAGGTGATTTGGGGTAAAAAAGCGGGCAGGCACTCCCAAGGCGCTAGCTACGGCGTGGATTGCTGGATCGGCAGCAGCGATCGTGGGTGCAAATATGCCGGCGACTGATGCTTTTTCTAGTTTGGCATCAGCTAGTAGCTGCTGTACGAAAGCTACTGCATCATCAATCATGCCACTAATTGCGATCGCGATCGTTGCTGGGTGATAGACAAGACAGTTGGCTGTAGGAGTCACCAAACGTTCCGTAACTTGGATGGTCAAATTTCCGTTGGGATCTATCGGTAGTTTGCTATCATTTAACCAAGGTGCGATGCTTTGTAGTTTAACTTGTGCCCCAGCTAGCAAATCTGAGATAAATTTCTTCGCATCGTCTGGGTTCGCTAAATGGTATCCGGGGGGAGGAGATAACAGCGTTGTACCCAAACGTAAATCGCCTGTGGTCGTAATTGCAGGCTTCACATCAAGGGCTTCGGCAATGCGACGTGCCAAATCGTTTACCCCACCAAGTCCGCCCAAGAGCGGCACAACAGCACTACCATCTTCAGCCACAGCTAGCACTGGTGGTTCCTCTCGTTTATCCGAGAGTACGGGAGCTAATGTCCTAATTAAAATACCGGCGGCACAAATGCCAATCAACGGCGTTCCCTGGACAAATAACTCGCGCAACGTCTCGCCAAAATTTGTGAAGGTGACATCAACTCCCGATGTGCGACCCACTAGACCGTATAGCGTCGCCCCTGGTAGGACAGTGATTATTTTGCGTGCTACTGTGACGCTATTTTGACCTAGTACTACAATGGCGGGTGCAACGTTCATCATAAAGTAGATATCTTGCAAAATTCAATATCCTTCAAATGAAATCACAGATTTAGACATACAGCGACTTCCCCTTTACGAGCTTGGGGAATTTCAGAGTACGATCATCGCGCGTGCTATCTTCCTAGTAGCTTTCTAAAACCTATTTGGGGTTTATCCCATATCAGGTTTTATAATTTAACTGAGTTCAGCAATATGTACTAACTAACTCTCATCGAGATCGAATAAATGATCGCCAGAAAAAAGGCAAGTTAAAGTGCCTAAATCAGTTTTCAGCGAAGAGTATAATCGGTTTCGCCAGCTACTTATCGAAGCCCGAAAAGCTGCCAAGCTGACTCAAGCAGAGTTGTCGGCAAAGTTAGAGCTTCCGCAATCCTATGTATCAAAGTATGAACGTGGAGAGCGTCGTCTTGACGTGATTGAATTTTTACAAGTTGCCCAAGTCCTTGAAATAGATCCCCTTGCTTTTATCGAAGAACTATTGAAATACCAAAAGGAGACGTAATTAATCATTATTCAATATGTTGACTTTAACGCCGCAGATACAATCATTAATACCCAATACCAGAACGAATGGCATGAGATTAGTACTACTCTCACTAGAATGCCTTTGCACATCAAGGCTTCAGATCAAGCTGGAATTCAGGGTAATGCAATATTCGATCCAGTCGGTACGAACGAATACATTAAAGCTGCCTTTATTCATGATAGTTGGCAATCGAATATACCTATTCCAGCACCTTACAGATTTTTGGGTACAGAGGTTGATTTTGCCAAAGCTGGCATCATCATTGAAATTCAGTTTTCTAATTATCCCTTCCTACTCAATAACACCTTACGCTCAGAATTGTTCTTCAAAGCTAAAACTGAATTTGTTGGATACCGGACTAATTTGGTAATTCTGGTGACAAAGGCTCTGATGTTTCCTGCTTCCAATAGCACTCTTTATTACGAACAAGCTGTTAATCAGTTAACAGCTTTGACTAAATACCAAGTTTTTGATGTACCAATCAGACTGGTTGGATTATTTGAACAACAAAATACAATAGTACCTATCATCTGGACTGAGTATTTATTTAAAAGATATTCTAGGACTGTGAATACTAGAGTTAGTCGCCAATGCCAAATCATTGCAGGACGTTCAGCCCGTAGTCGTTGTCTACTTAACTTATTGTAAGAGTTAATCTATTAACTCCATAATCTCAATTCAATTTGTTCTACTTCTTCTACTTGTTTTACTATTTTATTTTGCAAATAAGTCTTTTTTCCATTGCCATTAAGCTTTGGATCTACTGGAATTTCTTGACCTCTTAGATTAGCTGCAAAAGCAGATTCTTCATAGATTAATCTATCTTCCATTTCTTGCAAGTGATACTCTTCTGGATAAATTTTTGCTTTGCTGCGTTCTGAAGCTTTATTTCCTACTTGCACATCAAACTTGAATTTATCAATAGATTGACCAGTTTTTTCAACATAATCACGCAATGTTTTTAAATTTGGAAAAAAACCATTTTTATCTGGATTGCCCCTGAGACGACGCAACGCAACTTGATGATATTTTGGTTCAATTTCTGACCCGATAAAATGCCGTTCATAATCTCTAGCAACCACCGCCGCAGTACCAGATCCTATATATGGATCTAAAACAATATCATTTTTGTTAGTTGTAGCTAAGATAATTCTAGCTACCAAGTCTTCTGGAAATTGGCAAGGATGTATAGTTTGTTCTTCATGGTTGTGTTTCACATTCCGAAATAGCCAAATATCACTAGGATTTTTCCCTTCTGGATTACATGAGAGTTCCCCCTTCCGATTTCCCCGATAATGTTTCTTATTTTGATACTTTTGCGGAACTCTAATAGCATCTAGATTAAATTTATAGTTATCCGATTTAGTAAACCAAAGAATAGTTTCATGTCTACAAGAAAACTTTTTTTGGGCATGAAGACCATGTTGCCTAGCCCATATAATTCGGTTGCGGGGAATTAATCTGCATGACTCTAAAATCGGGAAAAAGCGAATATCTAGAGGAATCAGCATTCCTCGGTCAGAAAAAGCACCAACTTGCCAAAATAGTGAACCTGTATTTTTGAGAATTCGGCTACATTCAAGCAGCACGGCTGTTTGTTCTTTCAAATAAATCTCAAGAGCCTGCCTTGATTCGTATTCTTTGCCTAGATTATAAGGTGGAGAGGATACAACTAAGTCAACACATTCATCTGGCAGATTACTGAGCAGTTGTAAGCTATCCTCTAAGAGAATCTGGTCTAACGGTAGATTCTCTTTATTAGTCTTCATTACGATACCTACCTTGCAAGTAATACTAGACTTTCGGGATTATAACCTAAAATAGGTTATAATCCAATGATTGAGAAAAATATCAATAGTAAATAGATATTCAGTTTACAGCGATATCTGACGACAAGCCGCTCTGCATTTACGCATTTAGGTAATTAGGCGTAGCCCGTCGTAGACATCGCTTCTTGTTTCAATTAGCTTTACGCTCTTTAAGCACTTGATCTAGCAAGTTTCTAGCAGGTTGTGCTTTAGCCAACGCTGCTTGATGGTCATTATAAGCACGAACAAGACGAGAAAGACTACTCACACCTGCCTTAAGTTGCTCAAGTTCATCACCAGCAACCAGTTCCCCATCAAGCATCCGCCCAATTAACGGTTTGATGTCGCCCACCTCCAGCCGGACTTTTTGGAGCTTTTCTAGGGTACTCAGTAAGGTTTTGAGTGAGTTCAAGATGTCGTCAATATTCTGGACATCTTCCACTGATTCGGGCGAATCTTCAGGCGAATCTTCAATTGTCACTGTATCTATCTCTGAAATTGTAGATAATTCCTGTGCAGGCGAATCTTCAATTGTCACTGTATCTTTATTTGAAATTGTGGGCAATTCCTGTGCAGACATTTCATTTTTAATCCCGTTTGACCGTGCCATTAACGCTTCCTTAAGGAATTTCCCTTAGTGTATCGCTTACTCTTGGCAAAATTACTTCTCTCATAACATAAAAGCAGTGAATTTCTCTTACTTTATTATTTTCAACAGTCAAGATGAAACCTGTGGGACTGGGTTCTTCAATTCCGTAATTTTAATTAGTCACCTGATGATAAGTAAGTTAGCAACAATAAATTCAAACAAGCCTCAAGCCTCAACTTTCAATCTCTAAGGCTCATCTCCCTATTGCCCTATGTTCAGCAATTTCGCCATAGCCAAACGTTGCAGTTTCCCGGTAGCACCACGAGGCAATTGATCCAAAATGTGAACTTGCTTAGGAACTTTGAAGTCTGCCAGCATGGTTGAACAGTGGGCTAAAAGTTCTTTTTCGCCAGCTTCTGCCTTGAGGACAACAGCCGCGTGAATATCTTCTCCTAAAGATTTGTGGGGGACAGCAAAAGCTAAGGCTTCGGCGACGGCGGGATGGCGCAGCAAAACATCATCCACTTCTAAAGGAGAAATTTTTTCCCCACCCCGGTTAATCAATTCTTTAATGCGTCCAGTCAAGCGGAGGTAGCCATCTTTATCCAGTGTGCCCTGATCCCCTGTGCGGAACCAACCGTTTACAAAAGCAGTGGCGTTGGCTTGGGGGTTGTTTTCGTAGCCATCTATAACATTGGGTGCTTTTATCACCACCTCGCCCAAGCTTCCTTGAGATAGCAGGTTGCCTTCGGAGTCCATAATCCCGACTTCTACACCGAAGCCATAACCGACAGTACCCGGTTTCCGCACTTTTGGCGGTAGGGGGTTGGTGGTCATTAAGTGAGATGCTTCAGTCATGCTGTAAGATTCCACGACGGGAGCATTAAGAGTTGCCTCTAGTTGTTCAATAATAATTGGGGGCAAGGGAGCGCTACTAGAGCGAATGAAACGAAAGCGGTTAGCTTTGACAATTTCTATGTTACGGCTAGCGCGTGCCAAAATTGTCTGGTGCATGGTTGGCGCTGCGGAGTACCAGGTAGGTTTATAGGTATCTACCAGTTTCCAAAACTCCAGGGCATTAAAACCATTGGGACAAATTAGTGTGCCGCCCGATGCCAGAGTTGCCAGCAAACAGCCTACCAATCCGTGAATGTGGAACAGGGGCATTAGGCAAAGTGTAGTGTCAGCTGCTGTGAGTGAGTAAGCACCAATGATGTTGTTGGCTGAAGCGATTAAGTTGCGATGACGAATTGGCACACGCTTGGGACGACTGGTGGTGCCGCTAGTGTGGAGAATCATCGCTAGATCATCGGCGTTGGGGGCTGCGGGATTCGCGGATTCTGCTGACTCTGAGCCTGTTTTGACTAATTCCAAGCTTAATGTGCCGTCAGTGTTTACCTTGGCATGAATCAGCATCATGTCGGGTGTGAGGGCGGCAATGGCTGCTTCTGACCCCTCAGACAAGGTAATCACTGCTTTTGCTTGGGTATCTTCGTAGTAAAAGGCGAATTCTTCTTGCTTATATTTGGGATTTAAGGGTGCAGCAGTACCACATAGGGCGGCAGCCAAAAAGGTAATAGCCATTGGTGAACCGTTAGTCATCGCAATGGCAATGCGTTCTCCCCGTTTCAATCCAAAGCTGTTGAGTTGGGATACCAGTCCAACAATATTCTCGCGCAATTGCTTATAAGTTAGCGATCGCCCCTCAGACGTAACTAGGGCTGGATGATTGTCTTCCCCTGCCAAAAGCTCAAATAAATTCATTAAAAACCTCCAGATTAGTAAAATTGGACATTGGTTATTAATTCTTCTCCCTCATCCCCCACTCCCATTCGGCTACACTCACAGCAAGCCCACTTCCCACTCCCCACTCCCTTATTCCCCATTATTTGCTTTCTTTTGTAAGTAAGTTGACGGCAAAAAACAAGAGCTAAAATTAAGTCAATAGTGTGTTTGTCGCTACTAGAAATCAGAAAAATCTTTTTCAGCAACTAAATCCCATCGATAAAATATGGATCTCTCAAGGTGGGATTTGTTTATGTCGGCCCTGTGGGTGATTTTGGCTGGACTTATGCCCATGATTTAGGCCGCAGAGATATGGAAGCCAATCTTCAAGATCAGGTAGAAACTACCTTTGTCGAAAATGTCAACGAAGGTGCTGACGCCCAAAGGGTGATTCGCCAACTAGCATTAGACGGTAACAAGTTGATTTTTACAACTTCCTTTAGGTACATAAACCCAACAATTAAAGTTGCCAAGGACTTTGGTGATGTTGTCTTTGAACACTGTACAGGATACAAACGTGCTGCCAATGTCGGCACTTATCTAGGACGTTTTGAACAACCCCGTTACTTAACCAGCATGATTGCTGGCAAGATGACAAAATCCAATCTAGTTGGTTTTATTGGCGCATACCCAATTCCAGAAGTAATTCGGGGAATAAGTGCATTCAGTCAAGGAGTGCGGCTAACAAATCCCCAAGCAAAAGTTAAGGTACTTTGGGTACAAAGTTGGTACGATCCAGCTAAAGAAAGAGAAGCGGCTCAAGCTTTGGTCAATTTAGGTGCGGATATACTAACCCAGCATACTGACTCTGGTGCTGTTGTGCAATTGGCTGAGGAAAAAGGTATTTATGCCTTTGGCTACAACAGTGATATGAGTAAGTTTAGTCAAAAAGTCCACCTAACATCAGCTATTAACAAATGGGGCAAATTCTATACAGATACAGCCTTGGCTGTAATCACTAATACTTGGAAGTCTCAACAGGTTTGGGATGGCATTGGTCAAGGAATGGTGGATATTTCCCCGATGAATCAGGCAATTCCGGCTGATGTGCAAGAACTAGTGAATGCGAAGCGGAATGAGTTTATTCAGGGTACTGCACATCCTTTTGATGGCCCGGTGAAAGACCAAAAAGGGGTGGTGCGAGTGCTAAAGGGTAAGGTGTTAGATGATCAAAGACAACTGGCGATGGATTGGTATGTTGAGGGAATTTACCCTTCAATTCTCAAAGGGAAATCATAGTAAGCAATTCCAAATTCAAAATTAAGAAACAGAATTAAAGTAACTAAAATTAATCTTGGGTATGTTAGCAAAAAATACGGCACTATCAAGTTGGTTTTTCCAGATAACGTCAGAAGTCAGTTAAGGGAGGCCGCAGCCTTCTTAATAGACATTCCCAGTTTTTGACTGGGAACGAGGTAATTTTGCAAAGGTTTATCTAGTCAGGCTTCTACTTTATTTGGTATTCTCTGTATTAACCACCGGCGACAGCTGGGACAATACTTACTTCATCGCCATCTTTCAGGGTTGTATTAATACCATCTAAATGTCGGATGTCTTCGCTATCGACGTAAAAATTTACAAATCGACGTAGTTTGCCTTCTTCATCGCACAACCGCGATTTAATACCAGGAAAGCTTTGCTCTAAGGAGTCCAACAATTCAGCAATGGTGCTACCGTTGGATTCTAGAGTAGCTTGATTATTAGTAAAACTCTGAAGAGTCGTAGGAACTAAAACTTTTACAGCCATAGAAATACAAAATTAGGAGTTAGGAGTTAAGAGTCAGGAGTCAGGAGTTAGGAGTTATGAATAAAAAAACTCATAACTCATAACTCATAACTAAACGAGGACTTGTTGCCATTCCAAGCGTTCGAGAGTACGCGATCGCTCTAAAGCCCGTTCAAAACTATCTAGTTTAGCATCAATAGTCAAGGGTTCGCCAACATAGCCTTGGATTGCTTCTTGGGTTTTTAGACCATTGCCGGTGATGTAAACCACAGTAGTTTCATCTGGATCAATTTTGCCAGCTTCTACCAATTTTTTCAGCACGGCAACGGTTGTTCCACCAGCCGTTTCTGTAAAGATACCTTCGGTTTCTGCCAGCAGCTTGATGCCATCAATAATTTCTGCATCATTCACTGATTCAATGTTACCACCAGTCTTCTGAGCTAACTCCACAGCATAAATGCCGTCTGCTGGGTTGCCGATCGCTAGCGATTTCGCAATGGTATTCGGTTTGACTGGCTTAATAAAGTCGCGTCCTTCTTTAAAGGCTTGGGCGATGGGTGAACAACCTTCTGCTTGAGCGCCACTGAAACGGACATTCTTGCTTTCAACCAAACCAACTTCTATAAATTCTTGGAAACCTTTATAAATTTTTGTAAATAGTGAACCAGATGCCAAGGGAGCAACAACATGATCAGGTAGTTCCCAGCCTAGTTGTTCAGCAACTTCAAAGCCTAGCGTCTTGGAACCTTCAGAGTAATAAGGACGCAGATTAATGTTGACAAAACCCCAACCGTATGTATTAGCAACTTCTGAACAGAGACGATTTACTTGATCGTAGTTACCCTTGACGGCCATCAGGGTGGGACTATAAATCAGGCTACCGATAATTTTACCGGCTTCTAAATCTGCGGGGATGAACACACAGCAATCTAAACCGGCATGAGCTGCGATCGCAGCTGTAGAATTTGCCAAGTTACCAGTGCTAGCGCAAGAAACAGTAGTGAAACCCAACTCCCGCGCCCTAGAGAGGGCAACTGATACTACCCGATCCTTAAAGCTCAGGGTGGGCATATTAACGGCATCATTTTTTATATAAAGCTTATTTAGACCCAGGCGGCGGGCAAGACGGTGGGAACGAACCAAGGGAGTCATACCCGTTCCTACATCTATAACATTGTCAGTTGCGACAGGCAAAAAGGGACGGTAGCGCCAAATTGAATTGGGACCAGCTTGAATTGTTTCACGACTGACAGTTAGCCGTAGGGCGCTGTAGTCATATTTAACTTCTAACGGCCCAAAGCACAACTCACAAACATTAGTGGCTTTGAGTTCATATTCTGCACCACATTCCTTACATTTCAAGGCTTGAAAGTAGGCAGTGCTGGCTTTGGTTTGGGTTGTGATTGCCTGAGTCATAAACTAGCTTTCCCTGTTTCTCTGTCGCTGTTGCCTGAATAGTAACACGAGCAAAAATACCAGTCAAACATACCCGACAAAAATTGTCGGGTATGTTTGGTATTGAAAGGAATGATTATTGTAAAACTTTGATGTCAGTAATCCCCGTAATTAATATTTACACTAAAACAAGTAGACGCTTATCTTACCAATGCACAGGATGGTGATCGCGGACATTTTTATACAGCTGACGAATCAGGTATACTATCATCCTGTAGTATTAATATCAATGGAGCTGTGGTGGTGAATATCACCCGGAGTTCCGATTTACCTGACATCTTGCACCATTCTCAATTAGCACCATCGCCCGCCCAGAACTCAAGTTCTGGGCTGATAGCTCAACTCCACGCTTAGTGGACTCAAACTTTTGCTCAGTCTTCTTTAGAAGACTTTAGCTATTAGCCTCAGAATTCATTCTGAGGCGGTTGTTGGAACTGATACAAGATATCAGATTTACCCAATCTACCCGCATCAACTGGAACTGGCACACCAGCTAATTCTTATGGCTTTGTTCGCTTCCGCGTCAAGGTGAAATAGGGCAGGGGAAAGAGGGTTTTCCGATTTTTGTACAGATATAAGAGTGAAAAACAATCTAGAGAAGTAGCATTGCTACGTCTCTACAAGGGTTTTGGATAACGGAAATTAACGAAAAGTTGAATTTGCACTTTTCACCATACTTTATTTAAGTTCAATTCAAACCCAGGTAAAACATCTTCACCAAATACAGTTGTAGACGTAGCACTGCTACGTCTCTACAAGAGTTATGGATAACGCATATTTAATTTCACGCCTATATCTATTTTCTCAGAGAGATAAGGCTTGTTTGATTTCAACTGGTTCACCTGTCAAACTAAAAGGGCGAACTTCGGTAATTTTTACCTTGACTAACTGCCCTTGCAATTCTTTGATGTCGCCACTGAAAAATGTCAGACGATTACCGCCAGTACGTCCCATCACCTGGGTTTGATCTTTTGGATTTTGGTCTTCTACTAAAACGGATTCAATGCGTCCAAAGTAACGTTGCGATCGCTCTGCTACTTTCAAGTTTACTAAATGATTCAACCTTTGCAGGCGATCGCTTTTAATTTCTTCACTCAGTTGATTGTCCCAGAAAGCGGCGGGTGTCCCTGGACGCGGCGAATATGCTGCTGTATTCAACATATCAAAGCCAATATCTTCCACCAGTTTCAGAGTATTTTCAAACTGTGCTTCTGTCTCCGCAGGAAAACCGACAATCGCATCAGCACTAATTGAAGCATCTGGCATATACCGCCGAATCGTATCGATAATCCGGCGATATTTTTCATGGGTATAACCCCGCGACATCGCCTTTAAAAGTTCATTATCCCCAGATTGAAAGGGAATGTGGAAGTGTTCGCAGACTTTGGGCAACTCAGCACAAGCCTTAATTAATCTCTCTGTAAAATAACGGGGATGACTAGTAGCAAATCTTAATCTCTCAATCCCCGGCAGATCATGCACATAATAAAGTAAATCTGTGAAGTTGTGCAGATGCCGACCTTCTGGCGTTGTTCCTGGCAAATCTCTGCCGTAAGCGTCAATATTTTGACCGAGTAGAGTAACTTCTTTATAACCTTGGCGTCCTAATTCTTCTATTTCAGCCCGGATAGCTGACGGTGTGCGAGATTGTTCGACACCGCGCACGTTGGGAACGACGCAATAAGTGCAGCGTTCGTTACAGCCGTAAATTACATTTACCCAAGCTGTGACTTTACTATCCCGTCGCGGCTGGGTGATATCTTCAATAATATGAACCGAATCGGTTGCCACAACTTGGTTGCCGTCAAACACTGACTCTAGCAAATCTTTCAGACGGTTGGCGTGTTGTGGCCCCATTACTAAGTCTAATTCTGGGACTCGCCGCAATAGGGCTTCCCCTTCCTGCTGGGCAACACAACCCGCAACGATTAGGGTTAAATCAGGCTGCTCATGTTTACGCTTCGCCTGTCTGCCAAGGTAGGAATATACCTTTTGCTCGGCATTATCCCGAATTGTGCAGGTATTGTAGAGAATCACATCTGCATTATTTGGATCTTCGCACGACTCAAAGCCCATGTCTTCCAAAACGCCAGCCATGCGCTCTGAGTCAGCTTTATTCATCTGACAACCGAAGGTAGTGATGTGGTAATGGCGTTTAGAAGTGGTCATGTTGCTTAGTTAACCAGTTAGAGTGAGGTTATTCTTTAGCCTCAAAGTCAACTTTATCATAAATATCTGATAGAGGGATTTGAAATTGAATAGAGGATAATATGAGAATACTATTCTCTTCTTCATACTCTGAGAAAAGCCATTTTTTCCCGTCAGTTTTAGAATATTGTTCTACATGATTTTTGTATTGATCAATCAGAATATATTCCTGAAAACTAGGGATGATGCGATAAGCCGCAAATTTTTCATCTCTGTCATAGCTTCTGGTAGATTTGGATAGCACTTCACAAATCACTAAGGGATTAGTAATTGTATCTTTACGTCCCTCAGAAAATTCTAATGAACCTGCAACAACCATTACATCAGGATATGTATGAATTCGCTTTTTGGGAATCCATAGACGTTGATCAGCGATGAATACTCGATAAGGTTGTCGCTTCTTCAAAGCAAAATTGAGGGTTGCACTTAGATTAAGAGCTATTTGATTGTGATTTGGTGTTCCACCTGTCATGGGTATAATTTGACCATCTATATATTCATGACGATACTCGGAAATGATTTCTAGTTCTAGGTATTCTGTGGGAGAATAGTGGCGTTTTTCTTGTAATTGCATAGGAGGAGAGAATTTGGGATTTTTGATTGACTGCGATTAATTATGTCTGATCAAATAGTTTTTTAACGCAGAGGAACGCTGAGGGAAGGGCGGAGGAACGCTGAGGGGTTATTGGGCTGGGTTCCATGTGCCGTGGAAGCTGTGGGGTATGACGCTGGGTAATCCTAGTTTGCAAATGGGTTCGGCGTCTAGGCGATCGCTATCAAATATCCAAATTTCGCTACTATGAGAATTACCATCGTAGACAACGGTTAGCACCCAACTTTGTTCAGGGTTTTGGGCGTCTTGGGCGGGGATGGGTTCGGAAGGATAGCGATTTTCTCCTAAGTCTGCTTCGGTGAGGGTTTCGGTTTTGTAGTCGAAGCGGGCGATCGCATTTATTACTTCTTGGCTAATATCTGTTCCTAAGCGGAATGTTGACATATATGTGTACCCAGAAGCTTGCCCCACGTTTTGCTGTGGTACATTCGGAAATTCACAATGTCGGTTTAATAGTTGCTGGATTGACGTAACTTTGCCAGTTTGAGGATGCAGATGAACTCGCGTTAGTGTACTTTGAGCTGGGGTGTGAGTCTCACCTGTCGCTACTTCCTTGAGATATTGGTTAGTTTGAAAATCTTCATAACGAGCAATATCCACAATCACTGAACCGCTAGCATCTACATAACCATTCGCAAAATGCCATTGATACCAAGGTTCGGTTTCTCCACGACTTACCACAGATAGGGTTTCTCGGTCAATAACTAAAATCTGAGTTCCTAATCTAGGTTTCCACTCTAGCGAATCACTATAGTTGTTTGTCCCTATTAGCCCGGGTAAGACATTCAACCGCACTGGCGGAATGAAAAATACAATATATTGTCCTGCTAAAACAAAATCATGCACCAATGGTACACCATCTAGCTGGTATACGGCTTGTTGGATAATTTTGCCAGTCGGATCACTTTTGTAAATATTAAGCGTCGCATTTAGTCCAGGGCTGATGCCAAAGTTAAAAATCTCCCCTGTTTGCTTGTCACGTTTACAATGTGCAGAATAGCTTAATCCTTTAGTTAACCCCCCTAAATCATCTTCGCCCCAAGTTTCTAAAGTTTGTAAATCGAGGGCGTGGGGTTTACCACCTTCCCACAGTGCCAAAAGTTTATCTGGAAGTGCTAAGACGGAAGTGTTGGCAGCATTCTTGATGGGCTTTTGCCATTGCTTCCAAATTGGCCCTGGTGCAGTCATCCCATAATTGCCGTAGAGTAGTTTACCTGCTGCGGCTTCTTCTTGATAGCCAGAGGTTTGCACGTAGCGATAAACCCCGGTTGCGATACCTTCTCTACGAGAGGCTTCGCCAACGGTAAAATTTACAGCCAGAATCGCCCCATCTCCATCAAACCAGTGTCCCATGTGAATGCCACCGCGTTCTAGCCGTCCTGGTCCATTGCGGTAAAGTGTACCACGCAAACCATCTGGGATTTTGCCAGAAAGAATTGGCAGTTGGGTAAGAGGAAATTCTTTTGCCGGTTCTGCGTTCGCACCTGCCCAGCCTTTTTTGATTGACTTTTTCTCGATGGTATGCATATTAAATTACTGTTCGATAATAGTGAAGATGAAAAACAACAACTTGTGCATTCCTAGCTACAAGACTTCCGGTAATCACAACAACTTGAGGGTTTGTTACAACAACTGCAACGTTTCTAACTACATCTGGAGCATTCATAACAAAAGTTGAAGTTGTCGTCACAACAGCTTTTATTTTCCTTATAATAACTGGAGTTGTAGTAAGTACATCTGGAGCATTCATAACAAAAGTTGAAGTTGTCGTCACAACAGCTTCTATTTTACTTATAACAACTGGAGTTGTAGTAACTACAGATGGAGCGTTTATAACAAAAGTTGAAGTTGTAGTAACAAATACTTAAGTTTCAGTATTTTTTTATTTGTCAGTCCCTAACCACTTGGAACCAACAACATTCGCGCCTCAATCGCTTCCCATGTTTCGGGCGACACCCGCACTGCTGCTTGTTTACACTGAATAATAAGATGATTAGCGTAGAGATAATCGCCGAGTGCTTTCACTTCTTGCTCAGATAAGTTGACCATTTCTTGCGTGAGATTAAAAGCATTAAATAAAGTTTTTTGGAGGTGTTCAGCAAATACCAGATGCGGTTTTTGTAGTTGTTGATCATCAGTAACTTTAGCTCTTAGTGCTTCTAGTCGAGCAATCAGTACAGTAAAGTTGATGTTATTAAAGATTTTTAATTTTCCAAGTTCACGAGAGTAATTGCTCGCTTTGGTGATGTCGTTGGCGTTGACGTTGGCGATGTCGTTGGCGTAGGCGATCGCATAGGCATAGGCATAGGCTCTGGCGTTGGTATAGGCTCTGGCGTAGACGTAGGCTCTGGTATAGACGTAGGCGATGGCGTAGGCGTAGGCTGTGGCGTTAGCGATCGCGTAGGCGATGGCGTTGGTATTGGCGATGGCGTTAGCGATGGCATTGGCGTTGGCGATGGCGTTGACGATGGCGATCGCACCTGCACGTTTACTCACAGGCTTATAATTACCTTCAGATCCAACTGTTACCTGTTCTGCCCAGTTTAATAACGCTTCCAACTTCGGTGTATTAATGTACTTTTGCACTTCTGTTTCCATCAACAACAGTAACTCATCTGCACCACCCCGCATTAACCCAGCTACCAGCAAAAACACTTCTTTCCAGCGTCTATCTATAAGATGTTCAGTAACTAATTTCTCAACTTGGCGATCGTTATCAATATATTGTGCTGTTAAATATTCTTGTAGTGTCAGATGAGAAAACCAGTAAATATCCCTTGTTCGTTCTACTAAAATTCCCTGCTGAATAGTTATAATATCGAGAATTGCCTCAACGTCTAAATCTTTGGGTGCATTGTCGTTATTGTGCAGAAACTCTTTTATTTGACTCACAAGTTCTTGGTGAGATAAGAATAGCCGTTGTGATTTAAAGATGTGATATGCAATCTCAGTTAGGATAATTTTCTGTAAATCGATGCCAAGCTGACGCGAAAGGGGAGCGGTTTGAATGCCTTTTTCCGCCGCCCATTTTTTGAGCAATATATCCAGAGCATCACTGTAAACCGTAGCTCGGTTTTTAGGCAAGTCTTGAGATTCCGCATACACCAAACAGAGAAAAGTTAACAATACCGGAGTTTTAGCTAACTCTTTAGTTGATTCTTGGGTTTTAATTAACTCCCAGCAATTATCAGCAGTTTCGGCTTTTCTATCTACCTCTGAAGAATACCAATTTTGAATAAACAGCTGAATTTGAGCATCATCAAAATCTGCGATCGCAATTTCCATCAAATTCCTAAACTGCGATTTATAAGCAGTAGTCCGGCAAGATATAATAAACCGATTTTTTTTGTATTGCTCAAGAAAAATTTGAATTTCCCTAACTAATAAATCTCTGTTTACGGTTGGTACTTCATCCAAACCATCTAGCAAAATTAATAACTTACCTTGTTGTAAGGCTTTGGTAGTAAATTCTGCTTCAAAGGGCAACTGACACAAGCGCATTTCTTGCTTGATAGCTTCTTCAAGATTAATTTCTCTATCAGTCAATAGTTTTAATTCAATGAAAACCGGAATACATTCATGTTGTAATTCACCAGATTTTCCCTTGAGTGCTTCTAATCCGATCTTCCGCAAAAATGTAGACTTGCCTGCACCTGCTGCTCCAAGTACCATCAGATATTGCTGCTGATTTACAACTTTAATCCCTTCTTGCTGCTCAACATCTTCAGGCTGAAATCTGCGTTTTCCAGCTTCACAAAAAAGATTGTCTAAAGCTTCAATTGATTCCAACCGCCAAATATCACTTGGCTGTAAATATTGTACAGCTATGTAGATTGAATCCAAATCTACAGGCTGTTGCATTCCCAATATTTGCAACTTGTTATAGCGCTTGTGGTAGTTAATAATATATTGCTCAGATGCTTGATAAATTAATTTTGTGGTTTTCTCATCTAAAGGGAGGTCAAGTGTGTTTATATAAATGTCAGCAAAATGTTTAACCACTGCATCTGGTGCAACTTCCGGCACTGCAATCAGCTGATCTAAAGTCACATAGTTAACTCCAGACAGTGCTAATGAGCGCAAAATCGCATCAGCCGAACCTTCTACAATCACAACGCCGCTGAGTACATCTCCAACAGGTTTCAAAGAAAGTTGTTCGAGTTCTTCAATAGTATCACCTAGCACCTCGGTTAGTTGGTTTTTACGCTGATCAATTAATGCCTGTTGATCAGCCTCAGATGATGTAAATTGCTGAGGTTCCAGTGATGAATTGCTAGCATTTAATCTAATTTGATTTTCGTCCCCTAAACTCATAATTGCTCGAATTACTTTATTTCTCTTAGCCTCCATCAAAACTCCCTTAAGCAGAGGGTCAATTTTGGCAATTTGACTTTCGTTAAGTTTCATAGGGCTGCGATTACCTTAATTAAACCTTTACCTTGACGTTCCTTCTCATGTCTCAAATGTTTACAACTTGTGAGCAGTGCGTCAATTAAATCCAATGCTGGAATTTGCTTACTATACTTCTCTAAGATTAACGCTGCTATACTAGAAAAAATTGGGGTTGTCATTAAAGTTACGTCCTAAGATTCATAATCACCACTTTTAACTGATGAATAAACTCCTTTCTCAGAAGCAACCAAATAAGGAACATCTTCCAACCAGTCTTTAATTTGTTAGTATATTGAATTTTGTTGCTAAAAATTTCCAACTTGTGCAACTTGCGCGTCACAACTTTTCGGTGTAAATTTTTAAGATCAAGTTCTAGCGATCGCGCTATTAATGTTGATTTGTGTCGAATTGCTCACTATAGCCCTACTTAATTATTCGTAAACAACGAGATCCCCGACTTCTCTAAGAAGTCGGGGATCTGATTTAAACTTATAGGATTGCAGATGCGTAAGCCTAGCTGGTAGTAGACATCGCCACTGTAATCATCATACAAGAAGGAGTTAGGAGTCAGAATATAGAATGTTCCTGACTCACTGAACTTCTGATGTACAATATTTATACTTACTTTCTTTGAGTAGCGATCGCTAATCTTGCTCCCTTCACCTGACGTACTTGATCCATTATCCCCACTACCTCACCGTGCAAGACTTTTTGATCAGCATTAATAATTACCAATGCATCTGGGTTAGAACCAACTAAAGTCCGCACTTTCGGTGCTAAATCATTAACTGCTATTGGATCGCGGTTTAGGCTTACCTGACCTTTTTCATCTACCGTGATCGTAATTTTAGTGGGAATTCGCTGTTCCTTCGCCGTGGCTGCCTTCGGTAGATTTACTGGCAATCCTTCTGATCGGGTTAAAAACAGCGTTGACATAATAAAAAATGTCAAAAGGGCAAACATTACATCAATCAGAGGTACTACATTTATAAATGGTGCTAAATCTGGTTCATTATCATCTAGATCCATAAGACTTCTCCTGTTGTTCATGGCGATCAAGTTGGTCATAGCGATCGAGGAACAGTATTTCTAGCTGTCCGCCGTACTCTTGAATCATGGTTATCTGTCGCTGGTATAGTCCCCGGAAGATGCTGGCTCCTAAAAGCACAAAGATAGCCACAATCAATCCTGAGGCGGTAGCAACTAAAGCTTCACTAATCCCACTAGTGACTGCACCAGTTTTAGTACCTCCGACATCACCAACATTCAGTCCAGCAAATGAGCGAATTAATCCTAAAATTGTACCGAGAAGTCCCAACAGAGGCGCTAAACCGATAATGGTGTCAAATACAGGTTGAAACCGCTTGAGTATAGGGATTTCTGCTTGCGCCTCGCTTTTCAAAGCCAAACGAAATTTTTCTGGAGTCGGTCTTTCTAGCTGTAGTCCGGCCAGAAAAATCCGTGCTATAGGTAAATCTACATTTTTTTGCAGCTTATCAACAGCACTAACGACATTATCAAGTCGATAAAGATTTAAAACCTCTCGCACCACCCGGTTTTGACGCTTACCAATCTGTAGCCAAAACTTCGCCCGCTCAATCATTAGTGCCCCTGCCAACACCGAAAACAGCAACAGGGGCAACATGACCACACCACCTGCTGCAAACAAATTCTGAATTCCCATGTAGTGCCTCTAAACGTCATCAACAATACAAAATCAGACTACCAGAATCAAGGTAAAAAATGAAACTTTTTCTCAATAAAGTTTAAGATATAATCAGAATTTTTTCAAATCTAAATCTCATTAAACCTTTTTAATCTTTTTTTGTATTAGATAAATTAATTTAATCAATACATAACACAAAAATTAACTTTATCTATAAATCCTCAGAATCAAGAGTATTTTTCAAAGATATTTTTATGAGGAAGTATCTTTTCCGTAATACTGCCCGAAATAATTTTAATTTTTTACTTGATATTTGCAACCATGCATTCTAAGATGACTAAATTAGTGAGAATAGGTAGCAATAGCTATGAGTTTTTCCGGCACTACTGTCGAGCAACGTTCCAAAGAAGTTGAGGCTCTCAAGTCTTTTCTGACTTACAGTCTGATCGGTTCACTGGCGCTGCATATCGGCGTACTGTCCTCAGGTATAGGTAATTATTTGACGAGAGTGTCCACAGGCGAAGAAGAACCAATGGAGGTGGCGATCATAGATTCTCCGACTGCCGAACCAGAAAAACCACTTGAAAAAATTCCAGAAAAACCCAAAAAAGAACCAGAAATTATTCAAAAACAGCCTAGAGAAATTTCACCAGTACAAAAACCAGTACAAGAATTGATTGAAAGACCAAAAATTCAGCCAGTTCAAGAACAACCAAAACAAACTACTCAAAACCCCCAACCAACAAATAGGGAAATTGCTCCCAAGGCAGAAGTCCCGGTGAAAACTGTTGCACCTGTGAGCGGCGGTGGCGGTGGTGGCGGTGGTAGTCCAGTCCTGACAGATAACTCTGGTAGCTCTGGCTCTGGTGTTGCTTTAAGTACAGGTTCAGGTTCAGGAATTGGTTCAGGAATTGGCAGTGGTAGAGGTTCAGGAATTGGCTCAGGAATTGGCAGTGGAGTCGGAAAGCGTCCGACAGTAGCAACAGCGCCAACAGTGCCAACACCTCCACAAATTAA
The DNA here is from genome assembly GCF_017115085.1 of Nostoc sp. NMS7. Classification (GTDB taxonomy): domain Bacteria; phylum Cyanobacteriota; class Cyanobacteriia; order Cyanobacteriales; family Nostocaceae; genus Nostoc. The sequence goes on along the minus strand of NZ_JABXKJ010000086.1, from coordinate 5,536 downwards.
CAGTTCAGGTAATGGTAATGGTAATGTTAATGGTCGTGCAGCCTGCCGCGAATGTAATGCCAAGTATCCTGATGCCGCAAGACGGCGAGGAGTCGAAGGCAGAGTAGAAGTAGCTGTAGATACTGACTCACAAGGCAATGTTACCAATGTGCGGATTGCTCGCTCCAGTGGAAACCGCGAATTAGATGAAGAAACCGCCAGACAGGCGCGTGAGTGGAAATTAAAACCCGCAGAAGGTGGTAGACAAGGAGTATCGATCGCCACTGAATTTGCCATAAAAGGTTCACGGCGATCGCGCCAAGTTCAAGAACGGCAAGCACAAAGAGAAGCAGAAGAAAGAACCCAGCAGGCAGCAGCTGCTAACTCCACACCCGAAAATCCAAGACGTCGGCGCAGAGAGTTGACACCCCCATCTAATGAAGCTACAGCCACAAGACCAGCAATATCTGGATTGAGTAGACGGTTGGAACCTCAAAGACGAGAAATTATTACCTCAGGCTCATCATCTGAAGCGAGGATAAATCGCACTCAAGGAAGTGCCAGAGACTCCCTACGCAGCATCCAACGTGAACGAGCGGGTAACGATTCATCACAACAGCCACAAGCAACCCCAACTCGGCGGCGGCAAGGAGAAAACACCAGCCAGAACAAGTTGCGGGAGTCTTTGCGCCGTTTACGCCCACAACCTCAATCGCAACCTGCTGCACCGCCTGCTACTCCCAGTCAGCCGTAGAGCGACAAAACTTACTGGAATCATACTTTGATTAGCGATCGCACCGCTTCCTGTTTTTAGGAGGCGGTTTTTCTTTGGATCGGAATGGCTTGGTTAAGCATCACGCCTCTACCATGAAGAGGGGTTAGGAGTGAGGTAATTTTATGATGGGCAATTAAACACACTGGCGATCGCCCGATTTGCCAATCAATAGAAGTGGAAGTGAATACTTCCCTACTTCGCCATTCCCAATTTTCCTGATCAGGGGGATGGCGATCGCCTACGCCTAAAGAATGGTAGTACTGTTTGCTCATCATGAATTATATGCTGAAAGGATAGTCAATGGCTAACTATCAAGTTGCTCATCTGGACTTTATGCTAGGCATCAAATTCACTGATTTGAATAAAACTTCTACATAAACACACACTGATGCACTTTGATTTGCTTGAATAGCTATATTGATAAGACGTTCATCCGACGGCAATTCACAATTCCTGATTATGGCAAGTAAATTCATTGATGTTAGGGAATATACTGTCAGGGCGCACCAAAGACAGATTCATACTCGTGTTTTCAACTTTGTTTGTAAAGAGTGTAACGAAGCGACTAAACGCGAGACTTTCGGACCTCGACCTTTATATTGTGAGAGATGTCGCCCTCCCCAACCGCCGAAGAAATCCCAGCCAACACCTCACAAAGCCAAACCCAGAGCAATGTCTTATAAAAGTGACATCGATTTAAATTAATTGAAGCCTTATGACTCAAAATGGACAATTAGAACCACCTGCGGGCAGCTTTCTCTCACCACTGTTGGAATTACGAGACTATTATGTTCGCCTTACAGAAGAGTATGAACGCCTCTTTGTGCAGGCGCGAATTCAGCTCGATCATGTAGAAGCGTTGTTGTCTAACTGGTCTTTTGCTGATGCCAACAAGCAGATATCAAAACTGACGCCGACTGATGAAACCTCAAATCATTCCCAAGTAGGCTCTCTGCGGTTTTTATCACCCCTTGATGACATCGACGAAATCAACTTGGTGGAGTCTGTACAGTCAGAACGAAAAGACAAAGACTTGGTTGGCATAGATAATTCCTTTTCTGCTGCTGTTGATACAAAAGAGAGTCAATCTCTAACTAGATCGCCAGATATAGAGACACCCACAGAGAACAACGATAGTTCAACGAGGGTGGCGGAAATTCCCATGCTACCTCAATATCAGCACGCTCTCTCACGAATACAAGCCATAAAACAGCTATTGCTTGAGCAAATAGGTACTGTCTGTCATATCGATTTTATCGTGCGATCGCTTTATGGAGAGTTAGATTCCAATCTATTCAAAGTAGTTAAAGGTAGGGTTCAATCTTCCCTCACCCAAGGCAGAGAAAGGAATTACTGGGTAACTATTCCCGATGAGCCAGGTTGTTATACTCTCAATTTAAGTTTAGTAGCCCCAAGTAATGGCAATAATGCTTATAAAAGCATTAAAAACAAAAAGAAGAAAGCTTTCGTACCCCCGACAAAAACAGTACCAATGCTCAAAGCCTTTGAGGGTCAATTCTTAATTGATGCCCTCACCTCTCTGTTAGAAGAAAATTCAGGTAAAGTTTTCAGCGTCGCTGAAGTCATCGCCGGAATTTATGGAGAAATAGATTCTCAGCAAGTTAGAGAGATCAAAAATAAGGTGCTGAATGAATTATCTAGAGGCTATCGGACAGGCAGATTCTCTAGGGTTCCTGACCAAATTGGCTTCTATACTTGGGACTCCAATCTGATATCAAAGAGAAGTTCTCGCTAAATTGGCATGGGGCATGGGGTATTGGGCATTGGGCATAAGGAAGAAACTTGTTGAATAATTCTCCCTTGTCTCCCTTGTCTCCCTTGTCTCCCTTATCTCCCTCATCCCCCTCATCCTCCTCATCCCAAAAACAGCTTATATGCCGGATTCTTATTTTCATCCCAATAGCGATAGCCCAGGTGATCGAGAAAAGCTTGCCACTCCTCCATCTCGTGGGGAGGAACCTGGATACCGACAACGATTCGTCCGTAGTCTGCGCCGTTGTTGCGGTAGTGAAAAAGACTAATATTCCAGGCAGGATTCATGGAAGTAACAAACTTCATCAATGCGCCGGGACGTTCGGGAAACTCAAAACGGTAAAGCAATTCATTGTGAGCCAGGGGAGAGTGTCCACCTACCATGTGTCGCAGATGTAATTTAGTTAGTTCGTCGTCCGTTAAATCAAGAGTTTTAAATCCTTGAGCTTCAAAGGTTTCTACCATCTTTGCAGCATCGGCACGGTTTTGAATTTGCACACCGACAAAAATATGGGCTGTTTTTTCATCGGCAATGCGATAATTAAACTCGGTAAGATTACGGTTGCCAATACATTCACAAAATTGGCGAATACTTCCCCGTTCTTCAGGAATTGTGACTGCAAAGATCGCTTCCCGGCGTTCGCCGAACTCTGCCCGTTCTGCCACAAAGCGGAGGCGATCAAAATTCATGTTTGCACCGCAGGCGATCGCAATTAAGGTTTGTGCCTCGATTTGTTCTCGTTCTACGTAGGCTTTGGCAGCTGCGATCGCTAATGCACCGGCTGGTTCTAAAATAGATCGCGTATCCTCAAACACGTCTTTAATTGCAGCACAAGTAGCGTCTGTATCCACCAGAATAATTTCATCTACATACTGCTGACATAAACGGAAGGTTTCTTCCCCTACTTCCCGCACCGCTACACCATCAGCAAATAACCCCACTTGGGACAAGCGCACCCGATGTCCGGCTTTGAGCGATTGAGACATCGCATCAGCATCTACTGGTTCAACACCAATAATCTTGATTTCCGGACGCAACCGTTTCACATAAGCCCCAATCCCAGAAATTAATCCGCCTCCTCCAATTGCCACAAAAATCGCATGGATAGGTTGCTGATATTGTCGTAAAATTTCCATCCCGATTGTTCCCTGTCCAGCAATCACATGGGGATCATCAAAGGGATGAATAAAGGTCAATCCCTTTTCCACTTCTAATTCACGGGCATAGCTATAAGCATCGTCGTAGGTGTTTCCATGTAAAACGACTGCTCCGCCCCTCATTCTCACCGCGTCTACCTTGACTTGGGGTGTGGTTATTGGCATGACGATAATCGCTTTAGTTCCCAAACGTTGGGCTGCAAGGGCGACTCCCTGAGCATGGTTCCCCGCAGATGCCGCGATTACACCCTTTGCCAATATCTCTGGTGGCAGTTGCACCATTTTGTTATAAGCACCCCGCAGTTTAAAGGAAAATACTGACTGCATATCTTCACGTTTCAGCAGGAGTTGATTATTCAGCCGCGCAGACAAATTTGGGGCATAATCCAGTGGTGTTTCCTGGGCAACATCATACACACGGGCAGTCAGGATTTGGATCAGGTAGTCGCAATACATGGGTGTCAAGGTGTTAGCAAATGCCGGATGGAGATTAATTTTACGTTACAAGCGATCGCACTGGTTTCATTTAATTGAATTCTCTCAAAATTTTGAGTAAATAAAATTTAAAAATTCCTAATACTATCTGAGGAAAAAATATTCAGTGATTGAATTTTTTGGTGATTATTAAATTTCAGGCGATCGCTGGTAGGTTAATTTTAAACCAGTTTTGCCAACTGTCTAAGTATTTAGCTTAACAGATAAGTATACTGTTGCTTATGAATATAACCTCTGAATTTATGTTAAAGTCGGTATGAAAGATTGAATTCCGCGATGTAAATGTATACGCTTATACGGCACCTGACGAATTTGTGCCATTGCGCCCGTTCATTCTTCGACTGGCTATTAACAAAAGTGCTGATATCACAATGTTAAGAAAAGGACAAGTATGCCGAGGTCTTAATTTGCTGTGGGATTTTGAGTTAACTGTACTACCAAAAGAAATCTTAGACTTTCTTCCCTGGATAGTTAACTTAGTTGAGGCTCATGATAAAGGTTTGCCCTTATTGCTACAATCACCACCTCATTCATTTGAATTAAAAGCGCCAGAGGTTGGGTTATTTAATAACGCATGGACTGAGAAAGCTTGGCTGCTTGCAAATCCGACAATATTCTAGGGGTTAGGGGATGAGGGCAAAACGTGTTCTCAAAGCAGATTTTTTCTGAAGTTGACACCAATGGCAAGATACCCACCACACAAGATTGGGTAATTTATTTGTTGTCAGTCCCTAATATCTGATAATTAATAAGGCAATCTACAAAGAGTAAAGATGCAGACTCTAGCCAAAGGAATTCATTCCCAGGCGGGTGACAAAGCTATGAGAGAGGCTGTTTCAAGCTTAAGTTGACACCAATGAGCATTGCTGTGCCCCTACAGCATGGTCTATTTACTATCAAAGGATAATTAATCTTGCTGATTTGCCTTTACAAGGTTAGTAAACTCTTGCAAAGTTTTCTGATACTTTTCTTCAGCTACCCAGAATAAATAGAAGGTTGAGGCAATCTCACTTTCGTAAAAAGCTTTGTAAAACCTCACCCCAACCCTCTCCGTGGGTTCGGAGAGAGAGTAAAAATCTTGTTTCTCATCTGGTATATTTGCTTTCACTGAGATGCTCCCAAGTCCACCTACGTAGACTTAATAAAATAACCGAGTTCAATAATTTTATCTGCATAGGTACTGATGCGATCGCAGCGAGTCAAACCTACCCACAGCAATAGGCTGATTGTCTTGTAAGGTCATTTTTCCAGTCTTTCTTAGCTTGTCAAGCTTTTAATACCCGATCTAACTCGATTTCAATAAGCAAAAAGGCATAATGCTTACTCAAAATGCTTAATTGCTTTCTCATTTCGGTA
>NZ_JABXKJ010000232.1 GCF_017115085.1 Nostoc sp. NMS7 | reverse complement strand
AAAATTTTTGGCTGGAGGTGGCATAGTTACTTTCAATCGGCTCTGCATTTATATTATGCAGCTTAAATGCCGATTAGCTTATCGCGTGAGCTTTATTCAAACTCCAGTGCCCCTAGAGCTTTCAGCGTAGCTTTTTGAGCTTCAGTTAAACCTGTGATGCCAGTGATGTTCATCTGTTCATAGGGCCGATTAGCTCTCAGGATCTTTAAGCATTCACCTGTATTGACATCCCAAAGCTTAATCGTCTCATCTTCACTGCCAGCACTTAACGTCTCACCTTGAGGACTGAAGGCGAGAGACCGTATCTCTTTACGATATCCCTGCAATGTTCTCAAGCATTGCCCTTTACTGACACACCATAATTTCACGGTTTTATCTTCACTGCCACTGGCTATGATTTGACCATCTGGACTCCAAGCCACCGCACCTACCCGACCAACGTGACTGTGCAAAACTTTGAGACAATGACCAGTAGAAACATCCCACAACCGCACTGTCTGGTCAGCACTAGCACTAGCTAGAGTTTGACCATCTGAACTCCAAGCCAGTGACCAGATACCACTAGTATGCTCGTGCAAAGCTTTGAGACACTTACCATCACTGACATCCCACAACCGCACCGTCTGGTCTTCGCTGCCAGTGGCTAGGATTTGACCATCCGGACTCCAAGTCACTGCAAATACCCGACTGGTGTGGCCGTGCAAAACTTTAAAACATTCACCTGTAGGGACATCCCACAACCGCACCGTCTGGTTAATACTAGCACTGGCTAGGGTTTGGCCATCCGGACTCCAAGCCACTGCAAATACCCAACTGGCGTGACCGTGCAAAACTTTAAAACATTGACTAGTGGAAACATCCCATAACCGCACTGTGTGGTCACTACTGCTAGTGGCTAGGGTTTGACCATCCGGACTCCAAGCCACTGCAAATACCCAACTGGTGTGGCCGTGCAAAACTTTAAAACATTGACTAGTGGAAACATCCCATAACCGCACTGTCTTATCAGTACTGGTGCTGGCCAAGGTTTGACCATCCGGACTCCAAGCCACTGACCAGATAGCGCTGGTGTAACCGTGCACAACTTTGAGACATTGACCTGTGGGAACATCCCATAACCGCACTGTGTGGTCTTCGCTACTACTGGCTAGGGTTTGACCATCCGGACTCCAAGCCACTGCAAATACCCAACTGGTGTGGCCGTGCAAAACTTTAAAACATTGACCTGTGGGAACATCCCATAACCGCACTGTGTGGTCTTCGCTACTACTGGCTAGGGTTTGACCATCCGGACTCCAAACCACTGCAAATACCTGATCGGTGTGACCGTGCAAAATTTTGAGGCATTGACCCGTACAAATATCCCACAACCTAACCGTGCAGTCCATACTGCTAGTGGCTAGGGTTTGACCATCCGGACTCCAAACCACTGACCGGATACCCTTGGCGTGACCGTGCAAAATTTTGAGACATTGACCCGTACGAATATCCCACAACCGCACCATGTGGTCTTCGCTACCACTGGCTAGGGTTTGACTATCCGGACTCCAAACCACTGTAAATACTCGACGGTTGTGACCGCCCAAAACTTTGAGACATTGACCAGTAAGGATATCCCACAACCGCACCGTGTGGTCTTCGCTACCACTGGCCAGGGTTTGACCATCCGGACTCCAAACCACTGACCATACCCAACTAGTGTGCCCCTTCAAAGTAAAAAGTTGTTTACCATCTTTAACTTGCCACAGGCGAACCTCGCCATCAGAATCACCCGTAGCCAAAAGTTTTCCATCGGGGCTAAATGCTACCGAGAAAACACCTCTCAAGGTTTCAGTAAAAACAGACTTAGCGAGATCGGCGTTCTGGAAATTGACATGATGTAAATTCACGTATCGTAAGTCTGCTTGCCAAATAGTCAAATCAGAAAAGTCATAGTTGCTTAAATCAATCTTGAGTTGACGAAGTAAGTTAATAACATTTCCGCCTCCATACCCTACTGAAGAAGAAAACTCTTCTCGAATTTTAAATAAGATCTGATTGAGTTGACGTTCAATATCTTTTTTAGAGTTAAAGGTAGTACATAGCCTCTGGGCAATTGGCTCCAAAATAAGGCGAATTTGACTGTTTTGAATATAATCTTTTCCAGTAGCTTTGATAAGAGGATGGCTCAGCAATAATCTAACTTCTTTCGTCGCAATTTCTTCAGAAACTTGCTCTATTAATCTTTCAGTTATGAACTCCATAACAACAGGTTGTTGTGTGAAATTTGCCTTACTCTTTTCAATCAGCGATCTTTGTCCTAGAGATGTAAGAGCTTTTGGTAATTTTCGTTGTAATGCTGATGATAAAATATTCTCTTGTAATTCTGTAATAGAAATAGGTTCGCGCTCAATCGCTAACCAATACATGATTTCTTTTTCTACATCTGACAAGCGATTAAACTGTGTATCTAAAAGATCGCAAATGTCATCAAAAACTAATGCTCTTTGCTTCAAAGATTCTATAAATTTAGAAATACTATTACCAAATAAATTGTAAATATATCCAGCAACGATCTTTAAAGCTAGAGGATTGCCTGCATAGTGTTCTATAAGGAATTTCCATTCGCTCTCAGAACCAGAGAAAGACCCTTCTTTTATTCTAAAGATTTCTCGTCCTTCTGCTTCTTTCAGACCCGTTAGTTGTAATGAGCGAACAGGAAGTGTTTCTCCTTCTATTAGTACAAATTCTTTAGGTTTTTCCCTACTGGTTAACACTACGCAGCTTTGATGGCGTTCTTCTCCCACCCGTTTTAGGAACTCACCATAGTCCTCATACCCTTCTCGATAGTACCCTGCGCTATCACCACTACGCAGAATAATCTCTATATTATCCAGTACTAGCAGACAACGGGACTTACGTAAATAACTAATTAGTTGTGATACTCTACCATCTATATCTTTTGGTAAGTCATTTTCAATTTCCTGATGGTTGGATAGGATTTGGAGCAGGTCAGTTAGCAGTTCTTTGATAGGTGGAGCATTACGTAGTGATCGCCAGATGACGTACTTAAATTCATCCTGAATCTGTTCTGCTACTTTTACAGCTAGAGCAGTTTTGCCAATTCCACCCATGCCTAGCAGTGCTACTAAATGGCAGCGATCGTTCACAATCCATTGCTTTAATGTGGCAAGTTCTCTTGTACGCCCGTAAAAAACTGAGACGTCAATTGCCTTTCCCCAATCTTGATATCCAACGGTGGCTTGACGGTCAGGCAATACTGTTGTTAAGGCTTCAAAGACATCAGGTTGTACTTTTACTTCTGATAAAAGATGGTTGAATCTCTCAGAGGTTTGATATTTCCATAAATTCCACTGCCGTTCTACTGCTGACTGAAAATTTGTTTTGCTAACTTTTTCCCCGAATATTTGTGACAGCGTTTGCCAGAGTTTAGGTCCGATATCTTGCTTGAGGTATTTATCAGTATAGCCGAGGGCTTGCGCGATTTCGTCATACGTTAAACCTTGCCAAGCGCCTCGCAGGATAGAGACTTGGACATCCTTCAAGTGCTTTTGCGTTTTTGCAAAAACAACTTCGTCCACAAATCTTAGGACTTCTTCAAGATTCATAGCGATCACTCTCAGTTGGTAGAGTTTATGTAAGATTCTAGGACTTACGCACTGTATAAATTGAACATCATGTGTATTACGTATAATTTACGCAAAACTACACGCTGTAGAGGCAATTCATGAATTCCCCCTACCAGAAAATTAGGGTTTCGGCTATTGTTTGCGTAAGTCCTGTTACGGATAATGGTCGTTTCAGACTTGTAGGGGCACAATGCCTTGCGCCCCTACAGTGGACGGGAACTTTCATAGTGCAAACGTTCACCTTGAAACGGCTACTCCTAGATTCTACAAATCCGTTACTGAGTTTTCCTGAACTTTACTGAATTTTTTCAAGAAATTAACTTTTTATACTAATTACTTGTGTAAACCAAATTCCTGAACTTATCTGTATTGTTATTGACAATAACGCTGTCTATATTTATTTACATAGCCCAACAACAAAGGCTAAATTAACCAAAACAAGGAGAACAAAGATGAGTGCGATTCGTTGTTTAGTTGCGCGACCTGAAATGGTCGTTTAGTATGGGAAGCCCACTTCCCTAGAGGAGTCATACCCTTTACCCCTGCGTAAAAGACTAAATTAGTCCGGTCACATCCTCATTAAGTAATTAAAAGGATGGAGTGCAGACCATGAAAGTAACCCAAACTGGCAGCCTAAGTTGGTTAGGGAGCAAAGGGGAGTTTCCCAATGGTGAACGGAAGTAAAGTATCGCTTAAACTGCGTTATACGAAAAGGTGTCAAATAAGGCTGATAGGCACTGACCAAAAAGGTAAATGGGTGGATTGACGGCTCACTAATCTGTCAATCGTATGAACAAAAATCCCATCGTAGGATAGATACTACCTAAAGGAAAACAGACAACTAAACGGTACAACAGGGTAAGCCCTACAGAGTCTAAGAGAGGTCGAATACTCTTAGTAAGTCCGAGGCAACAAAGACCGAATTCTTTGGAGGGTAAAGGATGGAAGAAAAAGCGAATGCGGGTCTGTAATGGATTCGATAGGGGTTGTAACATCACTCCTGACCGAAAGGAAAGCAAACTTCTTCTGGGTCTTATACGAAAGAAACCAATCAAGGGAATCAAATCCGAAGACAAGTTAGATGGTGTCAGTAATGGCAACAAACGGACTGAAGAAACAGCTAGAGAACTGGAACCAGATTAACTGGAGAGTAGTTAACAAAACTGTTAGAAACCTACGTCAAAGAATCTTTCGTGCGAGAAAGCTTGGTGAGTTCCGTAAGTTAAGAAGCTTACAGAAGTTGATGCAAAAGAGCTACGCCAATCTACTATTGTCAGTTCGACGTATTACCCAGACCAATCAAGGCAAGGCAACGGCAGGCATTGATAAAGAAATCATCAATACCCCCGAAGGCAGGGTGATTCTGGTAAACTAATTGGAAAGGGGGAAACCTCAAACCAACTATTCAAAAATAGGGCAGATCCTAAGAGGCTGTTTGAAAAGTCGGATACTATTTGTCAATAAGCAATAGTACTTAAAATATTGCTTAAAATCGGGGTTGAAAACACAATTTTTAAGCAGGCGATGCCTACGGTGGGCTACGCCTACGCGTAATTTTGACACGCATCATTCATTCTTGACACATCAGTTCAATATAAGGATTAACTTTATACCTTCACTTCTTTCAATTTTTCAGCATAATTTCTAATTGACAAAAGTAAGATTATCTTAACCTCTCACCGATGGTGTTGATGTCACCTGAGTAAATTATATAGCTTATGTTAACCATCATATAACCATCAATTAACCAGTATAAAATACTGTTAGAGGATATTTTAAAAGGGTCTTTTGCTCTCCTAGTTAGCACAGCAAAATATCTCAGTACATAGCAACTACAAGTCTTTTTTATCAATGCGTAAGTTCTGACTACTTCTATTTTTGGCGAAGGTATGATTTTTAGCCGACTAATCACAGGCTTTATCAACTTTCATTACTTTCAATAATTTATTCAAGAGGTTCTTAAGTAAGATGAGCGATTTATTATTCAATAACTTTAAATTTTTCACATTAGTAGACTTACTATGTTACAAAGCATTACACCAACCAAATAAAATAGCTTTTCGATTTTTGCAGGATGGTGAAACAGAAATAGCTAGATTGACTTATCAAGAATTGAATCTACAGGCTCAGATAATTGCTTCTCAGTTGCAGTCTACAGGTATCACCAAGGGAGAACGCGCCTTACTTTTGTATCCATCGGGTTTGGAATTTATTCCGGCATTTTTTGGCTGTCTGTACGCAGGGGTGGTTGCTGTTCCCGCCTATCCACCGCATTTAAATAAACCTACACCTCGGCTGCAAGCCATTGTGGCGGATGCCCAAGCAAAGGTAATACTTACAACCGCGCAGATACTATCTAATAGTTCTTGTCTGTTAGGGAACAATCCAGAACTGAAGGGTCTACAATGCTTTGCCACTGACAGTTTTACAGGTGCACTGGAAAATAACTGGCAAGAAGTTAGTGTTGCTGAAGATACCTTGGCTTTTCTGCAATATACTTCAGGTTCCACCTCTACACCGAAAGGTGTGATGGTCAGTCATGGAAATCTTTTACACAACCAAAGACTGATCAAATCAGGTTTTGGTCATAATGAGCAAAGTATTGTCGTTGGCTGGTTACCTTTGTTCCATGATATGGGTTTGATTGGGAATGTGCTTCAGCCTCTGTATTTAGGAACACAATGTATTCTGATGCCACCAGTGGCTTTTCTGCAAAATCCTTTCCGTTGGCTGCAAGCAATTTCTCGATACAAAGCTACCACGAGTGGTGGTCCGAATTTTGCTTATGATTTATGTATTCGCAAGATTACCCCTGAACAACGCGCGACTCTTGATTTAAGTACCTGGGAAGTTGCTTTCAATGGTGCAGAACCCGTCCGCGCTGAAACTATAGAAAACTTTGCAGAAACATTTGCATCTTGTGGCTTTCGCCGGGAAGCTTTTTATCCATGTTACGGCATGGCAGAAACAACGCTGATTGTTTCTGGTGGTCGTCAGGAAATGTCGCCAGTATTCCAAACCGTCGAGAAAGCAGCCCTAGAAAAAAATCAAGTCATTCCCGCCACTTTAGAAGATGATGCCGCGCAGATATGGGTGAGTTCTGGTCAACCCTTGGAAGATTTACGGGTGGTTATTGCTCATCCTGAGACATTAACTAGCTGTTTACCTAGTGAAGTTGGTGAAATTTGGGTTTCTGGCGCAAGTGTGACTCAGGGTTATTGGCAAAGAAGCGAACAGACAGAAAGCACTTTCCGAGCCTACCTCAAAGATACTGGCGACGGACCATTTCTGCGTACTGGCGACTTAGGATTTTTACACTCAGGCGAATTGTATGTTACCGGCCGCTTGAAGGATATGATTATTATCCGAGGTCGTAACCATTATCCCCAAGACATAGAATTGACAGTAGAACAGAGCCATCCAGCACTGCAATCAAGCTGTAGTGGGGCATTTGCTATTGATGTTGCAGGTGAGGAAAGGCTAGCGGTTGTTGTCGAGGTGAAGCGGAGCCAGTTGCGGAATTTTGATGTCCAAGAGGTAGTGAAAGCTATCCGTCAGGCGGTGGCAGAACAACACGAACTGCAAGTTTATGCTGTCGAGTTGCTCAAACCGGCTAATATTCCTAAGACTTCTAGTGGTAAGATTCAACGTCATGCCTGTCGCATAGGCTTTCTGAATCACGACTTAGATGTAGTAGGTAGCAGCATTCTAGAAGAATCTTCTGTAGTAGCTTTGTTTGATAGCCCCAAACGAGAAAATCTGCTGTCAATGGCATCGACAGATCGCCAGCGACAGCTGGAAATTTATCTTCAGCAACTCGTGGCTCAGGTGATGCAGCTAAAGACTTCGCAGTTAAACATTCAACAACCATTGAGTACGGTAGGTTTGGACTCTTTGATGGCTGTTGAACTCAAAAACAGTATAGAAACTGAATTGGGCGTTGTCTTGTCTATGACTAGTTTTTTGCAAGGTGATAGTATTGCCCAGATTGCCAGCCAAGTACTAAAGCAGTTGACAGAAAATACCTCCAGCCCAGAGAGTGCGATCACCCCCGTCCAGTATAGTGATAGCGAGCAGCCCCTATCTTACGGTCAGCGATCGCTCTGGTTTATGCATCAGCTAGCACCAGCAAGTCCAGCTTACAACGTTGCGATCAAAGTGCGCCTGAAAGGAGATGTGGAGATTGCGGCGCTGCAACGTGCCTTTCAGAAATTGGTTGACCGTCATCCAGCTTTACGGACTACTTTCACGGCTAGGCAAGGTGAACCACGACAACTGGTTCATCAACAAATGGATGTTTGCTTTCAACAGCATCATGTTTCTAGCTGGAGTAAAATCTTGCTGCAAGAACGTCTAACTCAAGAAGTTGACCGTCCTTTCAATTTAGAGCAAGATGCCCTAATGCGGGTGAGTCTCTTTACTAGCTCGGCGAGAGAACACATTCTGCTGCTAGTGCTCCATCACATCATCACCGACTTTTGGTCTTTAGCCGTCATGGTGCAGGAGTTGGGCAGACTATACCAGGCAGAAAAGCAAGGTTATTCCCTAGCCCTCCCGCCGTTGAAACTACAGTACATTGACTATTCGCACAAACAAGCTCAAATGCTAGCAAGTTCAAAAGGAGAACAGCTTGGGGCATATTGGCAGCAGCAACTTGCTGGGGAGTTACCAGGATTAAATTTACCCACCGACCGTCCGCGACCCCCTGTACAAACCTATCGCGGGTACTCTATTTCTTTCAAGTTAAGTACAGAACTGACACAAAAACTGAAGACTCTCAGCTGCACTCAGGGAACTACCCTCTACATGACTTTACTGGCAGCTTATCAACTGCTGCTCCATCGCTACACAGGTCAAGAAGATATCTTAGTCGGTTCGCCAACAGTCAGCAGAAGTGAAGCTGAGTTTGCAGGGCTACTTGGTTACTTTGTCAACCCAGTGGTTTTACGGTCGAATTTGGCGGGAAATCTTACTTTCGAGAACTTCTTAGGTCAAGTCCGGCAAACAGTACTAGATGCTTTTACACATCAAGATTACCCTTTGGCACTGTTAGTCGAGCGACTGCAAACGGTACGCGACTCCAGTCGTTCGCCCCTATTCCAAACTATGTTTGTTTGGCAAAAAGCCCATCTGTTGCACGAGCAAGGTTTAACAGCCTTCGCCTTAAATGAAACCGGAGCGCATCTGGATTTAGGTGAATTGAAGATCGAATCGTTAGCGCTAGAACAAAAAGTTGCCCAGTTTGATTTAACGCTGATGATGGCGGAGGTAGATCGCCAATTGGCTGGAACATTTGAATACAACGCGGACTTATTTAATCCAGACACAATTACCCGTATGGCAAGTCACTTCCAAACTTTACTGGAAAGGATCGTTGCTAATCCCCAACAGTGTCTCTCGATTTTGCCGTTATTGACAGCCGCCGCCAGGCAACAACTACTAGGAGAGTGGAATGCTACCCAGACTGATTATCCTCAAGATGTTTGTCTTCACGAACTATTTGAGGCTCAAGTTGAGATGACTCCCGATGCTATTGCGGTGATTTTTCAAGACAAACAACTTACCTATCAAGAACTGAATCAAAGAGCAAATCAACTAGCACACCATCTACAAGCCAACGGTGTAAAAGCAGAAGTCGGGGTGGGTATTTACCTTGAGCGCTCTTTGGAAATGGCAATTGGGGTACTAGGCGTTCTCAAGGCGGGCGGTACTTACGTGCCTTGCGATCCCATGTATCCAAAACAACGTATATCTTTCATGCTGGCGGATGCCCAAGTTAAGGTACTGCTGACCCAGCATTCTCTAGTTACCAGTTTGCCAGAGTACCCGGACTCTGTGATTTGCCTTGATACAGACTGGGAAATTATTAACCAACAAAGCACAGAGAAACTAACCACCGCAGTTACCCCCGCTAACCTTGCCTATATTATCTATACCTCCGGCTCTAGCGGACAACCAAAAGGAGTAATGATTCCCCATGCAGGTATTGTCAATCATTTGGTTTGGGGCATAGAGCGTTACCAATTGACACCAAAAGACCGGGTATTCCAAAAAACCTCCTTTAGTTTCGATGTTTGTGTTTGGGAATTTTTCGCAGCGTTGTTGTCAGGGGCTTGTCTGGTGATGGCTGATGCAAACGGTCATCAAGACCCCAGTTATATGGTTCAGGTGATGGCACAGCAGCAAATTACGATTGTGGAATTTGTGCCTGCTATGCTGCAAATGATTCTGGAAGAACCGGACTTAGAGGCTTGTCAGGCGTTACGCCATATCACTTGTGGTGGTGAAGCTTTACCAAAAAAACTGTGCGATCGCTTCTTTAACCGCCTGTTTGAGGTAGAACTCCACAACTGCTACGGTCCGACTGAAGTTTCCATATCTTGTACATCCTGGTTATGCCAGCCGCACTCAGAAGTGATCTCCATTGGTCGTCCCATCGCTAACCAGCAAATTTACATTCTAGATGCCTATTTGCAACCTTTACCCATCGGCGTACCAGGAGAATTGTACGTTGGTGGTGTCGGCATCGCCCGTGGTTACTTAAATCGCCCCGAAACTACCGCCGAAAAATTTATCCCCCACCCATTTAGCAATGAACCAGGCGCACGACTGTATAAAACTGGTGACTTAGCCCGTTACCTGCCTGATGGTAACATCGAATTCCTCGGTCGCCTTGACGAGCAAGTGAAAATTCGCGGATTCCGCTTAGAGTTGGGGGAAATTGAAGCGGTTTTGCGCCAATATCCAGGTGTGGAAGAAGTCGCTGTGTTAGTGCAAAATCACATAGACTGCGAGGCATCCCATAAGCATTTGGTCGCCTACCTTGTGCCTCGAGAGCGTCACCAAAAAATAGAATTTTGGCCTTCCATCGGCGAATACCCTTTGTATGACGAATTGTTGTACCACGCCATGACCAATGATTTGGAGCGCAACCAACAATATCAATATGCCATTAATGAGTTAGTTCGTGATCGCATTGTGGTGGAAATTGGTACTGGTCAAGACGCGATTTTAGCACGGTTATGTGTGGCAGCAGGAGCAGAAAAAGTGTATGCCATAGAGGGAGATGAAGAAGCTTACAACCGCGCCGTCGCGCTTGTCAAACGCCTCGGATTGGCAGAGAAAATCATCTTAATTCATAGCTATTCTCAAAGAGTGGAGTTACCATCTAAGGCAGATGTTTGCATTTCCGAAATCATCGGGACTATTGGTGGTTCTGAAGGAGTTACGACGATTCTCAATGATGCTCGACGCTTCCTCAAAGAAGATGCCTGCATGATTCCCCATCGCTGTATCACCAAAATTGCTGCGGTGACACTACCCGATGAACTACAAGCAAATCCTGGCTTTAACCAGATGGCTGGTCATTATGTACAACAAATATTTGCTCACGCAGGTCATCCCTTTGACCTCCGTATGTGCATCAAAAATTTCCCCCAAGGCAATTTTATTTCCGATAGTGACATTTTTGAAGATTTAGATTTCACCGATGTTACTGACACAGAATACAGCCGAAAAATCACCCTGAAAATCATTAATTCAGGCAGATTTGACGGTTTTCTACTCTGGCTTAATCTCTACCCTGCTCCTAATGTTTTGATTGATAACTTAGAGCAAGAAAACTCGAACTGGCTGCCAGTTTATTTACCTGTATTTACTCCTGGAATTATTGTCTCCCCTGGTGAGATCATTGAAGCAACTTGTATCAGTCAGTTAAGTGATAATCATGTCAATCCTGACTATCGCATTGCAGGACAGTTAATCAGACAAAATGGGGAAATCATTTCTTTCGTTTGCGATTCACTTCACCATCAACAAACTGATTCCCGCAACCCCTTGTACGAAATACTCTTTCCTCAAGGTGAAGTTAATCTATACAAGGATAATCAGCAACTATCCGCCAAAAGCCTGCGTTCTTATCTATCTCGTCATTTACCCGACTACATGATTCCCAGTGCCTTTGTCACCATACTCGAAATGCCACGCAAACCAAATGGTAAGTTAGATTACCGAGCCTTACCAGAGCTCGACGCTACTAGCTTAGACCCTGCTGTCATTTATGTTCCTCCCAGTACCGCACTAGAAGAAGTTTTAGCAGGAATATGGAGTGAAATTTTGCAAGTTGAGCGCGTTGGGATTCATGACAATTTCTTTGAGTTAGGAGGACATTCTTTACTTGCTATCCAAGTGATTTCCCGAATCCGAGATATATTTAATGTAGAACTACCTGTACACAATTTGTTTGAGGCTAGTACTGTAGCCAAGCTTTCACAAATTTTGATGGCTGGCGAAACCAAACTGGGACAGATAGAAAAAATTGCTCAGGTGTTCCAAAAAATTACAGCTATGTCAATCAAAGACTTACAAACAACACTTCAGCAAAAGAGAGGAATAACCGATGTAGAGAGCCTAAAAAAGCTGAATAAACCAGAGCATTTAGTAGCATCAGGCGGCGTTACTGAATGCTCAATGCTAACTATTTCCAAGTTAGAGGAATCAGTAAGCAGCAGGGAGATATATGACAGTGTTGCAATTCCCAACGGTGATATATCAGTCCTATACCATACTGGGAGTAAAACCAAGCTGGATGCAAGAGTTCTCTTCGTAGGCGATCGCTCGTTATGGAGCAACTTAGCTAGCCAATTTTTAAGCGATATTTTTGCCGAAGTTGATTCATTTTTTTGGCAGCGAAGCGAAGTTTATCCCTCCTGTATCGAAGAGTGGGAAGGGGATTATATTATCTCCTTTAAATCCGATCTAATTCTTCCCCAGTCAGTATTAGAAAAGGCGAAAAAATACGCTTTAAATATTCACCCTGCTCCACCGAATTATCGGGGAATTGGTGGTTATTATTATGCGGTATTTAATGGCGATATAACATACGGTGTAACTTGTCACCATATGGTAAGAAAAATAGATTTTGGCGATATTATAAAGGTAATTTATTTCCCAATTCTTCCCTTTGAAAAACCTTTATTACTCAAGGAGAGAACTGGTAATTTCTGTTTGACACTTCTCTATGAGATTGTAGTTGAATATATTGCCCTAGGAAAGATTTTACCTAAATCGAAAGAGCAGTGGTTTCAGGAACTATTTACCTACAAAAAACTGGAGAACTTTTTTGAAAAATTAAAACGCGAACCGGAGAAGTATCACAACATTATTTAATTGGAAAACCCATAATAAATCATAATATATAACCTTGGGAACAATTAATTTTGTTGACAGTTATTATCTATCGTTCCATGACTCAAAAATTAGTAAAAAAGGAGAAATTCATGAAACTATGGGCAGGAAGATTTAACAAAGACATTAATCCATTAGTTTTAGATTACACCCAGACAATTGACATCGACAAAAGGCTTATAGAATTCGACATCTGGGGAAGTATTACTCATGTTTTAATGCTATGTAATCAAAACATAATATCCCAAGAACATGGACGAAAAATCCTACAATGCCTAGTAAAAATATTTGAGGATCATCGTCAAGGAAAAATTCAGCTTGAGCGGGAATTAGAAGACGTTCATCTTAACCTAGAAAACCGAGTTATTTCTCAACTAGGCATGGATATTGGGGGCAGAATGCACGCCGCCCGATCTCGCAACGACCAAGTAGTTACTGATACTCGTTTGTATCTGCGAATATCTTTGTTGAATATTCAACAGGAACTTTTAAAGTTTGTAGAAATACTAATTGATTTAGCAGAAACAAACGTTGAGACAGTAATACCTGGTTATACCCATAGCCAACCAGCCCAACCAATTAGCTTGGCTTACTGGTTAACAGCATACGCCAGTATGTTCAATAGAGATATAAAACGATTGGACAAAGCATTTGAAAATACCAATTTAAATCCTTTAGGAGCCTGTGCCTTAGCAGGTACTTCTTTTCCAATTGAAAGGGAAATAACCACAAATTTACTGGGGTTTGATGGTCTACTTTTGCACGGACTTGATGCCACCAGTTCCCGAGACTTCATCATCGAGAGCTTGGCAGCTTTGGCAATAATAATGAGTAATCTTTCAAAGATGGCTGAAGAAATTGTTCTGTGGAACAGTTTTGAATTCCGGTTGGTAGAAGTAGATGACACCTTTGCCACTGGTAGCTCAATTATGCCTCAGAAAAAGAATCCAGTCGTTGCTGAATTAGCAAGAGCAAAAACTGGAAGAGTCTATGGGGCGCTCATGCAGATTTTGACTATAGTCAAAGGCGTAACCACTGGTTATAGTTGCGATCTCCAAGAAGACAAACCATTTTTATGGCAAGCAATAGATGATACCAGTTTGACCATTTCTGTCATGTGCCAGCAGTTGCAAACATTGAAATTTAATACTCAAAGAGCTTTAAGCATGAGTTGGGAAAATTTTTCAACAGCAACCGAACTAGCCAATTATCTAGTTGTCGAAATAAATATGCCTTTTCGAGAAGCTCATCAGATAGTTGGTACAGTTGTCAATCAATTAATTAAATTTGGAAAAACCCTAAGCGATGTAACCGATATTTCCCAATCTTTAGAGGAATTAGGAATGAATATCTCACCAGAAGTTTTGCGGGAACTACTAAATCCTATCCAAGCAATATCCAGACAAACAAGTAAAGGAGGAACAGCACCTGAAAGTGTTCAAGAAATTTTAGAGACTTTGAATCGAGATATTATTCACCAGAAAGATTCTTTAGCTGGCAGATACAAAAAAATTCAACAAGCTTTCGACAAAACTTTTGAAATTACCAATCAGTTTATTAGCGGCATAGATATTCACATAGCAATTAGTGGAGTAGAATCATGATGAAAATTGTTCTTGCATATTCAGGCGGATTAGATACTTCCGTAGCCTTAAAATGGCTTCAAGATAGGTATTCGGCTGAGGTTATTGCCTTTTGTGCTAATATGGGTCAATTTGAATTGCTGGAGGCGATAGAAGCTAAAGCTCAAAAAATAGGTGCATCTAAAGTTTACCTAGAGGATCTTAGAGAAGAGTATCTTGGCGAGTATGCTTTTAAAGCACTAAAAGCCAATGCAGCATACGAGGACAACTATCTGTTAGCTGCACCACTAGGGCGTCCTTTAATTGCCAAGCGATTAGTTGAAATAGCACATCAAGAGAAAGCAGACGCTGTAGCTCACGGCGCGACGGGTAAGGGGAACGATCAAGTACGATTCTACTCCAGCATTACTGCCCTCGATCCCACTCTAAGGATCATTGCACCAGTTATAGAGTGGGAAATGAAATCTCGCAATGATGAAATTGAATATGCTGAAAAACACAACATTGATATTTCCATCTCTGTTGACAAGCCATATAGTATCGACACTAATTTATGGGGTACTAGTATAGAGTGCGGCACTCTTGATGATATTAAATCGTCGCCACCAGATGCGATTTATCAGATTACGACTTCACCATTATTAGCTCCCAATGAACCCTGCGATATTGCCATAGGCTTCGCGCAAGGTATACCTATTTCTCTAAATGATCAATCCTTAGCCCCCGTAGAATTAATTACTCAATTGAACGAAATTGGTTCAAAACATGGGGTAGGAAGGATCGATATTTTAGAAAATAGAGTGGTAGGGATCAAAACCCGAGGAGTATATGAAAGTCCAGCAGGTGCAATCCTTCATTATGCCCACAAAGAGTTAGAAAAGTTGGTGCTGGATCGAGACCTTTTGCACTACAAAGCACAAGTAGCTCAGACTTACTCCAAGCTTGTTTATTACGGTCTTTGGTTTTCACCTCTTAGAAAGGCTTTAGATGCTTTTATAGACGATACTCAGTCGCGAGTAACTGGTTCTATAACCCTGAGATTGTACAAAGGAAACATCATAATTTTGAGTCGAGATTCCCAATACGCCATGTACGATTATTCTCTTTCCACTTATGATGTTGAAGATCAATTTGAGCATCAAGCAGGACAGGGATTTTCTTACATATGGTCAATGCCATTAAGAGTCAAAGCCAAAACTGATATTAAGTTAGTTTGAACGTTAATACCTTCGCAAAAAAAACAGTATGAATAGATAAGTATAATGTAAGAGAGTTGTTGTCTTCCCAAACGACAACCTAAAAGCTACAAGCAGCCCCCAAAATCAAAAGAAAAACGAGGACGTGGACGGACAACAGGTAGCAAAACAAAAACAAAGCCCAAGTTACACTAAAATCAGAATTGTAAAGTAAGTATTTCGCATTTGCAGATAAGTCTAATGAAACTTAGCTACGTCATGTCACCATATTTTAAATCGCTGGGAATTACATCGACGGTGGTCGCAGAAATTTATGGCATTAATATAGAACGAGAAAATCCTGAAGTTGAGATGATTAAAAACCAAGCTGCTAAAGAAGTCATGAAAATGAGCGACGAGTTTATATCAGATAACACAATTTTGCAAAGCTATCGCGATTTGCTAAAAAGTATCGGTCGGAGTCCCAAAAAATTTCCTCCTTCTGCCGAATCACTTATACAGTCCGTTAAGCATTTTCAACGCTTTCCTCAAATTAATGTTGCTGTTGACTCTTATAATGTTATCGCATCCAGGAATTTTCTGGCATTAGGGGTCCACGACCTGGATAAATTAGGCAGCAAAATTACCTTTCGCTTATCAGATGGGGAAGAACCTTTTACTGCTGTTGGCAGCCAAAAAGTGAAATATACCCAGCCTGGCGATTTTGTTTATGCAGATGAAAGACAAATACTTGCTTGGCTTGATTCTAAAGATTCCGAGCTAGTCAAGTTGTCGTTAGACACTAAAAACATTGTAATTATAATTCAAGGAACTCATCAGACAACGCAGGAATATAATCTAGCTGCTTTAGAAAATGCTTGTAAATTGATCACACGATTTTGTGGAGGCACTTTTGAAATTCAAGCAGTCGAATGATATATTAGGTCATAAACAATTTGTAAATAAGTAATAGTGCTTAAAAATTTGCAGACAATGAGGGTCGAAAACAGAATTTTTGAACTAGCGATGCCTATTGTGGGCTACGCCTATGCGTCATCTAAAAAAGCATCACTCATTTTTGTTTTCAAAACTCCGTACAAGATTGAATTCGATACTCACATACTGAGCTAAATTACAGCTTAACTACTATTGACAAAATTAATTTTTTCTTAACCTGTCAAGAATGGCTTCAGCATGATTGAAGGTCAGGGTATATATAGTTCAAGATAAAATCACAACCACTCAAGGAACATGGCAGAGCTTAATCAATCGACAAAGCAAACAGGACTTTCCGCACAACAGCGTGAACTTCTTGCGTACTTACTAGCTGAAGAAGGTATTGAACTAGAACAGGTATCAAAGATTTCTCCCAGGGAAATCTCTGATACTACACCTGTTTCTTTTCCACAGGCTAGACTGTGGTTCCTCGACCAGTTGCAACCGGGAAGCTATGCCTACAACATCCCGGTGGCACTATCCGTTGCCGGACACCTCAATGTCACAGCACTAGCACAAAGCCTAAATGAAATTGTGCGGCGTCATGAAGCTTTGCGAACCACATTTACTACGGTAAATCAGCAGCCAGTGCAGGTGATTCACTCTGCCCAAACTCTGACAGTACCAGTGATCGACCTAGAAGAGTTTTCTGAAAGCGATCGCCAAACTCAATATTTGCGATTAGCTGACCAGGAAGCCAAACAGCCCTTTGATTTATCGCAATTCCCACTGTTACGTGCTAAAGTTCTACGCTTGTCAGATGAAGAGCATATCGTGCTGTTGACAATGCATCATATTATCTCTGATGGCTGGTCTCTTGGTGTGTTGGTGCAGGAGTTAGCGACGTTTTACGATGCTTTCTCGAATCATCAACCTGTACCTCTGTCTCCACTTTCTATTCAGTATGCAGACTACGCTGTTTGGCAACAGCAAAGACTGCAAGGCGATTTGCTAGACACTCAACTCAACTACTGGAAGCAGCAACTTGCTGGTAGCTTACCTGTCTTACAATTACCCACCGATCGACCGCGACCGGCTGTGCAAACCTTTTGTGGAGCCAGGCAAAAATTGCAGTTGCCTAAGTCCCTATCGAAGGCAATTTTAGACTTGAGTCAGCAAGCAGGAGTTACCCCGTTTATCACCCTGCTAACCGCTTTCAAAATATTGCTTTACCGTTACACAGGGCAAGCAGATATGATTGTTGGTTCTCCCGTTGCTAATCGCAACCAGGCAGAAACTGAGGATTTAATCGGGTTTTTCATCAATACTGTGGTGCTGCGAACCAACCTGGGAGGCAATCCCAGCTTTCAAGAACTACTTTCATCGGTGCGGGATGTAGTTCTGGAGGCTTATAATCATCAGGAATTGCCTTTTGAGAAACTGGTGGAAACTTTGCGACCAGAACGGGATATGAGCCACACACCCCTGTTTCAGGTGATGTTTGCTCTGCAAAACACTCCTATGTCAGCATTGGAATTTTCCGGTTTGCAATTAATTCCATTAGAAATTGACAATGGCACGGCGAAGTTTGATTTGACACTCGATTTAGAAGAAACACTGAGTGGAATCAAAGGTTGGTTAGAGTACAACAGAGACTTGTTTGATGCCAGTACTATTGAGAGGATGGCAGGGCATTTTCAAACTTTGCTAGAAGGTATTGTTACTAACCCAGAGCAAGATTTGTCTGACTTACCGCTTTTGACACCAGCAGAACAGCATCAACTGCTGATTCAATGGAATGATACCCAAGCAGAGTATCCTAATGAGGCATGCATTCATCAATTGTTTGAGGCGCAAGTTGAGCGAACCCCCAACGCCGTGGCAGTGGTTTTTGCAGAGGAACAACTTAGCTACCAGGAACTGAATCGACGAGCGAATCAACTGGCATATTATCTGCAAAAGTTGGGTGTGGCTCCGGAGGTACAGGTGGGTATCTGTGTAGAACGTTCCCTAGAAATGGTAGTAGGACTAATAGGTATACTCAAAGCAGGAGGGGCTTACGTACCTCTAGACCCGGATTATCCGCAAGAGCGTCTGGCATTTATGCTAGAAGATGCTCAGGTGTCAGTGCTGTTGACTCAAAAACATCTAACTGAACGTCTTCCCCATCAGCAAGCAAGGGTGGTTTATCTAGATTCTAACTGGACGACTATCGCACTAGAGAGTACGGATAGCCCGAACAGTGGTGTGACATCTGACAATTCTGCCTATGTCATCTACACCTCTGGCTCGACAGGACTGCCAAAGGGTCCAATCAATACTCACCGTGGGATTTGCAATCGCTTGCTTTGGATGCAAGATGCCTACCAATTAACAGCAGCAGATCGCGTTTTACAGAAGACCCCCTTTAGCTTTGATGTGTCAGTTTGGGAGTTTTTCTGGACTTTATTGACCGGAGCTTGCTTGATTTTAGCGCAACCAGGAGGTCATCGGGACAGTGCCTACCTAGTAAAGCTCATCGCCAAGCAGAAGATTACCACACTCCATTTTGTTCCCTCCATGCTCCATATTTTTCTGGAGGAACAGAGCCTTGAGACTTGCAGTTGTCTGAGACAGGTCATGTGCAGTGGGGAGGCACTGCCATTGGATCTCGAAGAACGCTTTTTTAACCGTTTGAGAGGTGTTAAACTGCACAACCTCTATGGACCAACGGAAGCTGCGATTGATGTCACCTTCTGGGAATGCCAGCAAGACAGCGATCGCGGTACCGTCCCCATAGGTCACCCGATCTCCAACACTCAAATCTATATTCTGGATTCAGATATTCAACCTGTAGCGATTGGAGTTTCTGGTGAGTTGCACATTGCTGGTGTTGGTCTTGCCCGTGGCTACCACAACCGTCCCGATCTAACTGCTGAGAAGTTCATTCCCAACCCCTACCCTTCAGCGAACAGTAACAAGGTAGGAACGCGCCTCTATAAAACTGGCGACCTAGCACGCTACAAACCCGATGGCACTATTGAGTTCTTGGGTCGCATCGATTATCAGGTAAAAATTCGCGGCTTCCGTATTGAGTTAGGAGAAATCGAGACTGTACTGAGCCAACACCCAGCCGTGCAGGCAACCGTAGTCACGGTTCGAGAAGACATAGCAGGTGACAAGCGTCTGGTGGCTTATCTAGTTGTTAAGCAAGAATCAGCTCCTACCGTTAATGAGCTACGCAACTTCCTAATGGAGAAGTTGCCAGACTATATGGTATCCTCCGCCTTCGTTTTCTTGGATACCATGCCGCTGACCCCCAGCGGAAAAGTTGATCGCCGTGCGCTACCCACTCCAGAAGATTTCCGTCCAGATGTAGAAGCGGAGTATGTAGCTCCTCGGACAATAGTTGAGGAGGCGCTGGCAGGTATCTGGTCTGAGGTTCTGAAAATTGAGCAAGTTGGTATCCATGATAATTTCTTTGAGTTGGGGGGGCATTCTCTGCTAGCAACTCAAGTCATATCCCGACTGCGCCAATCTTTCCAGGTGGAACTGCCCTTACGTAGCCTGTTTGAAGCACCTACGGTTGCTAGCTTGGCAGAAAGTCTTGAGAAGCTAGGTCGATTAAAACAAGGCATTCAAGATTTGCCCATATTGCCAGTCTTGCGGGATGGACACCTTCCCCTATCTTTTGCCCAAACTAGGCTGTGGTTGCTAGAACAGTTGCAGCCTGGTAACTCTGCCTATAATATGTCTGCTGCCGTTCGCCTCAAGGGACAGATCAATATAGCGGCGTTGGAACATAGCTTTAACGAAATCGTGCGTCGCCACGAAGCTCTCAGAACCACTTTTGTAGTTGTGGATGGACGCCCAGTTCAGGTCATCGCCCCAACCTTGACCCTAACGCTGCCGATAATTGAGCTGCGAGAGGTTGCAGAAACCGAGCGGGAAGGAGAGGTTATCCGACTAGCAACCGAAGAGGAGCAGCGACCCTTCGATTTAGAACGAGGTTCTCTGTTACGAACCACCTTGCTCCGGCTGGGTGAAGCAGAGTCTGTGCTGCTGCTCGTGATGCATCATATTATCTTAGACGGTTGGTCTATCAATGTATTTGTCCGGGAACTGGCAGCGCTTTACACAGCTTTTTCCATAGGAAATCCCTCACCACTTGCCGACTTACCTATTCAGTATGCGGACTTTGCTCATTGGGAGCAACAGTGGCTGCAAGATGACGTACTCCAAGCCCACCTTTCCTATTGGAATCGGCAGCTTGGTGGTACTCTCCCCGTCCTAGAGTTGCCCACGGACAAACCGCGAGCAACAGTTCAGCACTTCCGGGGGGCAAAGCGATCGCTGGTGCTTTCCAAGTCTCTGTCCCAGGCGCTCAAGACACTGAGTCAACGGGAAGGAGTGACCTTGTTTATGACGCTGTTAGCAGCGTTCAAAACATTGCTCTACCGCTGTATCAAGCAGGAAGATATCATTGTAGGTTCTCCGATCGCAGGTCGAAACAATGCGGAAATTGAATCACTGATTGGCTTTTTTGTTAACACTCTGGTACTCCGTACTGACCTTTCAGGGAACCCAACTTTTCGGGAGCTACTGAGACGGGTGCGTGAGGTGGCTTTAGGTGCTTATGCTCACCAGAGCATGCCTTTCGAGAAGCTGGTGGATGAACTGCAACCGGAACGCGATCTAAGTCGCAACCCCCTGTTTCAGGTATTTTTTAATATGCTCAACTTTGCATCCGAGCCGATCGTACTCCCCGGTCTGACAGTAGAGATCCTCTCGCCTGCTGAAGTTGAAGTTGGGTCGAAGTTCGATATAACTCTGTATGCAAAAGAACAAAATGAAGGAATCCAGTTAGAATTGGTCTATAATACCGAGCTATTTGAACCTGCTCGGATGGTTGAGATGCTGGAACAGCTGCAATATCTGCTGTCGCAAATTGTGGAAAACTCAGAGGAAAGAATTGCTAATTTTTCTCTAGTAACTCCCACGGCTGCTGTTCTCTTACCAAATCCAGTTCAACCCCTCCGTTGTGAATGGGAAGGAACCGTATACAATCAGTTATGCCTACAGGCAAACCGAGTTCCAGAAAGTTTGGCACTTGTAAACGAACAAGAAGGCTGGAGCTACAGAGAACTCAATGCTCTTAGCAACCAACTTGCTAATTATTTGCTTGCAAGCGGTATCCAGTCTCAAGAGATTGTTGCTATTTACGGTCACCGCAGTGCCTCTTTGGTTTGGGCTTTGCTTGGAGTCCTCAAAGCTGGTGCCGCCTTCGTGATTTTAGATTCAACTTATCCAGCTTCCCGCCTGATAAATTGCCTTCACGTGACAAAGCCCCGGATGTGGCTACAGTTGGAAACAGCGGAAAAGGTCCCAGACACTCTGGAAGAGTTTGTGGCGAAATCATGCTGCTATCGCTTGCAGCTTCCCCAAAGTGGCATTAGTGCAGTACGCGATTTATTAATTGGCTATTCAATGGACGATCCAGGCGTGTCCGTTGACCCAGATGACTTGGCATATGTCGCATTTACCTCAGGCTCAACTGGAATGCCAAAGGGAATTTTAGGAACACACAGACCTCTGTCTCATTTCTTACACTGGCAGAGGCAGACGTTTGGACTCCACGAGTCAGATCGCTTTAGCATGCTCTCCGGGGTTTCGCACGACCCCTTACTACGGGATATCTTTGCGCCACTGTGTTTGGGGGCTACCCTATGCATTCCAGATCCAGAGGAAATAGTAAACCCTAGCTACTTAGCGAAATGGACGAAGCAACAGCAGATTAGCATCGCTCATCTGACCCCAGCGATAGGACAACTGCTGACGGAAACAACACCGGATTACACTACCGCTAGCAACGACAATGCTACTTTTCCATACCTTCGTTATGTCTTCTTTGGTGGAGATGTCTTAACAAAGCGCCATATTTCCAATATCCGAAAGTTAGCCCCCTCAGTTACCTGCGTTAATTTTTACGGAACCACTGAAACTCCTCAGGCAATGGGGTATTTGATCGTCCCCAATCAGGGAGATGTTGATTCGGATAATGATCCGGCGAGTTTAAAAGAGATTTTACCCTTGGGTCGAGGAATTCAGGATGTTCAGTTACTTGTTCTCAATGCCTCACAGCAGTTAGCGGGTGTGAGCGAGGTGGGTGAAATCTATGTTCGTACCCCCTACTTATCTAGGGGATACATGAGCGATGATGTACTCACCAAAAGCCGATTCATTACTAATCAGTTTACGCAAATAACTACCGATCAGCTTTATAAGACTGGCGATTTGGGTCGTTATTTGCTGGATGGAAACCTTGAGTTCCTCGGTCGTATCGACGACCAGGTGAAGATTCGAGGCTTCCGCATCGAGCTTGGGGAGATCGAGGCGATGCTGAGCTTACATCCCGCAGTGCGCGAGGTTGTGGTGATAGATAGGGAGGATAAACCAGGGGACAAGCGTCTGGTAGCCTATGTTGTTTCACATCAAAAACTGGTACTTACAATCAGTGACCTGCGTAATCTTCTGAAACAGAAACTGCCTGATTACATGGTGCCTTCAGCCTTTGTACTACTGGATGCTTTGCCAGTGACACCCAACGGTAAGATTGACCGTCGGGCGTTACCTGAGCCAGATGGTCTTCGCTTGGAGTTAGAAGTAGCTTATGTGCCACCCCAGAATAAGGTGGAGCAAATCATCGCTAATATTTGGCAAGAGGTGCTTCGTTTAGAGACAGTGGGTGTGCATGATAATTTCTTTGATTTAGGTGGTAATTCATTACTCATAGTCCAAGTACTTAGCAAACTGCGAGAGGTTTTTAACATGGATATACCAATGGTTGACGTGTATAAGTGTCCAACCATAAATGCCTTGGCTAAATATTTAAACCAGAAACAAATTGAGCCACCTTCTTTCCAACATATCCATGACCGAGCGGAGACGCGTAAAAAATCAATAAATCTTCAAAAGCAATTCAGACAAGAATATAGAGCAACAAAAAATCACAGAGGTGTTCAAGATGATTAACTCAGATACGCTTGATCGTTTTAATGGGACAGAAATAGCTATTATCGGCATGAGCGGTCGATTTCCAAAAGCCAGAAGTATTGATGAGTTTTGGCATAACCTGCGCGACGGTGTGGAATCAATTTCATTTTTATCTAACCAGGAACTGGAGTCTTCAGGTGTAGATGCTGCTGTGCTGAATAGCCCCAATTATGTTAAAGCCACACCTGTAATGGAAGGTATAGATATGTTTGACGCTTCATTCTTCGGCTTTAATCCCAGAGAAGCTGAAATAATGGATCCACAACACCGCCTCTTTTTAGAATGTGCCTGCGAAGCTGTTGAAAATGCTGGCTACAACTCTGAATCTTACCAAGGTCAAATAGGTGTTTATGCTGGTGTCTCTATAAGCACCTACTTGTTCAACATTTTTTCAAACCTTGGACTCGTAGGAGCTGTAGGCGATTTAGCCATTCTGCATGGAAATGAAAAAGATTATCTGACCACACGCGTCTCTTACAAATTAAACCTGAAGGGACCGAGTGTGGCTGTTCAAACTTCCTGCTCGACTTCGTTGGTTGCTGTTCACCTAAGTTGCCAAAGCTTATTAAATCATGAATGTGATATGGCTTTAGCTGGTGGAGTTTCAATCAGCGTCCCACAAAAAGTAGGTTATTTGTATCAAGAGGGGGGGATTTTTTCTCCTGATGGACGCTGTAGAGCCTTTGATGCCAAGGCACAGGGAACTATTTTCGGTTCTGGTGTAGGAATTGTCGTTTTAAAACGGCTAGCAGATGCTCTCGCAAATGGAGACCACATTCATGCAGTTATCAAAGGTTCAGCTATCAATAATGACGGTTCTTTGAAAGTTGGCTACACCGCACCCAGTGTGGATGGTCAGGCAGAAGTGATTGCAGAGGCTATGGCAATAGCCAGGGTTGAACCCGAAACTATCACCTATATCGAAGCTCACGGAACCGCCACACCTGTGGGCGATCCGATTGAAGTCGCTGCACTGACACAAGTTTTTCGCACCAGTACTCAGAAAAAAGGCTTCTGTGCCATCGGCTCAGTCAAAACAAATGTCGGACATCTGAATACGGCATCTGGTGTGACGGGCTTAATCAAGACCGTCCTGGCGCTGAAAAACAAGCTTATACCACCTAGCTTGCACTTTGAACAACCCAATCCCAAGATTGATTTCGCAAATAGTCCTTTTTACGTCAACACTGAGCTTACTGAATGGAAAACAGACAGAACTCCACGCCGGGCTGGGGTCAGTTCCTTTGGCATCGGTGGAACCAATGCACACATCATTCTTGAGGAAGCCCCGCTTGTTCAGGCTTCTGGAATTTCCAGACCCTGGCAATTGCTGGTGTTATCTGCCAAGACTAATTCTGCACTTGAAACTGCGACTGACAATCTCGTTGATTACTTGAAGCAACATCCAGATGTTAACCTCGCCGATGTCACGCATACCTACCATATTGGTAAAAAAGCTTTCAGTCATCGTCGGATGCTGGTGTGCCGCGACCTTGATGATGCTGCGCTCTCGCTGGAAATGCTGAACCCCAAACGGGTTTTTACCGCCACCCAAGAGCCTAGTGAACGGTCGGTCGTATTTATGTTTACAGGGCAGGGAGCGCAGTATGTGAATATGGCGTTAGAACTTTATCAGGAGGAACCGATATTTCGTGAGCAGGTTGACCTTTGCTCAGAATTTCTCAAACCAAAGCTAGGGCTTGATCTGCGCCAAGTGCTGTACCCAAGGAACGAGCAAGCTGAAGAGGCTACGCAGCAACTACAGCAGACTTTCATTACACAGCCAGCGCTATTTGTGATTGAGTATGCCCTAGCCAAGTTGTGGATGTCGTGGGGCGTGCATCCCCAAGCAATGATCGGCCACAGTATTGGTGAATATGTCGCAGCAAGTCTTGCTGGAGTTTTCTCTCTAGAAGATGCCTTGAAGTTGGTTACCGCTCGCGGACAACTGATGCAGAACCTGCCCGGTGGTGCCATGCTCGCCGTGTCACTTCCGGAAAAGGAGGTATACCCTCTTTTGGGCCAGCAACTCTCTTTAGCTGCGAACAACGGGCTATCTCTTTGTGTTGTATCAGGTCCGACAGAGGCTGTAGATGCATTGCAGATGCAGCTACTTGAACGAGGCATAGAGTGCCGCCTTCTCCATACTTCCCATGCCTTTCATTCAGTTATGATGGACTCGATGTTAGTTCCATTTACTGATCTGGTAGAAAAAGTACACTTAAAGCCCCCGACAATTCCCTATATATCTAACGTCACTGGTACTTGGATAAAAGCGACGGAGGCGACGAATCCAAGTTATTGGGCCAAGCATCTGCGCCAAACGGTTCGTTTGGCAGACGGTATGCACGAGCTGTTGACAGAACCAGAGCGTATACTGTTGGAGGTTGGACCTGGGCGGACATTGAGCACATTAGCAAGATGCCATCCCAATAAGACTGCTGGTCATATTATACTATCTTCGTTACGTCATCCGCACGACCAGTTCTCGGATGTTGCATTTTTGCTGAACACATTAGGCCAGATATGGCTTGTAGGAGTAAAAGTGGATTGGTCAGGGTTTTACGCCCATGAACGACGCCATCGTCTCCCCTTACCAACCTACCCCTTTGAGCGACAGCGTTACTGGATTGAACCACAACAGCAGATATACCAGGCTAGCATTAACCAACAGACTCAACTGAAATCTTTAAAAGATACAGAAAATGCAGAGAAAGTAAATTCATCCTCACTTCACCCGAGACCGTATTTGCCGAATGTCTATGTTGCTCCGACCAATGAGCTTGAGCGGACTATTGCCAATATTTGGCAAAATTTGCTTGGTATAGAACAAGTCGGCATCCATGACAACTTCTTTGAGTTGGGAGGACATTCCATGTTGGCTACCCAGCTTGTATTGCAACTGCGCGAAACCTTCCAGGTAGAACTTTCCCTACGGAGCTTGCTGGAGACACCTACTGTAGCCGATTTTGCCCAAGTGATTGACATTGCTCGTCGGGAAGGCTCATTCAGTGAAAATAGGGCAACGACTGACACAGATTTGCAAGCTGAAGCAGTTCTAGATCCCGCAATCAACCCTGAGGCTTTACCTGTGGAGTATATAGCAGAACCAGCTAATATCTTCTTGACTGGAGTGACAGGCTTTCTAGGAGCCTTTTTACTCCATGAACTCCTTGAGCAAACTCCGGCAAACATTTATTGTTTAGTACGTGCCCACGATGCTGAGGAAGGCAAAAACCGCATCCAAAAAAACCTGGAAACATATTCTCTATGGAATGAATTTTTTAAATCTAGAATTATCCCAATCTTAGGAGATCTGTCTAAGTCACTTTTGGGTCTATCAAATGAGCAGTTTTACCAAATGTCAACCAAAATTGATGTTATCTATCATAATGGAGCGTTAGTTAATTTTATTTACCCATACCATGCGCTTAAGGCAACCAATGTTCTTGGAACCCAGGAAATCCTTAGATTGGCTTGTCAGTTCAAAGTGAAGCCCGTGCATTATATTTCTTCCATCGCTGTTTTTGACTTAGATGCCTATTCTGATGTTAAGCTACTTGAAGAAGAGGACAACCTTGAGCATAGTGAAGGTTACTATACAGGTTATGGTCAGGGCAAATGGGTTGCTGAAAAGTTAGTAAAAATTGCACAATCCAGAGGGGTTCCAGTCTGTATCTACAGACCAGGAAATATAGTAGGAGATAGCAAAACAGGTATCTGTCATACCAATGATATGTTGTTCAGAATGGCAAAAGGATGTATCCAACTGGGTATTGCATCAAACAATGATACATTAGTGGATATGACTCCTGTGGACTATGTGAGTAAAGCGCTTATCTACCTATCTAGACAAAAAGAATCACTAGGGAAAGTTTTTCACTTAGTTAATCCTCATCCCATCCACTGGAGCAATATTATCAACTGGATTAACTCTTTTGGCTACCCACTTCAGTCGGTTGCGTATGACAAGTGGCGAGCAGAACTGATCAATGTGGCAAGGCATTCTCAAGAAAATGCTTTGTATCCTTTGTTGGCTCTTTTTTCCGAAGAGCAGAATCAACCAACAAGACTAAGAAAGTACGACTGCCAAAACACGCTCATTAGACTTGCAAACACTTCCATCATCTGTCCACCAGTAGATACTGAACTGCTGAGTATTTACTTCTCATACTTCATTCGTAGCGGTTTCCTGAATTCCCCACAGCCAGTAACTACTTCACGTTGATCTGCCCTCCCCACTGCTACAAGCTTGGTAAGGATTAGAAGAACGTCTTCGGGCTATATGTTCGTCCTGCTTATATAGTCAGGACAGTCAATAAAGCGTAGCTTCAGCACTATCAAAGAGGCAGTTGTGGCTAGAAAGAAAGAAACATCTACTAAAGAAAATGCCCTCACACCTGGTGCCCGCCTTTGGCGCGATCGCAACTTCAATATTTTCTGGGCTGGTCAAACGTTTGATGCTTTTGGTGACTCGTTCGCCATGATTGTCATGCCCCTATTGGTGCTGGAGGCAACTGGTTCAATTGCTCAGATGGGTCTTGTCACTGGAACTATCGGTGTTGGCAATCTAATATCTGGCATAGTTTCCGGGGCGATCGTCGATCATATGGATCGGCGCTGGCTAATGATTTTCTGTGACATTGGTCGGGCTATATTCTATGCCCTCATTCCGCTTAGTTGGTGGTTTTTGGGAGCAAACATTGGTCTAATCTATGTAGTTGCTGGAATCACTGCCTATCTGACTACTACTTTCCTCATCACTTATAATGCTGCCATACCCAATATTGTTGATGTCGATCTGACTACTGATGCTAATGGTCGCCTACAATCAACTGTTGCATTGGCATATGTTGCAGGTCCTATGCTCGCAGGCTTGCTCTCCAAGCGGTTCGACCCTTCTTCTGCTATGGGAATAGCTAGCCTTTCATACATACTCTCTGCACTGCTGATGTTTTGTGTCAGGATACGTAAAGCAATTATGATTAATCCCGTAACAGATATCAGTACAAAGTATGCACATCTTCAAGAATTTCTCGCAGGTATACGCTTTTTGTTGAACCACCCAGTGCTGAAGTCTGTCACATTGATCCTTGCCACATTCATCTTTTTCTCAGAGGCAACGATAGACCTTTGTATCTTCCGCTTAAAATACGATTTGTATCAAAACAATGATGCCATTGGTGTTGTCTTTGGGGTAGGGAGCTTTGGTGCCCTCTTGGGAGGTTTAACTGCACCCACCTTACGCCGTAGATGGGGATTTGGTTTGTGCTTTTTAGGTAGTTTGACTATCCAGGGAATTACGATCGCCTCTATTGGATTTGCGCCCACTGTAGTGATGATAGCGACTCTAGCTACTTTCTTTACCTTTGGCCTCACACTCAGGAATGTCAGTTCGATAACACTGCGCCAGCAAGTTACACCCGATCAACTTCTGGGTCGTGTTTCTGCTGCTTTTTGGACGCTACTTACAATTTTGGGACCAGTAGGTACTGCTCTGACCACAGCGTTTGCAGAAAAGATAGGCGTACCGCTTGTGCTGGTTCTAATCGGCGTCATCAGCGTTTTTGTGGCGATGATTGGTTTTTTTACTCCCGCGAACACTCAGTGCCCCGAGCAGGTAGTCCCTTTCTCAATCAATGGAGAGTAGAGTACGAAAAGCTTGAGACTGTTCTCAATGTCTAGTTAAGCTGTTCCTCATCTAGTTTTACAGGGCAATCTAAGGCAGTAAACGGGTTCAGGCGCTAAATTATCAAATTTAGATGCACGTCAGCTTATTACCAAAGGAGCATGTCAGTATTGCAAATCTATCTGGAAAAAATTCGGAAAACTCTAACTTTTATTTTCAATTTGTAGAGCAACCCACCTCTACAAAAGTCAGATATACACCATACAAACTCGTGAAAGCAAATAGTAAAGGAGGCAAATGATGACTACATCAAAATCGTATGAAGTAAGCTTAGAACATATTGACGTGAAAAGTGAGCTACATCGCTTACATAACCTAGCTAATCAGAACTGGGAGAAAGAAGCACGCAATTTGAAGGAGTTTGGTTTACAGGATGGAATGTCTATTCTCGAAGTAGGAAGCGGTCCAGGGTTTGTTACGGAATTGCTTTCTAGTTTGGTGCCAAATGGTTCAATAATCAGTGTCGAAATTGATCCCGACTTAATCAAATATAGCGAGCAGTATTTGAAAGACAAAGCATCTAGCCAATATCGTATTGTTGAAGGGTCTGTTATGGATATGGACTTTCCCGACAACACTTTTGACTTTGTGGTGGCACGTCTGCTTATTCGACACCTTCCAGATCCAATTGGCGCAGTAAAAGAAATTTTCCGGGTTCTTAAACCAGGCGGTAAGCTGGCAATTACTGAATTTGACTATGGAATTCCTCCCATCAGTGACCCAGATGTCCCAGAGGGTGAGCTTATTCGGGAAAAAGCTATGTATGCACATAAAGCGCGTGGCGGCGACCCGCTGATGGGGCGAAAGTTATGGCGTGTACTCAAAGCTTCGGGTTTTCAGAAGTTTGATCTGGAAGCAGTTGTATTTCATAGTGGTAAAAAAGGCATAGAGTGGTGCTATCCACAGTTTGATCCAGACCGTGCCTTGCCTTTAGTGAAGGAGGGCGTCATATCAGAAGCAGAAATGCAAAGTTTCCGTACTGCTGTCGAGAGATTTATGTCTTCTGAAGATCCTTTTTTCTTGTGGGTTATACTAATGTCTTGCGGTGAGAAGCCATAACTAAATATCCCCGAAAACTACGTAGGTAATTGGCATCAGCATTTAACAGATGCCAATCAACTGTCAAAGTTATTAACTGTCCAAGTAAAGGAAAGCAAAATGAGTACCGATGAAAAACAAGACAACACAATTTACAAGGTAGTTGTAAATCACGAAGAGCAATACTCAATATGGTCTATCTCCCGAGACAATGCTGTCGGTTGGAGGGATGCAGGGAAGAGTGGAACTAAGGCAGAATGCTTGGCTTATATCAAAGAAGTATGGATAGATATGAGACCACTCAGTCTAAGGCATAAGATGAAGGTGGCTACTTCCAAAAGCTAGAAATTTTGCAAAATTTCTACTTTTGATTTAGCTTCCATAAACACCTCTCACACAGGAAAACTTGCAGTTTGTGGTAGGCAGATGATCAGAGTAAGTAAGCTTGTTGAACCAATACTCTCAGGTAGTTGAGCCGTGGGAGTATCAAAATTCATTATTTATTGGTACAAATTATGAACAGGTGATGCTGTCTACTTTGACATCTTAGGTTCAGTTCTTATCCATTACATCAAAAAGTGAGGCATCAGTTTTAATGTGAATTTGATGGCTCATATAGTGTCCGCCTAATTAACGTAACGTGAGTTCGACAGCGAACGAAAGCCAGAAGACTTGCTCCTAGAGGAATCGAAGGAATGGGATAGAAAAAATAACTAAGATTTATGGAGGATGAGTGAAAAAAGCATAAAAAAACACCAAGACTAAAAAATATCTTAGAAAAATCATGGTCTCGGCTATGTCTACTATTGTATCGCGCCTGGATATCACGCAAATATTCTGTGAGGTGGATGATTTCTGCAATCAGTGGGAAGACTTGTGGCAACAAGTACCACAGCTACCATCGACAAAAGGAGAGCGTCGCAGTAAGTCGCGGATGTGCTTCTCAGAAGTGATGACAATAGTAATAGCCGAATGGCAGTGGTTACAGAACCTTTAAGGAATTTTATACATTACACGTACTTTCAAGTTGGCGAGGGGCATTTCCCAATATAGTCAGCTACACAAGATTTGTGGAATTGATGCCTTGATGGGCTAACATAACAAACCTTTGAACACTTTTACTAAAGCTTTAGAAGCTTTTAGAATTTTTATTCAAGCAGTTTTTGCAACACAACCAGATAAATAGCAGATAAATTTATGCTTATCAAGCACAAACACGAACTTCAAAACACATCTCGTGCCATTCAAACAAAGGATTGGTCAACGATTCGTTTTCTTCTTGAAGAAGATGGTGTTGGAATCACGGTGACGGATGTCAATATTCACGAAGGCTCAGATGCAGTATATCACTACAAACATCACACGGAGGTATGTTACTGCCTCCAAGGTAATGCGACCCTTGAAGACCTTCAAACAGGGCAAGTCCACCAGGTTCGACCTGGTACTCTTTGGGTATCGCGCAAAGGGGAACGCTTCCGCTTTGTAGCAAAAGTGCATACAAGACTTATCTCTATTTTCATACCAGCACTTTTAGGAACCGAGGTTAATGACGAAGAAGGATCTTTTCCTTTGCTTGGTGGAGATGAAAAACCCTGAGAGCGTGTTTAAAAAATAGCTTAATAGGGATTCCAGGTATCTAGGTGAGAAGGCCTTAGGACTAGCCCTTTCAAGGTGTGTTATTTTCTTGTTTTTTCTGGTTTAGAATCTTAAAAGTTGAGACATGAGGTCGATTATTGAGATCAGTCTGCTTTTGATGAGGTTTTTTTAACCTCGCTGATGACGACGAAAAGCCCTCAGCTTAACAAGACCTGCCAAATGTTTGAGAATTTGCGATAATTCTGTGAAGGTCATGTTCGGAAAAACACGCCATTCTTCAGGGGGAATCGCAATCATCATCCCCCGGTAACTACCCTTAATTTCGTCAGCTAAATAATAGCTGAAAATTTCGGTTTCTACTTTATCGGTTCCATGAACACTTCTAAGTAGCTGACTATGAAAAAGATAAAAATAGTTACCTTTTTGTTAATTCTATTTTTTGCATTTTTGGGACTTTACCAACTAAACCCTCCTGCCGCAGCATCCATAAGCGCACCTCTTATAGAGTTTTCTTCTGGTCGTGCGATAAAACACCTTGAGGTGATCGCCCAAAAACCTCACCCAATTGGTTCACCTGAACACACAGTTGTGCGCGATTACATCTTAAAAGAACTTACTGCTCAGGGACTTAGCCCCGAAGTTCAGAAAACAACAGTTGTTAACCCTAGATGGGGTACTCCATTTGTAGCGGGAACCGTACATAATATTGTTGCCAGACTACAAGGAACAAATAACACTAAGGCTATCTTAGTTGCTGCTCACTATGATTCAGTACCAAACAGTCCTGGTGCCAGTGATGATGGTGCTGCTGTTGTGGCAATGCTAGAAACTATTAGAGCTTTAAGAGCAGGTTCACACTTAAGAAATGATATTATTTTTCTTATCACTGATGGTGAAGAACCTGGGCTTTTGGGGGCAAAAGCCTTTGTAGATGAACACCCTTGGGCTAAAAATATTGGACTTGTGCTGAATTTTGAAGCCCGTGGAAATAGCGGGGCTTCAGTAATGTTTGAAACTAGTAGTGAAAATGGATGGCTGATAAAGGAGTTTGCTCAAGCTGCCACACATCCAGTTGCCAATTCACTCACTTATAGCATTTATAAGCTTTTGCCCAATGATACCGATTTAACGATGTTCAAACAGGCGGGATTTCCCGGATTTAATTTTGCTTATTTGAATGGTGTTATTCATTATCACACTTTTTCTGACAATCTGGAAAATATTGATGAGCGCAGCCTCCAGCACCACGGCGACTATATCTTAGCTTTGACGCGTCATTTTGGCAACTTAGATTTAAAAGATATAAAAAAAAGCGATTCTGTCTATTTTGACATCTTAGGCTTAGCTCTTATTCACTACCCCAGTGTCTGGGTCGCTCCTTTAACAGTTTTTGTAGTTTTATTATTTATTGGGGCGGTGGTACTCGGTTTTAGAAGAAAGCAGCTGACGTTTTCTGGTATTGTTTTAAGCTTTCTTGCTTTTCTGTTAAATATTGTCAGTGCTTCGCTAATTGTGACACTTACCTGGTGGATGATAGGGAGCTTGCACACTGAGTATAGAGCGTTTCCTCAGGGCGATACTTATAACAGCCAATTTTACATGATCAGCTTTGTAGCCCTTACCATTGCCATTACCTTAGGTCTTTACGTTTGGTTTCGCAAAAAGATACGTATACAAAATTTAACGGTTGGCGCATTGCTTTGGTGGCTAATATTAATGGTACTGAGTAGCATATATTTGCCTGGTGCTAGTTACCTATTTACATGGCCACTTCTCTTCAGTCTTGTAGGATTGGGGTTTATATTCGCTTCCAATCGGGATTTTGCTAAGGTGAAAGGCTTAGTAGTACTAACTGCTTGCACCATTCCAGGTATCATCCTGCTTGCTCCCACAATTTATGTGGTATTTGTCGCACTCACCCTAGAGTTCTCTGGAGTGGTAATGGTTCTGGTGGTTCTACTACTTGGGTTACTTATTCCCCACCTTTGCCTCATGGCGATTCCAAACAAATGGTTGTTGCCCACCGTTTCGATGCTAGTAAGTTTAAGTTTTATTCTCCTCGGTAGCTTCACAGCCGGTTTTGATGCCCATCATCCCAAACCAAACAGTATCTTTTATGGATTGAATGCGGACACGGGGAAGGCAATCTGGGCGAGTGCTGATAAACAAACAGATGAGTGGACATCCCAGTTCCTTTCTCAGGATACAGAACAAACTAAATTAGCTGAATATTTTCCTACGGTGTCCAGGAAATTTCTCAAAAGTCAGGCTCATGTAGTACAACTGACTACACCCATGATCGAGCCACTCAGTGATGACATGCGTGATGGCACTAGAACTGTACGTGTGCGTATTACCTCGCCTCGGCAAGCACGTATTATGCGTATATACGTAGATTCAAATACAGAAGTTCTCGCGGCGACGCTGAATGGGAAGAAAATCGACAATAATATAGGCGATCATACTGCCTCTGCAAAGAATTGGGGCTTTAATTATTTTGCCCTTCCTAAAGAAGGTATAGAGTTAACTTTGGCACTAAAGCCATCCCAACCCTTAAAGCTAAAAGCTGTGGATCAATCAGATGGGCTTCCGGAAATACGCGGAAAATCTTTCCCCGCAAGACCAAATTACATGATACCTACAGGATTTGATTCTGGAATTAGCGATTCGATTCTAGTCAGTAAATCTTTTACTTTGTGATGTCAAAACTACTAACCCAAGTTATGGGTTATAAAACCGAATGGCACTAAGAAAAGCCGAAACACTTATGGGTTAAGCGGTTTGCAATTGCTTGCGTAATTCATGCCGAGGTTTGATCATTAAGGGGTAGGCTTTAGGGCGACGTTTACGGACTCGTGGTTCACTTCTAGCAGGGCGATCGCTCACCAGGGCAAACGCATCTTATTTACTAATAAAAACTAAAAAGGATTCCTTAAATATCACAAGTGTTGGAGGAAATCTTCAGCGAATTCGTTAAACGGCAGAATCCATTTATAGTCCTTGTCCAAAAATACCCGATAGGACGCAATTATTGGTAATGCCAGGTCAGTTGGCGCACCAAACCCAAAAGAATACTTGCTGTCAGGCAACAATGTAGTTTTACGTATATCAATTGATGCTAAATCGTTAGCACCCTTTCTTCTGGGGTTGCTGATATGTTCTTGGATTATTTCGTAGAGTCTTTGCTCTATCCACAGAGCATGAGTTAGCAGAGGCAGTAAGGCGGTTAATCTTTCCCTCTCTACGTCTGTGATGTTACTTGGAAGACTCATCCCTGCTGGGTGTTTGGTTCGTTTATTGCCGTCGGGGTTGTATTTATTTCTGTCGAGGCAGTAAAGCAGCTTCAGCAAATGGGTAACATTGCACTGGGCATTTCTGGGAGCGCCACTTTGATTCTGGTAATAAGCGATGCGGAATTTTCTATCTTCTTTCTGTTCTAACTGGGCTAAATACTGCTTGATGAATTTGTAATCACCCCTAGCGTTGACTTTGGAGCGAGAATCTACTGGCGTTGTCGTGTTGGAGGCCAGGGCTATATCCTTAGCCTCGTCTTCCGAGAGTCCGATGTGGATGGTAACTTTTACTCTGGCTTGACTTAAATTGTAGTTGTAATTTTTCGCTTGCTCAAACCCTAATACTGTGTGCCCACCGTTGATAATGCCATCACTGCCCCCCTCGTTAGCTTCTAAAATCTCCAGTTCTAGTTCAGTTTTATTTTTGATAGGTTTAGCAATATTAGCTGACAGAACGATTCCACTGTGACGAGAGAAGAATTTTTCGGGTTCAGTCGTCAGGGAGTCGAAGACTTGTCTGTAGGTCGCGCTTTTGCGGTTCGGTTCCCTGATATTGGGTTCTAGGGGTAGGTCTGTCGGAAACGAATCTACATGAGCAGTGGCGATGATGCAATTGGGGTTGGCTTGAAAATAGTTATCTATCTTGATGTTCCAAGTCTTGGGCATACTTTATTTGCAAGGGAGGTTAAATTTCTATGTTAACCAAAACTAGTATCTGATATCGCGTTTCTCGGTAATGCCAAGTACCGTTGTATGCCAACCTAAAAATGCACTGTCAGGGCTACGGAAAGAGGTGCATGGTAAGGGGTTTAAAACCTTTCCCTCCGCCCCTTATCCTCTGAGGGAACCCCAACTTCCCCAATAAATAGCCAAGTCATTTCCAATTCGCAATTACCAATGGGCTAACGCCCCGCTCCGCTAACGCAATTCGCTTTTTCACTCCCCACGCATGAATACGTTCCGTTGAATATTGATACTATGTGTTTTGTTTTTTTCATAATTGAAATTAGGGCTTTTGACACCAAGGATGAAGCAATTATCAATTACGTCCGCAATTGCGAATTGCGTTAGCGACGTTCGCATAGCCTCTCCGTCAGGAGAAGGAGCGTCACTGCGAATTGCGAATTATTCGGTAAAAATACTTATTCCTCGATCGCCTCAACACCAAGTTGCTTCAGTCGCTCAAGGTTATCTTTCATGGTCTTGATCGCTTCTGGAGAGTGCCCCTGCCAATTCATGACCTCGCCCATGACCCGCAGAGGCTCCCGCGAGCGGTATGACTTCGTTGGATTACCTGGGAATTTCTTGTCCGTCACATTGGGGTCATCCTCGATCGGCCCGATCGGTTCCACGATGTAGATTCTGCCGCGTCCCTCGCCGAGAGCTAGTTCAGCCCCCCAGGTTGCCGCATCCAAAGTGGCAGCCAGATAAACGTAGGTCGCCTTCTTCCCCTGACCGTAGTTAGAGTGATAACCGCGTTCGATTAGGTCTCCTAGCTTCAGGTCTGCCTTTGTACCGTGGTAGAACTGCTGCGAACTCAGATCGTTGATAGCTGCCATCGGCTTGCTCCTTTTACTGTTCGACTGCATTGAAATCACGGGATAGTTATAACCTTTGCTGCAAAACCTACCAACTTGGTGTTCGTCAAAGACGTGCCGAACGCGAGTGCGTTCCGCAGGAAAGGCATTGCCTCTCGAACGCGAGTGCGTCTCTGAAAGAGAAGGTATCCCCCTTACCTCAAAACAAAAAATCACCCAGCTATATCCTTCCCACTCTTGTAGTTCATAGCTCTGGGTTTTCTCTTGCCTATAGGGACTATTTTCGATTGCTTGGGAGGTTGAGGAGGACGGCATTTTTCACAGTAGAGCGGTCGCACACCAAAGGTTTCTCGTTGTGTAGGTTGCTCACA
>NZ_JABXKJ010000073.1 GCF_017115085.1 Nostoc sp. NMS7 | reverse complement strand
TTCTACGTATTTACTTATCTTTACATAGTTTGGTTTTTTCACCTCGTTCTACTTACACGCACAGAATTAGAACTTAAAAGCTTGAGAGCATTACGCGATTTATGCTTGATACAGTACGGCATTCAAGCAATAGGCAACCCTGCTGATAAAGCATCCTACATTAACGCTGCACTCCTGACCTTCCCTGTTATAGCCTGCAAGCAAGTGTCAGAGAATAAAGGATTGAAGTCTCCTATGCTTTCTCAAGTACAAGCGCTAGAAGCAACCCTAGAGACGATGGGAACACCTACACCAGAACAGTCAGCATTGCTCAAAGTGACGATGGAGGGAAAGAAGCTAGAGTACCCAGCACGGTACAGTCAAGAGAAGCTGTTTGGACTCTATCGGGTTAAATGGCATCTGGATACAGCATTAGAGATACTGGGAATGCTTTAAATTATGAATTAGCGATGTCTACGACGAGCTTCGCTTACGCCCAAAATCCGTACAAAAAATAATAGAGTACAAACCGTGAAAGGTTCATACTCCATTACAGAGGAGAGAGCAGGACATAAGCCGGGTTCTGTTCTCTTGCGAGGGCAGTTATCTATCTGGGACGCCTGTTACCAGACGCCTCTAGCGGCTCTCATTGAGCGGAACTGGTAAAAGACCAACCATAGTTCCTATCGCCTTGCTCCCAACCGGGGTTTACCGAGCCAGCACCTCTCGATACTGCTGGTGCGCTCTTACCGCACCTTTGCACCCTTACCAAATTTGTCCTTTGTCATTTGTCCTTTATCCTTTGTTTTTTTACAAATGACTAATGACTAATGACTAATGACTAATTAGCGGTATCTTTCTGTGGCACTATCCTCACGATCGCTCGCACTGGACGTTATCCAGCAAGTTTGGTCTTTCGGGAGTCCGGACTTTCCTCAAACCAGTGACTATGACTGATCTGCAACTGCCTGCGCCTACTCTCTCCTTAGATCCAGTGTAATCTTAACTTGGTTGGCATAGTATGTTCACATGGCATTACTTCTTTTTATTCCAAGGTAGAGCGTAAGTCCAAGGTAGTTTCCTGACTGTGAAAGGACAATTGATAATGCTAATGGCAGGGAAATCACGACCTGGGGATAGACCTAAACGTACTTCAGATATCCGTAGCACCAGTTGCAGGGAAAAGTCCAATTCCTTTCTTCTGTTAATAAAGTCGTTGTACAACTTTTTTTGCCCTTTTTGCAGCCCATTGATATCAATTAGTGGTTTTTTAGCTAAATAGGTTCCAGCTACTTGATCGCGCTCAAAAACATCTTCTGCTGTCACCGTTTCCGAAAGTGTTTTCTTGGGGGCAATCAGGCTAGGACTTTGGGGTACTGCTAAGTCGCGGGTTAAGTCTGGTGATTTCCGAATCACGCGGCGCGATTGCTTACTATGTTCAACTACCAAAGAGCTATTGTCCCAGTCAACGTATACGGCAACATTATCAGATTTATTTTCAATGCTAATTCCTAAATCTTTCAAATCGTCAATTGGGTATGAGGATTTGAGTTTAAAGGAAATTCCAATTTTATCGTCGAGATTTTGTTCTTTGAGTTGCTCCTCAAGAATTCCTTTTTTAAACTCAAACTTAATTTGGTCGTCGATGGATTCAACCATGCGGTTAAAAACATAGGAAACACCGATAATATAAATCGTCAAAACTATTAAATTCTGGTCGCTACTCCTCATAACTCAGAATCCTAACTCCTGGTGCTAATGAATAGACCTCTTGCAAAAGTCCCTAACACCCCACCCCCAGCCCCTAAGAGCAGGCTCTTAGGGGAGAATTTGACGTAAGTCAAAGGCGGGGTGGGGTTCTTTTTTTGATTTATGCAAGAAGTCTAATATATATTCAACTCATCGCTCATCTGAAATCTTTAATTGCGCTTGATTGTTACAGAATTTTGCAGCCAGCCTCGTCG
Organism: Nostoc sp. NMS7; assembly: GCF_017115085.1. Lineage (GTDB taxonomy): Bacteria > Cyanobacteriota > Cyanobacteriia > Cyanobacteriales > Nostocaceae > Nostoc. The sequence continues at coordinate 36,873 of NZ_JABXKJ010000073.1, read as the reverse complement.
CCAAAAAAAGATTAGCAAACCAAGTGCGATCGCAGCCATTACTGCCAAGCACATTGGGTAGCCCCAATACCAATTCAACTCAGGCATATTATATGGTGATTTCTCAGTATTGAAATTCATCCCATATATTCCTGCCACGAAAGTCAGGGGAATAAAAATTGTTGAAACTATTGTTAGCACCTTCATGATTTCATTCATTTTATTGCCCACTGCTGAGAGGTAGACATCCATTAATCCAGATGCTAGTTCTCGGTAGGTTTCCACCATATCCATTACTTGCACCGTATGGTCATAACAATCTCGCAGGTAGATTCGTACTTCTTCACTAATTAAATCACTGCCATCTCGAATTAAGGCATTAATTGCATCTCGCTGGGGCCAGATAGCACGACGTAGTTGCAGTAATTCTCGCCGAATTTGATAAATATTTTGTAGTGTTTGCGGAGTAGGTTTAACTATTACTTCTTCCTCTAACTCTTCAATTCGCTCACCATAAAGCTCCAGCACAGGAAAAAAGCCATCAATAATCGCATCTAATAGAGCGTAAGCTAAATAATCCGCTCCCTGTTTACGGATAGTACCTTTATTTTTTTCAATTCGCGATCGCACCGCTTCAAAGCAATCATGTTCTGGTTCTTCTTGAACTGTGAGCAAATAATTTTTACCTAATATTAAACTCACTTGCTCACTGTAAAAACCACATGTTCTTTCCTTTGCTACTACCATGCGGCTAATGAATAGCAATTGGTCTTCATAATCCTCTGTTTTGGGACGCTCTGGTACATTGACTACATCTTCTAAAACTAGAGGATGTAACTTAAAAACCTTACCCAATCGTTGTAATATGTCTTGACTGCCTAAACCTTGCACATCTACCCAAGAAACAGATTTCATCTCCAGATATGGGACACACTCCTCTGGGGTTGCTATTTGTTCGCGGGTGAAATTGGTTTGGTTATAGTCAATCAAGAAAATTATCGGTTGTGGAGCATCTGCATCAATAATAATGGTTCCAGGTATAGTCCCTGGTTGGTGATAGAACTCATCTTGATATGCCCTATTTACTATTTTGGGGAGGCGGCGCAGTTTTCGTGCCATTCAATATTACCTAATAGTTATTAGTCATTGGTCATTGGTCACTTGTACTGAGCGTTGCCGAAGTATTGGTCATTGGTAAAAATAATTGACCAATGACCAATGACCATTTACACATAATTTTACAAAATTTAATACAAAGACGGTAATTTCTTGTTTATAAAAAATTTCGATGTGTTAGAAATCTCTAGAGTCAACCCGCTCCCACTTTTTTTTAACTTAGGTGATTTCTGATTAAAAAAATACCATGTTGACGAGTTTCGACCCTTCTCTACGAGACGCTACGCGAACGACAGGCTCAGGGCATCGCTTCGCTCAACTCTCGGCCACTCAGTTGGTTGAGCGAAGTCGAAACCAACGGCTATGGTAAATTTATTACTAGAATTCACCTTAGTAGGTTGGGTTGAGGAACGTAGCTTGCTTCCCGCAGGGGAACCCAACATTTTGCGGGGTTTGTTAGGTAACGCATTGCCTCAACCCAACCTACAAATATTCAAAACCTACGCAGTATTGAACCCGTTCCTACTTTTTTTCACCCAGGGCTTAGTAAGGTTAAAGTAGAAGTTGCTACAGACTGCGCGAAACACGGGAACGTCAAGGCGGAAGTTGCTACAGACTGCGCGAAACACGGGAACGTCAAGGCGGAAGTTGCTACAGACTGCGCGAAACACGGGAACGTCAAGGCGGAAGTTGCTACAGACTGCGCGAAACACGGAAACGTCAAGGCGGAAGTTCTTACAGAGAAGGCGGAAGTTGCTACAGACTGCGCGAAACACGGAAACGTCAAAGCGGAAGTTCTTACAGAGAAGGCGGAAGCTGCTACAGACTGCGCGAAACACGGAAACGTCAACCCTGGAGCAATATTTTTTGATGGATGCTAAATGTGGGATTCTGTTAAATTTATCTCTCTTACAGCTATTTTCAGGTAAATAGACCACGCGGTAGGGGCACAGCAATGCTGTGCCCCTACGACAGATGTGGTTCAAATACTCATAAGGTGGGGATTGTGATCTGAATCGGCAATAAAAAAAACAGTTTGCCTTAGTAAGACAAACTGTTTAAAAAAATATTTATCTGGGTAAGCAGAAGTTAGAACATGCCGCCCATGCCGCCCATGCCACCCATGCCACCCATGCCGCCCATGCCACCCATATCAGGGGCAGGAGCGGCGGATTTCTTCTCCGGCTTTTCAACAACGATCGCTTCGGTGGTTAAGACCAAACCAGCAATGGAACCGGCGTTTTGCAAAGCTGAACGCACGACTTTGGCAGGGTCAATAATGCCAGCCGCGATCAAGTCTTCAAATTCTCCGGTAGCAGCGTTGTAGCCAATGTTGAAATCGCTATCCCGGACTTTAGAGACGATCACAGAACCTTCAGCACCAGCGTTATCTGCTATTTGGCGCAGGGGAGCTTCCAGCGCTCGTCCCACAATATCAGCCCCAATCTTTTCCTCTTCATCTTGTAGGCTGTTTTTAATCGTTTCTACCGTTTTAGCTAAGTGAATTAGGGTTGTGCCACCACCAGGAACAATACCTTCTTCCACGGCGGCTTTAGTAGCGTTCAGTGCGTCTTCAATCCGTAGTTTGCGGTCTTTGAGTTCGGTTTCAGTTGCCGCACCCACTTTAATCACTGCCACACCGCCAGCGAGTTTGGCGATGCGTTCTTGCAGTTTTTCTTGATCGTAGTCAGAATCGGTTTCTTCCAACTGTCTGCGAATTTGAGCAATCCGTTTTTGTACCTCTGGCTTGGTAACACTGCCAGCGACAATTGTCGTGGTTTCTTTGTCAATGGTGATTTTGCGGGCAGTTCCCAGCGCTTCTAAAGCAGCAGTATCCAAGCTTAAGCCGATTTCTTCAGAAATCAACTGTCCATCGGTGAGAATCGCAATATCTTCTAACAAAGCTTTGCGGCGATCGCCAAACCCAGGCGCTTTGATTGCAGCCACTGCCAATACACCCCGCGCTTTGTTCACCACCAGAGTTGCCAAAGCATCACCTTCGACATCTTCAGCGATAATTAGCAAGGGCTGACCAGAACGGGCGACTTTTTCCAAAATCGGTACTAAATCTTGGATGCTGCTGATTTTTTTATCTGTCACCAAGATACGGGCGTTTTCAAATTCGACTATTTGCCGCTCGTTGTTGGTGACAAAGTAGGGTGAAATGTAACCCCTGTCAATCTGCATCCCCTCAACTACTTCTAATTCAGTGGTGAGGGATTTAGATTCTTCAACGGTAATTACACCATCTTTGGTGACTTTTTCCATTGCTTGGGCTAACATTTGGCCAACTTCTTCATCGTTACCAGCAGAGACAGTGGCAACTTGAGCGATCGCACTTCCTTCTACTGGCTTGGCTACTCTGGCAATTTCTTTTACCAGTGCCTCAATAGTTTTGTCGATGCCGCGCTTCAAGCTAACTGGGTTACTACCCGCCGCGACGTTCTTCAAACCTTCCCGAATTAAGGCTTGTGCTAAAACTGTGGCGGTAGTAGTGCCATCTCCAGCAACATCTTTAGTTTTTGAGGCTACTTCCTGGATGAGTCTTGCACCAGTATTTTCCAAAGGATCTTCTAATTCGATTTCCTTGGCAACAGTGATACCATCGTTGACAATTTGAGGTGCGCCAAACTTTTTCTCTAAAAGGACATTGCGACCTTTAGGCCCTAAGGTGATTTTTACGGCATCGGCAAGGGCGTTAACACCCCTTTCTAGAGCTCGCCGCGATTCCTCGTTAAATGCAATAATTTTCGCCATGTTTTATTTCTCCAGCGCTTTCATTAGACAATTTAGCACTCACACGTCAAGAGTGCTAATCTTCCCAGCCGCTCAATTTATAAATGGAAATAAAAAATTGATTAATATACAGGTGATGCTCATATTAAATACAGGCAGTAATGCTTGAATTGGGAGATGAATCTAGAGAACTCCCTTAAGTCCCTCGGTATTGCCGACCCTCGCGGCACCGGCTGGTTGGCGGTAGTATTTACGTTCCTCTTGGCTTGGGTTGTAACGTGGCGTTTAATTCCGACAGTACGCAAATTCGCCTTGCGGGTAGGTTGGGCTGACCAACCCAACGCCCGGCGACTCAACCGAGAACCTTTACCCAATGCTGGGGGGCTAGCTATCTATGCGGGTGTAATTGCCGCGTTGGTATTAGCTAGCCTTTTACGACCAATCGAACTCCAAAACGTCTTGGCTCAGGTGCTGACGATTCTGTTGGGGGGTTCGATATTAGTCCTTGTCGGCTTTATTGATGATCAGTTCGGCTTACCGCCCTCTGTTCGATTGTGGACGCAAATTGTTACGGCACTGTTGCTGGTAGCTAATGGGATCAGCGTCAAAGTGATGTTTGGTACCCCCATCGACTACCTGCTGTCCATGTTGCTAACAGTACTGTGGGTAGTAGGGATTACCAACGCCATCAACTTGATGGATGGTATGGATGGCTTGGCAGGAGGAATCAGCTTTATTACCGCCATGAGTTTGTTGGCGGTTGCAGCCCAATTTAACAATCGTGCAGCAGCAATCTTGGTACTCGCAGCTTTGGCAGGTGCTGCACTGGGCTTTTTGCGTCATAATTTCCATCCGTCACGAATTATTATGGGTGATGCCGGAGCATACTTTTTCGGCTATGTGCTGGCAGCAACTAGTATTTTAGGCAAACTGCAACAAAACACAGTTTATGCGCTAATTCCTACGGTTTTATTTCTGTTGTTGCCAGTGCTAGATACTACTCAAGTATTTGTGCGGCGGCTACTAGCAGGAAATAACCCTCTGAGTACTCCTGGCAAAGACCACCTGCACCACCGCTTACTTGATTGGGGACTCTCCCAGCGCAATGCTGCGTTCACGCTTTGGTCAATTACCTTAGTTTTCAACTTGCTGGCGATGAGAATACAAGGTATGAGTTTGGCTGTGATGGCAGCTACCGCCAGTAGCATTATTCTTCTTTTGGGCTTTACTATCTGGCAAAGGATACGTCAACAGCCTTAGTTGCTTGTAGGGTGGGTTAAGCGATCGCCAGATAAAATCGGTGCGTTACGCCAAAGGCTAACGCACCCTACGAAAATTGCTGTAGACGCGATGAATCGCGTCTCTACAATTTGATGAATTACGCCATTACCATGCCGCCATCAACATTAAAAACTTGTCCGGTGACGTAGGCGGCGGCGGGGTCGGCGGCGAGGAAGCGCACCATCCCAGCGACTTCTTCGGGTTGACCGAAGCGACCGAGGGGGATGTATTTCAGAATATCTTCTGTTTTGTTGAGATTGCTGGTCATGTCAGTGGCAATGAATCCAGGGGCGACGGCGTTAACCGTGATGCCGCGAGAAGCGAGTTCTTTGGCAACGCTTTTAGTGAAGCCGATTACACCTGCTTTGGCGGCGCTGTAGTTGGATTGACCTGGGTTGCCGATTTGCCCAGCTACGGAGGTAATGTTGATAATTCGTCCCGATCGCTGCTTCAGCATGATTTTACTGACGGCGCGTGTACATAAGAAAACACCAGTTAGATTTAGGTCTATGACAGCTTGCCAATCTTCTGTCTTCAAACGCATAAGCAATGTGTCGCGGGTAATACCTGCGTTATTTACCAAGATATCCACACGGCTGAACTTTTCGATGACGGCGTTAACTAGTGCCTCTACTTGATCAATTTTAGAAACGTCAGCTTGGATAGCGATCGCCTGACCTCCGGCGGCGATAATTTCTGTAACCACTGCCTCAGCAGCTGCGCTCGAACTGGCATAATTGACAACTGCGATCGCTCCTTGTGTGGCTAATTCAATTGCGATCGCTCGCCCAATTCCTCGTGATCCACCTGTGACAATTGCGACTTTATCTTGTAATAGTGTCATTTAATCTTCCTCAATCTTAGAAATACCGCGCTAATTATCTTATGGTGATTTAGGCGACATCTGAATATTGTCTGGATAAAATCTAACTATTACCGCCTGACAATCTTGCTGGCATAATGCAAATTAGATAACTAATAGTCAGTTATGTTATGAAAAATACCCGATAAAAAAATAATTAATTATATGTCATATAGTGACTTTAAACTTGAAGAAATTAAAACCAGATTTAATATTAAACTTATCGAACAAAGTGGACTAATAGAAAGTGAGCCGATGTCACCTAGTAATTGGCTCAAAGAAACCTTAAGGCGAAATTTACCTCTAGCGGGTGCAATTAATACAGAAAAAGCTAGGTCAGAATTTTTGATTGCCCCAATCTTAGGAGAACTCTGCTTCTAATTCTTTGAATATCATAGTTTTACTATAATTAAATCTCTATAGTTATTTCTTCGTTAATGGATGAATAACTTGAAGCAATATATTGTTGATTTAATTATAGCTGTGTCACCAAATAGCCCGCACTTCGGCGCAGGTGTTACCCTGAGCTTGCGTTGCCCTGAGCCTGCGCCGTTCGCGCAGCGTCTCGTAGAGAAGGGTCCAAGGGTTCAGTGACCGTCGTAGACATCGCCTGCTTGGATAGACTAGGAAGTGTTGCAGCTACGCCCGTCGTAGGCATGACTCTCGTGAACGCGTGTATAATTATTTGGTTGGTCAGGATAGGTTTAAAGACATATTTAATGCTTATGCACAAAATAAAAAGATATACGTATTTTATTATAATTATTTAAGATTTTTGGCTGGCAAATCAGTCTATATTAACTAATCTTATCTTTTCCCAACAAAAAGCCATGAACCTATACCGATTTTATTTTTTAAGAATTACTATTGAAACAAACAATTGAAAATCGGTGTGTGTCATATGGCAACTAAAAAGGAATTTAATAGTTTTGAAGAGATGCTGTCTGCTTCTGATGTACCTGTATTAGTAGATTTTTACGCTGACTGGTGTGGTCCTTGTCAGATGATGGTACCAATTTTAGAGCAAGTCAATGCCCAACTTAGCGATCGCCTACGAATTGTCAAAATCGATACAGAAAAATACACAGATTTGGCTACTCAGTATAAAATTGCCTCTCTCCCAACCTTAGTACTATTTAAGCAGGGTCAGCCTGTGGAGAGGATAGAGGGAGTGATGCAAGCACCGCAGTTGGTGCAATATCTACAAACAAAGATTTAAGCTAACACTTAGAATTTAGATTTTGGTTCTTAAAGACGCGACATTTCGCGTCTTTTTCAGTAAATAGTAATACGCTGTAGGGTTGCACTGCTAGCTGTGTGTGCAATCACTGTTTGATTGAACTGCTAGCAGATAAAACCTTAAGTAAATATTAAGCATATTTACTTATACGTCTAAAGAAAGTAGTTTAGAAATTAGGATAGCTATATTGTATAGATATAACAAAATATCTTGACAAGCAAAGCAATATATGAATAAGCAGCAAAGCTCTGAGAAAGCTTATATTTGGGTGAATATTGATTTTGATAAAGTTAAACATAGAATAAATGCGGTGACTTGCCAGATTGAGCGGGTTATCCAAAAGTACCAATTTTCAAATCAAACTGGTAACTCAGGCAAAAGAAACAATTAGTTTATCTGTAGGCGATTAGATATTAAAAACATTGGCGAGGTTCAGCGCCGACTTAATATTTTTCTGTGAGACAAGGCAATATTGTTATTAGTGTGAACTTTGTTAGCCAATTTATAGCGGTTCCCACTCAGATGCGGTGCAAGATTATATTGCGAGGTGTAGGGGCAGGGCAGTGCCCATGCGTGTCAACTTAAGCCAAAACTCTTTTAAAGTCTCGTTTATAGCAAGAGGCTGGAAATGCAGCTCCTGGTGGCTCTGCCTCCGTAACTTGCGGCAGAGCCTCAATGAGGGGCATTCCCAGTCGGAGACTGGGAACGAGGAAAACCTCATCAAGTTAGGTTTTTAGGACTTGTGTATACACGGTAGCCTTTTTAAAGGGGGTTAGGTGTCAGCCACTCCTCATTCCCAATCTCTTAAAACGTAAAAGTAGTCCGAAGTACACCTACAGTAGTTGTCTCATTGTTGCTGTTACCTTCTGGATTAAAGAGAATAAACGCACCAGGGGTAATGCTGATATTATCGCTAACTTGAAAGCGGTAATAGGCTTCTAAATGGTAAGGAGTCGCCCGATTGTCGCCTGTGGGGGTAAGTTGAGCAGAACCACCAGCATCAGTACGGTAAAGCGGCTGACCAAAAAGAATCCCGGCAGTGTTCCCTGACTTGAATAAATCTTTGAAATGAATTCCCGCCATCCAACTTGTAAAGGTAGTAGAAGCATTCACGCTATTTGAAGCAGCATCAACAAATATTGCTGCACCGTAGCCAGATAATGCTATCTTGGGAGACAATCGCCATGTTACCGTACCCCCAACAGAGTTGAGTGTGAGCGGTGTTCCGGCTGCAACCCCTGCCAAAGCACCGATATCACTACTAACTAATCCTGTAGCCAAAATATTGATTTCGTGATAACTGTGGGCATAGTTTAAACCAATATCCAGCTCGGGACTTGGCTTGAAGGTTAACTGTGTGGCAATAACACTACTACCACTAAATAAACCTGCTCCCAAAGGTGTAGTAGAAACTCCTGGTACTGCCTCAGTAGCAGATTTTTGGGGTAAATTGGCATTTACACTGCCGTATAAAGCTCTTAAATCCAAATTTGGCGAAATGTTAAAAATAAATCCCGCCGCCGATGCTAAACCAGTACCCGAAGTTCCACCAGAAACCCGTAGCACAGGATTTAAGCCGGCAAAACGAGATATTGACTCTTGTCCTTCACCATAAAAAGGCGTAATTGCTGGGAAAGCATCTGATGTTTCCGCCGCAGTTCCCGCAAACAAGGTTAATTTATTAGCGACGGGAAAGATATACAGCAATTTGTAAAGCTGAACACTGTTTGCGCCAACACTCGACAAAGTATTGACATTTAACCCTGGAAATTGCGGCTCAAAACTGGTACGGGCGCTACTTGCACTTAAAAGCGGCGAAGCTAATCCTAAACTTTGTTGTAAGCTACCCTGTCCATCGGCTCCACCCAAAAAGTTATAAGCTTGCAATCCAGTAATTAATAAATCTTTACCAGTAAAGCTAGTGGTCAGATTTAACCGCACTCTATTGACTAGGATGATGTTCGAGTCGCTGTTATTAGGAGCGCCTCCGCTAGCACCAACACCAGCAATAATTACCTCTCCATTAAGTTTAGTAGTCGTAGAAAACTGATTTGCTTCTAGTTCTGCTGTGCGAGCTTCTACAGCATCTACTCGACCCCGCAATGTTGCCAATTCTGCCGCAAATTGTTCTTGTAGTTTCTGCAATGTGGCTAAATCTTCTTTCTTGACCAAATCAGCAGTTGCAGTCACAATCAGTTCGTTGATTCGCTCTAAACAAGCATTTAAGCCAGCAGCAAATTCATAGCGAGTCATCGCCCGATTACCGCGATAGGTTTGATTGGGATAACCTGCGATACAACCATAGCGCTCGACTAAAGATTGGAGTGCCTGAAAAGCCCAATCAGTAGGCTGTACATCAGACAATTGGGATACGGATGTTACTTGTGCAAGTTTGTATGAGGTTGGAGATGAACTTGCAGATTGTGGTATGATTGGCTGCCAAAAGTTAACAGTAGAATCTACTCCTAAATCTGGAATTTTTTGCTGTTCATTGACTGAGGGTAAATTTTTTGGACTCTCATTAGCTATTAGCAATTTACTAGAGATATTATTTACTAAATTGCTTTGATGAGAATCATTTTTTTGATAGCTGCCATAATCTTGATTAACAGCTACGTTTTTATCTGCAATTTCTAAACTAGGAAGGGCTTGCACAGGTGATAACCCGGCAATTAAACATAAAAATCCCATCCCACTAGCAGAAGCTAGTAGATATTTTGCCATGATAACCCCCAACACCTATAAAATAGTGAAAAAATGAATTGCGATTTTAAAATGGATTGATAAGTAAATTTAAAGTTAGCAAGACAATCTTGTTAACTTTAAATTTTGGATATCAGGGTTTTTTTCTGAATTCGCTTACCAGAACCTCAGCTTATATCGCAAGTATTAAATTATAGTAAATACTATTTTGGGAAAGAATGAACAACAAAGGATATTGGGAGTTATTATAATTACTATTGGCAAAATAATAATTATATCAGTCTGATTTTGTGATAACGAATATAGATATTGAGTCGCAGATATCGGCGGCTCAATACCTACCAAAGAATAATTTACTCAAAAAAATCAAGAGTCCGCGATCGCTGATCAATTTCGGTGCAGGTAAGATCAGGGGGAAAGCGGTGGAAATAACTGCATATTTTAGTCTACAATTTCTCTGATTGAGATACTTCCAGATTTCAATCCCACCAATAACAAATAACGACTGCATCACAATCCTGGTGAACATCTTCACCCCATAGCGCCCCTTCTAATCTAGTTCTCAGTCGGCGCTTAAGCCGCAAACCGTAGTCTTCATTCGTCCCATCACTTATGTCTACTGAGTCAGCCCGCCACTTTTTGCCCAAATCTAAAAGCTCAGACACTTTTGTGTCTTGGTTCTCTGCAAGGATGTATAGCGTATCGGCAGGATAAGCGATGAAATGGATGATGCTAGTTTCAGGCATGGGACGGTAGTTTGCCATTGCAAGGAGGGTATCGACCATACCACCAAAGCTTAAACCGTTTTCATCTGGTGCAAAGATTGGTTTTGTGAACAGAAAGCTTGCCCATAAATTCCTGTGGTTGGAAAGGTCGGTAATGACTTCTTCGCCATCAAACTCATTGAACCGACGCTGCCAAACCAAGGCAGCAAAGAGTTCTTGAGGAGAATAGGATTGAGCAATCGATTGGATTTTGCCTAAGTCAAGCATCACATTTACGGTAAGTAATATTTTTAACAAAACATTTGTAACTACCCTTGCAGTTTATTTACCCAGTGGCTGCTATTCTTATAGTTACTTCGGTCTGTCATAGCAGATAGATTATCCTCGATAATGTTTTTATTTATAAGCGCTCATATACCTCGTGGTAATGTGGGTGCTTTTACTTTATCGCTCATGGCATAAAACTGTCCGGTTTAATTTTGAGGCGATGTCTGGTGTTTGGTATAAGCTGACAGTGAAGCTTTAACTTGACCAAAATAGCGATGTCTACGACGGGCTACGCCTACGCACCCTTGGTAGCTGAACAAAGCCTGATAAAATGCTTCTCTATTAAAATTAAGCGATCGCAGATCCTCGACAAAGAGCGTAAGCGTCTACACTTTTGCAATTATCCAGACAAATGCGATCGCTTATCTCAGCTTCCGATATCGACTAGCGATGGATTTATCTGATTGCCTAAGTCTTATATGCACCAAATGTTAAATTTGTCAATATCTACTCTCACAGCTAAAGTCTAATTTTAGAATCAAGTCCTCAGCTAAACTAGAGACTATACAAACCATTGCTAATTACTAGTTGCTATGTTTTTCGCTCTCCCAGGAAATCGGGTCAAATGGTAAAGATAATTCACGACTCTACCGCATCTCCCAAGTCAAGGAATATCGCATAAAATAGCCAAGTAGCCCACACCTGTAACTTGACACCATTAATATCTTCTCTCTTGCTAATAAGCGGGTTAAGTCTTGTACCCCAAGAACTTGTCTCCATAACAGCGTTAATACCACATTTTTAACTATGACTACGCAAACACTACCTTCACCAGAAGTTTATCAAGGTCAATTTGGGGAATTTACAATTACTCAGAGCGATCGCACTGGGGTAATTATCTACCGCGCTGGGTTAATGGTAGCAGCACTCAGCTTTGCCATAGGCAGCGCTTTGGTTTTGCTCAACAATAACCCCACTGTTTTTACCACACTTACACCTTTATATGCTTGTTTTAGTCTCGCTCTGGGTGTAAGTTTATTTACGATTCATATCTATATGGCATCACTGCACCGAATGTTGCAAATCTTTTGGGCGATCGGTACTATAGCATCAGTGATTCTGGCAATCTCTAGTAGTGAACCTTTGGCTTTCACTGTTTACAATCAACCTTTTACCTTATTTGGAGTTGGTTTTATCTTCGTTGCTTTGACAGGTATTTATTTTAAAGAGGCTTTTTGCTTCAATCGCCTAGAAACCAAAGTATTAACTCTAATAGTACCGCTACTGTTGTTAGGACATTTGGTGGGAATTCTACCAACTCAGGGGGAAAGTCTTTTATTAGGAATTTGGGCGACGTTATTTTTAGTATTTGCGCTGCGAAAAACAGTGCAAGCAATTCCTGCTGATATTGGAGATAAGTCTGTGTTTACCTACTTGAAAGAGCAACGTTTAGCTAAGGTTTAATGCAGATCAAAAATCGCCGGCGTCAAAATTTTCCCAAAATCAAACTAATAAAACGCCAAGAAATGTGGACACTTACGGCTCAGGGGTGGGCGATTGCGATCGCTTTGATTGCTTATTTAATATTTTTTGCTATTACTCATGTACACTCATTTCTCGCCGTAACTTACCCGATAAAATCAGCAAAAGTATTAGTTGTTGAAGGATGGCTACCTGATTATGCTATAGAAGAAGCTTTGACTGAATTTAAAAACGGTTCTTATCGTCAAATAATTAGTACCGGAGGTATATTAGGAAAAGGAAGTTATCTGACTGGATACAAGAACTTTGCAGAGGTGTCAGCCGCTACTTTCATAAAACTCGGTTTAGAAGCAGAAAAAGTGGTAGCTGTTCCAACACCTTTCGTGGTTAAGGATCGGAGTTATGCATCTGCTGCTGAATTTCATCGCTGGTTATCCAATTCTAATTTACAGATAGAATCAATTAATCTTTTTTCTTTGGATGTTCATACCCGTAGGAGTTGGCTAATTTTCAAAAAATTACTCAATCCTGATATCAAAGTTGGTATCATTGCTGCCAAAACGCAAGATTACGATCCAGAGAAATGGTGGGATTCTAGCCAAGGTGTGCGGACAATTGTTGATGAAGGAATCGCTTATATTTATGCCCGGTTTTTCAATTGGAAAGCCTAAAAGTGCTAATGACGCTCTCTACGTTCGCGCAGCGTGTCGAAGACAGACGCTAAAAGCGTAGCTTGCAACTCTTACAGAGTACGCGGACTCGCTAACGTAATTCCCAAATCCCCGACTTCTTTGAGAAGTCGGGGATCTATTTACCCAGGATTTGTAATAATGCTTGTCGATAAATTTTTAAACCCTCTGCATTCAGATGGTCGCCATCACTGGTCAAATTTTCTTTAAGAACATTATTCTCATACAATGGTGCTAGTCCTGCTGCTGCAACTGGCACTTTTTCTGTTTCACCAACTTGATTAATCAGAAGATTAATTTGTTCCACTTTAGAAAGTGGGGCTGATACAGTTGGATCTAAGCTTGCTGCAACTGTTGAATAAAAAGCCGGAATCAGAAAAATCTCTTTAGTTCCCATTGTGCGGACAAGTGCGATCGCTTCTTGGAGATTTTTGCCAAACAACTCATCACTAATTCCATACCAGGCATCATTTCCACCGATGGCAATAATGGTTTTTTCACATTTCACCTTGGTAGGAATTAAACTTTTCAGTTGTTCGACTAATGAGATTGTACTCAGACCATTTAACCCAAAATTAAAAGTACCACTCCCAAGGGTATTACCAAGTTCAGCCGAAACAGAATCACCAAATAAGCAACCTGAGAACTGTTTATCTTGGGCGGCGAGTATTTGATATTGTAGTGCAATTTGCCCTAAAGGTGAAGAACTTACCTCGTCTTTCGGCGGCGTATTAACAGAACCAGAAGATAAATTTGCCATGCTGACTAACTTGGAAATTTTTGGCACGTCAAGGACTAGTTGCTTACTAGGATACGCTTCTAGAAAACTGATTACTCCTAGACCTTCTGGTGATTTTGCTGCTAAGATAATCGCAGCTCGTAGCGCTTGTATACTGCCTTGATCAGGACGAGCGATCGCGGAGCGTGTCGGAAAGACAGTTGCTTGGGAAGCAAAATATAAAATTTGCTTGCCCGTTCCTGTATTTATGAGCTTATCTAAAGCCGCAATATCCAGAGACATTTTCACCTGAAGAGTATCTTGAAACTTCTGTTTCTCTTTCGGGCTGAGATAACCTAAGAAAGATTGCAAATCGGCAGAAACCTTTTGTGTCTCGCCATAGTTGCGTATATCTGCCACCGGGAGCGATTGCTCAAACAAACCGTACCTAACAACAATTTTTTCGGCTGCTAAACTTGGCAATAAACCAAAACAACTATGTAGCAGTAAAAATATTAAGCACCCAGATAGGCATATTAAAAGACGATAGAAATATTTCATCACAGAAAATAATGGAATAGTCAATAGTCAATAGTCAATGGTTAAGGGTCAAGAGTCAAGAGTCAAGAGTAAATATTTAATAGTCAAAGGTTAAACTTTCATGTTTTAAGAAACTTTCCCATTCGCCACTCTGCCTTTATATCAATAGCCAAACCTAATTTGGGAATACTCAATCCAGTAGGCGTGAGGATAGAACCGTGGTAGAAGAAGGTGCATATTGGCTAGCTTGGGCGCAAATTTCTGGAATTGGCCCGGTATTACTGCGACGGCTGCAACAGCATTTTGGGACGCTGGCAACGGCTTGGAACGCTACCAAGGTACAGTTAGGAGAGGTGGAGGGTTTTGGTTTTCAGACACTAGAAAAAGTAGTACAACAGCGATCGCGCCTACACCCAGAAGAACTATTCACCAAGCACCAGCAGGAAAACTCCCATTTCTGGACACCAGCAGATACTGATTATCCCCGCTTACTGCTGGAAACTCCGAGTCCACCGCCAATTTTATACTATCGCGGTGAAGTCGAACTCCAAGAAAATCTCGGACAAAAACCGATGGTTGGGATTGTTGGAACCCGCCAACCCTCAGAATATGGTATCCGTTGGACTCGCCAAATTAGTACAGCTTTGGCTAAAAATGGCTTTACAGTTGTTTCTGGCATGGCAGAGGGAATTGACACAGAAAGCCACATCGCCGCCATAAAAGCAGGTGGACGCACGATCGCAGTTTTGGGGACTGGTGTAGATGTCATTTATCCACATAAAAATCGGGATTTGTACAAGCAAATTTTGACGGCGGGGTTAGTCGTGAGTGAGTACCCTACAAAAACCCCACCCGATCGCACTCACTTTCCCCGTCGCAACCGGATTATTGCCGGATTAAGCCGCGCCATCCTGGTAATGGAAGCGCCGTTAAAATCTGGTGCTTTAATTACAGCTACCTACGCAAATGAATTTGGTAGAGATGTCTATGCATTACCTGGAAGACTGGACGATCATCCATCTCAAGGGTGCTTAAAGTTACTGAGTCAAGGAGCTTCTTTCATCCTCAAGGAACTAGACGAACTGTTAACCATGCTAGGAGCAATACCACAAATTGATGGAGTCGAGGCTTCCACAGCACCAAAACAGTTAATGCCAACTTTATCGCCAGAATTGCAAACAGTAATGAATGCGTTTTCTTGTGATGCTTTACCCTTCGATTTGATTGTCCAACAAACCGGCATGGCTGCTGGCTTAGTTTCCGGTGCCTTGTTACAGTTGGAACTTATGGATTTAGTTTCGCAACTGCCAGGAATGCGATATCAAAAAAGTTAACTAAAACCTGAGTAGGAAATAGATCATTAATTTCTGAAAATGTCTAATGCAAAAATGTAAAATTCAAAAATCCCAAATTATCTTGGGGGGTAATATTGCGGATTCATAACTGGAGATTGATAACCATTGGCGGGTACAGTTCCTCCCATACTGTTGGGTGCAGAATTCACAACAGGGGGCTGATAACCACTCATGGGTACAGTGCCTGTCGTACCGTTGGGTGCAGGATTCACAACTGGGGGCTGATAACCATTTGCGGGGATAGTGCTTGGTGTAACAGCATTTTGGCTAAATTCTTGGTAGGCAGCACGAGAAATTGAGCTAATCAGTTTTTCGGCGCGGGGGTCGTTATTAGGGCGTTGTACCATCACAGATGCTATGTAGCGCTTGCCAGTTGGAACAACAATTAAACCTGTATCTGCCAACATTGTGCCAATATCGCCCGTTTTGTGGTATACTCTTGCGCCTGTTCCCAAACCTGATGGTAGCAAAGTGTCTTTTTGGGTGCGACGCAAAATATCTAGCATAAGATCGCGTGATGGCATACTCACTAAATTTCCCTGACTCACAATCGCCATCAAATTCCCCAATTCCTTCGGACTAGTGGTGTTTGTCCCTTGCAAATCTGGGAGTTGATTACGAATTGTTGTATTTGTCAATCCCCAAGTGCGGAAACGTTGGTTTAAAGCATCCATTCCTCCTAATCGCGCAATCAACATATTTGTCGCTGTGTTGTCGCTGATTGTAATCATTTTTGTGGCGACTTCCAGAGCGGCGTATTGGGTTCCGGCTGGTTTGTATTGCAGAGTTCCCGAACCGCCAGCTATGATATCCTGTTGCATGGTCAGCATTTCATCCAGGTGAATTTTCCCGGCATCCACATCCTGGAAAAAGGCAATTAGAACCGGCAGTTTAATTGTGCTAGCCGCCGGAAAACTGGCGGAGCCATTGACATCTACATAATTACCAGTATCTAAATCTACTAAGAAAACTCCGGGTGTAAGATTTGGGTTGGTATTCGCCAAATTTTGCACGGCATTTTTCAAAGGGATAATTTCCTGGGATAGGTAGAGGCTGGAAACTCCGCCTGGGGGAGTTTGGGTAGGCTGTGGCTGCGATCGCACCACATTACTATTAGATTGGGGCGCAGAAGTTGTGATAATCCGATTAGCCGGGTCTAATACTGATAACACCGTGCCCACAATTGCACCCATCCCAACACCCACAATCAATAACCGCACAATATACAAGATGGTTTTGGCCATTGGCTTTAACCGCGTCTTCCGCGATGAACGCCGGCCTGTTTTTGGCTTTTCCATCCGTACTGATTTGACCATCACAGCACCTGGTCGGAAAGGAGGAATTTTTCCTTTGACACTAGGTATTGGTTTTACTGCCGATGGCATGACTAAGCCTGATTTTACCCTACGTGTAGCACCAGGGATTGTCTGAGGACTGATTTGATTTTTTGGGCGTGTTAGCGCCGCTTGTCGTCCATTGGCACCTTGCTGCTGGCTCTTAGCTTTAACTTTCTTTTGTGCCACTTTTTGAACTTTTTGTGGACGTTGGCGGCGATTTAAGGGTTGA
The DNA here is from genome assembly GCF_017115085.1 of Nostoc sp. NMS7. GTDB lineage: Bacteria > Cyanobacteriota > Cyanobacteriia > Cyanobacteriales > Nostocaceae > Nostoc. Next base: position 19,614 of record NZ_JABXKJ010000073.1, on the reverse strand, counting down.
CGCCGCGAGAAAGCTGTTAGTTCGTCACTTGACTCTGACACAGTTACTCCTTGTGACCCACTTGACTGTTTTCTTGCAGACTCCTGACCCAAAACTTAATCTTTAAGCAATATTAATACTCAAATTCTACTTTGCCACTAAGTAGCATTTTTGTGTTCAGTTTAAGCCATATTAATTATTTTAGGGGCATGATTGCGTATATATTAAACGAATAATTACAAGTTTTCACCATCCCTCTGGTTTTTAAGCGCCCATTCTACCTGCTGCAAAATCCCTCGTAGCATCGCTACTTCCCCTGTTTTCAGGTGAGCGCGATTATACATCTGGCGAAATTTTTCCATGCGACTAGCTGCCGTATGCGGATATACATAACCAATTTTCAATAATAGTGATTCTAAATGCTGGTAGTATGCTTCCACAACATCTATTGGTGCAAGTTCAGTTTGGGGTAAGGTCTGAGTTTGAGGTTGTTCTGTACATTGTGACAATTCATAACAGCAGATTGCCACAGCAGTAGCCAAATTTAGGATTAGATAATCTTGACTTGTGGGAATGCAAACAAACCTCTGTGCATAATTTAATTCTTCATTGCTTAATCCCCGGTCTTCTCTGCCAAAAATTAGTGCTGTGGGTTTTTCTGGTTCCTCCAGTAACCAGGGTAGTGCAGTGCGGGGGTTTTCTAAGGGTGTTTGCAAACTCCGAAAGCGTCCGGTGGTAGCGATCGCTCTGACACATCCATGCAATGCTTCTGGTAAAGTTGCCACTAATACCGCAGATTCTAAAATATCCTGACCATGAACAGCCATCATCAAAGCTTCCGATGATAGCGGATCGCATTGGGGATTTACTAATACTAAATTATATAGCCCGAAATTTTTCATTACCCTGGCGATCGCGCCGATATTTATCGGCCCGGCTGGTTCTACCAACACAATTCTTAATCCAGCCAAGCCCATTTTTTGCCTCCTGCGATCGCACCAAATGATATTTTTAGGCTAATTCTCAGCGTTGTATGTTCTGCTGAAAGTTTCCTTCACATCATTGTAACGAGAGTAAGTAAATGCCCACGGCAGTTCTGAACAGTGACTTACACTTCTTTATTCAGCGCAATCTCCGCCGTTCAGCTAGTCGTTCGTCGCTATTTATTTGTAGTAATCTAATTGTTGTACGTCCTGGAGGCGTTAATCCTAGCAGCTCGAGTTCTGAAAAGGTGAAGTGTTCACCCCATTTTTGGGTGCGTGGGTTGAACAGAAAACTAAAAGCCTCTGTTTCTGGATCAAACGATCCTAAGTCAGTGCCTTTGTGACGGTTACACCGCCAGCAGGTAAGTGCTAAATTATCAACATTCGTTGCACCGCCGTGCTTTTGGGCAATAACATGATCGATTTCATGGGGGAAAAAGGTAACTGCTGCGGGTAACTGACAATACTCACATCTGTAATTTGCGCGTTCTTCTACCAGTCGGCGAAGATTAACCGGAATATAGGTTCCACTCACGGTTAACTGGTCAAATAAGATAAGTTACCTGCTTTAATCATCACAACTAAGTGTTCAATACGTTCATACTCATCTAGTTCTTTCAATTCCGTGGGTGTGAGTTCACCGGCGTTACTGCGTGTTAACAAGGTACGCAACCGTTCTTGCATTTCGGGGGTGGGTTTAAATTCAGCAATTTGTTCAGGAGTGGGGTTGCTGGCCAGAAAATCCAGGATATATCGGTAAACTTGTGCTGGTACAGCTGGTTGTTGGAGGCTCAGAGCAAGTAATTCAGGTAAGCGATCGCCTACTTGTGCTAGTTTTTTAGATAGTTCTTCTGATACTTCCAGGGTGATTTTCGGCATGGTGCGCTTTCCTGAAGTGTGACCTTTTCCCCATTGTAAACTTGACAAGACTGGCAGAGTGAACTACCCCGCCGTCAGACAGATGTAGCTCTTCCAATTCATCGGCAATAGCCTCCAGTACTCTGTAGTTCTAATCGTAATCTCCTACGGCAGTATTAAAAGCTTCTTGAATATTCATTTTTTAATTTTTAATAAAGGTAGAAGTAGAAACACGCCCTTGCATTCCAGATTGTGGATTTGATAAAAAAATCGACTTAGCCCAATTCTTGGTATTTGAGAAGAACGAAGAATATCCAACTTTTCAAGGGAATGATCTTCATTTTCTCATCCTAGCTAAAACCATACGACTGATTCGGGTATTTACCATTCATTGGTGTCAACCTGCTCACAGTCCTGTTCAATTGCTTCGCGGATTAACTGTATGTCATCTGTTGGTATTGAACCTGCAAAACGTAGTAGTTGCTGACCTGGAACACCTTGAATTGTTGAACCTGCCAAGGCGCGTGCAAATTCAAGCACTTGCAACTGCAAGTCTTGGGGCATAACTTTCAGTTGCTCAATCACCTGATCAAGGATAGATGTATCCATTTTTCTCTCCTGTCCAGCGTCCTAAACTTATTCTAGTTGGGCTAGGATTAGGTATAGCTTTACGGTTTAACAGTTTAGATAAACTACTTTACTTTGCGATCGCACCACAGACAACCCCAAAACTACGCCAAGTAGAAGCGATCGTATCTGTTTAGCTTCAGAAAGTTGCATTGGAGTGTGGTGTTAGACAAATATAATTTTATTGCTGTATGTGTAATCCATGAACTATACCGCCTTCAGAATCAAATCTAGACTGAATAATAGAGAAAAATCTACTATCTCCCTTTTCAAAATGTCTGAAAACTGCGTAAGCGAGTATATCAGCAAGTTGAATTAGTCTCGAAGCTTTTGAGTCTAAAAATAAAGGTACTTCAGAAAAGTTTCTGATAACACCCCAACTGTATCCAATAGTTCTAAAGTCAGTTGCTAAAGATTGAATTGTTGTCTCGTAAGTGGATTTGTCAAAAATTATGATGCCTCTCTGTGTATTATCATTTTTGTGCTGCCTGATCAAATACCTATCAAACCTACTAGCCAGTTGTTCAAATGCAACTTCAACAGGGTCTTTTGGTGATACTACAGCCTTCTTAATCACACTTGCGAAGAGTCGGTTACTTGGGTGTGACTGTAGGAAAACCTGCAAAATATCTTCAATAGCTTTCTCTCTATCACTCTTACGATAGCTCCTCCACTTTCCTCTACCACTCAGCATTGGACTACCGTGCAATTCAACTGATACTGGATCATCGGGATCAAATCTAGCAGCAATTTGGTCAAGCTGATCAGAAATCCAGTATCCTTGACGCTCAAATACACAAAATCCAGCCAGTACAAAATATTGTTGGTTTGAGTCGTGCCTTGTGCCAGACTCATCTGCATACAGCAAATACATGGCTGTTCTATATTTTTAGACAATAAAAATCAGTCAAGGGAAGACCTAGCTTCCGCGATCTGAAAAGGTCAGACCTCTTGACTGCTATTCATATTATATCAGCTATTTTATAGGCTAGCTTGTCTCTGCTTGCCTAGTTATTAAAGCGCACCACAGACAACCCCAAAACTACGCCAAGTATAAGCGATCGCATTTTGTTAAATTTCAGAAAATTGTGTCATTTTTGCGTAGACGCGTAGCGGCTCGTTGTCAGACATCGGTTTTCAACTAACTTGGTCATAAAACAAGCATAAAAAGTACTTTTTTTATGCTTGCAAAGCACTAGCAATCGAATTTAGACACACTGTGACAGAATCAACGCACAAATTCCATATTTTGATATTTGCCTGAAGTGAATTTACCAGAAGCAGGCAGACGAGCGCACTAGTAAAATTGCGTAAGCTTTTAATACTTAATGTAGAGCGATCGCTTACAATATACTCAGATAAATTTGCTCAGAATTCATCGGTAAAATCCGCAACTTCCGATTTTTCAGGTCTGGTTCTAACCCTAAAACTTCCATTGGCGTTACACCTAAAAGGGGATATGGTACTTCTGTGAGTTCCAAACAATCAAAAGTTCCTTGACGCTCTGCAATACTAAGTTCAACATCTCGGAAAATTCGCCTCTGCTGCACTCCAGCAGCAGTCTCTACCTAGGCTTCTCCACCTTGGACTAAACCTAGTTGACTAATAATCCTAGCAGGTAAACACAGCAAAGTTGCGATCGTATCAACTAAAACATCATTCAGAGTATAAGAGCGAACTTCCTCCGAAGAAATAAAGCCTCGCTGTGCCAAAACTTGATCAATTCGATTTGTGACAGTGAGTGTAACTATTACTTGCCCCATTTGCTTACCCTGAAGATTTGGCAGTACCAGCTTACCCATTTCAGTAAACTCCTGAAAACAAAATATTTTTGAGAGATGCCTTAAAACACAAAGACGCAAAAACGCCTCTGCGCCTCTGCGTCTCTGCATGAGATATTCGCTACTTACACCATCTCAGACGAAGCCTGCATCATTTGCTGCGGCTGGGGCTGGAACATGAACAACGAGTAGACTACATCTCGGCGAATGTTAACCATCATATCCAAGAAGAGTTCGTAACCCTCGCTCTTATACTCAATCAACGGATCTTTTTGCCCATAACCACGCAATCCTACCGATTCGCGCAAGGCATCCATTTGTTGCAGGTGTTCCCGCCACAGAGTATCAATGCGTTGCAAGATAAAAAAGCGTTCAGCTTGGCGCATCAGTCCGGGTTGAACTTGGTCAATCTGCGCTTCTTTGAGGTCGTAAGCAATTCGCACCTGTTCATGGAGGAAGGCTTTAATCTCGCTGACAGACATATCCTCTAATTGATTTGGCTGCAAATCCGCTAAGAGATAGACGAATTCTTTGACTTTCTCAACCAACTTTTCTAACTCCCACTCTTCCGAGGGCAAGTCTACGTTGATGTAGTAGTCAACGATGTCATCCATCGTTTTTTCAGCGTACTTGATTACCTGTTCTTTCAAATCTTGACCTTCTAAAACTCGGCGGCGTTCGGCATAAATAGCACGACGTTGATTATTCATCACCTCGTCATACTCAAACACCTGCTTCCGAATGTCGTAGTAGTAGGTTTCAACTTTTTTCTGTGCGCCTTCCAAACTGCGGGTAAGCATCCCAGATTCGATGGGCATATCTTCTTCCACTTGGAAAGCATTCATTAACCCAGCAACCCGCTCACCACCAAAAATCCGCAGTAAATTATCCTCTAAACTTAGGAAAAATCTCGTTGTTCCAGGGTCGCCTTGCCTTCCTGCACGTCCGCGCAACTGGTTGTCAATCCGCCGCGATTCATGGCGTTCTGTACCAATTACGTGCAAACCACCGATTTCCACTACTTCATTGTGTTCGCGGGTAGTAAATTGTTCGTATTCCTGCTTAATGCGGTTGTAAGCTGACCGCAATTTCTGAATCACGGGGTCGTCGATGGGAGCTTTTTCTGCGGCGATCGCTACCTTGTCTTCTGCTTCCAATTCCGGTAAACTGCGATCGCCATATTCACGTACCGCAATATCTACTGCTTCTTTAAGTAGTTTCTCCGTTTCTTTTGTCAACTGGGTAGGGAAAATCTCTGGTGAAGCCCGCCAAGTTTTGACTTTTTTACCAGGGGCAAAACCTTGACCACTGCCGTGTCCTGTTGGTAATCCGGCTGCTCTTTGAACGCCAAAGCTGTCTTCTGACTCTGGCATGACGATTCGGGGCATGAAGTATTCCCGCAGCTTCAGACGCGCCATATATTCGGAGTTACCACCCAAGATTATATCAGTACCTCTACCAGCCATGTTAGTAGCAATGGTAACAGCACCTTTGCGTCCGGCTTGGGCGACTATTTCCGCCTCACGCTCCACGTTTTCCGGTCGGGCGTTGAGTAATTCGTGGGGAATCTCCAGCTGCTTCAGCAGTCGGCTGAGAAGTTCGGATTTTTCTACACTAGTGGTTCCTACTAATACAGGTCTGCCGAGTTCGTGCATTTCGGCACATTCTTTAGCGATCGCACCCCACTTACCTGCTTCTGTCTTAAAGACCATATCAGACAAGTCTTCGCGTCTTCTGGATTGATTCGTGGGAATTACCGCGACTTCCAGTTTGTAAATTTTTTCAAATTCTGGTTCTTCCGTTTTTGCCGTTCCGGTCATTCCACCGAGTTTTGGATACAGCAAAAACATATTTTGATAAGTAATTGTCGCTAGAGTTTGAGTTTCTGGCTGAATTTCTTCATGTTCTTTAGCTTCAATAGCCTGGTGTAATCCATCACTCCAACGCCGTCCGGGTAGCACCCGACCGGTAAATTCATCCACAATTACCACTTCCCCATCGCGGACGATGTAATTTACGTCCTTGAGAAAAAGTTCTTTGGCTTTAATCGCATTGAAAACAAAGTGCGCCCAAGGATCTTCTGGGTCAAATAAATCTGTGACTCCTAAAAGATTTTCCGATTCAGCAAAGCCTTCATCTGTCAATAGCACGTTACGAGCTTTTTCATCCACATCGTAATGCTCGTCTTTTTTGAGTGTGAATGCAATTTCAGCCGCTTGCAGATACTTTTCTGTAGGTCTTTCCACCTGCCCAGAAATAATCAGTGGTGTCCGCGCTTCATCAATTAAAATCGAGTCTACCTCGTCAATCACACAATAATTGAATGGGCGTTGCACCACATCTGCCATTGATGTCGCCATGTTATCGCGCAGGTAGTCAAACCCGATCTCACTGTTGGTGACATAGGTAATATCGCAGTCGTAATTTTTCTGGCGTTCGCTGGGATTCATGCTTGCCTGGATTAGCCCCACACTCAGCCCCAAGAATCGATGCACCTGTCCCATCCATTCCGCATCCCGACGAGCCAAGTAATCGTTCACGGTGATGACGTGTACACCTTTACCAGTGAGGGCATTCAGATAACTCGGTAAAGTGGCGACCAATGTTTTACCCTCGCCGGTTTTCATTTCGGCAATTTGCCCTATATGCAAAATGATCCCACCAAGGAGTTGTACATCAAAGTGCCGCAAGCCTAAAACTCGTCGTCCTGCTTCCCGGACAACGGCGTAAGCTTCTGGCAATAGGTCATCGAGAGTTTCGCCTTTGGCAACCCGTTGTTTAAATTCGGCGGTTTTACCTTTTAACTCATCATCGGAAAGAACTTTAATGTCTTCCTCTAAAAGGTTAATTTCAGTAACAGAAGGTTGGTATTTTTTAAGCTTACGAGCGTTGGGGTCGCCCAACAAAAGTTTTAGCATGGCAGATTATAGAACTGAATCAAGGGGGATGGGAATTAAAGGTTCAGCATTGATTATAAACATTTAACCCAGCCCAACCGTTTCGGTCGTGGATGGGTGTGAAATGAGAATTACCTCAAAAACAGGAGAAAAACGAGCCAATCAGTTTCTTAAATGATTGGTTTTAACTCTTATCTTATATTTACTCTTTCTTCATAGTATCATTTTGCCCCCAGATGAGGCCGGAGAAGGAGTGGGAGAATAGAGTGAGGAATTATGAGTTAAGAGTTTTGAGTTAAGAGTTATGAATTTTTAACTCCTAACTTCTCACTCCTAAGTCTTCACTTCCACTCTGCTGTCAGGCGGCGGAAATTGTAATCACTAGCACTGGGATGACAGCCGACACAGCTGCCAAGCTGGACGGGACGTGGTAACTTAACTCCTGGATGCAAAGCTTTGAAATAACGCGAGTTGTTGAGACGATAGGGTGTTTCTTCGTCGTTTAGCTGGACACGGGAAAAAGTCGAAAGATATTTCCACACTAAGATGCGCTGCGGATCGACTAAAGGCTTTAGTTGTGCGCCGTAGTGCTGAGAGTCTTCCAAAAGATCTTTCCAAGTTTGGGTGGGCAAAACGGCTGGTGGTAAGCCGATGTGGCATGTGGAGCAGTTTTCTAAATACAGTTCTTGCCCCAGTTGGTACTGTGCAGGTACTACGTCAACAGTGCCAATTTCGGCGGAGGGAGTGGCACTTTGAGCGTTAGTTGCTAAGGCTAGAAGCCAGCCCATAGCTAGGCTCCATGTTACAATTACCAAAAGTAAACCGAAAAATTGGCGTTTGAATTCATATTCGGCGCTTTGCTGTAGCCCTTGGCGTTGGCGTAGCCCGCCGTAGGCATCGCGGGTTTTGCGCTTAACAAAAATTGACATTCCTCACATTCCCAAATATTCAGAAGTGGCGCTTGTGCTAATCATAAGACTTACGCAGTATTGGCAGTGTTTGGTGATTTGGCGTAAGTACTTTTGGCAAGCAACGCATCTTTGATATCCACAACAGTAATATAAATGTCTATTCAGCGCACCACTGACTATACTAGGACTTACGCAAAACTACACAGCGTAGGGGCAATTCATGAATTGCGCGTACTGTAAAATCTGGGTTTGGGCTATTGTTTGCGTAAGTCCTGTATCCAAGGAAAAATATCTTGGCAATTTTAACCTGACTCACTAGAAAAATCAGCTAAAATATCTCGGATTTCGCAATTAGGTCAAAACTTGGAATCAACTGTTGTCTATCTTTTGTTACCTTAAGGAATAGAAACCGATCGCAATAATCGCTCAACAACAGTTCTAGCATTGCGTCCTCCTCTAGGAATCAGGCGATGGCAAAGAACGTGAGGGACGAGAAATTTCACATCATCGGGAATAGCATAATCACGCCCTAAGAGAAAAGCTAGCGCTTTGGCAGCCCGTTGTAATGCTAATGTGCCACGCGGACTGATGCCAAGGGTGATTTCCTCATCTTGCCGTGTTGCCCGCACCAATTCGAGGATGTACTGTTGCAAGGAAGTTGCCACTTTTACTTGAGAGCAGAGGTAACGTAATTCCTGTACTTCTGCCAAGGTAATACAAGGCTGCAAATCAGCAACTTTCACACCATTTTGGAGATTTTGCAGCATCTGGAGTTCTTCTGCCTCGGAAGGATAGCCCAAACTCAGCGACAACATAAACCGATCCATTTGCGCTTCTGGCAGAGGAAAAGTACCTTGGTACTCGATAGGGTTTTGAGTGGCAATCACAAAGAAGGGCTGGGGAACTGCACGAGAGACACCATCGACTGTCACCTGATGTTCTTCCATAACTTCCAGTAAAGCTGACTGAGTGCGGGGTGTAGCGCGGTTAATTTCGTCAGTTAACAGCACATTAGCAAAGACTGGCCCAGGAAGAAAAGTAAATTCGCCGCTTTTTGGGTTCCAAATGTTGGTGCCAGTAATGTCAGTTGGCAGTAAATCAGGGGTACATTGTAGCCGTTGAAACTTGCCATCCACTGAACGAGCTAGAGATTTAGCGAGCAAGGTTTTACCAACACCAGGGACATCTTCTAGGAGGGCATGACCACCACCTAGCAGGGCGACTAGCACTAAGCGTATTGCCTCAGTTTTGCCAACGATGGTAAGAGCTAGATTTTGTGTTAAAGCGTCAATTTTTTCTCTCATGCGGTGCCGGGAGTGGGGAGTAGCGAGTAGGGATTGGGGACTGGATTCTTCCCAATGCCCAATTTGCCTAAATATATTGTTCCCACTTAGAACTCCTAACTCTTAACTCCTAACTTTTATTTTGCGCTCCAGCACTCAAAACTTCTCTAGCAACAACGCAGTCAAGTTGAATTTGTGTTTTCAGAGCTTCTAGAGAAGGAAATTTTTGTTCAGGGCGCAAAAATTTAACTAGCTGCACAAGTAGTTTTTTGCCATACAAATCCCCAGACCAATCGAATAAATGTACTTCGGCAGATGAATAAGTACCGTTTACAGTTGGACGATTACCGATATTCATTACGCCCAAGCTCTCACTTGAAGTAGCATCTGATGTTTCACTGAGAGTGAAAACGCGGACAGCGTAAACTCCTTGGCGGGGCAAAAACTTTTCTTTTGGTAGTTGGAGGTTGGCGGTGGGAAAGCCAATCGTTCTGCCCAGTTGTTGACCTTGAACGACAACACCAAGGAGAGTGTAGGGGCGTCCTAGTAGGAGATTTGCGTTTTCGATGTCGCCGGACTCAAGGGTTTGGCGGATTAATGAAGTGCTAATGCGGGCATGCTGAGGCGGAGGAGTATTGAGGCAACTGCTTTCGGTGGGCAAGTTACCTGTATAAGTTTGTAAGGGAACGATCGCAACCGGGATATTGTACTTGGCGGCGATTAATTGCAAATCTTTAGCAGTACCCCTGCGCTTTTCGCCAAAACAAAAATCCTGCCCGATGCTAATTCGCTGGCATCGCAGTTGTTGCACAAGAATTTTTTCGACGAATTCTTCGGGGGTCAAGGCAGATAGTTCTTTGTCAAAGGATAGTAGTACTAGTTGTTCTACCCCAAGCGATCGCAATTGTTGGACTTTTTCATCCAGTGGCGTTAACAAACTCCGGGGTTGCCCCGTAAAAAACTCGTGTGGATGGGGGTCAAAGGTGACAACTGTTGAATAGATATATTCTCTATTTGTTAGTTGTTGATTTTCGTTTGACTGCGGACTACTAGCTACTGACAAGTGACTACCAGCGTGCAAGACTGGTTGAATTACCCTTTGATGACCAAGATGAACACCATCAAACTTGCCAAGGGCAACAGCAGTCGGCGTTAGCAGCTCTTCGCTTGAAGAAGCAACCCACACAGAACACCCATTTTGAGACAAATTTCGCACGTGGATTCTGAGAGTTTAGGTTTATTTTAGCTATCAGCAGAAAGCTACCTGATGGTAAACCGCTTTCAGGAGAACAGCTTTTATAGATGGTCTGAACTTTCACCAACTGCCCATGAGGTCTTGTGCAATCAGCCAGGGTGTTGATGACACCCTTTTAGCTATCAGCCAAAAGCCTAACCCACGGGAAGTTTCCCAAGATGATATCTTGGGCATCAGCTTGACAAGCTTTTTGCTAAGTCCAGATAACCCCAAATACCAGAGCTAAAAAGCTCTAGTTCAGTGTTAAGACTGCAACGAGGTTTTACCCTTCGATCAGCCGCAAGAGAGGGCATCTGTGGGTGTCTGGGCTGTGTTGGTGAATCTATAAAGTATGTCCTCCTGTTGTCGCCCTGAACCTGTGGTCGGCGTGACAACTCTGGGCAGGGCTGTCTCACCGTGCAGCCAACAGGTACGCTCTCGTGCTGAAAGCTTCTGATCACCAATCTAATCTAAAATCTCCAATTACTGCGATCGCAATCTTTAGACAGAAGACTTTCTAACAGGAAAAGATTCTGATAACGAAACTGAGGTGGGAACCTCAAGTACCATTCCTTCCCGTGCCATAATCGCCCCAGGAAATTTCGCAGCTGCTTGTACCCCGACACGATCTAAAAAGTCGTCATCGTGTGCGGGGTCGTGGTGGTAAATCACTAGAGTTTTGACATTAGCAGCTTGCGCCACCTTTACAGCTTCTTGCCAAGTAGAATGTCCCCAGCCAATTTTCGGGGATGTTGGGGAGTGGTATTCTTCGTCAGTGTAGGTAGAATCGTAAATCAGAATGTCGGCATTACGAGCTAGCCACAGCACATTCTCATCGAGTCGGTCGGGAAAATGTTCGGTATCAGTTATATAAGTAGCAGCGCCTCCACGCCAGTTGACGCGGTATCCTACGGCTTCACCTGGATGATTTAAAGGTGCTGTTTCCAGGGTAAGGTCATCAATGTGTATTGGTTGCCCCGGTCGAATGTCGTAGAAATTTAAATTGGCTTGCATAATCTGCAAGGGTACGGGAAAGTTGGGGTGCAACATTTGGTCATTCAGGCGCTGTTCTATGGTAGAACCATCAGGTGCGATCGCGCCGTAAATATGAAAGTCATTCCCCTTCACAAACCCTGGAGTAAAGAAGGGAAAACCCTGCATGTGATCCCAGTGAGAGTGGGTAAAAAATATATGAGCTTCTAACGGCATTTGGCGCAACAAAGATTGCCCCAAAACGTGTAGTCCCGTGCCAGCATCGAAAATTAAGCGTTTATCGCCCGCTTGCATTGATATGCAAGGGGTATTACCGCCGTAACGAACGGTGTCTGGCCCTGGACTGGGGATGCTGCCGCGCACGCCCCAAAATTGTACGGTAAATTGGTTCTCTATCCTAGACATGGGTGTTGCTTGCTGGACTGAGCGGGCGATAAGAGGAAAAATTATGACTTATTTTGTCTAAGTTTATGCTGTCTCACCGATTTAGTAAGAGGGAGGATTTCTTGGTAAAACAGCATATCCTGTTTCTGGCTGATTGTGTAAATGTGGATGAGATACTCTCAGGGAGAATTTTCCAGTTTTTGGGGTCGATGTGTATCGTTTATTTCAAGAGTGTCCCTACGTTATAGCCTACATTTTTCTGTGATGCATTCAAATAACCCCAATTTTGTGTTGAGAAATCAAATGATTCACGGAAAATTGAATTCCCAGTCAGACAATTTATCTAGTCCATCTGCGTAGGTTAGATTGTATTGTAACGGCGTTATACTGATGTAGTTTTTACGTATAACGTCTACGTCTGTAGGTACATTTTGAGGCAGATTTAATCCGGTTAGGGGTTCTACATCCTCAATTACCTCTCCGGTTAACCAGTAGTACGTTTTTCCACGAGGATCAACTCGTTTATCAAACACATCAATGTAATGCCGCATTCCTTGACGGGTGAGAGTAACTCCAGCAATTTCTTCCCATTTGAGGGCAGGAATATTGACGTTGAGCAACATTAAACCTGGCAGAGGTTTTTGGGCTAACTGATCTACGAGAATTTTGGCAAACTTAGCAGCAGGTTTAAAGTCTTTAGATGTGTGACTACTAAGACTCAGCGCTACACTGGGAATGCCTTCAATTAGACCTTCCATTGCCGCAGAAACAGTGCCGGAATACAAAATTTCAGTTCCCAAGTTCGCACCTTGATTAATGCCAGAGAGAACCAAATCGGGGGGAGTCGAGAGCAAAGCCCACAGCGCCAATTTGACGCAATCTGAAGGCGTACCATCGCAAGCCCAAGCTTTGACAGCCGGATGAAAAATCTCTTCAACAATTTCGGCGCGAATTGGTTGGTGTAAAGTTAACCCATGTCCAGTTGCCGATCGCTCGCGATCTGGGCAAACTACACTCACATCATGACCTGCCTCTGCCAAGTAGTTGGCTAGGGTACGAATCCCCAAGGCAGAAATGCCGTCATCGTTGCTAATTAGTAATTTCATAGTCATTGATCGTTGGTCATTAGTTATTTGTTATTTGTTATTAGGCATTTGTCAATGTCGCAGGTCACAAACAGGAAAAAAACATATATACTCACTAGTACCGCAACGCGGAATTCAAAATTCAAACAGATATACAGCGTAAGCGTTTTATTGATTTTGAATCGGTGTTTATTTCTGCGGTGCTGTACTAGTACAGCACAGAGGAAGTTTGCCTATCTTTGAGGTATGTTAATGGCATAGCTATAAGTTTATTTATCGAGCAGTTCACAGCTTTTGACTATAAACTAATGACTAATGACTAATGACCAATGACTAATAACTAATGACTAGCAATTTAGAAGCTCAACTTTTAGCACTGCGGCAGTCAGGAGAAAAAGCGATCGCAGCCGCCGACACCCTAGAACGTCTGGAAGAACTCAGAGTTAACTATCTGGGTAAGAAAGGCGAACTGGGGGCACTGTTGCGAAGTATGGGGAGCCTTAGCGCAGAGGAACGACCGATAATTGGTGCGATCGCCAATACAGTCAAAGAATCCCTGCAAACTAGTCTAGATCAGCAACGCACCGCCCTGGAATCTGCACAAATTCAAGCTTTGCTAGAGGCGGAAACTCTGGATGTAAGTATGCCAGGAATTTACAGCCCCCAAGGTCGGATTCATCCCCTCAATGGTATTATCGACCGGGCGCTGGATATTTTTGTTGGTATGGGTTATACCGTGGCTCAAGGGCCAGAGATGGAAACAGATTACTATAATTTCGAGGCTCTCAATACCCCCCCTGACCACCCCGCCCGTGATATGCAGGATACCTTCTACCTGCCAGACGGTAATCTTCTCCGCACTCATACCTCATCAGTACAAATTCGTTACATGGAAAGAGAAGAACCACCGATTCGGGTTGTGGCTCCAGGGCGAGTTTATCGGCGAGATAATGTAGACGCGACTCACTCAGCAGTTTTCCATCAAATAGAACTTTTAGCCATTGATGAGGGACTAACTTTTACAGACCTCAAAGGCACAATTAAGGTATTTTTACAAGCAATATTTGGCGATTTACCAATTCGCTTCCGCGCCAGTTATTTCCCGTTTACCGAACCCTCGGCTGAAGTGGATTTGCAGTGGAATGGGCGTTGGCTGGAGGTGATGGGCTGCGGTATGGTCGATCCAAATGTACTTAAGTCTGTGGGTTATGACCCAGAAATTTATACAGGGTTTGCTGCCGGTTTTGGTGTAGAACGCTTTGCAATGGTGTTACATCAAATCGATGATATTCGTCGCTTGTATGCTAGCGATTTGCGGTTTTTGCAACAATTTTAGGGAAGCGATCGCTTGAAATAATCAGCCAACATTGAATCGAAAAGCGATTTAACTTCGCTCACGCGAACTTTTATATGAAGTAAGCTTCGATGATTTGACCAAACATTGAAAACTGAATATGAGGTAAAATTGCAACCAACAATAGAACAATTGCGAAGCTTTTACCAAATGTCGGTGAGGATGAGCAATTTACTTCGACCAATTAACTTAGTGCGGATGGACGAAAGGACAAAACGTCTAGTGATGTTGGTGGGAGAGACAATAGAAATAGAAATTTATCCCAATGGAGAGGTAGTTACCAAATGACACAACCCAACTTTGTGGATATGACTGATGCCGAGTTACGAGTTTACGTGTTGCAAAATCCTAACAGCACTGAAGCGTTTCACGCATACGTTGATCGCTTGCACGCAGCCAATCCAAATCCACAGCTAATGTCGATAGAAGAGGCTGAAGCTGAATTGGAAAGGAGGGTCAAGCAAGGTCAAAGATAGCAGTAAGCATCCTGAAGATTTTTTCAGGATGCTTTGCTTATCATTTACGAATCCAAAACTTTTCTTCTCAGCCTCTCTGCCAAAAGTTCAAATCTACCACCTAAGTATTTGGCGAGAAAGTTTTTTGCGTAGGTGTAGCCCGTCGTAGACATCGCTTCTACCATTTTCGCAGAATTACAGCTAACTGTAGAGCAAGTACTTAATGCTGGAGAAAGTAATGCGGGTAAGGAAGACAGATGAAGTTATTTGAGAAGTGCGAGATCAAGGAGTAAACTCATGAAGGTACAGCACCCCCTATTCTCCCAAGTTGCGTTAGCACAAGACTTACCAGAATATAACCTGAAGCGAGGGAATGTTGCAACAATTGTGGAACATTATCCCATGCCTGAAGGGGAAGAAGACGGGTATAGTTTGGAAGGGTTTGATCTGCCCCATGTAACGATCGAAGTACCAGCATCTCAAATTATCCCCATTGCCCAGTGGCAGCAAGAAGAAATGATTTTAGCCAAGTTACGCCAGCTATCAGCGAGGCTGTTGCAATTACAAGACTATCTCGATTTTCTCTTGCAAAAAGATGAGTCTGAGCATCAGAGTAGGTTCAAATCTCCCACCTAAGTATTTGGCGAGAAAGTTTTTTGCGATCGCTTCTACTATTTTCCCAGAATTTCAGCTAACCGCAGAGCAAGTACTCAACGCTGGATAAAGCAATGCGGGTGATGCCATTTCTTAGTTTAAATTTAAAAGGCAGACAGACGCAGCGATTTGAGAGGTGCGATCACGCAGTTTTTTTGCCTGGTAGCGGCTTGTAAATTTTCGAGTGCGTACATGTTGCACAGTGATTCTTACCATACTACCTCTGGCCAACTCAGCGTGGATATAGCCTGATTGACGAGATTAGATTGTGAGGTTGCTGTTGGTGATAAATATCTAAAGATTATGGGAATACTAAACTCTGATGGTGGAAAATTTGACTGCCTGAAGCTGAGGCAGTAATTTAGTCTTTTCAGAAAGGAGAACAAACATGGTTTGTGGTATTTATCAGATTTCAAATACTGTTAATGGTAAATCTTACATTGGACAATCACGGAACATATACAGGAGATGGAAACAAGATACAAGAGGGTTGAATAAGCCAAATGTATTGGAAATTGGAAGTTATCCACTTAGATATGCCTTTTTAAAATATGATCTAAAAGAGGTAGTGACTACACCAGTAAAAACAGGTTTATTTGATTTTAAAGTTATTGAACAATGCACAGAAGATAAACTGATGGAAAGAGAGCGATTCTGGATAAATACTATTGACCCAGAATATAACTGCAATACTTGGACACCTGCCCGAAAGAAAAAGGAAATTGATTCTGAACCTAAATTTTGGGTTCAATACCATAATTATAATGTTCTAGGTTACGTACCTGTTGAAATGATTCTTGATGAATCCCTAATTGAAAAATATGATTATGGCGAAGTTGTGCGTGGTATATCAACTAATAAAAGAGCCGTTTTAAATACAGTAGGCGATACAATTTTTTTGATAGTAGGGATAGGTAACAAACCAAAACAATATTATCTTTGGTCTAAATTTATTTGTGGAGAGACAGTTACAAATAATTATGAAAATAATCATTCTTATGACGCTTTTGGTACTGGTTATTTAATAGATCCGCCTCAACTATTGAATTCAAAACAGTTTAATGAATTCAAAAGATTTTGTGGAAATTTTGGCTTTGGCTTTATGCGGATCAAAGAATCCTCTGAAGCCTGTACTTATTTAACTACGTTAAAAGATATAACAGAAAGCTATGATCCGAAAAATCCAAAGTTAAATTTTTCACAGTATATAAAAGATTTTTATACCCAAGTCACTCGTGTCAATCCTCATGAATATTCTGCTTATCACCAACGAGGTTTTTACAGGCATTTAGCTGTTTCTCTATCCATTGAAGAGGCTCTAGGTTTGTTAATGTGTGAGTACACCACATTAGTAATATTTGACCCAATTAATCATGAACTTAACTACAAAGATAGTACATTATTAGTTCACACATTAAACTTTTCTAATTCAGAAGAAGGTAAAAAATATCTAGACTCTTATGAACTTAACGATCAAACATTTCCTTCTTATGCAATTGTAGGATGGATGGCTGTTGAAAAAATTTTTAAATATGATGAAAAAAGCTTTGCTGCCGATAAAGATTTGCATTTCTTAGGAGAAAGTCTTGTTGACTACAAAAATAGTTGTGGTTATGAAGGAGCTGATGTCTGGGGTATTGCCCTAAAAAAACCTATCTTTTTAAATCCGCCTATTTGTAACGTATTACAGCCAGAGGGTATTAATAACGGTGAACTATGGGGGGCTGAAGATTTGTCACATTTAGAAGCCTTCGATATAGCACTTAAAGCGAAAGTTGAGTATGAATAAGCCAAAAAACAGGGTGTAATATTTTTGTGTTTTGGTACACTGGCTTCTTGGTGTATACGTTTACTAGATTGAAAATATTAAGGTGGTGGGTGAATGACACTAACCACCATGCGTGAAACTTTATTTAACTATTCCTGAATGACCGGGGATATCTGCTAAAGGTTCAAATCTACCGCCTAAATATTTGGCGAGAAACTCTTCGGCGATCGCAAAGAAATGCAAGCGATTTTCTGGTCTGGCAAAACCATGCCCTTCATCTGTGTAAAGTGCATATTGCACTGGCAAACCAGCCTGTTGCATTGCGTTGACAATTTGATCACTTTCTGATTGTTTCACCCGTGGATCGTTTGCACCTTGACCGATGAGTAAAGGTTTTTGAATTTGGTCAGCGAAGAATAAAGGCGATCGCGATTTCAGAAACTCTGATTCTGTCTCCAAGTTACCAACACGGTGATAAAGCATTGCCTTCAATGGTTCCCAATAAGGCGGTATAGTTTCTATCAGCGTTATTAAGTTACTCGGCCCGACAATATCCACACCAGCAGCAAAGATTTCTGGTGTAAAAGTCAATCCCACTAAGGTGGCGTAACCACCATAAGAACCGCCCATAATCGCAATCTTTTGGGGGTCGGAAATACCTTGTTCCACTAGCCAGTTCACGCTGTCAATTAAGTCGTCGTGCATTGTGCCAGCCCATTCGCGATTACCAGCATTCAAAAATGCTTTTCCATAGCCAGTAGAACCGCGAAAGTTCACTTGCAAAACAGCATAACCCCGGTTAGCTAGCCATTGCGTTGTGGGAGAGAAACCCCAAACATCTCGCGCCCAAGGGCCACCATGAACCAGCAGTACTGTTGGTAGATTCTGGGTAGGTATTCCCACAGGGGTTGTTAGGTAACTGTGGATAGTCAAGCCATCCCGCGCTTCATAAGAAATCGGTTGCATTGAAGCTAACTGCAACGCTTCGAGTTTAGGTTGATTGCTAAAGAGGAAGGTGCTGGTTTTTGACTCTCTATTATAGGCATAGTAATAAACTGGCCCATCGTCAGTTCTATAAGCTACTAGCCAGGTTTTATCTTCCAAATCGCGGCTAATTAGAGAGAATTCCCCAGGACTCACCTTGGCGATTTCCTCAAAATCAGCGGCGATAGTGCGATCAATTATCTGCCATTCTTGTTTGTCTTTGTAGAAAGAAACTGCTTGGATAACTCGTGTCAATGGCTGAATGATTATCCCCACGACATCATACTGTTCATCTTCAGCAATGACAGTTTCTTTACGAGTATCTAGGTCAACAGCTAGCAGACGTTTGGCATTAGCATCATGATTGCCTTGAATATAAAGAGTTTTGCCATCAGTGGAGAAGCTAACAGAACCCCCTTCTTCCTCTAGCCCCCAGTGGCGAAGAATTTCCCACTGTTTGTCTGCCGTTTTCTGCAATAACAAATCATAACCACCATCGGGTGTGCTAGCTGTTGCTGCACGTATTTGAAACTGGGCGTCAGATGTCCAACTGATAATATTACCGGGGTTGTCGGTGTCGAACTCCACTGCACCATTTTTTAGGTTGATGCGGTAAACGTCAAACTTTTGGGGGTTGTTCAAGTTCAACGCTACCAGCACTTGATCTGGAAATTTAGGTTCCAGTTCCACAAGTTCGGCTTTTACACCCTGGAATGGGGTTAAGTCACGCACAATCTTGGAGTGAATATTCACCAAATGGAGGTGAAAGTTCTCGTCGCCATCTGAGTCCTGCATATAAATCAACTGGTCGGCGTTATAAGTCCAGAAGAAAATGCGGATACCACGTTTTTTGTCAGCAGTTAGTATTTGGTCGTCTTCTTGTCCGACAGTTCGCAACCAAACTTGCAAGACATTTTTCTCATCGGGGGCGATATATGCCAAGTACTTGCCATCAGGCGAGAGTTGTGGACTGGTTTTTTCGGGATTCCCAAACAGAATTTCGCGCGGAATCAGGGGTGGTAGGGAGGGCACTTGGGCAGATGACATATTTTTATACTCTATTTGACTTCTTTATTGTTACTTAGTGGTAAAAATGACAATTCATCCTATTGGATGAACCTAGCTGGAGAATAAGTAGGGCAGTAGGTAGCAGGGAGAGCAAAGGGAGAGAAAAAAGCTTTATTCTAAGCGTATTGCATCAAAAATGGGGACACAGAGATGCGAAAAATATTTACAATCAGCAATTAATAAAACTTATTCAGGAAACTTTGAACTCCGTCAACGAGTCTTTTAGCTCCGTCAACGAGTCTTTTAGCTCCGTTAACGAGTCTTTGAACTCCGTCAACGAGTCTTTGAACTCCGTCAACGAGTCTTTGAACTCCGT
>NZ_JABXKJ010000065.1 GCF_017115085.1 Nostoc sp. NMS7 | reverse complement strand
TGCCCAATGCCCAATGCCCAATGCCCAATGCCCAATGCCCAATGCCCAATGCCCATAAAATTTCCCCACAACTGGTTGATAACTTGACAGAGATTTTGCCACAGCCACTACCCAATGTGGGGAAGGTATGATCAAATTGGGGATCTTATGCCTATTGAGTGCTAATATCTTGCACTGATTCTAGTAGATCGGAAATATACTCCTAGAAGCAGCACACACTTTGTATTAAGACATCGCTTGAATGATGTAATCAAAGTAGGGTGCTGCTTGGGCAGCGTCTTCTGCACTCAGTAAGCTAAGGGAGGCTGTTTTCAGCGAATTCATCGCTTCTACCATTCCAGTTACGGGAACGCCCAATGAATTGTACATTTCCCGCACACCAATCAAACCGATTTTTTCAATTGGCTCTTTGTCGCCGGCAAGCACGCCATAAGTAATTAGACGTAAGTACCAGCCAAAGTCACGGATACATAGAGAGCGTTGACGTTCCCCGTAAGCATTACCTCCGGGGGAGATAAAGTCAGGACGCTTTTGCCAAAGTTGTTTGGTTGCTTCCTGAACTATCTTTTTTTCGTTTTCGGCTAAGGTAGCCGCAATCCGCGTCCGTTGTACGCCGGTTTGCAAAAAGTCTTTGATGTTTTCAAGTTCGCCACTGCTGGGATAACGCAGTTCGTCGTCGGCTTGGAGAATAACTTGGCTAATTACAGTCATGATGATTGAAATCACCTGAAATATTATTTATCTGTTAGTTTAACGAGTCGGAGGTACACAAGTGAAGAGATAGGAGCTACTTATGTATTGAATTTATCTGTTTGGGGGGAGTGGGGAGTGGGGGAGTGGGGAGTGGGGGAGATGAGGGAGACAAGGGAGACAAGGGGAATGACCCATGCCCAATGCCCAATGACCAATGACCAATGACCAATGACCAATGACCAATGACTAAAATAATTTGGCAACAGGGTGAATTAATTGAAGTGACGATCGCTAATCTGAGTGATACAGGCGATGGTGTGGGACGCGCTGATGAGCGTGTTGTGTTTGTCCCGGATACTGTCCCAGGCGATCGCGCGATCGTCCGCTTGGTACATGTTAAACCCAAATACGCCCACGGTAAGCTCCAGGAGCTATTGTCACGATCCCCCCACCGGATTAGACCTAATTGTATTGTGGCGGATAAGTGCGGTGGTTGCCAGTGGCAGCATATTGATTATAATAACCAGCTAGCAGCCAAGCAAAATCAAGTTATCCAAGCTTTGGAACGCATTGGCGGTTTTGTCCAACCACCAGTTGAGCCGGTACTCGCCGGCCCTTTTGCTTTAAATTACCGTAACAAATCTACATATCCTCTAGGCATATCGGCAACGGGACAGGTACAAGCTGGATATTACCAAAAAGGTAGTCACCAATTAATTAACTTAAATCAATGTCCAGTCCAAGACTCACGATTAAATCCTTTATTAGCCGAAGTTAAGCAGGATATTCAACAACGGGGTTGGCAAATTTACGACGAACAGCGTCACCAAGGGAAAATTCGCCATCTTGGTTTACGCATTGGCCGACACACTGGGGAAATGTTGCTGACTTTGGTGGTGAAGGACTGGAATTTATCAGGAATTGAAACCCAAGCCCAGGAATGGTTAAAGCGCTATCCCCAGTTAGTGGGAGTGTCGCTCAATCGTAATAGCGATCGCACAAATGCTATCTTTGGATCAGAAACCCGTTGCATCGCTGGAGTACCACACCTGCGTGAAAATTTTGCTGGACTGGAATTTCAAGTGCGCCCAGATACATTTTTCCAAGTGTATACAGAAACAGCAGAGGCACTATTGCAGGTAATTCAATCAGAACTCAATCTTCAAGGGCATGAGTTCCTAGTTGATGCCTACTGTGGTATTGGGACTTTAACTTTACCCCTCGCCAACAAAGTACGTATTGCTACAGGATTAGAAGTGCAACCAGCAGCAGTAGACCAAGCTATTTTGAATGCCCACCGCAACGGAATTGATAATGTGACATTCCAAGTTGGGGCAGTAGAAAAATTGCTGCCAAAAATGGGCGCAATACCAGATGTAGTAATACTCGATCCGCCACGTAAAGGGTGCGATCGCGCTGTCATCGAGACTTTACGGCAATTGAAACCATATAGGATCGTTTACGTCAGCTGTAAAGTATCTACCCTCGCCCGTGACCTGAAATTGCTTTGTCAAGATGGGCAATATACTATCACACGGGTACAACCTGCTGATTTTTTTCCTCAAACTGCTCATGTTGAAGCTGCCGCCTTTCTTGTGCTATCACATTTGGACAAGGGTAGTAATTCCTTTAAAAAAAGTGAAATTTGAAATTTTTAGTCTAGTGCATACTAAAGATGCTAAAATTAAATTAAGCTAAAAATAGAAATTCATTTTGTTTAAAGAAATTCAAGTTGCATAGGCTCTTAAAAATGTGAAATTGGATTGTGTAAATTCCAGATCGGCAATTAACTAGAGTATGCCAATACTCTATTGAATTACTAGCATCTTTTGAAGTTGCTGACTTCACTATCAAACTTATTGCAGCCGCTATATATCTAAACAATCCCAACTCATAGATAAAGCCAATGCTCTGCTCCCTAGCATTTTCAAAATTTAGTTTTAAAGACGCAAGTTTGAAGGCAGCATGACCACCTCAAGTTTTATCAGGGTGCCTGTAATAGCAAACTGATGTCTAGCTAACTGAAAGCTATGGGGTTTCTCTTGTGATTACTATTTCACTCCGTCCAGTTGGACGCTATTGGGGCACTATTAGTTTTGCCTCAACCCTCTATCTTTGTCCGATATTAGATTTACTGTTGGCAGAAATTCCAGCAAAGTTACAAGCCGAATTGCGGCTAGGACTTCAAGAAGCCCTAGTCAACGCCGCTAAACATGGCAATAATCTTGATCCAAGTAAAACAGTTGTAGTGCGTTTTTCCTTAATAGATAATCAATATTGGTGGATCATATCAGACCAGGGTAGCGGCTTTACTCCTTCATCTTGTAGTGATGAAGAGTCAACAGATTATCTCCCACCAGATGAGGCAGAAAGTGGTCGTGGTTTATGTCTTCTCCATCAAATTTTTGATCAGGTGCAGTGGAACCGCAAAGGCACAGAATTGAGGCTTTGTAAACAAATGGAAAATCGCCGGGGATTATCTCTGCGGCGATAAGGTATTTAGGAGTTAGGAGTAGAGACGCGATTAATCGCGTCTCTACAGGAGTTAATTATTTAAAACTTCTAACTCATCACTCCTCACTCCTAACTTTTTTCATGACTCGGACAGGGAGGGGCAGAAATAGACCGATCTAACCAACCTACTGCTTGTTCTAATCTAGCTTGAGCTTCTTGGGGCTGATTCTTTAAAAGATACACAATAGCTGCTGCCACTTGTTCATTAGCGCGAGAATTGCGGTTAGACTTGAGGCGATGCCAATCGTTAGGGGAAATGGTCAGCCTTTCCATGAGGGCTTGAGCTAGTTCCAGGGTACTAAGTTCATTCAGTTGACTGGTTTTCGGCAGCTGGGTAGATTGAGACATGACTATTGGCACATTTGCATTTACTTCTACTTTACTACTTGTAAATGAAGCCGCCAAAACAATCGCAACCGCCAGGGGAAAATCCCGAACCAGATTTTGAACAAGAACTGGAAGAAGTAGAGCGATCGCTCCTGTCCTTAAAAGAACGTTATGATCAAGTGCAACGCGATCGCCAACAACAGGCACAATGGCAACAGCGCCGGGATCAACTGAAGCACAATAAATCTCAGACACCAGATATCAAAGTAGAGTTACGGCAAATTCAACAGCAATTGGAAATGCTAGAACTAAATTTAGAAAGCCAGTTATTTTCTTGGCGTAGCTTCAAAAAACCTTTCTGGCAAGCCGTCCGCTTTGGCGGAATGGGCGTTATCATAGGCTGGATATTAAAGTCTTGTGCTGGATAATCCCAATTTGGGATTTTAGATTGAGTTAACTCCTTAAGATTCTTTTCTCTACTCCCGACGTTGACGAAATATAAATTGCATAATATGGTAAATCGACGGATTGCAGAAATATTGCGAAGTGGTCAACCTGATGAGTCCCTCCAAGTTCAAGGCTGGGTGCGGACGAAACGTGATTCCAAAGGGTTTGCTTTTATTGAAGTCAATGACGGCTCATCACTAGCTAATTTGCAAGTCGTGATTAATCAAGATTTGCCGGATTATGAAGCTATCTTGAAAAAATTGAATACGGGTGCTGCTGTCGAAGTGACAGGGGTATTAGTGGCTTCTCTTGGTAAAGGACAGCGAATTGAGTTGAAAGCCGACATAGTGAAAGTTTACGGAGAGGCTGATCCCGATACATATCCCCTGCAAAAGAAACGCCATTCCTTTGAGTTTCTGCGAACCATTGGACATTTGCGAGCGCGAACTAATTCCTTTGGTGCAGTTTTCCGCGTCAGAAATGCTTGTTCGACAGCAATTCATCAATTTTTCCACGAAAGAGGCTTTTTGTGGGTACACACACCCATTATCACTGCTAGCGATTGCGAAGGTGCGGGTGAACTGTTTAGTGTTACCAGTTTGGATTTAAAGAATATTCCGCGCACAGAAAATCAAGCAGTAGATTACAGCCAAGACTTTTTTGCTAAACCCACATATTTAACAGTTAGCGGCCAGTTGGAGGCGGAAGTTATGGCGATGGCGTTTAGTAACGTCTACACCTTTGGCCCTACCTTCCGTGCAGAAAATTCTAATACTTCCCGCCACTTAGCAGAATTTTGGATGGTTGAGCCAGAAATGGCTTTTTGTGACTTAGAAGGCGATATGGATTTAGCTGAGGCGTTTCTGAAACACATTTTTAAATATGTGTTGGAAACTTGCCCAGAAGACATGGAATTTTTCAATGAACGCATTGATAAATCTGTGTTGACAACAGCTGAGAATATTATTAATAATCAGTTTGAACGCTTAACTTATACAGAAGCCATCAAACTTTTAGAAAAAGCTGATGTTAAATTTGAATATCCTGTAAGTTGGGGTTTAGACTTACAATCAGAACACGAACGCTACCTAGCTGAACAATTATTTAAAAAGCCTGCGATCGTTACAGATTATCCAGCGCAAATCAAAGCCTTTTATATGCGTTTAAACGACGATGAAAAAACCGTCCGCGCAATGGATATTCTCGCACCGAAAATTGGCGAAATTGTTGGCGGTTCGCAGCGCGAAGAACGCTTGGAAGTTTTAGAACGCCGCGTGTTAGCGCAAGGATTAAACCCAGAAGACTTGTGGTGGTATCTTGATTTACGTCGTTATGGTACTGTCCCCCATGCGGGTTTTGGGTTGGGTTTTGAACGACTCGTGCAATTTATGACTGGTATGGGAAATATCCGCGATGTGATTCCCTTTCCGCGTACACCGCAAAGTGCTGAGTTTTAGTTTACATTTTACACTTGGCAATTGGAAATAGCCAGGTCTTTGACTATTGTAGAGTCAAGAGAAATCCAACAGAAGATATTTATCATAAGTCTACAAGACCAAACTATAGTCAGCCCTCACGCCGAAATATTGCCAGCCTTTTTTTAACGCAGAGGAGGATTGTTTATAATTGAGGTAATTAGTGAAATACTGGGAGAAAATTATGCAAAAAGTCTCTAGCTATCATCAGCAACTTATCAATCGGATATCGCCAATTGTGGAAAAATTATTTAAAGGTAATAGCTTATATCAAGTCAAGTTAAATCAACAGGAAATGAGCCAAATGTTAGTTGAACTATTTGGGCAATTCTCACCAGAAGAAATGACGGAAATTAAAGATGATGATTTGACAGACAGAATTGATAGTATTTTAATTTTAGAGGCAGTTTCAGGTACGTTAAATGATTTAACACCCGAGCAAATAGCTATTTTTGATGCAGTGGTAGAAGGAAGACCAATAAGGTGAGTTATTTACTAGATTCAAATATTGTTAGTTATATTTTGAAGAGAAATGTAATTGTAGAGCAAAAGTTTCGAGAAGTGCGTCGTCTGAAACAAGATGTGTTTATTAGTTGCATAACTTACTATGAAGTCAAACGAGGTCTTTTAGCTATCAATGCAACTAGACAGTTAGCTGAGTTTAATAAATTTTGTCAAATATATAAAATTTTATTAATAGATGATTTAGAGATTATTGAACTAGCGTGTGAAATATATGTGGATTTACAACGCAGGGGGTTGACTATCCAAGAGCAAGATATATTGATAGCAGCTACAGCGATCGCACGCGGTTTAACTCTGGTTTCTAATGACTCTGACTTGCTGAGAGTTGAAGGACTAAGCTTGGATAATTGGCTATCAACAGATTCTTAGAAATAAGAGCTTCGGCAAATAGATTTTAAGCAGTGGAATTGGAATTATATCCCAAAACATATCCTAAAGCTATTGGAGTAGAATCGCTGATACATTGTATAGCTATTGGGAACTTGGCAAGGCCGCTATCAGAATCTAGAATTACCCTGGTTGCGCTGGTGGGATAATCAGGGTAATTTGCTACAAATAGGATGGGAGCGATGTCTACGATGGTCACTGAGCTTTGTCGTACTCCTTCGGATAAGCAAGCTACACGCAGCGTCTCGTAGAGAAGTGCGGGCTACACCTACGCAACGCTTGGCTGCTAAACTAAGAGAATTAAATATTAACCCCGACGAGTTAGTTTAATTATTTTGGCAACTACCTTTAGATAGATAAGGTAAACACTACGCGATTTCTAATGATAAATCGCTTGGTAGTAATGAAAAAATGCAACTTTCACATCCCAATAGCATCTTTTAGTAATTTTGTCAATAGATAATCTCTAGTATTGCCTAATAAATTAGTAAGGGCTTCTCTGGACTGAATCTATATTCATGCTTTCAGTAGATGCAGTTATGACTTTGGAAGTGCGATGATCTATATTAGAGAACAATAATTAGTTGCTGTTGTTCAGACGAAAAAATCAGATTTTATCGGACTCCAGCAACTTTGGTTTTTAGCCAGTTGTTTGATGTTTTGAGAAGGTAACACAATGAATAATATCCTAAAGCGTACACTTTTACCCAGTCTCATGGCTGCAAGTTTAGCTGGTGTCACCTTAGTTCCCGCGAAACCGGCTGCTGCTGACGACCAAGTACTAAGAGATGCAGGTATTGGGGCTGTTACCAATGTGGTAACAGGAGCTGTTAGAGGACATGGTAGTGTATTAGGCAATGCTGTCAAAGGTGGTGTCACTGGTGCAGCAGTCAATGGTGCAAATGGTCTGAGAAACACTCGTGGTCGCCGTCACCGGAACCTTGGTCAAGATGTCGGAGTCGGTGCTGGGGCTAGCGCCTTGACTGGGATAATTACTGGCGATGGTAGACATACCCTTGGCAATGCTGTTGATGGTGCGGCTGTAGGTGGAGCAATCCATGTAATAACCAATGGGCACTAATTCCTAAATTCATCAGTTGAAATACTTCCAACGGTTAACGAACTTATCCCTCCCTAATTCCTCTTTTTCCTAAAAGGAGCAAACCCAACCTTCCTTCCCTAGCCAGGAAGGGAGGGTGGGGGGTTAGATTTATATTGAGATATATGCCACCTTCAGGATCGGATGACGTTGTACTTAATAGTAAACTCTAGCCCTTCAACGCTTTTCTAAAGTTTCGACGATAGGATTGATTTGTAATAAACAAAGCTGGCCATAGCAAAGATAAACCAATGCGATTGGTCAAAGTCGGATTAAAATTAGTCCGCCCAAACCCATTCCAAAACTTCAAAACGCCGCCTCCGTAAACCACTATCAAGCCAATAAAAATTAAGGTACTCATTCCCATCAACTCCGTTAGTAACTGACAGAATTTAAGTTAAGTTTTACCACACGAGGTAAGCACTTCATAAGCAACACTGAGAAGGTATGACAAAACTCCGCACTTTTTGATATCTAAGTCAGTTAAACACACATTCTCTTATTCCAGTGTAGAATAGCCTCATCGATTGTAGCTAGTTTGAGGCTCATGTCTTGCAACTCGCCGCCTAAACGCTAGAAGCCTGGGGCTAAATAAATCACAAAGCCCTATTTGTTACTGAAAGGTTACTGTAGTTATAAAAAATGAGAAACTATGCTAAAACTTTAGCTTAGACAAGACCAAAACCTGATCTGAAATTTAGAGGTTTTGCGATCGCTGTGAAAAACCCATATCAAGACTTTTCACTTTAAATGTTGCTACAAATGGGCAGCAGAGACATTTATTCTACTTATCATAACTTTCTGGCATACCCACTGGTGATAAACCTGCGATCGCTCGTAAGTTTTGGCAACGAATCAACTCAGCAAAATTTAAACTGGAATGCCCTTCAATTTTAGCTACGGCTTCAATTGCAGATAACAGGTGCTGCGCTGCTTCTGCTTCGGAATAACCGCGCCGTTGTGCTATTTTAATTGCTGCTGCATCGGCATTTAACTCTGACTCTTGAGATTTATTAGTGCGCCAGATCCTCCAAGCCGCGATCGCACTTAATCCCCCAGCTACGGCTACACCTACCACATCTGACTGTGCTGCTTCCAAGAATCCGCCTACCAGTCCCGCCAGCACCATACCTTGATAAATGTCGGGTTTAAACCACTTCACCCCCGTCAACCAGCTAACCATCTGCAACAGCAGCAAATCTCGTTGCGGCTTTGTCAAGCGACGCCACAAATCGAAATTAATATATATCGGTCGCGCCTGATTCCAGGGTTGGGGAAAGGAGGCATCAATCACTTTTGCTTGCTGTGGCTGACTAACAAGTTTTGTCGTCATCCGACCAGAAGCAGGCATTACATCTAACAAACGGCGAATTTCAACATTTGGCTCCATAAATTTAATTATTAGCCATAATCTGGATAGTAACTATTTTAGTTATCATTCGTGTTAATCTTTGATTTGTGAGATCCTCTTGCAGGATTTAAAAAAGCTGTTTTATAAGTGCAAACCGTCGTAAAATAAGATTTATAAATAGAATAGACAAATTTGTCAGAATAGTGTCGTTTAACAGCGTTTTTCAATACTATTCCCCACTCCGATTCGGCTACGCTCACGGCAAGCCCACTCCCCACTCCCTACTCCCTGTCCTAATCATGGACGCTTTTGTTCCTATCCCGCCTGAATGGACGAATAAAGCAACACACGCTTACGAGTTTTGCTGTCCTAGCTGCCGCTTGAGTAGCTTGGAAGCTGAAAAAGTTTGGCTAAATCGGCGATCGCCTGTACTTACAGAAGACCGTCGTCGCAAATGGCAAGAGTTCTACTACTGTCAGTGTGGTTCTGTGTGGTGGGCTTGGAGTAGCGATCGCCCTCCAAAAGATATATCCAATCCGCCAGATGATCATCCTACATAGCCAATTTTTTCATAATAATTGTGGATTTATTAATCTGCGACCTGAAAAATCTAAACAAAACCCCACCTTGAAGCGGGGTTTTGTTTATCTAATTCTGAGCTTTATATTTCATCACCGATTTTAGAAGGTGAAGGTAGTACGTAGAGTGCCTACATATTCAGTGTCGTTATTATTGTTGTTCTCTGGATTGAAGATTACCAACAAGCCAGGGGTGACTTGAATATTATCGGAAACCTTGTACTTGTAAAGACCCTCTAAGTGATAAGATGTACCAGAGTCAAAAGCACTACCGTTTTTTATGTTACCACCAGTAACTTGGGGTGGTTGACCAAAGATCACACCCAAGACGTTGCCTTCTCCGCCAAAGTCTTTCAAAGCAAGTGTTGCACCGTAGTACCAAATTTCTGCATATCTACCCGCATTAACACCAGTTTGAGCATCGGCAGTTGTATAACCTCCCCAACCACTGAGAGCCAACTTAGAGCCAAGTTGGAAGGTAGCTTCTGCACCGTAGTTGTCGGATTCGGTACGAGTGTTATTTCCAAAAGGATTGTTAGCAAAAGCACTACCTGTAGCTTGCAAAAGGTTATTGGCAACAGTATTACCTTGATAACTGCGGGCGTAGGTTAGACCAATATTAAAAGCTTTGCTGGGTTGGAAAGATAACTGACCAAAGATCGCGTTATCACCATCGAACAGCCCATTATTAACGCTAGGGTCGTTAGCAGTCCTAGCTAAATAAGCAGCGCTCAAGCTGATCGGACCTTTAGGATTGAAGGTAAGAGTTAAACCAGCGCCACCGGCACCTTGACGATAAATAGGGCTGAAACGTCCATAGCGAGAAAGGGCACCTCTGGCTGAACTAGAAAAGTCAGGGTTGAAGGTATTCACATTCTCCCATAACTCTCCACCAGTTGCATCAACCTTGACACGCACTGCGTCGGTTAGATTGAAAGCATAGTTGATTTTATCAATGCTAACGCTGTTGTTGTCGGGAGCAGCGACGTCATAGGCCAAGCGGGTCATGTTAGTACCTGTGACAGCAGCATTAGAAACGATGTTGCCAGCAGTCAAACGGATTTGCAACTGGTCTTGACCACTAAAACTGCTGTACAAGTTCAAACGAACACGGTCAGAAAAAGTGGTGTTAGAATCCAAGTTTTGATTTGAATTACCAGCAGCAACTGCCCTATCTCCACCAAAAGCATCAGATATGTTGAAAATCGCTTCCCCAACCAACTTGGTGGTAGTAGAGAACTGATTGGCTTCCAACTCAGAAGTGCGGGCTTCTAGTCCATCGACACGACCGCGCAAGGTTGCTAGTTCAGCAGCAAATTCTTCTTGTAAGCGCTGTAAAGTAGCCAGGTCTTGTTTATTGACTATATCGGCAGTAGCTGTAGCAATCAGTTCGTTAACCCGGTTTAGACAGGCATTCAAACCTGCGGCAAATTCATAACGGGTCAAAGCACGGTTCCCACGATAGGTACCGTTGGGATAACCTGCAATACAGCCGTAGCGCTCAACTAGGGATTGTAAAGCTTGGAATGCCCAATCTGTGGGCTGCACATCCGAAAATTGCGAAACTGATGTTACTTGACTAATGTCGTTAGACTCTTGAGCTTCAGATAACTGGGAAACATTTGTTATTGGGTCGTTGACTTCAGCAGCTAAGGCGCTATTGGCAACAAAAAATGTAGCAGCTAGAACAACCGGACTAACCTTAAAAAGATTCCAGAATTGTTTTGTCATGTTTTTAGTCTCACTCACACCTACTAATCCAATCATCGTAAAATACTTAAAATACTTTACTTTCAGGAATTTCACACACATTCACAGCAATGATTATACCTATCTCCTCTGATAAATACAAGTCATTTAATATAATACTGAAGCATAATTTTTAATTAATTTATTTGGTGAGCGCAAAATAATCCGGCGTTTGTGACGTAAAACTGTTCCTTCCGACTCCAACTGTTGTAGGAGCCGGGTAACTGTTACCCGTGTGGTATTTAAGACTTCAGCAATATCTTGATGGGTAACATTTAAATCAATTAGCTTGCCCTGATCGACATCACGTCCAAATTTTTCGCTTAACCACACCAAAAACTGCCATAAACGTAGCGAAATTGGTTTTCGATGCACAATCTTTAGTAGATCCTCTGCCTGTTGAATGTGAGACAACAAAGCATTAATATCTTGATGCCACAGATAAGGTGGCACAATGCTTATTTCCACGCCAGTGAGACATTCAATCTGGTATGGCTTGACTCTAGACAAAGGATAACCAATCAGATCCCCTAACCCCCAATAACCGAGAGTGATGAATGTTCCATCTTCACTCCAGGTTAAGGTACGAACTGCACCATGATCAATACGCCAAAGTACGTCATTTTGAAGTGGAATTACTTCCCTACGGGTAAATATCTGCTGGGGTAATTGTCCGTCCAAAGCAGAGCTATTTGACACGGCAGAAGAGTTTGATGTAGGACTTATGGAATACATGATTAACCGTAACTACATAATTATCAGGGAATCTCGCTATTTACAATGATTAAGAAACTCTAATAATTTGTATCAAATTTTACCTATATATCTGAAGGTGTATTTTGATGAATCAGAGTTAGAGCTAACTCAAAATTTTTCATGGAAACAACTTCTGGTTTAAGGTATCGATCAGTAAGATAGATCCAAAATGTTTTAGTTGTTTATCCGTTACTTTAATTGTGTAAGTTTAAGAAGAGGTAAGCTTTTAGTAAAATATTTAGTTAACTTATTTTTAATTATTTGATATTTTCTGTAGACTAAGTAAGTATGTCAGCGCAAATAATTATGAACACAGTAGGGTGGAATGGCGCTTAGGGACTTCCAAATAAAAAACATTTAATGATTATATTGTAGGTTGGGCATCTCGTTTGCCAAGCAACCAAAGGCGGGCAAGACTTCGGCGTGAGCGCTACTTCGACCCTTCGACAGGCTCAGGGTAACACCTGCCGAAGGGCAAGCTCAGTACAAGTCAGTCGAACGCTGGCCACCCCACAAGTAGTAGTAATTTATTTCTTGGAAATCCCTTACCTAAACTGGATTTAGATCCTCGACTTCTTGAAGAAGTCGGGGATGTAGGCAGCACGTTAATTAAGAGCGTTGACCGGTGACAATATATGCTACCCTTTGACCGATATTAGTGGCATGATCTGCCATGCGTTCCAGACAACGAATTGCCAGTGACAGCAGTATAATTGGCTCGACTACGCCTGGGACATCCCGTTGTTGGGCTAAAGTTTGATAAACGCGATCGTAGGCATCATCTACAGTATCATCAAGATGCTTTAAACGGCGTCCACCAGCTTCATCGAAATCTCCCAAAGCCTTTAAGCTAGTTGCTAGCATCGCCTGGGCGTGAAGGGACATGGCTTCAATTTCTGGCAAAGACGTATGAGGCGGATAAGGAAAAATTTTAATCGCAATCTCAGCTAAATCCTCAGCATAATCGCCAATGCGTTCTAAGTCTCGCACCAACTGCATAAAAGCACTCAAGCAGCGCAAATCTTGAGCCGTAGGCGATTGCAGCGTCATAATCACCGTACAGTCTGATTCTATTTGTCTATAAAAGCGATCAATTTTTTTATCTAATCGGGGAAGTTCCTCAGCTGCTGTTAAGTTACGAGCAAATAACGCTTGGTGGCTGAGGCGAAATGATTGTTCGACTAAAGCACCCATGCGTAATACATCTCGTTCTAAGCGCCTAATGGCGCGTGCGAGTTGAGGTCTTTGAGGATTGGGACTATAATCGATAGCTTTCACACTTGTTGTCTTAAAGGTGAAGATATTACTAACTATAGTCTTGGCTTAGGGAGTTTGCCATAACTTCATGAAATTGGAGTTGCATCCACGCACCACCAGTTTCTGGATGGTTCATCGCTTTGATTGAACCACCGTGGGCGATCAGAATTTGCTCAACGATCGCTAATCCTAATCCATTGCCAACGATCGCCCCTATGGAGTTACCATCTTGGGGAGAATGCGATCGCGCTTTATCTCCTCGATAAAATCGCTCAAAAACGTGGGGTAAATCTACCTCCGAAAACCCGACTCCAGAATCAATCAGATTTATTTCGATAATTTCAGAAGCAGCATCCCTCGCATTATTCGTTGAAAGGATTTTTGCTTGGACGTGAATACTTGTACCAGGAGGACTGTACTTAATGCTATTGTCTAGCAAATTGAGAAAAACTTGGTAAATACGGGCTTTATCTGCCTTAATCCACAGATTTTCTGGGCCAGAATAAGAAAAAGACAGACGTTGATGCTGTGCCAAAGGTTCTAATGTTTCCCAAACCGATGCAATCAGCGATCGCAATTCTACAGCTTTGACTTGCAATTGCATGTTTGGGTTTGCTTCCATTTGGGTAAGTTCTAACCAGCTTTGCACCAAGTTAATCAGCCGGTCAACTTCTTGCATTAGGCGGTTAACCCAGCGATTTAAAGGCGGTTCCAAGCGGTTTTGTAACGTTTCCACAACTAAACGAATCGAAGTTAGCGGCGTTCTGAGTTCGTGTGCTAGATCAGAAAAAGAGCGATCGCGTACTTGATTTATATCTAATAGGGGTTGACGATTTTCTAAAAAGACTCCCACTTGTCCATTGGGTAAAGGCAAGCTAGACGCCCGCAAAGCCAGAGATTTTATTGTTGGCATCTCTGCGGCATCCTCACAAGATGGATGAAATACCCATTCTCCCGTCTGTGGTTTTTGCAGATCACGAGTTTGTTCAATTAAATGGTCAAGTTCGTAAGACCGTACCAACTCTAATAACAAACGTACCTGTTCTGGTTGCCAATGCAGATACAAAATTTCCTGCGCCTGTCGATTACACCACAGCAGTTGATTTTCCTCATCCACTTGCAAATATCCCACTGGTGCAAAATCTAGTAGGTTTTGGTAAGTTTGCAACGACTGCTGCAAATCTTGTCGTTGCTGTTTCACCATCGCTATTTCCTGCCGCAGCCCAGGAATCAGCAGCAGTCGCATCTTGTAAAGATGGGAGGTTAACGGTCGGAATAAACGCCCCAGGTAGCGGTTAAGTTGAACCTGTTGCCAAACCCAAAACCCAATGCCTACCGCTAAACCCAGAAAAAATCCCAATAAGAGCATTTGAGTTGTTAGTTTCTTGGTCACTAATAAAAACTAACAACTATCTCAACTAATTATCAAGAAAATGGGTTTAAAACCCCGCCGTTCTAGGGTAGCTTTAATTAATTGTACTCTTCTTACGGAATAAATGCTATCATGTAAGCATGACACAACGTAGTTTTAAGTACCGATTCTATCCAACTTCTGAGCAAGAAACATTGCTCAGGATGACTATGGGTTGCGCTCGATTAGTTTACAACCGCGCTCTTGCCGCAAGGACAGAAGCATGGTATGAAAAAAGCGAGCGTGTCGGATACGAAAAAACATCAACCATGCTGACTAGTTGGAAAAAGCAAGAAGACTTGCAGTTTCTCAATCATGTTAGTAGTGTGCCATTACAACAAGGCTTGCGACATCTGCAAACAGCATTTAGCAATTTCTTTGCAGGACGGGCAAAATACCCAAACTTCAAGAAGAAGCGTAACGGCGGCAATGCCGAATTTACCAAGGCTGCTTTCAAGTGGAAAGATAGAAAAGTATTCTTAGCTAAATGCTCTCAACCCTTGGCTATTCGTTGGAGTCGTCAGTTACCTTTATGTGCAGAACCATCCACTATTACGGTGAAGCTCTCACCGAATGGACGGTGGACTGTTTCAATACTTGTAGATGTTGAGATTGAAACATTGCCTAAATCTCTAAACCTTGTTGGGGTTGATTTGGGTATCAGCAGTTTAGTTGCATTGAGTACGGGCGAGAAGATTGCTAATCCTAAAGGTTTTAAGGTAAAAAAAGCGAAATTGCGTAAAGCGCAAAAAACCTTGAGTCGTAAGCACCAAAGGTCTAACAATCGCCATAAGGCAAGGGTCAAGGTCGCTAAAGTTCACGCCCAAATTAGCGATGCTCGTAATGATTTTCTTCACAAGTTGACAACTCGATTGGTTCGAGAAAACCAATTGATAGCAGTCGAGGATTTGTCTGTGAAGAATATGGTTAAAAATAGAAAACTTGCCCTCTCTATTAGTGACGCTAGTTGGTCGGAATTGGTCAGACAACTTGAATATAAGTGCGACTGGTATGGCCGTACTTTTGTCAAGATTGACCGATGGTTTCCCAGCTCTAAGCGATGTGGACATTGTGGACATATTGTAGATAAGTTACCTCTAAATATCAGAGAGTGGGATTGCCCAAAATGCGGTACACATCACGATAGGGATATTAACGCAAGTAAGAATATTTTGGCTGCGGGACTCGCAGTTTCAGTCTGTGGAGCGAACGTAAGACCTGATAGCCTTAAGGTTAAAGGGCAGTTGCGTAAAACCCCTGGGGGAAAGAAACAGAAACCTAATCCGTGAGGCTTAGGAATCCCCGGCATTTATGCCGGGGAGGATGTCAACCAAACCTATAGCCAAAACCTCGTACAGTCACAATATATTCAGGATGACTGGGGTCTTGCTCTAATTTTTCGCGCAACCAGCGAATGTGAACGTCTACAGTTTTACTATCGCCGACGAAATCTGGACCCCAAACCTGATCGAGTAATTGTTCTCGTGACCATACCCTACGGGCGTAACTCATAAACAGTTCCAGCAGACGGAACTCTTTAGGGGAAAGACTCACCTCTTGACCACGAACTAGCACACGACATTCTTGGGGATTCAAGGTAACATCTTTGAATTTTAATACTGGTACTGGGGGTAAATTACTTAGGCGTTGGCGGCGGAGTAAAGCCCGACAACGAGCCACTAATTCGCGCATACTAAAGGGTTTGGTCAGGTAGTCATCTGCTCCCACCTCTAACCCCAGAACGCGGTCAGTTTCACTACCCTTAGCACTGAGGATTAAAATCGGTACTGGGTTTCCTTGATGACGCAACAAACGGCAAATATCTAGCCCATTGATTTGAGGCAGCATCAAATCAAGAATCACTAGATCAAAGGGAAGTTCCCCTGAATTGGTTTCAAAACTTTTGAGATACTCTAAAGCAGACCGCCCATCGGGTGCGGTTATCACCCCATAACCTTCTTCTTCCAAGGCTACAGCTAGCATTTCCTGGATTAATTCTTCATCTTCTACTACTAAAATACGGCTGGTTTGTCCAATGTCCGTTCTGGCAGAATATTTGGTCGATTCACTGGTATACATTGATATCACAAAAGTCTAGGACTGTGCTTGTATCAATTAAGACGATTAAAAATTCATAATTGATAATTTATAATTATGTTTTAGATCGGGATTCAAACCCCAACTCAAACAAGACTGGTTGATAGTTGCACTGGGTACAAACCCTTTTTAATTCATAATTATGAATTAGGTTGAATCTATTATCTGGCCTTATTGGAACCACGCTTCTACTAGGGTTAATTCTTTGAGATTTTCTTTACAAAATGTAACATATACCACAGCAGCCTGCTAAATCAGATCGGAATAGTAGCCATTAAGAGACTGGAATCTCAATGACAAATTCTGTTCCTTCGCCAAGCACAGAATTGCAACTCAACCGCCCATTGTGGGTTTCCTCGACAATTTGACGAGCGATCGCTAATCCTAATCCTGTTCCTTTCCCCACCTCTTTAGTTGTAAACAGGTGGTCAAAGATCCGATATCTAATTTCCTCTGGTATCCCCTGACCGTTATCTCTAATCCGAATTATAACCATTTGTTGGTCACTGGATACTTCGGTGTGAATCAGTATTTGCTGATGATCGGCTTGGACTTCGGCAAAAGAACGTCCCCCAACGGATGTATCGAAGGCATCAATTGCATTAGCGAGGATGTTCATAAATACTTGATTTAGCTGTCCTAAAAAGCACTTTACAGGTGGTAATTCTCCATAATCAGTGATGACTTCGATCGCGGGACGTTTTTCGTAAGCTTTGAGGCGATACTTCAAAATCAACAGCGTACTCTCAATCCCTTCATGGAGGTTACAAGCAACTTTTTCGGCTGTATCAGCTCTGGAGAAAGTGCGGAGGCTGGTACTAATGTCTTCAATCCGATCGCTTGCCATTTTCATCGAACTTACTAGCTTTGGTAAGTCCTCAGTTAGGAATTCTAGATCAATTTTTTCGCTATGCTTAATGACTGCGATCGCAGGAGTGGGATAATGTTGTTGGTAGCATTGGATATGGGCGAGTAAGTCTTGAGTATACTCTTCGGCATTGTTGATGCTGCCTTTCAAAAATCCGATGGGATTATTAATTTCATGTGCCACACCTGCAACCAAATTACCCAAGGTTGCCATTTTTTCATTTTGCACCATTTGTAATTGGGTGTGTTCAAGTTCTTGCAGCGATCGCTCTAACTGTTGTCCATAATTTTGAGATTCTTGATAAAGACGGGCATTTTCTAGAGAGATGGCGGCTTGGGTGCATAGCAGTTGGATAACTTCAATGCGATCGCGAGTAAATGCACCAATTGTTAGCGGATTTTCTAGATATAGCAGCCCGATAAGTTTACCCTGATTTAACATCGGCGTACACAACACACTCTTAGGTTCTTGCTGCATGAAATATGGGTCGGCGATAAAATCAGTTTGTGCTGTTGCATCATCTAGCACAACAGTTTTTAAGCTGTGTTTGACAGAGTTTGCTAGTGTAATCGGAATGCCTTCGCTGGTTGATAATGGTACAGATACCAGAGTGACTCCTTCATTAATAGTAGCTACAGCTTTAACCACTAAC
This sequence comes from Nostoc sp. NMS7, assembly GCF_017115085.1. GTDB lineage: Bacteria > Cyanobacteriota > Cyanobacteriia > Cyanobacteriales > Nostocaceae > Nostoc. Next base: position 21,202 of record NZ_JABXKJ010000065.1, on the reverse strand, counting down.
TTGTCCTGTTGGAGTACAAGTAAGGCAGCTTTTTGCCCCCCAGCATTTTCCATCACCACTTCCAAAAGGGTAGTGAGTAATTGCTCTAATTTAATTTCACTGGAGAGAGCTTGTGAGACTTTGAAGATGGTGGATAAATCGAGGGCTTCATAAATATTGCTGCTAGAAAAGTTTGTGTGGATGGTTTGATTTGGGAATGATAATGTATCGAAGGTTGAACTCAGTTGGAAGCGATTAATTTGCCCTTCTAAGATGGGAGTTAGGAGTTGAGAATAGCGTTTTTCTAAGTCCTCGGTTTTGGCTTTAGCACCCCAACGGGCATAGCAGTAATAAGCTTCTTGCATATAAACTTGAGCAATTTTTTCTTTGCCCCACTCAAGGTAGAACTTGGCAGCTAGTTCATTGCTCAAGGCTTCTTCTTGGATATATTTGTTTTCTTTAGCCAGAGAAATAGCGCGATCATACAATTCCATTGCTTTATTTTTTTGCAGCAAAATTCGATGCCGTTCGGCTTCGACTAAATAAAATTTGTGTTGATGATTTGTTGGGGCATAATGTGCCCATTTTTTCAGCTTTTTCTGATGGTATCTTACTTTTTTAATAATCTTTTTTTGCTCAGTAGGCGTTGCTGTTGGATAGAGAATCAGTTGAGTTAACGCCTGATAAAAATAAACTATTGGTACAACTGCCGCCGATGTTACCCCATCTAAATAGGTTATTGCATTAATTGCTGCTTCAGATGCTGCGGTATAATTTTCAAACAGGTAGCAAAGTATCAGTTCATTGGCATAGCTAAAGCACAATCCAGTGCGATCGCCTGCTTGTTTTTGTAATGGCCGAATAGTTTGGGCATCATAAACAGCACCTGATAAGTAACTGGGATTAGTAGATCCCAACAAATTCAAGATGGCTTGACGAAATGAATTAATATACGTATGGGGTTTTTCTTGTCTAAAATGGCTGTAGACTTCAGCATAGTCACCCATCTGTTTTTCTAACTCAGCCAATTCCTGCCCCATAAAGTATCCATGAAAACTACAGGTATAGCTAGCCCAAGCAGCATATTCAATATCCCCTATTTCTAACCCCAGTTGATAGGCTTCGATTAACGGTGCAATTGTGCCTTGAAGGGGTTCATGCCAGTGATTAATAAATGTTTGAACAATGAAGAAGGTTCTAGCTTTAAATTCCTTGCTATGGAATTTTTCGAGAATTTGTAATGCTAATTGACCAAATTCATAACCTGTCTGAATATTTCCCAGAATGCCACACTCAATCAATCCATACCAGGCATAGCCAAAGGCAGATGCTGCCGCATTGCCGTACTGCATGGATAAATTGACTTCACTCAAGATTACTTGTGGGAGTAAATCTGGACGACCAATATAAGCGGTTGAATTCGTACTAGCCAGAATTCGGATTGCTGCCAGTTGTTTGTCCCCCGTCATATTAGGTAAATCAATTAAATTTAAAGGAGATTTACCTAAAAGTCGTAATTTTGTTTGGGCTAAACTGAGGAATGTTTGGGTTTTATTTGCTTGATGAGATAGTTTAACACCTAAGAGATTTAGCAGTGCGATCGCAGTCTTAATCGAATCATCAAAACGACTCTGAGCTAAATAAGATTGGATTTGGATCTCAATCGATTTCACCTGATCTAATAAGACGTTAGTATGTTGTTGTACTTGCTTAACAAACTCTTCTACTTGGTCAAATTGACCCATGAAATAGGCTGCCGAAGCAGCTTCTTCATACAAGGCTAATGTGAGTGAATACTGTTGTTGCCAGCTATCTGTTCTCAATAGCTGAATCCCGCAACTGATATATTCTATTGTATTAGCATAAGCAGTAGATAGTTTGGCTTTTTTTCCAGCCAGCAAATTTAACTGTGCTAATTGATCTCGTTCAGACTGTTGAGTGATTAGCTTTACACCAATATTCAACTGATTAACAATCTCAAAAATTCTCTCTTCCTGCTTTTTAATCGGTATTTTGCTTAATAATAGTTGGCCAATTTGCAGATGGATAGATTTTTTTTTGGACTCTGGGATTAACACATAAGCCGCTTGTTGAACGCGATCGTGTAAAAATTTATAGTTTACAGTTAGCGAACTTTCTACTAAATCCTGTGTTTCCCGCCCGACATAGAATTTGTAAACTTCACTTTGCGGTATGATTAATCCCTCTTGTAATGCTTTCCAGAGGTATGTTGCTGTTTCGTTTTCGGAATTTTCCGAAACAATTGCCAATGTTGCCAAATCAAATTTATTACCAATACAAGCCGCTAATTTCAAAACATTCTGCGTTGAGTCTGGCAATTTTCGCAACTGTAATACCATAAAATCAACCACATTATCTGTCAGAGCTAACGCCTTCAAATCGGCAATATTACACTGCCAGCTTCCGCTATCTAAATCAAATTTAATTAGCTGATCTTGATGTAGTGCTTTAAAAAATTGCGTACTAAAAAATGGATTACCCTTGGTTTTCTGATAAACCAATTGTGCGAGTATTTCTGTAGTTTCTAGTGAACAATTTAGGGTATCAGCAACCAGTTGATTTAAACTTGCTTCACTCAGCGGAGATAATGTAATTTTGTTAATGCTAGAATTGGCTTTAGCAATTTCATCTAATGTGAACATCAATGGATGAGCAGCAGAAACTTCATTATCCCGATAAGCTCCAATTAAAAGTAAAGCTCCACTTCCAGACTCCTTCATCAGCAACTGCATCAATTTGAGTGATGTCGAATCAGCCCACTGCAAATCATCGAGGAAAATTACTAATGGATGTTCTTTTGTGGTGAATACCTGAATGAACTTTTGGAAGAGTAAATTAAAACGATTCTGTGCTGCATTGAGTGAAAGTTCGGTTACAGGTGGTTGTTGACCAATAATTTGTTCTAGTTCGGGGATTACCTCAACAATGACTTGCCCCTGATCACCCAGCACTTGTAAAATTTTATTTTTCCAAGTTGACAATTGGGCATCACTTTTACTTAGCAATTGCCCCATTAAATCTCGAAACGCCTGCACAAAAGCAAAGAAGGGAATATTACGATTAAGTTGGTCAAATTTGCCTTTGATGAAGTAGCCCCTTTGCCGGACAATCGGTTTATGAATCTCGTTCACCAAAGCAGTTTTACCAACACCAGAAAAACCAGCCACCAGCATTAGTTCCGTACTTCGGCTACGCTCAGTAACCATCTGATTGTTGGTAACGCGATCAAAGGCTTTTAGCAGAGTTTCAACTTCATGCTCACGACCATAGAGTTTTTCTGGGATAATAAAGCGATCGCACACATCCCGTTGGGCAATTGAGAAACTCTCAATTTTCCCTGCTTCTTTTAGCTGATGTAAACAAATTTCTAAATCATATTTTAGCCCGAATGCGCTCTGATAGCGGTCTTCGGCATTTTTCGCCATTAGTTTGCTGACAATAGATGAGAGTACAGGCGGAATTTGGGGATTAATCTCATCTACCAAAGGCGGAAGTTTGGCAATATGACAATGTACCAATTCCATCGGATCGTGCGATTGGAATGGTAATTGCCCTGTTAGTAACTCGTAAAAAGTTACACCTAAAGAATAAAAATCAGTCCGGTAATCAATTCCCCGATTCATGCGTCCAGTTTGCTCTGGAGATAAATAGCCAAGTGTGCCTTCTAGCATATTAGGACTCATGAGGATTTGAGTTTCCCGTGGCAGCAGAGATGCAATACTAAAGTCAATTAACTTAACTTCTTTAGTTTCTGGATTAATTAAAACATTGGCGAGTTTAATATCTTTGTGAATGATCCGATTACGAATTAGAATATCTAAGGCATTACACAGAGCGATCGCTATTTGTAAAAACTCAATCAGACTTTGTGGTGTTCCCCCCATTCCCCCATTCTCTCCTCTCCCTTGCCACTGGTTGAGAGAAATTCCTCCAAAGTCCTCCATCACTAACGCATAGCCATTCTGATAGGGTTCCAGGCTGTAGGTTTGGATGATTCCAGGTAGATTTAGATTTTTGGCGATCGTGAACTGGTTGCGAAACTGTACCAATTCGCTGAAACTGGGATAAGTAGTTTTCATCAGCTTAATCACCACAGATTTTTGGTCAATCTCTCGATTAGCCCGATAAACTAAGGTTCGAGAACCATTGTATAGTTCTTCGCTAACGTGATATCCGGGAATGCTGACCATAGGGCTTAATTTTTGATACCTTATTATCTAGGGTTCCCAAAAACAGGGCAATATTTACAGCGAAGGTGGGGGCAATACGGTTCGGTTAAGCGGAAAACCAGGTAATAAATACTAGAAGCTAGTGCTTATTATCTATTCCTGGCGTTGATTTGTAGAGAACTAAGGCATTTTCACGTAAAATTGTGACAGCGATCGCCTCTGCTTCAGCCACAGTAATGTCAGAATCTGCAATTGCTTGCTCTAGCACTTCCCCTAAAAGCTGGCGACCCCACTTTGCACCCAAGTAGTACAATTCTGGAATTGAGTGTGCATCAGAAGAATACATTAATTTAGTAGTGGGAGTTAATTCTAACAGCTGCCTAATTACTTCCCGCATCCCGGATACACTTAAAAAAGGTATTGCCAAACCGAAATCTAAATAAACTTGGGGATATACAGAAGCCAAATAACCAGCCTGCTGCATATAAGGATAGGAAGCGTGTAGTAATACTAATGGTACATGGCGGTACTGGGGTAACTCTAGTAAATATCGCAGATTTAGGGGATTCGCCAATCGTAAATCCAAGTCGGGATCACCATAGCCAGTATGGAATTGCACTGGTAGGCGATATTTCGCTGCTACTAATAACGCTTGTTGTAACAGAAAATCAATCAGGGATTTATCAGTCAGTCGCAGAGGTTGATTTTGCAGTTGTTGTTTGAGTAGGTCAAAGTGAGCCGCCGCCACCTCGTCAGCTACAGGTTGAATATCCAAGCCACTCCGGTAACAAGCAATACTTTTAAAAGCTACCACTCCAACCGGTGGTGGATCAAGTTCGCTGATGAATCTTGCTAGAAAAGTTGCAAAATCTTCTGATTGCGGAATTAGTTGTTCTGCTAATATTTCTAACCTCAGAATTCGTCGCACAGAAATAAACCTTTCATGCCACGATATCGGTAGGATCGTTTCTGGCTGCAAACCATCATCTAAGTAAATCGCCTCTAGATTAGCGGCCTGAAAATAAATCTGCGTCAGTTCTTCTAACCCTAGATTTTCCCGCCGTGCCAAAATTGCTGCTTCTTCAGCTTCGCAGTTTAATAAAGCTGCAATCTCGCGCAAGCTCCGCCGATAAAAGAACGTATGACGCGCATGGTAGTTGATGATTTCTAGATCAGAGCTCTCAGTGAAGGCACTCGCGTAAGGATATTGGGCAAAAACTTCTGGTCTTAAGATGTTGTGGGCGTGTTGGTCAATTAAAGGAATGTCAGCTAGATTCATTGGTAGGTAATCAGATCGCTAGTATTTCTCTAATAAAGTTTTCACTTCTGCCTTTAATTCCCAATCTTTCATAGCTAGCCACTCTGCTTGACGCACTGCTAAGAAAGCTTTCGCTAACTGGGGATTTAAAGCTGTTAATAGGATATCGTCTTGCTGAAGGTGAGCGATCGCTTGCCCCAGATTATCTGGTAATCGGTCTATTTGATTAGCATTGCGTTCTGCAATTGATAAATATCCAGGGTCTTGATTCACCGGGTTTCCAGGTGTTAGACCACGCTGCACACCATCAAGTCCGGCGGCAATTACTGCTCCTAAACCTAAGTAAGGATTAGCTGAGGCATCCACAGTTTTCAATTCCAAGTTGCTTGGACAGCCCAAACCAGGGTCACTGGGGACTCTCACGGCTGCCTCTCGATTATCTAATCCCCAACAGCGAAAAGCACCACTCCAACTATGAGGAAGAAGGCGGCGGTAAGAATTAGTACTTGGGGTAGTTAGTGCCATCAGTGCCGGAAGATGGTGTAGCATGCCAGCAATAAATTGTAATGCTACCTCAGAAAGACCACAGATTCCCTGTGGGTCAGGTAACAAGTTTTTCTCCCCATGCCAAAGGCTCAGATGGATATGACAACCACTACCAGCCGCATCGGGGAAGATTTTGGGTAAGAAGGAAGCGATCAGGTTGTGTTTGTAGGCGATCGCTCTGACGGTTTCTCGAAAAGCAATTTGCCAATCAGCTGCTTGCAAAGCATCGGTATAGCGTATGGAAATTTCCTGCTGACCAGGGCCAGCTTCAGGATAATACTGTTCTACAGGTATGTCTTGAGCAATCAGTGCGTCAGCGATCGCATCAATTACTTCTCGGTTAATATCCATTGCCTGAGTTGAGGCAAAAACTGTGGAGTCAGCAGGAATGATTCCTTCAGGTGTTTGCCGAAGTAAGTAAAACTCATTTTCAAATGCTGCCCGAACTTCCCAGCCATTAGATTCGGCTGCCGCAATCATCCGCTTCAAGAAATTTCGCGGGCATAATGGCCAAGCAGAACCATCTAGTACCATATTGCCCATAACACGAGCATGACCAGGAGCATAAGGTAAAGGCTTGAGCCTAGACCAATCTGGTACTAAGCGAATTTCACCTACTGGCCCTAAACCAGTTTCTGGTACAACTGCATCATACATCACAGGAATTCCCTGCTGCCCTACAGAAATACCCACCCCATGCTCAAAGTAATGATCTAGCATCCCCAGATGTACGGCTTTGCCACGGATAATGTTAGCATTATCGCACCAAAGAACTCGCACAAATTTGACACCAGTTTCTTCAAAATACTTACGTGTTTTTTCCCAGTTATTTTTTTCAACCATTGCTAGTTATTTTCTTAGCATTTAGGTCTTTGGATTTATTTCTTGGAAGTGCCTTAATCTCAAGCAAAAGTAGAAAAACCTAAATTCGGCGGAATATCCTGAATCCGCCCAGGCCCGATCGCTCGCAATGCTTCTTTGAGTAAAATATCCCCAGTATACAAAGCACGTCCGACAATCACACCAGTTACGCCTTGAGGTTCTAACGCCAATAAACTTAACAAATCGGTGAGAGAACTTACCCCGCCAGAGGCAATTATCGGGATGGAAATTGCTGCTGCAAGTTCTCGCAAAGCTGACAAATTGGGGCCTGTAAGTGTGCCATCACGCTGGATATCGGTGTAAATTATGGCGGCTGCGCCCAATTCTTGCATTTGTACAGCCAGTTGAGTTGCTAAAACTTCCGAGGTTTCTAACCAACCGCGAGTTGCTACGAGGCCGTTACGGGCATCAATCCCGATAATAATCTGTTCGGGAAATTCTGCACACAATTGTTGCACTAGCTGGGGTTGTTCTACGGCGATAGTTCCGAGAATTGCCCACTGTACGCCTAAATTAAATACTTGTTGGACGCTGGTGCGATCGCGCAATCCTCCACCAATTTCAATCGGTACTGACACTGCATCTGCGATCGCTTCAATTGCCCCCAGATTTACTACATTACCTGCTTTAGCACCATCTAAATCAACTATATGCAATCTCGTAGCACCTTGATCTACCCACTGTTTGGCAACATCAGCCGGATTTTCGCTAAAAACTTGTGAGCGATCGTAGTCTCCCTGATACAGTCGCACACACCGACCTTCTAGTAAATCAATCGCTGGAATTACATCCATTTACTTGTTCCTCATAACTCAATGCAATTAAAACGTTATAGCGTTTCCTAATCAGATGAGGTACATCATAGCCCCCTCCTCGCTTGCGGGGAGGGGGTTGGGGGTGGGGTTCTTGTCCGAGAACCCCTATAGCTATATACCAGTCCTATTTGATACGTGAGAATGAATCAAGGGTAGAATGCTTGTAAAATAAGGATTTTTATCTCAGCATTTTCTCACGAATGATTACGGATTGCTATAGCTGAATTTACTATTTTTCATTTTTCATTTTTAATTGCCTGACAGCTTGCCCAAAACCCAGCACAAGCAAAATATTAGAAAGGGTCAAAAATAGTTCTGCACCGCCGTGCAACCAATCTACATTTGCTAAAGACTTGCCATAATGTAATACAGCATAAATCCCCGCCGGGATGGTGACGCCAACAAACACGAGAGTCCCGTAAAATCCATATAGCGCTAAACGCGGCATTTGCGGACTGCGGCTGAGAAACCACAAGAAACCCAAGTAGGGAAACAGTGAAAGCGCAAACAGGGTTTCTTTAGAAATCATTGCTCTAATTTGATAGGTTTTGGTTCAACAGTATCAGGAGATTTGGTAGAACGCCAAATCAAAAATGCTGCTGCCCAAAGCGTAAAATTACCAACTAAAGTCATGGTAGCTTGAAGCGTTACCAACCATTCCAGAGATTCGGCGTTGTCGAAATAATGCCAGGTACAAGCACACATGGCGCTAACTAAAGCTGGTAACATGGCCAGGGATAATCCCCACCAATTACGGTTATTAGTGAGTTCGCCGTAAGTCCAGATTAACCAAATGGCGACAATCCACTCAATAACGCTAGAAATATGAATAATCCAAGTGGGAATTGATAGGGCGTTCATAAGAAAGTTAGAGACGCGATTAATCGCGTCTGTACAGGAGTTAGGAGTGTCAAGGTGATATCTAGCTTGAAATTTATATTTGTTTAAACAAAATCTTCACTTGTTCTTTTAGAATTTTAAACATTCCGAGTTCAGAGGTTCAAGTGCCGAGTTCAGAAGCTCAACTTCCGAGTTCAAAGGCTCAACTGCCGAGTTCAGAAGCTCAACTGCCGAGTTCAGAAGCTCAACTGCCGAGTTCAGAGGCTCAACTGCCGAGTTCAGAGGCTCAACTGCCGAGTTCAGAGGTTCAACCTCCGAGTTCAGAGGAAGTTCTAACTATCTTCTACACTATTGAAAGTAGAACTTGGGAATGAGTTTACCATCTGTATCGGGGACAGAGATTCATTTAACAATAGCTATTAATCTAAAATCGTTCGACTGAGCGAAGTCGAAGTCCAAAATGGTCAAGATGCGGGCATTATTGTCTGGGTATTACGGTAAAGGTAACGGTGGTGACGAAGCTTTGTTGGCAACGCTTCTGCAAATGTTACCATCTCACGTAACGCCTGTGGTGCTTTCTGGTAATCCAGAGGAAACGCGCGATCGCTACAATGTAGAAACCTACGATCGCATGGCTCCCTTACATATATTTGAAGCTTTACGCTCTTGTGATGCCTTGATTTGGGGCGGCGGGAGTCTCATTCAAGATGTTACCAGTACTATCAGCCCATTTTATTATGGGGTAGTGATGGCACTGGCGCAGAAAATGGGTTTGAAAACCATTGCCTGGGCGCAGGGTATTGGCCCGTTAGTGCATCCGCAAACTCGCTGGCTAGCACGGCAAACCTTTAGTAATTGTACCAAAGTTAGTGTCCGCGATCGCGCCAGTGCTGCTTTATTATCTGATTGGCAAATTCCTTGTATTATAGCTCCTGACCCGGTTTGGGCGTTGGAGTCGAAACCAGTACCGGGACTTTGGGATTTACCTGCGCCCAGAGTTGCGGTAACGTTGCGATCGCATCCCCAACTGACTCAAACACGTCTGGCAAACTTGACTCGTGCTTTGGTTGACTTTCAAAAAGCTACGCAGGCTTTTATCTTATTACTGCCCTTTCAAAAAAGTGAAGATTTAAGTATTGCCGAAGCTATTCAACCCCAACTTAAAGATGTCAGCCAGATTTTATGTCTGGAAGATCCGCAACTCTTAAAAGGTGTGTTTCGCGGCGTTGAAATGGCAATTGGGATGCGTCTGCACAGTTTGATTATGGCTGCATCTGTTGGTTGTCGCTGCTTTGCTCTCAGTTATGATCCCAAGGTAAATCGTCTCATGGAAGACTTGGAAATGCCTGGATGGGATTTGGCGAGTTTACCCGATGACCCCAATTTGATTAGTCTGACTTGGATGGAGCATTATGCTAACGGTTCACCCTTATCACCAGAGCAAATACAATCTTTGCTAGATAGGGCATTAATGCACCGCGAGTTATTGAGCCAAGCTTTTATGTAATAATTAAGACCAAAAAAACTAGATCGAAAAAAATCCAAAACTTCATTTATTTACTATTTGGATAAAATCGACCAGACAATGGTGGCTCATGTCCCTGAAGGACTGACAAATAAAACAATACTCAACTACTTCTTGTGGGGTGGGCCGAAAAGCCCGCCCGTATACGTATACAAAGGCGGGCTTTTCGGCCCACCCCACAACATTGGGTAATTTATTTGTTGTCAGTCCCTGAGAGCAAGCTTGGTTATGGCGGCAAGGGAGTAATTGTCAAAGTTTTGTAAATTGATTATGAAAATACTTAAGTATCGTTTATAACGACTGTTTAGGCGATATTATATACGATATCCAGAAATAATTATTGAGATCATTCTGATGATAAGCTTTGGCTTTTGGAACCTAATTATAGTAATTGTAGTTGCTTTAGTTCTCAAAAATAATTGGCGATTAGATGATGAAAAAGCAGCCTGGAAAAATTCTTTATTCTTAAAATCTTCTCTAATCCAAGGGTTGATACAATTTTTTCGTCAACCAATTGTTAACTTTCTCATACAAGCAAGTGTTGTATTAGTCGTTACAAGATTCCTCTGTTATACAGGTTGGCTAATTTATTTCCTAAATCAACCCAATCCACCCTTATGGGATTTTAAGTGGTATTATGTGGCGAGTAAATTGGCTCATCAACATTTGAGTCCCTTTAATGCCGAGATTTTTAACCAAAGTTTCTGTACCCTAACTAAGGTGTGTGGATTTATTCCACCATTTGTCTATCCACCTAATATTATTCCTCCGATCTGGTTCCTCAGTTATTTTTCGCTCAATACTGCATTTCAAATCTGGATTGTGATGCATATATTAGCAATCGGTTTGGTCTTATGGGGAGCGAATATCCTGCTGAAGTCGAACTCACTAGCTCTAAGAACTATTTGCACAATCTCGGTTGCCTTGATTTATGGCTTAGTTTACGATCTTCAAGTTGGTAATGTTGCGACTTTCGTTGCAGTTCTGATCTTATGGATGTTTATCTTCGCTAGAAAACATCAGGAGATTCCAGCCGGAGTTTGCTTAGGGCTTGCTCTTTGTAAACCAACATTAGCTGCATTATTTGTTCTGTATTTTCTACTTAAAAGACGGTTTTATCTAGTTTTTATATCTGTTGTCACAGTAACGTCTCTAGGATTTTTAGGTCTAGCTTTGACGGGCAATTCTTTAACACAATTCCTGTCAGATGCAGATCAGGGATTTTCACTCTGGCTAAATGATCCATCAGTTAGCCCCTATATTTCGATTAGTCGCCTCGATTTGATGGTCGTCGGTCCAAGATTATTTCCCAATAACCCATTTGTTGCCAAGCTTTTTTCAGACTTAATTGTTTTGATACTTGTTGGTTTGGTGGGTTGGTATTGGTATCTACAACAATCTCTCACAGCCTGGTCAAAAAAAATCTACTTAGCAGAAATGGTGTTAATTTCTTGCTTGAGTATTGCGATTAACTATTCACAGGAAACTAGTTCTGTGATGTTAATACCTGCCGTTGTTTTTTTGCTAAATGATTTGCTCTATCAAATTAGGCATTGTACATTCTCGATGAAAAGAATGTCTGTTTGGTTAGCAGGAGTTTGCTCTCTTGCAGTGCAAACAGCAGTTATTCATGTCTGGCTCATCGGCTCTCTAGCAAAGCGTTGGAATGTCAAAGCAGGGGAATTGCCATACATCATGAAAGTAACTATCTTCGCCCTACCGAGTTATGCAATTTTAGCACTCACTGTAAGTATTTTAGTCTTAGCAATTAGTTCGTTGCGTCAACAACAGGTTATGAAATTGGAACCTTTGAATCGGGTGTCAAATTAGAACATCAGAAGTCATAAGTAAGTGGGTGTGAATAATTAAAGGTTTGTAACTCGAAATCACGCCATAATAAAATCACACAAGCGCTTACATTTTATTGATATGACACAGGTATCGCACCCACGACGCAGCCGTATTGTACAAGCATCAACCTTAGCACCTAAAGAAGTACCCCACTGTCAGCAACAACGTGATGCTTTTGCTATAAAGTGTCGTGCTGTTTTTGAGCGCTTACGTCCAACTCTGATCGAAACGCATTACAACTGGCATATTGCCATAGATCCTGAAACAGAACAATACTTCATTGACCCAACATTCTTAGGGATAACGCAAAAAATTCATGATGCTTATGGCAATACTAACGAAGTAAAACTTACCATATTCCGACTCAACGACACAGGAACCTGCGGCAGGTTATGATTGCAGGTTCGTTTGGGGATAATGGTGAGCTACTATTTGAAATTGAGCTTGTTACTGCTAATGATCAGAAATTTTCTGTTGAAGCTTTATTCGATACCGGGTTTACAGATGGGTGGTTAGCCATTAATACTCAAGACTTGGAAGTATTGGAGTGGTCATTAATGAGCGCACAAATCGAGATGCAGACAGCACGAGGGGAAGCACGATTTGATATCTATGAAGGCAAACTCATCATTGACGGAACTGAATTTGTAATTCCTGTTCATGTTGGAGATGACATCCCTGATACCATCATAGGTTCCTTGTGGCTAGAAATGATGCAGTTGACCGTTAACAAACCCAAAGGAATATTAACCCTTGAGATGGTGGTGAGCAGTTAAATTCCTTAAACCAATTGAGTCAAGACGAAGCCAAGAATATTTTCCATTCTCCAAGTTCCGATCTCAGATGAGAATCTAATTTGAAAATAGGGGTTAGTGACTAGTTTTACCACTGACAATCCCTGACCACTGTACTTTTTTCTCTTTTTCCCGGCGGTAAGAAAAGAAATGCTCTGGAGTTTGGAAAGTACAATAAGGTGCGATCGCAATTTGTTCTTCACTAATCCCCATATTTTCCAGTTGTAAGGTATTCACTCGCCGGACATCCAGCCTTACCTTTCCAGGATTGGGATCTTCCAACAAAGGTGAATTTGGTAGCTGATATAATGCAGTAATAATTTTTTGTTCGTCGTTATATGGTATAATAGTACTCCCGACTTCAGCCGCCACATCAATAGAGACTTGGTAAACCTCACCAGCGATCGCAGGTCCCATTGCAATTCGCAAATCATCGAGTTTACTGCCTTGAGATTGTAACCGAGCGATCGCTAAGGGGACAATCTTTTTAGCAGTCCCGCGCCAGCCTGCATGTAATGCTGCCACCTGTCCAGTTTTCACATCCCCAATCAGCACGGGTGTACAATCTGCACTAGCTACCCAAACAGCTTGTAGAGGCTGTTCGCTAATTAAACCATCTGCCGATGCTAAATCATCCCCAAGAGTGCTTAAGAGGCTATTAATTTCTTCGGGGGTGAGAATAGTATTGCCATGTACCTGCTTTAAGCGATAGACTGATGCCTCTGGTTGCAATACTTCTGTGATAACTTGTGGCGATCGCGGCCAAAACTGCTGGGTAAAGAAGCCGTGATGCCAACGTTCCAGAATACTACAAGTTAGATAAGGCAGTCCTTCCCAATTGCGCCAGTGCCAAGTGTGCATCTTCAACCAAACCTAAACACAAATCACTCATCAGCCAATCAATGCTAACTTGAACAACGGAATTTGGGTTAACTGCCGTGGGATTTAATCTGCAAAACTTGGAAGCAGCCTTGAAAGCAGGGCGCAAGTATACATATTTACCATTTTCCCTTCACTTTTTTGAAAGCGTCTCCTCAACTAACCAAACTCTCTGGAACTTACTCAAGCAAGGGGCTATTTCAGGAACAGTAGTAATCGCAACTCAGCAATCTGCTGGGCGGGGACAATGGGGACGCGAATGGATTTCTCCGGTTGGAGGATTATATGTTTCCGTGGCGATTTCTTTCGACCACAAAATAGAGGCTACTGACAGCTACCAGCTAACTTTTGCTACTGCTTGGGGAATTGCGTCTCAATTGCGCCAGCGCGGTGTAGATGTGGGGATAAAATGGCCCAATGATTTAGTTTTAAATGGTCGCAAACTAGGCGGCATTTTGACAGAAACCAAAGTAAACAAAGGACAAATCACCCAAGCAGTAATTGGTATTGGTATTAACTGGACAAACCCAGTACCGGAAACTGGAATCAATCTGGAATCGTGGCAAGCATCCCAAGATATCAGACCAATTTATTGTCTGGAAATGCTCACCTCTACAGTCTTACTGGGAATAGAATCCGGTATGGAGTGCCTTTGCAAAGAAGGAGTAAGCATACTCTTGTCTCGCTATTTAGACTTGCTTACAAACATGGGCGATAAGGTGTACGTCAATAATCTTTCAGGTACTGTAGTTGGGGTAACATCTCAAGGAAATTTACGAGTTGATTTGGAAACAGATGATACAAAGGAACTAATTACACCGGAAATTTATATTGAACCCGGTACAATCAGTTTGGGATACCATAAATCTTCCGTTTAAATTTGAGGTTTGTTCAAGATTTAGCTCTTTGGGCAAGACAAACCACTAGCATCATCTCTTTAGGCTAATTACACACAACTGAGAGAACAAATGACGCAGCACAATAATTCTGCCCATCATCGTTTGCATTACTTATGGCAGCAAGGTCTGACAAAAAAACGCTTTGCCTCGACACTACCAGCTCAGAGCCTCTGTTGGCTGAGTAGCGTTAGCCTCCTTAGCGGCGGCTTCGTGTTTGCCCAAACGGAAACACAAATAGACAACATCGTTCCCACTGTTGAAAGTTCCCAGCCAACAGCAGTTAAAGCCTCTCTGCGAGACGCTACGCGTAGCTTGCTTCCACGAAGTGGTACGACTCCGCTCGGCTTAAAAAAACAGGCTGTTGTGCCGGAAGCAGCTCAAGCGCCACCGGAATTTTCCCAACGGCGAGCCAGACTCAGACAGAGACTACACAAGCCAGAGGTTGCTCAATCAAAAGAGCCAGTTAGGCAGTCTACACCCAAATTTGAAGCTGCTAAACCTGTTGTGATTATCCAGTCAAAGCCCAAGGTAGAAACCTCCCAGGTTACTCCTGCAAGGGTGAGACAGGAAAAACCCAATACCCCTACCCGTTCTTTACCTGAAAAACTAAGAGAAGTTGCTCAACCATTAAATAACTCCAACAGTAGTGTCAGTGCAACGGCGGAGAAAACCAAGGATTATAATAACGCCTATATTGATCCTAATAGTTATGACAGTGGTGCCACAGCTAGTTATCAAGCACCAAATTCTGTAATTCTCACAGACCGTTCCAGTGGTTGTCAAGCCATCTTAGCGTCAGGGCAAAGCGTATTAGGCGGCGTTTGTGCCAAAGTACCCCAAAGGAGTGTAGCTGATTCTAATAGTAAACCAGCACCTAATTGGCTCAGAAGAAGTCAAAATGCACAATTAGCAGTAGTTCCACCCGTGCGGCAGATTGCAACTACTGGTAGCCCCAGCAGATGGCGTCCTACTGAAAGTGCTTCTAGTACTGACACCAAGACGGCATTTCGCCGGAATCGGTTTATTCCGAGTCCTGGCGAGTTCAGCCCCACAACAGTGAGTGCAACTCCCATCGCGCCCAGTGGTGGCACTTTACCTCCACCAATGGCAGATGGCAACATTGCACCCCGCCCCAGCAGTGTAGCTTACGACTTCTCACTGGCATCAGTATTGCCGCAAATCCCCTACACTGGGGCAGTCGCCTATAGTGGTACAGGAATGATGTATCCACTGTCTATTCCCGCTCCCATTACTTCGTTGTTTGGTTGGCGAGTTCATCCCATCACAGGGAACCAACGCTTCCATGCTGGTACAGACTTGGGTGCGCCTACGGGAACACCAGTTTTGGCAGCTGCTGCTGGTCAAGTGGAAACTGCTAACTGGATGGGTGGTTATGGTTTAACCGTTATCCTAAATCACAAATCTGCTGAACAAACTCTCTACGGTCACATGTCAGAAATCCTTGTGCAACCTGGTCAATGGGTACAACCTGGAACTGTCATCGGGCGAGTTGGCAGCACCGGGGCTTCCACAGGACCTCATCTGCACTTTGAAGTTCGCCACCTAACACAGGACGGGTGGGTTGCTGTTGACCCAGGTGTGCAATTACAAGGCGCCCTCAGCCAGTTAGTGCGAAGCTTACAAACCGCCCAGGTAAGCCAGGAACCAGGCAGCTAAATTGGAAATTTTGGATTTTGGATTTTAAATTAATCTAAAATCCGAAATCCAAAATCTAAAATTCAGAGATACCCGTGTTCTGCTAAGAATGTGGGTGTAATGCCATCTATACTATTGTCATCAGGGGCTGTGGTGTGTGGGTTGCCAGAGTAAAGGAATTTTTCCACGTATTTGCCGAGAATATCTCCTTCTAGATTCACCAAACTCCCAGCAACCAAATAGCAAAGATTTGTCTCTGCATAGGTGAGGGGAATTACTGCCACCTTGAATTGGAAGAGTTCTGGCTCGTATGCGGCTACTGTGAGGCTGATGCCATTGACAGCAATGCTACCTTTAGGGACAATGTAGCGGGCGATCGCTTCGGATGCAATAAAGGTGATTTCCCAAGAACTAGCCGTTTGTTCTGCCGCCAGCAATCGACCGATGCCGTCTACATGACCCATCACAAAATGACCGCCAACTTTGCTGCCCACCCTGAGCGACGCTTCTAAATTGACATATCTCTGTGACGTTTGTTCACCTCCCAACGTGGTGCGGCGTAGCGTTTCTGGTGAAGCCGTGGCAATAAACCCGTCTTTTAAAACTTTTTCTACTGTCAGGCAAACGCCATCTACTGCAACACTGTCGCCATAAGCCAAATCTTGGATAATTACTTCACCCGACTGGCTTAAACAAGTAATTTGCCAAGAATCGCCCCCTAAGGGTTCCATTGTTCCTAATGCCTGGATTAATCCTGTAAACACGGCTTTTTTGTCAAACTAACTCTATTTATTGCCTAATTTTGCCTGAAATCAATTGGTAATTCTCACAGAAATCTAGAATATCCAAGTATATTTTTTGACTTTTTTCGGATAGGGATATTAACACATTAGCATCATTCACAAGGCATACTTGGGTAATAAGGTTATTGTCTAAGAAGACCAATTAGACTTACTGTGGTTTTCACCACAAGTTCGGAGTTTAATAGAAGCAATTATAGAGAACAAATGCTTATGTTTATTACTGTCGGCAAATCTCCAAAAAAGGGGTACTATTTGTTACACAGCATTCAAGACTCTCAAAGGATTGTAGAGGCTTAGCCAATGATTGAAATGAAAGTCGCTGGCATAGCATTAGATGCCATAACTCGCAGCCCGATCGTACTTTTGAAAGATTCTTCAGATCGGCGGGCTTTGCCAATTTACATCGGTCAGGAACAGGCTAGGGCAATTATGGGCGCACTGGACAATCAGAAGCCTCCCAGACCCTTAACCCACGACCTGATTGTGAATCTTCTAGAGACTTGGAACATGACTCTAGAAAAGGTGATCATTCATTCCCTACAAAAGGATACATTTTATGCAGCTTTAATCGTCCAGCAAGGCGAGGTTAAAAAAGAAATTGACGCGCGTCCTAGCGATGCGATCGCCATTGCTCTCCGTACAAATACCCCTATTTGGGTAATGGAAGAAGTGATTGCCGATGCTTCTATCCCTGTTGATCGCGATGCAGATGAAGCCGAACAGCAAGCCTTCCGTGAATTTATTTCCAATCTCCGTCCTGAAGATTTGATTAAGCGCTTTGGTAATGGGGACAGCTAGGCAATTTTAGATTTTGAATTTTGGATTTTGGTGAAGCAACACGGTCTTGGGGGTTTCCCCCATGAGTGACTGCTGTTAGCGCAGCGTTAGCGAGTCTTCGAGCGTCATCCGAAGGGATTGAAGGAAAAAGCGTTCGACTGAGCGCTCACGCCGAAGTCTAAAATCTAAAATCTAAAATCTAAAATTGAATGACTCCTAACTCTTTGTTAAAGATGCAATACCGACGCTTTGGGAAAACGAATCTGCGCCTCTCGGTTTTTTCCTTGGGAACAATGCGCTACTTGGCTTCTTTTGAAAATACTCACCAAACCATCGAACAAGCCTTAGCGCTAGGAATTAATCATCTAGAAACCGCCAAAGGTTACGGCAAAAGTGAGGAGTATCTTGGTAAGGCGCTAAAAGCTGGGTTGTCAGTATCCCGAACGAGGCTTCACGTCACTACCAAAATCTCACCCACAGCAGATGCTGACACGATGCGTCGGTGCATCGACGAATCCCTAGAACGATTACAGCTAGATTATTTAGATTGCTTAGGCGTTCATGGTTTGAACACTTGGCAACATTTGGAGTGGGTGCAAGCCAAAAATGGCTGTATGCAAGCTGTAAAAGAAGCGGTTGCTGATGGTCGAGTGCGACACGTGGGTTTTTCCACGCACGGCCCATTAGAACTAATTCAGGCAGCAATCAATACAGATTTTTTTGAATTTGTCAATCTGCATTATTACTATTTCTTCCAAAGAAATGCACCAGCGATTCAGCTAGCAACTGAGAAAGATATGGGCGTTTTTATAATTTCTCCTGCTGATAAGGGAGGACGTCTTTACACGCCACCTCAAACCCTAAAAGACCTCTGTCAGCCGTATTCACCCTTAGAATTAAGCTATCGATTTTTACTTGCTGATAACCGTATTACTACTTTAAGTATAGGACCAGGAAACCCAGATGAATTCATGGAACCTTTGCGAGTCGCTGACGATGATGGAGAGTTAACATCAGCAGAAATTTCTGCTTTCCAGCAATTAGAAAATCACCAAAAAGTTGCTTTGGAAACTGACAAATGTAGCCAGTGTTATGCTTGTTTGCCCTGTCCAGAAAATATCAATATTCCAGAGGTATTGCGGTTACGGAATCTTGCAGTAGCATACGATATGACAGACTATGGACAATATCGTTATGGAATGTTTGAAAATGCTGGTCACTGGTTCCCTGGAATGAAAGGCAACCGTTGTACAGAATGCGGTGACTGTTTGCCTCGGTGTCCAGAAAAGTTAGATATTCCAGCTTTGTTGGAAGATACTCACGAAAGATTAAATGGCAAAGCAGGTAGGAGATTGTGGGGTTGACACTCTCCGGTCTAAAGACTTACTGTGTACACACAAGTCGGAAAACCTCATCCACATTGGCTTGAATCTGGTAGGGTAGGGTGCGTTATGGACATGTGCAATTGCACCCTCTGGAGCTACATTGTATAACGACGTATAACGGCTAAATTGAGCGGCTGCAAACCATCTTCGCAATACACCAATATCTCTCGCCAGTCCGCTCCAATAATTTGTTAGGCTTAATGTAAGGTAGTCATTCTTTTAATAATGGCCGAAATCCTGCCTGCTGAAAATGAGTATCGGCAGTCAGTGCGTCAGTGATTCCTCGATCCTGCATCACTATGAATGATATACAGTCTACTAAACCCCATTCTTTGTCTTCTCGTTGCTTAAACAAATTGAATGCTGATCTGTATAGACTATTGGTTAATAAAACAACTTCGACACTGGGATCAGTTTCGAGGGATTCCAAAAGTTGGATTGCTGCCGCTCTGTATCTTTGCTTTGAAAGCGCATTACCTATTTCTAGCAAGATCGCCTGAGTTGTCACTAAACGGGTTCTGTTAGTCTCAATTTGATTAGCAAGCTTAACAGCAAGTACATGATTTTGATCGGTGACCGAAGATAATGCGATCGCAAAAGAAGTATCTAAAAAAACTTCAGTCATTGTTCAGAAAGGGTTTCTCCATACAAGTATTGATCAATTTTTTCTGACCAATCTGGCTTACCCTGTAACTTTAAAGACTGAGCAGTTTGAAGAAACGTTTTATGTGGTTTTACTTCATTAGGTAAAACACTTTCAACGATAATTCGCACCCTCGTACCTGCGGCTAGGTTTAAGGGTACTTCTTCTTCTTTGACCAGTTCTGTGGCAAGGAACTGCATTAGCCGAAGCTTGTCAATTTTTGGAAGTTCCTGGATTTGTGACATGAGTTCAGCTAATGGCATTTGAGAATCTCCTCGTCTGAGGGCTGGTGAAAGGAAGCGATCGCCCTCTCATTTTAGCCTCGCGATCGCATCCACGGTTGCAGCTTCAAGTGCAATCTGGCTTCTGGTTTGTACTACCAGAGAAAAGTGATGCTGGGTTTCCTGTTGTCAACCCAGCCTACGGCCATAGGCGATCGCCCTACTTTGACCTGTGCAATTGCACCCTCTGGAGCTATATGTATAACGACGTATAACGGCTAAGTTGAACGGCGGCTAGTATCCTTCGCATCCTCACCAATATCTCTCGCCCGTCCGCTCCAACGTGTTGTTAGACTGGGCTTTCGTGATAAGTTCACAACTTCTCTTCCGCCTTCCGCTTGCTGCTTTTGCAAATCAGCAAAGATGGCTTTCAAATCATGATTGAAGGAGCGAGAATACTCTTCACGAATTCTGTGGATCTCTTCTACAATCTCATCCTGAAACATAATCAACCTCCAAGCAGTTCATAAGGTGTACAAGGAAGCGATCGCCCTCTCATTTTAGCCTCGCGATTGCATCCACGGTTGCAACTTCAAGTGCAATCTGGCTTCTGGTTAGTACTGCCAGAGAAAAGTGATGCTGGGTTTCCTGTTGTCAACCCAGCCTACGGCCATAGGCGATCGCCCTACTTTCACCTGTGCAATTGCACTGATCTCCGTATTAATTTTCAAGCTAACGCTCCACCGGACACAGATAACCTTCGCAACTCACCGATCACTTGACTTTGTTCCGGTGCATTGGGATTGTTAGGCTTCTTCAGTTGACTCTTCCTGTGTAGAAGAATCACTGTTTATCTTTTCTACGATTTTCTCAATTAGCTCATGATGCCCTTTTTTATCTTCTTCAGAGGGTGTATCATCAGGTTTCTCAGTATGGGGTGTAGTTGTAAGTGTAGCTATGTGAATATGACCTAACACCGTCATTACAGCAGCCGTGAAATGTGAACGCGGATCAGCATCCTTTTCGTGGTAAGAAAAGGACAAATTATTGCAATGGTCACGAATCGACTGAGTTTCAAATGAAATGATCTCTGTCCTATGTGCAAAATCATTTCTAATACCTCTGACAATATCTAGGTCGCGTCTGCAATTTCGTGAAATTAGTAACTAAGCGAAACTCGGTTTTCGCCTCTAAATCACAAAAGTTAATTACTCTATAAGCTTGAGCATCATCAGACGCACCAACTTTGATCAACCCAT
>NZ_JABXKJ010000188.1 GCF_017115085.1 Nostoc sp. NMS7 | reverse complement strand
TAAGAGCTTGCTGTAACTGAGTAACTTGTTCTGAAGTTAAAAAATTTTTGGCTGGTGGTGGCATAGTTACTTTCAATCGGCTCTGCATTTATATTCTGCAGCTTAAATGCCGATTAGCTTACTACAAAATACTTACATTAGTAAAGATTGTGTTAAGGTGTAAAAGTAGTTAAGTATAAACAATATCACTAATGTCTAAAGGTAAAGACCAACATATTGTCCCTCACTCTGAAGGTTGGGCAGTTAAGTCTGAGAGTGCCAGTAAGGCTACTAAAATATTCCACACCCAGCAAGAAGCCATTGAGAAAGGGCGTGAGATTGCTATACCAACAAACCAGCATTTTCGGCTTTGTTTGAAAGTATTGAAATTTCCTGGTTTTCAGCAGAAAAAAATCGCCTCCTGAATTCAGGAGGCGCATTACCAAAAATGGTGTAGAGACGCGAAATTCCGCGTCTCTGGTTTTATTAGCTAGCAACGTATTCTTGGACATTGGCACGACGGCGACGCAGATGAGCCAAAGCTTGATGCTCTAACTGACGGACGCGTTCACGGCTGAGACTCAATCTCTCACCCACTTTCGCCAATGACATTTCATTACCATCTTCTAAACCAAAGCGTAAGGCTACAACTTCTCGCTGTTGCGGGGTTAGTTCTGCTAGCAGGTTGTTCAAATCTTGGCGTAAGAATTCCTGGTTGGTGTAATACTCTGGTGATGGTCCATCATCTTCGAGCATTTCTTGCAACTCAGTATCCTGGTTCTCACCAACTCGCACATCCAAAGACACTGGTTGACGCGCCATATTCAAATACTCGCGGATCTGAGCAGGTTCTAGTTCCAGTTCTTTGGCAATTTCGGCTGGAGTCGGCGATCGCCCCAAACTTTGAGCCAACTCGCGCTGCACTTTTTTGATTTTGTTCAGTTTCTCGGTAATATGGATCGGTAAGCGGATAGTACGACCTTGTTGGGCGATCGCGCGGGTAATCGCTTGCCGAATCCACCAGTAAGCATAGGTTGAAAACTTATAACCCCTGGTTGGGTCAAATTTCTCTACACCCCGCTCTAATCCTAGTGTTCCTTCCTGGATTAAATCCAGAAACTCCATATTCCGCTTTTGGTACTTCTTGGCAATAGCAACCACCAAGCGCAAATTCGCTTCGATCATTTTTTGCTTTGCCCGCTTACCTTGCGCCACCGTTTGTTGAACCTCGGTTTCTGATTGTTCAACCTTGTCAGCCCACTCTGACATATTCGGCTCGCGTTGCAGTTTCTTCGCCAAAGCCTCCTTGGCATCGATCAGCGTCATCATTTGTTGCACCTGCTTCCCAAAGACAATTTCTTGTTCGCGGGTTAGCAGTGGCACACGACCAATTTCCCGCAGATAGGTTCGCACCATATCAACCGTGAATTTGGTGTTGAGGTTTTCCGTTTGGGTGTTGACAGTAGGCATTGGTGCGTTATCCTCTACTCAGTAAACACAATGTATATTTTCTTGCTAAAATCTCTGGGGATAAAGTAGTACATCTATCAGTAAATATCGGGAGCTACCAAAAGCAATTATCAATTGATACAGCCTTTGTTAAGACGTAAACCCCCAATCATCGGTTCCCCTACCTTCCCTAAATTTTCAATCTTTTATAATCACGCTGGTTATTTTTGAGAATTCTTCTTTTGGGCAGTTACTGACATCATCTGATAAATCCGAAGTCGGTATGAGTTCTACTTAGCTTTATAATACGATAAATTAGGCAGATAGTAAAGTATCTTCAGATAAAGCTTATAATTATAATTCAAAAGCGATCATTTGAGAAAAAAATTTAAACTTCCTTGAAATTACTTACTACATCTATGTTGACGCGAAAAGCCCCTCTTCTGTTGCTAAAACCTAGCGGGATAACCGAACTTAATTTGCTGTGACGATGGAGGGATGTCACGAATTAGTCATTGGGCACTTGTACTGAGCCTTGTCGTTGGCGCAGCCTCTGGTAGAGAAGTATTGGTCATTGGTCATTTGCAAAGGACAAAGGACAAATGACTATCTAGAATCCCAGGTCAGCTTTGGCTAGTTCAGCAGCTGCGAATACTTCTGCGTCAGGTTTTTCTTCCCAGGCTGGCTCACCAATTTCTTCGTAAAAACTTGCGTCGTAAGGACGGGTACGTACTACTACTGGCATCGGAACGGCGTGACCCAATATTAAAGCTTGTTGCTTCGAGTCTAACTTTGCCAACACCGATCGCAGTCCACTACCACCAGATACACCCGTGAAAATCGCCTCAATGTCTTTTTCATCATTCAGCAAAGCAGTAATGCGAGTCCCAATCTGAGACATAACTTCATTATCTATGCCTGATGGACGTTGATCAACTACTAAAAGTGTGACAAAATATTTCCGCAGTTCACGGGCAATAGTCCCAAAGATAGTACTTTGTACCACTCCTGGGTCAAGGAAACGGTGCGCCTCTTCAATGGTAATCATTAATGGCGTGGGGCGATCGCTAGGATTTTTGCTCTGTAAAAATTTATCGGCTTTTTTGACGTAATGCTCGTGAATACGTCGGGTGATCATATTTGTCACCAACATATAAGAGAGCATATTAGACTGGGAACCAAATTCGATCACAACATTCTTCCCAGATTCTAGACACTGCACAATTTTACTAATATAGTTCTGGGGGCAAACCGCTCGCATATACTTCAAGCTATCCATCCGCAATAGTTTGCGCTGCAATGCCATAATCGAGCCTTTGTGTCCGCGCTTCTCGTCGCAGAACATCTCAATTTCATCGTTAGTCATATTCAGCAATTGGACAATCCAAGACTTGCCAAACTCGCTATATAGAATATTGGCGTTATCCAAGGCTGCATCAGAGAGTCCTAAATCTCGACTACATAACTTAATATCTTCAACTTCTATTTGCTCGTAACTCAGATAGAGTTCTTGAGCATCACGCACACCCCGACGCTTTGTCGATTCTGGGTCAAGGGTGTAAACTTCCACTTTACTAGGAAAAAGTTGCTTTAAACCCTTAACAGTACTGACGTTTTTACCTTCTGCAACAGCTTCCCAGCCATACTCAGAGTGCATATCAAAAATCAAATTTACTGCCGCATTTTTACGGATAACGCCAGCTAAAATTAGCCGTGTTAGAAAGGATTTACCAGTACCAGATTTCCCAAAAATCCCATTACTGCGTTCCACAAAGCGATTTAAATCGATGCAAACGGGCACATCCATATCCAAAGGTTTGCCGATGGAAAAATTGCGCCTTTGGGGGTCATCTTCCCAGCCAAATACCCGGCGAAAATCGTCAACACTTGCATCGTAAACTTGACTAAAGTGGCTAGGAATAGTTTTAACAGGCAACAATTCCATCGTGGTGCTAGTTTGTGGCACAAATGAAGCCAAACCTGTCATCGATGGGAGAAAAGGATTTGCTGATTTGCCATTTGTTGGAGAGAAAGATTCTTCAGATTCGGGAGTGAACATCAACATCGGTGCGAGGTTGATAGTACCATAAGTACCACTTCCGGCTAAAACATCTCGTAAAAAAGTGTCTTCCCAATTGGGGGGATTAGCAATAATTCGGGCATTAGCAGCACCCAATGCTACATCTGTCAGCATACAAAAAAAACGCGATCGCATCCCTTGCACAACCAGGAACTTACCCACCCGCATATCTTCCACAGAAATGTCAGGATGCAATCGTACTTCTAAACCTTCAGTTAGAGAACCTTGAATGACCGAACCTAATGGCTGTGCCGAATTCATCTAATTAGTTACATGATTGTTGGTGCTATCTCTTATGTTGAATTGTAATTGCATAGGGCAGAAGTTGCGAATTAGTCATCAGTCATTAGTCATTAGTCATTTGTCTTGAGTTATTCTCTCCCAATGCCCCATTACCTAATCAATTTGAATCGAAGTTGGCGCACTCCCTGTTGATGGAGTGGTCATAATTAATGGTTTGCGGAATTGGGTGTAAAGGCGATCGCGCCAGGTAAAGAATGGTGCATAATCTATATTCTCTGTAAAGATTGGCAATCCTTTACCTCTAATAGAAGCTGGTAAATCCAGATAGGAACCAGAGGGGAACTTGAGCAATATCGATAAACCCGCCACTGCCAAGTCAGCTAAAGTCGGCTCATCTCCTGTTAAATAAGGACTATCTGCCAGTAACAATGTTAAAGCTTCCAAGTCTTGTTTTAAGGATGCGATCGCAGACTGAATCACATCTGGGCTATAACCTACGCCAAAACCCAACAGTGTCAGGAAGTCACTAGGTACTCCTTCAACCAGACTTTTAAATATATCTGGTGTTGAGGTGGGTAATAAAGACTTGCGGAAATTTTGATCTTGACTTATTGCTGCAAATAGGGCTTTGCGACCTTTGATGCCTATGGATTCATCCGCCCATTCTTCTATTAATAAAGTTAAACCCCGTTTTTTGGGATCTTGCGGTATTATGGGGCGATCGGGATACTCTAAGTCTAAATACTTAGCTATTTCCGTAGAATCCGCAATATATCTATTCCGATCCTTTAATACTGGGACTTGTTTTTGACCAGTCAGCCGGAACAGTTCTACCTGTCCAATCCCAGGCGTAACCTCTATTTTGCGGTAATCTAGTCCTTTAAAATCTAGAATTAGGCGCACTTTCTCTGAGTATTGAGATAGTTCCCATTGGTATAATTCAATCATCGTGTATACCTTGTAACTGGTCAACTTCTTAACTTTACAATTGTATCTTTAGTTAAAGTAATTTTTCTTGACATTAGTTGCTTAGTTGTCTATTTAATTAACCTTAGGGTTTAACTGATTTTTAGATTAAACAGTAGCTCAAAAGAATGCTTTTTAGGTAGGGGCAATTCATGTAGACGGAGGCTGAACGCAGGGTATTGCCACTACCGCGTGTAGTTTTGCGTAAGTCTTAAAGTAAAATCTTTCTCAAAAATTCTTGTAACTCATAACTTGTAGATGTCAGATTTTCCCACTTTCTTAGAGTTGATGCTACATCAAGTGAGACTTTATTAACTCTTTTTGGTGTAAGCAAGAAAATTTGCTCAATTTAGATAAAATGTATGCTAGATATATTTCATACTTGTAAGCGTAAGCCAAAGTTGAATATTTTGCATCATCAGCACAAAATCTGCTGATAAAAAATCTTACTTCCCTCTGGGTTAGATTTTGTGCATAGCAAAATGTTATAAATCTTTATGTAATGTGTGGACGAAAAAACAAACAAAATTTATGAAGACAAATTACAGCAAATTGCTGACCGCCTTGGCAGGCATAGCGGGATTTACTAGTTTTAGCGTCCTTATTACTTTACCATCTGATGCGAAAGAGGCGCTAAATCCTAACCCCAGTATTTTCAACGAAACCCCCTATAATCAGGGACAAAGCCTTCAAGCAAACGGTCAATACACACCTGCTGAGGCTGCTTCCGAAATAGAAAAGGGCAATACCAAACGCCAACAAGTAGCACAGAATAGTGGTGGAACGCTAAATCCCAAACCAAGTATTTTTAACGAGCCTCCCTATAACCGTGGTGGTAGTGTTACACCTAGTGAACCTGCACCCCGTACCCCACGAACTATCCCGGAAGCTCAACCCAGCACACCACCAACACAAGTACCATCTACGGAGACTCCAACTCCAACTCCACCAGGTCCAGGGGCAAGCGACAATCAAGGCAAAAACTTGTTAGCGTTGGCAGAGTCAAACGCTTCTTTTACCACCTTAACCAAGGCTTTGAAAGCAGCAGGATTGACCGGAACTTTGCAGGGTAAAGATAACTTAACTATTTTTGCACCCACTGATGCAGCTTTTGCTAAGTTGCCACCAGATGCTTTGCAAGAATTGTTAAAACCAGCCAACAAAGAAGTATTGATCAAAATCTTAACTTACCATGTAGTACCTGGTAAGGTATTGTCCACTGATTTGAAGTCTGGCGAAGTTAAAAGCCTTGAAGGCGGCACAATCAACGTTAAAGTTGATCCTGCTACCGGTGTAACTGTCAATGATGCAAAAGTGACACAGGCAGATATCACAGGCACTAACGGTGTAATTCACGCAATTGATCAGGTGATTTTACCTCCTGATTTGTAGTTTTTCTGTATCAGTACAACCGGAAATAGAACTAGGTTGACATAAAGTATTAATACGTAAAAATCCCGTTCAGATGTTAATTTTGGACGGTTTTTTTGTAAAAACAGTGAGTTGAATTGCTAACTCCGCCTACTGACTTTTCAAGGGATATGGAAAACCTAACTTCCATTCCTCTCCCTTTTATCGTAAATCAAAGGGTTTAAGACCCCTACCTCTATAGGTAGCGCAAGTTTCAGTCCTTAGAAAGCGGGACGCTACGCGAAGGGCGCAGGTCTTACCCTGAGCCCTTCGACAAGCTCAGGGTAACACTTGTCGAAGGGCTCAGGAACCATTGGGGTTAAAATCCCCGTCTGAAAATGTCTTTAATTTTGAATTTTGAATTTTGAATTGTTAATGAGGCTTTGCTGGTTATTACAATTTTATTCATAATTTTCCTGAGTGGTAGACCTGATTATTAGTTGAGTTTAGCTAAAGAAACCTCGAAATTGCCAGAAAAATTAAACTTGTTTTTAGTTGCCGAGTGGCGATTGATAGAGCCGCTGCTTTCCATCGAAATAACAATTACTTTTTGTTTACAATTAGCTTTTGATCTTTATCTTGCATTTCTAAAAGTTCCGGGATAGTAACAAAGCTATACCCCTGTTTGCGAAAGGTGGCAATAATTTCTGGTAAAGCTTGCACAGTTTTAGAGCGATTACCACCACCATCATGCATCAGCACAATCCCACCTGGTTTGGCCTTCCTGAACACATTATTAATTAATTTTGGTACAGCAGGACGCGAGTAGTCTACAGAGTCAGATGACCAGAGAACGATCGCATATTTGCTATTTCTAGCGTAAGCAGCCACCCCATTGTGCATGATTCCCCCTGGTGGTCGAAACAGATTTGTTTTAATCCCTGTGACATGATAAATCAGGTCTGCTGTGTGGTCAATTTCATAGGCAGCTGCTTGTGGATTCAAGAATTGATACCAATGATGCCAAGTATGGTTGCCAATTACGTGGCCTTCGGCAATCTCCCGCTTTACTAAGCTGGGATAATTCTTCACGTTCTGCCCAATTAGGAAGAATGTGCCTTTTATCTGATTTTGTTTGAGAATATCCAGTACTTGCGCGGTACTATCAGGCCAGGGACCATCATCAAAGGTGAGAGCAATTACTTTCTGTTCGGGAGTAAGTTTTGCCGACTCAACTATTGCCCCTTGAAAGCGTTGTGGCACAGCATAGGAAAGACCTTTTGTTTGTGCTTCTTGCTGCCAACTTTTAAGCATTGCCGCTTTTAGTTCTTCAATCTGCTGCTCAGTTCCAACTCTGGGTGATAGATTGTTTACATTTATATTCTCTCTACCTTGAGCCTCAGAGTAGCTTGATTTGATAAGCATCATTGTGCTTAGACTCAAACTGGCACTCAAGACAAGCAACGTAATTAATCTTTTTTGCAGACCAAAAAATGACTTATTGTCCTGCACTTCATAGCTCCTTCAAGGGTCGAATCATCTTTTTTTCAGAATCCTAATACTTCGGGCATTTTTTTACACTCATGAGTTACGCAAACAATAGCCGAAACTCTTATTTTCAGGTAAGGGCAATACCCTGCGGTCAGCTAAAGCTACATGAATTGCCCCTACAGTGTTTAGTTTTGCGTAACTCCTAACACTTTTGTAAACCTTCCCATGCAAGCTACACCATGATTGGTCTACTTTTTAAAGTTAGCTCCAACCTTGATTCTAAAAAAATGCCTTAACCTATGGATAATCTAATATCTATAAGCAAAACCCTCACCATAAAGGTGAGAGCCTTCTTGCGCGTTAATTTTTCTAGACTATAGGGTATGAGGGGAATTTCGAGAACTGTAAAAGGCAATGTAATCCTGCGTTATTAAGATGAATATACTTAATGTAGGTTAAATATTGCATATCCTATTGACGAAGCTATTGCAAAATTATGACGAAGATGTGACCTTCCTTGAGTAATGATGGCACAGGGCAGATCCGCATTATTATTAGAGTAATCTCAACAGAAAATGCAGAAAGTTATGACAACCGTAACCCAAATGAAATGCGCCTGTTCAACTTGCCTGTGTATCGTTTCAGTTGAGGATGCTATTAAAGAGGACAGCAAATACTATTAAATACTATTGCTCTCAAGACTGTGCTGAAGGTCACAAAACTATCAAAGGCTGTAGTCACACTGGCTGTGGCTGTTGAGTAGTGCTGAGTTACCGAAATTCAGATTGCGATGTAAGTTTCACTGCCTAACCGTTCTGGAAGAAGGGTTAGGCAGTGAGAGAGAATATCAACGACCGAAGTTCCGACGATCGCAAGCTGACACTCCGACTTCTGGCGATCGCACACAAGGAATAATATAATTCCCAGTGAGCAACGCTGTAGGCGTTGTCTTTACTGAGTACTCAGCACTCTTTTGGTTATATGCTAGACATTACATCCCGTGCTACTGCTAAAGTCTGCTCAATATCCTCTTCGGTGTGAGCAAAAGACGTAAACCCAGCTTCAAATTGAGAAGGTGCTAAGTAAACACCACGCTCTAAGATTCCACGATGGAAGCGTCCAAATTTGGCTGTATCAGACTTTTTCGCATCTTCATAGTTATGAACTGGGCCAGAGGTAAAGAATAAGCCGAACATCGCGCTGATTTGACCACCGCAAACCGGATGACCAGTTTCTTTGGCAATTTGCAGCAAACCATCTGCTAGCTTTTTAGTAATCCGCTCAAGATACTCATAAGTACCTGGCTTTTGCAGCAATTCTAAAGTCTTAATGCCAGCAGTCATCGCTAAGGGATTACCAGAAAGAGTCCCAGCTTGATATACGGGGCCGGCGGGCGCAACCATTGACATAATATCCCGACGACCACCATAAGCTCCTACTGGCAAACCACCACCAATAACTTTGCCCAAGGTTGTTAAATCGGGAGTGACACCAAATTTTTCCTGGGCGCCACCGTAAGCAATGCGAAACCCTGTCATCACTTCGTCAAATACCAATAACGCCCCATACTCGTGAGTCAGTTCCCGTAATCCTTCTAAGAAGCCAGCATCAGGTGCAATAAACCCAGCATTGCCGACAACTGGCTCCAGAATGACACCAGCAATCTCGTCGCGGTTTTCTTCAAACAAGGCTTTAACGGCTTCCAAGTCATTGAAAGGCGCGGTTAGAGTGGTGCTAGTTGCTAATTTAGGTACTCCCGGTGAGTCTGGTAAGCCAAGTGTGGCTACACCAGAACCTGCCTTCACCAGAAAGGCATCGGCGTGTCCGTGGTAGCAACCTTCAAACTTGATGATTTTTTCCCGGTTGGTGAAAGCCCGCATCAGCCGCAAAACTCCCATACAGGCTTCAGTTCCAGAGTTAACAAATCTGACCATTTCGATGCTAGGAACGGCATCGATGACCATTTCTGCCAAAACATTTTCTAGGACTGAGGGAGCGCCGAAACTGGTGCCTTTTTCTAAAGCTTCATGCAAGGCTGCAATTACTTCTGGATGAGCATGACCGCAAATAGCTGGACCCCAAGTGCCTACATAGTCTATGTATTGATTGCCATCTACATCCCAAATATATGCGCCTTTAACACGATCAAAAACTATGGGTTGTCCACCCACAGATTTAAAGGCACGAACTGGAGAACTGACTCCTCCTGGCATGAGGTTTTGAGCAGCGGCGAAGACTTCTTGTGATTTTGTTGTTTTAATTGTGGTATTTAACAAAGTTCTCTCCTAACAGTGGGCAATAAAACAGTGGGCAATAAAAAGCTCTATCTTAGGATAGGGTCAAACGCTGCTGAGAATTTCTATCCTATAGAATTAGCTGAACCAAAAAAATAACAATATCAAAAAAATAACAATATGTTATACAAGTCGAATCAAGACTTGCCTTTAGATATTCAAACTCGATTATCTGAAGCATACCAGGATCTTTACCGAGCAGCTTTTAACTCGGCAATCCATTGGTATGGTGAAGCCTCAAAAGCTCACAAAGTCGCCTTGAGTGCTGTAAAGATGCAGTCTGCTATGGAACGGAATGCTCTTGTTGAGAGCTAGATAAGATAGTTCAATTTAAAAAAACATCCCAGCTGCTCTATTCAGAATGGTATCGTGAATCCATGAATTATTCTCATTAGAGCAAAATAGCTGGTATGTCTTCTAACGATTCGCGCTCACTGCATTACACCATCCCTGTTGAGGAAATTCGCTACGATGAACGGGGTCTAGTACCTGCAATTGTCCAAGATTATTTGGATGGTACTGTCCTGATGATGGCGTGGATGAATCAGGAGTCGTTACAAAAAACTTTAGAAACTGAAGAAACTTGGTTTTGGAGCCGTTCCCGGCAGGAATTGTGGCACAAGGGGGCGACTTCTGGACATATTCAAAAAGTGCAAAGTATCCGTTATGACTGTGATAGTGATGCGCTGCTCATCGGGGTAGAGCAATTAGGAGATGTTGCCTGCCATACTGGAGAACGCAGTTGCTTTCACCAAATAGAAGGGAAAATTGCCCCACCACCAGGGGACACATTGTCACAATTATTTCAAGTAATATGCGATCGCCGCGATAATCCTACTGAAGGTTCTTACACCTGTAAACTATTCGCAGGTGGCGATAACAAAATTTTGAAAAAGATCGGTGAGGAAACTGCTGAGGTGGTAATGGCCTTTAAGGATGATGAGGCAGATGCGATCGCGGGTGAAGTTGCTGATTTGCTATATCATACTTTGGTTGCCTTGGCTCACCATCAAGTTGATTTAAAATCGGTGTATCGCAAGTTGCAAGAACGTCGCCAATAGAGAGAATAACAAGTCATCTTCCTGTGGGGAGTATGTTACTCAGCCAAAATTCGATTCAGGTATTGTAAAATTACTACCACAATAATCACACTCAAACAAAAGCCGAGCCACAAACCATCAATAATAATTCGCGGTTGATCTAATGCCCATCCACCTAAAGGATGACCAATAAAAGAACCAACAGCCCAGCACACAGCGTTGATGGAAAAATAAACGCCGCGTTGATTTTCCGGGGCTAACTCAGTAACTAAGGAGGCCGCAGATGGGGTATAGGAAACAATCGCCACAGCAAATACTCCCAATGCCAATGTTACCCAAACGAGATTATAAGATGGGGCAGTGCCGCTTACCCAAATGAGTCCAAAACCAATTGCCCAGAGAATAGCAGAAACAGTTAGTGCGAGTGTATGAGAGCAGCGTTTTAAGATGCTAGTGACAGGCAATTGACAAATGATGGCGAATACTAGATGCCAAGCAAATAGCCCGCTAATCGTCGTTTTGGCAAATCCTTCGCTGGTACTTTCTACAAAGACAAAGTTTTTGAAGTAAAGCGGCAGGGTGCTGTGGATTTGAGAAATATAGATTGTAAAGAATATATTAACTGTTATGTAGACCAGGAAACGGCGATCGCTTAATACTGCTATCCAAGAAGCAATATATTGTGTATTTTCCAATTCCTTTATCTGCTGTTGTTCGGTTTCACTAATTCCCACATAGACAACCCCAAAAAATACTAGAAAAGAGATGGCATCAATGACAAATAGCCATCGATAACTCCCAATTATTGTGATTAAAAATCCAGCAAGAACAATTCCGATCGCTAACCCCAGATTATCTGCTAATCGGGCGATCGCAAAAGTTTCGCGGCGATTATCAATCTCACTGGCATCAGCAACAACAGCTTCAGCCGCCGGCCAATAGAAACCTATCCCTAAACCGCTAATCAAGCTACCAATTACCAAAATAGTAAAATTATTGGTTGCAGCTAAAACTAGAGAACCACTTGCTGAAATCGCTGTGGCTAGCAACAAAGTGCGGCGGCGTCCCCAGTGTCCAGAATCAGCCAAAGAACCACCGACAATCCGCCCGACAATGCCGGAAATCGAGGCGCTACCCAAGGCTACCCCGACACTGGTTGCAGATAAACCAACTTGATTCACAAAAAAGATGGGAGCGTAAAACAGGGTAAAGCCAGTGCCAACTTCCGAGCAGAATCTACCAATTGCGAAAATCCACACCTGGGGATGTATCGACGGCAGCCACGATGATAACTGAGATTGAGAAGCTAATTTCATCAGGTTAAATGTCATCGGTTCCTGACAATTTTGTAATTCTTATCATTGGCTACAATTTTCCTCACTGATTCCACAGGGTTTCCACAGGGATTTTAGCAGTTTTCCACAGCTACTCAACGAGCCAGTGGGCTTCTTAGAGTCTGACTGGGGATTGTTAATTGACAGCGACAAGGAAGTTTAAAGACTGAGTTTTTATAAAGTAAAGTAACGAAAACTCGGCTTGAAAGCTGATTATTTCGTTCGTATTTATTTTTTATACAATCGTTTTTAACATTTCGCAGCATTGACAAACCCACCCCCTCTTGGCGCACAATGATTCGGCTTGCTTTTATAGTCCGTTCAACCCTTTGCATCAAATGTGTAAAATATATTACCACCAGATGTAGGCGCAGATTGTCGGGCTAGCGAAAGAGCGTGTGAGGTAGCTTAATTGCCGTTTCACCGCAAGCAACTTGTCCTCTTGATTATCCTCATAGGAGGAAAATCTCATGAAAGCAACGGTTAGCATCTTTACAGAAATTCCTGAAACACTCCACGAATCCTTAAAAAACTACTTAGAAAAGCATCCCGATTGGGATGAAAACAGAGTGTTGACGGCGGCGTTATCATTGTTTTTACTCCAAAATGGAGATAGCGATCGCCGTGCTGCCCGAGTCTATCTGGAAACTTTGTTTCACCACTCCTCAGTAGAAATGCTCAAGATCGATTCACCCGCAACAGCTAATCTACTAGACACCCCATAGGTACTGGTATGAAGGGCATTATTCTGGCTCATGCCCTAATATGGGCACGGTAAACCGTGCCCATTAATCGGATTTTGAGCCGAAGTGATCGGCCATCTGGGGGCAATATTACAACAAAAAAAGATCAGTAGATTCTGATCCTTAAAAAGGTTCCAATATTTTCTTTTGTTGCTAAAACTAGTTGGTAATAGTGCAAGATTTAGAATTGTGGCAAGACTTGAATATATAGCAGTTTTGGTTTGGATACAATAGATGGTAGGGACACAGAAAAAGCTCATGCGTGTCAACTTAACGTAAAACTCATGTCCCACAAGGAACTGAAGTTCCTTGCTAATAGCTCAAGTCAATCTTTAAATGACTGAGTACAGAACACCATAAAAAGGGTATGGAATTTAATCATTCGTAGGTTGGGTAGAACTTAAGTGTTACCCAACATCAAGTCTGAATATTTCCGAACCCCTTTTACGGTGACGTGTACTAAGATAATCTGAAAAATCTTTAGTCTACTTCAGTAGACTTTAGCTATGAGTTTCTGAAATTCATTTCTGGGCGGGCGTGGAAGTCAACAGATAGCTTAAGTTGACACCAATGAGCATTGCTGTGCCTTTACGATTGGTCTGTATTCCATGCAATTAATAGCGGACTATTAGTACTTGTTATATAGCGGTTTTCTTTTGGATACAAACACGTTCGGATGTTAACACAGCTATGGATGCCTACGAACTCCACCTTAAGCACCGCCCTATCTACCAAAACGGTAACAAGCAAAGAAATATTTTCCAATGGACTCTCTTCCCTGTCCATTGTTTTAAAGGCATAAATCGATATCTCAAATAACTACCTAGTCTGTATTTGAGGAATATCTACCTATTTTGATTGTCTAAATTTGTCTTTTACTAAAGCTAAATAAATTGATTAATTGCTCCCCCAAAAGTTTATAGTCAAGAGTTAAAAACTCCAGACTGTAAACTCAGGACTTGGTTTCTAAGCGCTGGGGGTAACGTAACTAGCAGATTCAAACTTATACCCTACGCCACGTACAGTTTGAATTAATGCTGGCTGACTAGCATCAATTTCAATCTTCTTGCGAATTTGGCCGATATGTACATCTACAACCCGCTGGTCGCCGACATATTCATAGTCCCACACCTCTTGGATTAGTTCTGCACGCCGCCAAACTCGGCCTGGATGACTGGCTAAAAAATGCAATAAGTCAAATTCCAGAGCAGTTAAGAGTACTGGTTGGTTATTAAGTGCTACCTCCCGTCGCACCGGATCAATCATAAGTTTTTCAAATACCAAGCGTTTCTGCTCGGCCGTAGTTATCACTCGCTGACGCCTCAAAATCGCTCCGACTCTGACTTCTAGCTCTCCCAACCCAAAAGGCTTGGTGAGATAGTCGTCAGCACCTTTAGAAAAGCCACGAATTTTGTCAGCTTCGTCAGCACGGCTAGTCAACATCAGAACAAAAACACCATTACGACTTTGCATCTCTTGGCAGAGGTTAAACCCAGTTACATCTGGTAAATTCACATCTAGAATTACCAAATCAGGGTTAAACTGCTCAAATAGAGCTAAGGCTGTCTTTCCATCTTCGGCAGCCTCCACCTGATAGTTCTGCTTTATCAAAAAGCGTTGGATTAAATTCCGAACCGCAGGGTCGTCGTCAACTACAAGAATCTTGGCAGGAGCCATGACCATTACTTTGCACAAAAATTCGTAAGATTAACAAGAGGGTTAGTAAAAACGCAGTTGCCACTTTGGGACTAACTAAGAATCTACATGGCTACAGTATAAGAATCCTGATTATTCAAAAATAAATACTCTAATCAGGATTGTGGGCGATGAGAACCCTAAACTTCTGTTAGCCACAGTATATAGGCGCTCTGGCTTTAGCCGCAACATTCCTAGAGACCAAAACACCTTCTTGATCCCAGTTAGGTGCTAACTTAAAACGTTTTAATTCTAAATCGAGATGTGGATATATACCACAAGCGATTATTCAGTATAATTAAAAAAACTCTGTTAGGGTACAGTAAGTCGCCAAATTTGAAACAGTAAAGTTGATTTTTTCATCAAAACTATGTGTTTTAGGTATTCTCCGTTCAAATTCTAGATTAGAGCCAGAACTGGACAACGACATGAGGGTATACACGGAGTTATGGCGATATGTTAAAGTGACTACAGTTGAAATTATAAAGTCGATCAAACTAACCCGTGCTACTATCCTGGTAGGGCATAAAATAGACCGAAACTTTAGTTTCGATCAAAATAAAAGCTAAAGCTGTTTTTTCTTAGACAAAAGATTGCCGCTGACTGAGGCTGAAGTAACAAACTCCCATGAGCGATCAAAATCCCTACGAAAAACTTGGGGTATCAGAAGAGGCTAGTTTCGATGAAATTCAGGATGCTCGTAATCGCCTATTCGAGCAACATAGTAGCGATGCGAAGCATTTAGAAGTAATTGAAGCGGCTTACGATGCGATTTTAATGGATCGCTTACGGATGCGCCAGGAAGGTAAAATTAAAGTTCCTGAGCGTATCCGGTTCCCAGAGTTGCGAGTGCAATCGCCTCCTAAGGAAAGTCCAACGCCTCGTGAGCAGTCACCTGCATGGCTGCAACGAATGCTGGATCAGCCAACGCCTGCGGATATACTCTTACCAGGAGCTTGGTTTCTTGGTTTGAGTTCTATCAGCCTGTTTTATCCAGAGGGAGGCGATCAGGTTTTGCAGTTAGCATTGGTGGTTGGGATAGGCACCAGTATTTACTTTCTCAATCGCAAGGAAGGCAAATTTGGCCGAGCAGTTTTGTTCACCCTGGGCAGTTTA
The DNA here is from genome assembly GCF_017115085.1 of Nostoc sp. NMS7. Classification (GTDB taxonomy): domain Bacteria; phylum Cyanobacteriota; class Cyanobacteriia; order Cyanobacteriales; family Nostocaceae; genus Nostoc. Next base: position 23,932 of record NZ_JABXKJ010000188.1, on the reverse strand, counting down.
ATAATTGGCTTAATCGTTGGGGGACTAGTCGGTAGCTGGTTCTTATCACAAATATCATTTATTACTCTGGAAACGAATCAGTTTTCTACGGTAGTGACGTTTATATTGTTGTGGTTGGTTAGTAGTTTTCTACGCTAAATCACTACCCGTAAGCAAGTTTCTATAAAGAAGACGTGATTTATATAAGAGAGTCAGGAGTCAGAATAAATATTCTGACTCCTGTTTTAATTTGCAACCTGAATGCCGATTAATTCAATCTCTTGCAAAAGTCCCTAACACCCCTCCCCGCCTGCTCTTAGGGAGAATTTGACGTAAGTCAAAGGCGGGGCAGGGTTCTTTTTTTGATTTATGCAAGAGGTCTAATCTGTTGCAGCTACATAGGTTTTAGGACTAAATCTACAGCAGCGCCCAAATCCTTAATGATTAAGTCGGGATGGTAAAGTTCTAATTGGGTGCGATCGCGAATCCCAGATTCCACAGCCATCACCTTGATACCATAATTTTTCGCAGCAGTAATATCGGCTTCCGTATCTCCCACCATCCAGGTATCAGTAGGCGGGGGCAGTTCTTTTAATGCCCTAGCCATCAACAAGGGCTTATCTTCAATATCACGAGTTTTAATGTAATCGTTACTCAGGCAATAACAACGATTTTCTGGGAAAAATCTCTGCAAATCGTATTTTTTAAAAGCATAATCTAGTTCTCGAACTCGGCGCATCGTCATAACTGCCAAATCAATTCCAGCTTGTTGAATTTTTAACAGTGCATCCACAGCGCCAGGCGCGAGAGTGTCATATTTGAAATAAGCTTCTGTATGCACAGTTTGGCGTCGTAACTGGGCAAATTCTTGGGCTTGGGTTTCGTCTAACCCGGAATTTAAGGCGATTTGCTTTTCAGGAATCCGCGATCGCTTTAACTGCCAAAATTCCGCTTTCGGAAGTTCTTGCACTACTTGATCTGGGCGACGGGTTTTCTCTAAGCAGAATTGATAAACACGGTAGTACCGTTCGGAAACATCAATAATTGGGCCGTCGAAGTCAGTAATCAGTCTTAGCATCGGCGGAAAATGTTAATTCTTATTACAATTATCTCAGATATATGGCTATTTTTCGAGACTATCAAGTAAAGCTAAGGGTTTTTTGTAAACTCTTTTTAAATGGGTGCAGCAATCGAAAACTACTCCTTATAGATAGTGGCAAAATGATACCTATCACCAACGCACTTATTGCCGAAATCACTCAAAGGTTAGTAACTTGCCTCAACCCTAAGGGAGTATTGATATTTTGTACTCAGGCATCATTGCAAGGTACCGCGTTTGATTTGTTCGCTTTCAATAGCTTCAAATAAGGCGCGAAAGTTACCTTCGCCAAAACCTTTAGCTTGGAAACGGCGCTCAATAAACTCAAAGAAAAATGTCGGTTGTTCAAATATTGGCTGGGTAAAAATTTGTAGTAATAAAGGTGCGATATTTCCTCCCTCTAAAGGAGTATATTCTTGCCAGTCCACCAGAATTTCCTGTTGAGCGATCGCTTCCAGTTCTAGAGGTGATAGGCTCAGTCCTGGACGCTGTTTTAGTTGCGAGTAGTAGGTTTGGGGAACTGAGAGTAAGGATAAACCACTGTCACGAAATTGAGCGATCGCACTCACAAGATTAGTCGTCCGCAAAGCAAGATGTTGAATTCCTGGCCCCCGGTTGACCTCGAGAAATTCCTGAATTTGGGAATTGCTGGAAGCCGGTTCATTAATTGGCAATTGGACGCTACCGTTGCGCGAAACCATCACCTGACTGTGTAAAGCAGAGCGATTGGTTTTAATTTTAAATGCTTGCTGGGGTTGAAAATCTAGGATCTTTTCGTACCAAGCGACAGCAGACTCTAATTCACCAACTGCGACGTTCAATACTACGTGATCTATGGCGGTAAAAGTGTTGTCATTTGTCATTTGTCCTTTATCATTTGCGTTAGTTACAAATGACTTTTCGATCAAAGTATGAGTTAGTCCACCCCAGGCGGCAATTTTGCCACACTTGAGTAATGCCGTACCCACCTGCCGTTCCTGGATGGGTTGTAGGATTGTCGCACCGTGCAGTTGAGCTAGGGCGATCGCGCCTTCGACATCTTCGACAGCAAAAGCGACATCTGCCACACCTGGGGGATATTGACGCAAAAACTCAGCGACTGGACTTGTGGGCAACAGTGGTGAAGATAGAAAAAAGCAGACAGCACCACTATTAACTACTTCTGTACAAGTATGAAATGAACTGATGCGATCGGCTATTGCTTGAAAACCAAGATGGTGTACAAACCAATCCCGCCATACTTTGGCATCTTCTACATAGAAATGAACGTGATCAATTTTCATAGATACTGAAAATCCAGCATAACAGTTTATATATCTGTAAATTTTGGCTTTTTTGCTAGATTTTCACGTCTTTCCTAAGCAAGAATTATGTATACATACTTCCACTTTAAAAGAACAGATGACTATCAGGTTGAATATTAATTTCCATTGGCACAGCTTGCGGTTCGGCAGAAAGGGCAAAGAAAATCGCATTGGCAGCAGTTTCAGGACTGAGCATTTTTTTCCGGTCTACTTTTAAGTTGACGTTATCCCAAAAAGGAGAATCTACTCCACCAAAGTAGAATAGCGTGAACTTGATACCAAAACGCTTGAGTTCCTCTGCCATGCACTTGCTAAAACCGACAACACCAAATTTAGAAGCAGAATAAGCTGCTGCCATCGCCATCGAATGCTTGCCCAGAATTCCTACCACGTTACAGATGTGACCAGACTTGCGCTTTTGCATCTCTTCAGCAGCCGCCTGAGTGGTGTAAAAGCTGCCTTTTAAGTTCACATCTAGCATTTTGTCTAAATCAGCAGGTTCCAGGCTGTTGTAAGGCTTGAGTATACCAGCACCAGCTGCATTCACCAAAATATCAATTTGACCAAACTCAGTGACGGTCTTTTCTATCAAAGTATCTACCTGTTGGGGGTCAGTAATATCGGTAGGAACGCTCAAAACTTGCCCTGGTAAATCATCTGCCAGTGTTGTTAAACGAACCGCATCTCTGGCAGCCAGTACCAACCGGACTCCGGTAGGTGCAAGTTTGTGTGTTAAGGCTGAACCAATACCACCTGTAGCACCAACAAGAACAACCACTTTATCTTGCATCGGATTATTTACATTTCTTTATATCTTTTTAGATAATACTGAATTATCGGCTCAGGTTGTACGTAGAGATCGAAAAAGTATTTACTTGGAGAGTAGCGCTATTACCTCATATTCCTTGCCACTTGCTTTTAATGTAAATCTGGGAGATGATTCTAAATATTTAGTCAAACTAGAACCTAACTTTAATTTTTTGACAATTGAACTAGGAGATTTGCCGGTTATTTTCTGTAACTCTGAACCTAGCTTAGACACAGATAATTGAGTTTGGGGAGACTTTATTTTTATATCTTGAATAATTTTCAATAGTAATTTATCTAATGTTTTTCCATTAGGAATTTCCGCAGAATCTTGTTTTTTTTCTTCTTCTGGAATAGATGGTGTAAATGAGTTATCTAGAACAGGGATTATTTCCTCAACTTCTGGTTGCTGGGGATGATGTTTGAGATGGATATTGCATCTTTCTTGAAATAAACTGGCAACCGCAACTAAACTATTTAATCGAGCATTGATAGATTCCTGTTCATTTTTAATTAAATCTTGAATTTGCTCAACCACTTTTTCAAAGGATGGAACTTCTGTTGCCATTGCTAAGGAATAATGAGTTAATTTGCCAGTATTCCTATTTTCTATATGCAAATTTTGCCCTTGTCTACGTACCCAGTAGACAATCAATCCTTGATTTTGGAGTTCGTTACAGAGGTGAATTAAAATTCCATCGCTAGAACAAACTAAGATTTCTTTAACTGTTGGATAGGAGCGTAAAACACAAGCACCAATTGCGATCATTTTTGCATCAGCACTATTCTTACCCTCAGGCACATGGACAAGTTGATAGCCACGGTTATATAGTTCAATATCTTGCTTCCCAATGCTGGGATTTCTCCAGTTCGCAAATGCAATTTTAACTTGGAGAGGATAGTTACAAACACTGGCTAAAAATGATTCTGAATTAACATCTAATTTTAAGTTTTCTGCATCCAAAAGTAGAAGAGAGATTCCTGTTTCTAACTTATGGTCAATTTGATTTTTTTGCTGAATTTTCAGGAGCAATTGACTGAACGCAGCAGATTCTAGCCAATCAGGTGATAATATCGTTTGCAGCAGTTCTTCAGCTAATGTCAAACTAAAAGAGTTAAGACTTTTCTCTGTGACTTTTTCTTCTAGCAGGTTTTTTACTAAAGGAACTTGCGTCGCTTCAGCCATAGAGACTTTAGTATATCCGTTGCTGTTAGCAAGCAAGTCAGTTTCTAGGGAATGAGAGAATACAGGCTCAAGGAATTGTTTACCACAATCTTTGCAGAGGTAATTCTGCTTGTCATTCCGACGACCATTTTTACGATATGAAGTAGATTCGCACCGGGGACATTTCATCTTGTGATTCAGGTGGTCTAGAGCAGATGCTTGTCTTTAAGTATACAGTACAAAAAATACTGTTAATATAACTTCGCATTGCCCAACACAAGAAAAACTCAAAGCAAGGGGAAATTAAAATAATTCGTAATTCCTAATGACGACACTGCGCGTAGTTTGCTTGGATTGTAGGGATACGCGGACTCGCTAACGTAATGAAGTTTTGTAACGAGGATTTATACCCCGCCACAAAACTTGCCGCGACTCGACTGAGCGCTCGCCGAACGTCTTGTTAGAAGCTGAAGCAACTTAAACCCATATAATTAGTTAAGAAATACTTTTACTGGCGCGGGCGAAAACATAGTCGCGGGTGCGAGAATCCACGGGGTTAGTAAAGATTTTATTTGTAGTACCAAATTCAATCATTTGAGTAGTGCGATTTTCATTACTGCAAAAGAAAGCCGTAAAATTAGATAGGCGAGTAACTTGCTGCATATTGTGAGTAACCATCACAATTGTCAATTCAGAGCGCAAGTTATGGATAAGATGCTCAATTTTCATACTACCGACAGCATCAAGACCTGAGCAAGGTTCATCCATCAACAAAACGTTCGGTTTTACTGCTAAAGCACGGGCAATACATAATCTTTGTTGTTGACCGCCAGAAAGCTCTAAAGCAGATTTGTGCAGCTTATTTTTGACTTCATCCCAAAGATCGGCAGCTTTGATGGCAGATTCAACAATCCCATCTAATTCTACTTTTGGATGCCATCCAACTAACTTCACCCCATAGGCAACATTATCATAAATGCTCATGGGAAAAAGATTTGGCTTGGGAAAAATCATACTAACTTGGCGACGTAAGCGATTGATGTTAATACGACGCTCATAAATACTCTGTCCACAAAATTCTACTTTTCCTTCAACCCTCATTTCTCCTTCTAATTCACTCATCCGATTTAACGATTTAAGAAAAGTAGACTTGCCACAACCACTAGAACCAATAATTGCCGTGACTTGGTTTTGGTAAATATCCATTGACACGCCTTCAACTATCTTTTGAGTGTCGTAATAGAAGCTGAAGTTTTTGACTCTGATGACTGGAACTAGTTTACTCATATTCCCAAAACGTGTGAAACAAAACTTGACTAAGTAAAATACTATAAATCAGCGTCGCTGTTTCACTATGTTACCCACAAAAGGAGATATTCATAGAATTTACTTAGTCATACAGTACTTGTACAGCAGATAAACTGTTATTAACTACTTACATTAAGGCTGTATGCCAAAATTTATCCCAGACTTTGCAGATTGACCATTTGGCAAATAATTACATATCTCGCTGATATTCTTCTAACAATTGCGGAATGTGATCATACCCATCTACACCAATAACTGCAATGATTTTAGGGCGATGTTGCTGTAATAAGTTTTGGAAAGCTTCTGCACCTATTTGTCTTTGTAAAATTCTCAGTAATCCTGCTGGTTGACGCCACTCACGAGAAGCAATTTGCTCTAAAAGATACATTCCCATGCAGCCTGTGTAAACTGTTTTTTCGGAATTTTGTAGATGATAATAAGCTTCTGCCAAATAAGCTAAGTTCCGCCCTTGGAGATACAAATCGCCGGAAACTTGCGCTGTTTTAAAGCCGTCTTCAAGATATTTAATTGCCGTTTGGTGTTGTCCAATTACTAGATAGGCAATTCCTAAGCTACTGACACATAAGGCTTTACTTTGAATATCACCTAATTTTTCTGATAATTTTAAACCTTGTTCCAAATAATTAATTGCGGCTTCATAGGTTTCGGGTTCTATTTGTTCTAGTTCCTGAGCTTGCATAACTTCGCTGTAACCTAAATTTACCAGCGCGTTTGCTTCTCCTGTCTGATCGCCTGCTTGCCGACTTAGGATTAATGCCCGTTGACTATAGTTAATTGCCTCAGCATAATTTTGCTGTTGTACGTAGGTGCGGCTGAGGTGGTTGAGATTGGCAATTTCACAGGGGCGATCGCCTGCATTCCTGGCGATCTCTAGCGCCTGCTGATGAAAATCAAGCGATCGCTGGTATTGTCCTAAAGCACGCTGAGAATAACCTAAAAGTGTCAAAATTCGCGCTTTTTCCTGGGTTCCCTCGCCACCTCGTAGTGGTTCATCCAGATAATCTAGAGCGTCTCGCAAATAAGTGCCAGTAAAAGAGGCAAAAATCCCGCCGTAAAAAGGAAAATACGGACGCTGGGCAAAGGTTCGCAAAATCTGGAGCATGATTTGAGAACAGGCATCGCTGTATACTGCCCTAATGCTCCCAAAACCACTTGCTAACTGACTCCAAATCACTGCAAAGGTCAAGAAAGTGGAAATGGACAACTTTGGCCCGGCTTTCACATCGTAAGCTTGTTGGTCAAACCAGTTAATTAGTCCCCGTTGCAAGTACTGTAAAATCAATGCCATTTCCACCCAATCTCTGAGGGTGATGCCTCGTTGTCGCTGGGCAAATTCAATTGCAGATTCTTCCATAGCCAAGGTGCGAAGCAGTGCTTGGGGTAACTCACTATTCAGTTGTTTAGCCCAAGTTGCCCAAGGGCCACGTTCTCCGGGTACGCCGCCAAATCCCAAAGATTCTTTTTGCTCGTACATCCAACTGAGCAAGTTATCTTGCAATCGCTGCCAAGAAGCTAAACCACGGGTAATACCTTCAGAAAATTGTTGTAAATCAGAATCTACCTGGGCAAATTGCTGTAATGATTTTGATAACTGCTGTAACTGTTGCGAATTTAGGGGATACTTCTGATTGGGGTCAGTGACCCGTAAAAATGCCGCCAGACGCTCGTCAGCAGGGGCTGTGATAATTTCTGAAACTGCTTTGGCGATCGCTTCTGTGGCTTTGTTTTGCTCTTGCCAGCGTTGCCATTGACTTTGAATGGTCTTAATCGCTCTCAAACTGCGAGTCGCTTTCCCTTTCTTGAGTTCGTCTTTTTCGCTATCTACTTGGCTTTGGAGGGCATTCAGGCGATCGCTCAAAGCTAGCTCAAAGACTTCCCCTGTACCGGAAGTGATTCCTTTAAGCAGCATTTGATATACCATCTCAACAGAGCTAATTTTGCCCTTGAGGGTGGTTTCGACAATTTCATCGATTAAGGCAAGATAGCGATCGCGCAACGGCAGAGATTCTGACACTTTGGCTATTAGAAAACGTCACCTCAATTCTAATTCTAGTCGTCGTACAACAGGAGTGGGGAGCTTTCAAAGATTAAAAATCAGACTGTACCATTTAGCCGACTTCAGTTGTACCGTGACAACGTGGGATGAACAATACACTGTGATAAATCGACCATCTGAAGCCACTCAATTTTTTCACTCAGCGCTCGCCTGAATATGTTCTGCAATAGCTTGTATAAAATATTACAGGATATTGAATCATCAAAAAGCAAACTTTTATCAGATGTAAAATTGCAGTGCGATCGCCTAAAATTTAAAATTGAGAAAGCTATATTTATAAAGTTAGTCAAAACCCAATGAATTACTAGCGTGCTAATACTCTAAGAGATGCATTTCAAGTTTGTAATGTTGAACCGCTAGAGGGCGCAGACATGGAGCGTTATTATGTTGATTTATCAGCAGTACGTAAAACTTCAGCAATTGACATCGTTAGTACGATTTTAGAGTTTCAAAAACCCGCAGAATTCAGCACAATTTTGTTTACTGGACATCAAGACTGTGGCAAAAGTACAGAGTTAAAACGCATTCATAAGCAATGGGAAGAACAATACCGCGTAATTTATTTAGAAGTTAACGAAGAAACAGATATTAATGATGCTCGTTATATAGATTTATATTTAATCGTCATCAAACAAGTAGAATTTGAGTTGCGTAAATTAGGTTTAAAATTTGATACTAAACTTCTGGAAAACTTTGAATCTTGGTTTAAAGATATTACCAAATAAACCGAAGAAACTGTGGAAAAGTCTGTCAGTATTGAGGGAGAAGTAACTCTGAAAACAGAAGCTCCATTTATCGCTAAATTGATTGTCAAATTATTAGCACAGATTAAAGGTTCTGATAAGCAAAAAACTACTATTCGCCAAACTTTAGAAAAAGACCTATCACGTCTGAAAGCAGATATTAACCTTTTATTAGGAAATGCCTACGTTAAACTCCGACAAAAATTCCCTCAATATAAAGGTTTATTAATTATTTTTGACAACATGGATCGTGTACCACCTCCGATTGCAGAACATTTATTTTTTGACTATGAATTTGAGGAGGCGCGGCGCAATTACCAACAAGCTTTGGCTATCTTCATCGAATTTGGCGATCGCTATTCCCAAGCACGCACCTACTATTGTTTAGGAACGCTTGCAGAAGCAGAAGAAAACTACGCAGAGGCGAGGGTTCATTTGCAGATAGCGTTGGAGATATATGTTAAGTATAAGGATGAATATTTGGGGGCGATGCCTACGGCGGCAAGCTACGCACGGGAGGCGTTAGAGAGATTATCAATACACCTCGACGGAAATTAGGAATAAATTCACTGATTTTAGACTTTCCCAAACCGCCGATCCCGTTGCTGATAGGCACACAAGGCGCGGTGAAACTCAGCCCGGTCAAAATCAGGCCAGAGAGTATCGGTGATGTAAATTTCCCCATAAGCCATTTGCCAGAGAAGGAAATTTGAGAGGCGCATTTCTCCACTTGTGCGGATTAACAAATCTGGGTCAGTAATTCCTGCTGTGTACAAGTGGCTTTCAAACAGATGTTCATCAATTTCATCAGGTTGTAGCACACCTTGCTGAACTTGCTTGGCGATCGCCTGACAAGCTTGTAAAATTTCCTGCCGTCCGCCATAATTAGTTGCTACTGAAAACTGGATACCGCGATTATCCTTAGTTTCTTCCATTGAACGGGATATTTCTTGTTGGAGCGATCGTGGCAACTCTTGCAAATTTCCCACAAACTTAATTTGAACATTCTCTTCGACCATTTCCCGCAGTTCTTGGCGCAAAACTCTTTGAAACAGAGTCATCAAAAAATCCACCTCTTCCTGCGGTCTTTTCCAGTTCTCTGTGGAGAAAGCATAAGCTGTCAGCGCTTGAATTCCCCAATCTTGACAACAGCGAAGTAAATTCTTGAGAGCATCTACTCCTCGCTTATGACCCATAATCCGGGGTAGACCCTGACGTTTAGCCCATCGACCATTGCCATCCATAATCACCGCAACGTGCTGCGGCAATAGTTCTCGTTTTAAGTCAGTAGGTAAATCTTGCAGTTTAGTTTGTTGTGCTGTCATTTTTTATCTCGAGAAGCAGTCGATGGTAATCTGAGTAAACGTGAAACCAGTGCTAGTGTTTTCCTACCTATTTGATGAACAAAACTCAACAGACCAGGAGCAACAGCTTCCCTATCCACGGTTGGGGACAAAAGATCCTCTAATGACTCTTTCAGCTTCTTAATCGTCAGTGGTCTATTTAGGGTTCCCCGTTCCGCTAAAGAAATGGAACCTGTTTCTTCAGATACAACGACACAAATGCAATTTTCGACCCGCTCAGTAATTCCCATTGCCGCCCGGTGGCGTGTTCCCAACTGGCGCGAGGCTGTGCGTCCCGAAAGTGGTAAAATTATACCCGATGACACAATCCTTGATCCACGAATCAATGTCGCTCCATCGTGTAACAAAGTTTTCGGCTGAAAAATTGTCTGGATAAGTTCCTTAGAAACCTCAGCATTTAGCTTTACTCCTGGCACAGAAAAATCTCGTTCATCAATTTGCCCTGTGGTTTCCAAAATTAGTAAAGCTCCAATGCGGTTTTTTGACAATTCTTTAACAGCCTCAACAATTTCATCAATTACACTATCAGATTTCGGGATTGCCAAACGGTCGGGTTGAAACAGCTGGCGGAATTCGCCACGCCCCAATTGCTCCAAAAAGCGCCGAAACTCAGACTGGAGAGCAACTGCCATCGCTACAGCACAACCAATCACCAACTTTTCTAGTACAAAACTTAGCAGAGGTAGTCCTAATTTGCCACTTATTGTTGAGGCTAGCATTAAGATAATAAACCCCCGCACCATCCACAATGTCCGGCGCTCACTAATGATAACTAGTATCATATATGTCAGCGCCAGCACTAACACAATATCCAGAGTCCCAAGTAGCAAGGACTGTGACCATCCCAGGTTTATCAGCCATTGCTTCCACCAATCTCTCATGACATCTGGATTACACTTTTGCCTCTAATTACATTTAGTCATTAGTCATTAGTCATTTGTAATTAGTTCCTGACTAATGAACGCCACTTGCTTTAACGGGGGAACCCCCCTCCGGGTGATGCCTCCGGCACGCCAAGGGCGAACGCCAGTCGCCTACGGTGGGAAACCCGCCTACAGGGCTCGACTCACCGCAACGCAGTGGCTCCCAATGACCAAGGACTAATGACTATTTTTCAGTCTTTCTGGTAGGCGATCTTGTCGAATTAAGTCTTGATAAGTTTCACGTTGCAAAATTAAGTTTGCTTCGCCATTCGCCACTACAGCTGCTGCCGGTCGGGGTAAGCGGTTGTAATTAGATGCCATACTGTAATTGTACGCACCAGTTCCCATAACTACGAGAATATCCCCTGGTTCAGTCTTTGGAAGTAGTGCATTGTGAATCAGAATATCTCCTGATTCACAATGTTTACCAGCAATTGTGACTGTTTCGGTTAAGGGAGAAGACATTTTATTAGCAACGACTGCCCGATAAACTGATTGGTAAGTAATCGGGCGGGGATTGTCAGACATTCCTCCATCAATTGCCACGTAGGTACGAATTTCTGGAATAACTTTGGATGAACCAATAGTATATGCAGTAACGCAAGCTGTGGCAATTAGCGATCGCCCTGGTTCACTAAGTAATTTCGGCAAAGGCAGATTTTCGGCTGCACAAGCTTCTTGGATAACTTCACAAATTGCCTTCACCCACTCTTCAATGCTGGGGGGATCATCTGATTCTGTATACTTAATCCCCAAACCGCCACCAACATTTAACTCTGTAATATTTAAACCATACTTTGCGGCATCCCGCAGCCACTGCACCATCACAGCAGCCAAATCTTGATGCGGTTGGCGTTCAAAAATTTGGGAACCAATATGAGCGTGTACTCCTACGCAATTAAGGGCAGGTTGTTGACTAACAAAGGTAAAAACTTGATCTAGATCGTTGGGATCAAAGCCAAATTTGCTATCTAAGTGTCCCGTGCGGATATATTCGTGGGTGTGGCACTCGATACCAGGAGTTAGCCGGAGCATGATCCGGATTGGTTGAGCAGGTTGGGCGATTTCCACAAGGGTACGCAACTCATACCAGTTATCCGCCACAATAGTGACACCAGACTTGATCGCTAAAATTAATTCTTCATGAGATTTATTATTTCCATGAAGGTAGATTTTCTGGGGACTAACACCCGCTTGCAAGGCGGTGTAAAGTTCACCCCCAGAAACTACATCGATTCCTAAACCCTCAGAGGCAGCGATCGCACAAACTGCTAGACAATTCCAAGCCTTTGAGGCATACAATACTTGAGATTCGCCCTTGTAATATTGCTTGAAGGCATCTCGGTATTGCTGACAAGCCGAACGCAGGGTTTCTTCATCTAAAATATATAAAGGTGAACCAAACTGCTCAACTAGGGTTGTGACATCACACCCACCAATTTCCAGGAGGTGATGATCATCAACTCTGGCAGTCAAGGGTAAAAGTTCTTGATTCGGCGAGGGATTGGCGCTGCTGTCGCGCCTTTGAGGTAAATACTGACTTCCAGAATATTGAACCCCAGTGGGGTGAGTCGATACCATAACTATAAAAGTTGTCCTTGTTCAAATTACGGGCTTTGAGTTATTCTCCCGATTCCCAGTTTACAAAGCGTTTGTAACGTTATTCAATAAATGTGATCTCATTAGATTTAGAAATTCAATTACTGAAAATAGAGCATCTGAGTGCATTGTTGGAACTTGATCAAGCCTGTTTTGGCGGCCTATGGACAATGGAGGGCTACCAACGAGAGTTGCACAGTCCCAACAGCGATCTGCTGGGTTTATTTTCCTCTGTCTCTAATTCGAGACTACTGGGAATGGGTTGCTTTTGGTCAATTTTAGAGGAAGCCCACATTACAATATTGGCGGTCCATCCCCAATATCACCGTCAAGGTTTGGGACAGGCTTTATTATATTCACTTATTAAGACAGCTTGCGATCGCAAAATGGAGCGAGCTACCCTCGAAGTGCGAGCTTCCAACTTGGGGGCTATATCTTTATATCAAAAATTTGGCTTTAAAACAGCTGGGCGGCGGCGGCATTACTACCAAGATAACGATGAAGACGCGCTCATCCTTTGGCTGCCAGATTTACAATACCCCCAATTTCAAGCAACTTTAGACCAGTGGCATTCCATTGTCAGCGATCGCCTAGACAAATCCTCTTGGCACTTGCTTTTTAAATAGTTACGGATGATTAATTGGAATTATCGGTGCTGGCGATCGGCTTCAGCAAAAAAATGCAACTTTGCGGCGGCTTTTTATATTTAAATATCTTATACAAACTTTATTTTTCTATAATTAAAATTTATTAAAATTATTTTTAGTTGACATTTAAAAATAGATGTGTTAAGTATTAATGTTTGGGATTGAGTAAAAAAACTCCTAATATAAGCAGTCAGCTATTTGTAATAAATCCCAAAAAGGCTGGTGAACTAAAGCTCCTCAGTACGCCAGCCAGATAAAAGTAGTCAATAGTTAACAATTAGCCCATCAACCCAAGTCATAGCTTCCGGATGTCTACAATTTGTGATACAGACATCCAAAAGCTTTGCCTGTGCTAAAATCAGCATACCGGCACGACCGCAGGTGATGGGAAAAATGCCATGTTTGAACGCTTCACAGAAAAAGCCATTAAGGTAATCATGCTGGCCCAAGAAGAGGCCCGCCGTCTAGGTCACAACTTTGTCGGAACCGAGCAGATCCTCTTGGGTCTGATTGGCGAAGGCACTGGAGTGGCCGCCAAGGTGCTGAAATCAATGGGCGTCAATCTCAAAGATGCCCGAATTGAAGTTGAAAAAATTATCGGACGGGGATCAGGCTTTGTTGCCGTGGAAATTCCGTTTACGCCACGGGCAAAGCGAGTTCTAGAACTCTCCTTGGAAGAAGCACGCCAACTGGGGCATAACTACATTGGTACCGAGCATCTGCTGTTGGGCCTAATCCGCGAAGGGGAAGGCGTAGCAGCCAGGGTGTTAGAAAACCTCGGTGTGGATCTATCTAAGGTAAGGACCCAAGTCATCCGCATGTTGGGAGAAACTGCCGAAGTTTCACCAGGCGGTTCATCCGGGCGCACAAAAACCCCGACTCTGGATGAATTTGGCTCAAACCTGACCCAGATGGCAATGGACAATAAGCTCGATCCAGTGGTAGGACGCGCCAAGGAAATTGAGCGGGTGATTCAGATTTTGGGTCGCCGAACTAAAAATAACCCAGTGCTGATTGGGGAACCAGGGGTTGGTAAAACAGCGATCGCTGAAGGTTTAGCTTCACGCATTGCCACTAAAGATATCCCTGACATCCTAGAAGATAAACGCGTCGTCACACTGGATATTGGTTTGCTCGTAGCAGGAACCAAGTATCGGGGTGAATTTGAAGAACGCTTGAAAAAAATCATGGATGAAATCCGCTCTGCGGGTAATGTCATTCTCGTGATTGATGAGGTACACACCTTAATTGGAGCGGGTGCAGCAGAAGGTGCTATTGACGCAGCGAATATCCTCAAGCCAGCTTTGGCTAGGGGTGAGTTGCAGTGCATCGGTGCTACAACCCTAGATGAATACCGGAAGCACATCGAGCGAGATGCAGCACTGGAGCGGCGTTTCCAACCAGTGATGGTTGGCGAACCTACAGTTGATGAAACAATTGAAATTTTGTATGGTCTGCGCGAACGCTACGAGCAACACCACAAACTGAAAATCTCCGACGAAGCATTGGTAGCGGCGGCGAAATTGTCAGACCGTTACATTAGCGATCGCTTCCTCCCAGATAAAGCCATCGACTTGGTTGATGAAGCTGGTTCCAGGGTGCGCTTGATTAACTCCCAACTGCCACCCGCAGCCAAAGAGTTAGACAAAGAACTGCGTCAGATATTAAAAGAAAAAGATGACGCGGTGCGCTCTCAAAACTTTGACAAAGCTGGGGAATTGCGCGATCGCGAGATGGAAATCAAAGCCGAAATCCGGGCGATCGCTCAAAGCAAGACCAATGCAACTGGCACAGAAGGTGATGAACCTGTAGTTACAGAAGAAGACATTGCCCACATTGTCGCTTCCTGGACTGGGGTACCGGTGAGCAAACTCACCGAATCGGAATCTGAAAAGCTGCTGCACATGGAAGACACCTTGCATCAGCGTTTAATTGGTCAAGATGAAGCTGTGAGAGCAGTTTCACGCGCAATTCGTCGCGCTCGTGTCGGTTTGAAAAATCCCAATCGACCCATAGCTAGCTTTGTCTTCTCTGGGCCGACTGGTGTGGGTAAAACCGAGTTAGCGAAGTCATTGGCTGCATACTTCTTCGGTTCCGAAGAAGCGATGATCCGCTTAGATATGTCCGAATACATGGAGCGTCACACCGTCAGCAAGCTGATTGGTTCGCCTCCAGGTTATGTTGGTTATAACGAAGGTGGTCAGCTAACCGAAGCCGTGCGGCGGCGTCCTTATACCGTGGTGTTGTTCGACGAAATCGAAAAAGCACACCCCGATGTATTTAATATGCTGCTGCAAATTTTGGAAGACGGTCGGTTAACCGATGCCAAAGGTCGCACGGTGGACTTCAAAAACACCTTGCTGATTTTAACTTCCAATATTGGTTCTAAGGTAATTGAAAAAGGCGGTAGTGGTATCGGCTTTGAATTCTCCGAAGATGCCAGCGAGTCAACTTACAACCGGATTCGCTCTTTGGTGAACGAAGAATTGAAGCAATACTTCCGTCCAGAGTTCCTCAACCGACTCGATGAAATTATCGTCTTCCGTCAGTTGAGCAAGCCGGAGGTAACACAAATCGCCGAAATTATGCTCAAGGAAGTATTTGGTCGTTTGACGGAAAAGGGTATCACCTTAGAAGTCACCGATCGCTTCAAGGATCGCTTGATCACTGAAGGTTACAGTCCCAGCTACGGCGCAAGACCATTACGCCGAGCGATTATGCGGCTGTTAGAAGATAGCCTAGCAGAAGAAATTCTGTCTGGTCGCATTAAAGATGGCGATACTGCGATCGTTGATGTCGATGAAAATGGCGTTGTACAAGTTAGTTCTCAACAACGTCGGGAATTGTTACCCCAAGGTGTTGAGTAAGATTTAAGATTTGGGATTTAAATCTCAAATAGAAAATTAGCAAACGGTAGAGTATTTATTGCTCTACCGTTTTTTGTGTTATTTGATAATTTGCTTATCCAAGTTTACGCCAAGCCGAGGTAGCAGTTTTAGTTCCTGGTACTATTTCAATAAGCCCCTGCTCTCTAAGTCTATTAAAAGCCGCTTTGATAGTACTTTCAGAGTCTACACTGGCGATTCCTCGTGCAATTTTGTTAGTTATATTTTCATGATCATTTAAGTATTCCATAATTGCTGATTCAATTGAAGCAAGGGGTTCATGTCGAATATAGACAATTACTGAGTTTTCTTGTTCAGCAATAACGGGAACCTTAAGTCTGAGGCGAGTCATCGCCTCAAAGGCTGTGTTTAAACCCTCACCCACGTCTTTATTTGGTGCTTCAGGAAATCTGTTAATAAGGCGTACTATTACACCATTCCTTGCAAACTGCTCTTTCAAAATGTTTTCTATTGTAATATGTCCGGGTAATCTACCGGGACTTTCAACTTCTACACGATTATCAAAGATGCGAATTTGCACGTCTTTCAAAATGCTATAGTCCCTATGAAGAACTGCATTAGTAATAATTTCATGTAAAACCTCATCAGGATATTCGATATGTTGTAATCTTCCTGATTCCAATTTTGGGATTTCTTCAACTATATTCTTTGTCTTGTTTACTGCCTCAATAATTTGATCATACAAGCAGCCTTCAACGGTTATCGGATCAAAAGCCAGATTCTCCCTCCGACCTTCTTCATCAGCAGTCTTGTATCTATAGACCTTAACTCCGCATCTTTTCGGTAGTAAAGCTTGTGGTTCCTCAGAGAAAAGAAGAACACCAGCAACAGTTGGCTTTCCATTAATAATCAACTGTTGTTTTTTTAACCACTGTTCTGGCTCTGCCGACGGTATAACGCGAAGCATAAAACTAAGAATAGGAAGAGAGTTTGTAATAACTTCCATATCACCCTTGACTGTAGATGTCTCGAAAGAATCTATACCCTTGTCAAGCCTGAGCCGTGCAAGTTTTTCTTCTGTATCTTGTGGTAGATTTTGTGCTCCAAGTCGCAAATATGGAATAGGCTTGTCCAAAGCTTTAACGATTTCTCGGCTTTTATTAATGTCTACTTGAAGAACTAACCCAATACAATCATTACAGGACAAGAAAGTATAGCTATAGTACTAACCTAGTGGAAAGAGTTCTTGAAAAACTTGCAAATGAGCATTTGCATCTTCTTGATCAGCAAAACCACGCCAAGTACGTTGATTTTTCCCATCAATTTCAGTTTCATCAATTCCAATATAAACTTCACCACCACTAGCATTTGCAAATGCAGATATAGAGCGAGTTAGTTTGGCTGGTTTTATATCTATCGATTTCAAGTCTAAAAAGTGGCTTTCCTCAGATAATAAAATTTGACTAACCTGCTCACGATTAATCTTCTCAACTTGAATTGACATAATAATTTTTTTGTTAAGGATTTAGTATAAAGTAATAATTATACTACAATTCAATACTTGCTATGTTAGATAAAACTACTTGATTATGGATATATAGTAGCTCCTGATATGGTAAAGTATGTTTTCAAAGCTACTAACCTTGGTAACAAAGAGTTGGGTGTACTAAAGTCAGTAGCTACTCGTCAATTAGCCACCCACGCTCTATGCCGTTTTCAATTCCACCAGTCCAGTCCATTTTCAGATGCTTCCGCACTTTATGGAATAGATGTTGAACTACAACTGGATTAATTGAATTTTTAATATATTTTTCTTCATACCTAAATTCTCGGTCAGTATTTTTCTGTTGACGTAGTACGTAAATCTGGTCAACCTTGTACTTCCGAAGATTGACATCACTGGTCAGCTTGATCCACTCCATAAGTACAACATATAAACTATTTGGATTTCTTGCCTTTAAGTCCTCTGCGGCTCGTGATGAACCTTCGAGCATAGTTTTATCGAGATATGTCTTACATTCAATTGCAACAACTGGAATATCGAAAATGTGTGTTTCGGTGTTTCCTGTAACTGTAACTTCAAAGTAGTTTTCCGGTTCCTCTTTAAGAAGTGAGAGTATTTCACCAGGATTTTCATCTTTCTCTGGTGGGGTTGCTGCTTCAAATGATACTTGAATAGTGGCTCCAATTACAAAGTCATGATCTTTCTTTTCAATACGTGCATACGGTCGCTTAAGCATCTCAGAGTATTTTGGCGGTACAAAGAAAATATCTTTGAACGTATGTGATTTGCCGATGAGAGCATTTTCTCCAAAGTCTTTTACTAAATCTTTAAACAGATAATAGAGAAATTCCTCCAGCACGCTAGAGTGAAGGTTCGATCTAGAATCAAACTTCTCAGCATAGTGCTGCTGGTCTAAAAAGTCCTTGTATTTTGATAGAAGTTCTACCCTAGCAGCAATAGTTGCGTCATCTTGATCAGTAGGTGTTGATGTCGGCCCAACTAACTCGAGATTAGCAGAACGCCACTTATTATACTCAGTTCTAATCTCACTGAGATATTTTTTACTCTCAACATCTCTGTATTTTGTGCGGTGATTCTCCTTTTGTTCAAGATTAGAGCCGTGAACTAAAGGGTTCCGATCGCTTTTGGGCATAGCTCTAATTTCTCTTGAAGATGAAGTGCGATCGCTTTAGCAAGAATAGGTGGTACAGCATTACCTACTTGATTGTACTGGCAAAGAAACTTCTCGTCGAATCTCTCTTCTCGATGTAATAATTTGTGAGATACAACAGTCTTCTTCCCTAGAAAACGATAAGTGTCAGGAAAAGATTGAACACGCGCCCCTTCACGGGCTGTCAAATTGCGATGCTGGAAAGGATGAAGAAAATTGGCGTAAAAGGAAGCCGCTATTGTATGTGATGGTTTATATGGATTTAAACGTCGGTTATTCTGGTCATAACTTATCTCAGATAACTCACCATTTCCACTACGCCGTCTAGCCCCATGTTCTTTTGGTGCGTCTGAACTTGATTCACCCCATTTAATATGTTTGAAGCGTTCTACAAGCCTCTGGGAATGATCCATTGCAACATGATTGTAAAGTGTTTGACTGCCATTCCTGATCCAGTTTTGATACTTATTTAGAGGTTCTGAAATGTAAGGTTGTTCCTCTTCACCCTCACGTGCATTCAGTCGTGGTAAATCTGATATGGCATCCCACAGGTTTATGGCAGGAAGTAAACCCATGCAGGCAAATATTGATAATTGAGAGTTATTGATATGCAATAAATCTAAGGAATGTGTTTTTGGAGGAAGACCTAATTCTTTTCCTGTTTTATTTCCAACAATAAAAATACGCTCCCTAATTTGTGGCACTCCATATTCAGCAGCATTTAATGACCATATTTCTACAAAATATCCTAGATTCTCAAAAGTTTCTTTAATGATATCTGTTACCTTTTCGCCTTCAATATTTTTGCGCGAAAGTAAACCTTTGACATTTTCCATTACAAAAGCTTCAGGTTCGAGAAAACATATCCACTGAGCAAAGTTAATGAATAGACTATTTCTAGGGTCTTTAGGATCTTTTTGTGCTGGCCCGGCAATACTAAAGCCTTGACATGGAGGCCCACCAATAACAATATCCGGCTTGAAGAGACAGATATCCTTAACGCTACTTGCAGTGTTTAAATCACGGATATCCTGTTGAATAATTGTCATATCCGGGCGATTATGGCGCAGTGTATCACAAGCCCAGGCATCAATCTCAACGGATAGAGGAACAGAGAAACCTGCCATCTCGAAACCTAGACCAAAGCCCCCAGCTCCAGCAAACAAATCAATAGTGATAGGTTGTGCTGTTACCATAGACTCTTAATGTAGTTACTCATAGGGTTTACCTTCTAAACACTCTAGGATGATACCCTTGTAACGCTTTGTCAACCTGCTACACAGTTATTCTAGCCAAGGTATCTTGGCTATAAGTAATTTTTAGTATTTTAAGGGCAGTATCTTCAATCAATCGACTTCTTCTCAATCAGACCTGAAGTGACTTTAAAATGGGAGAATATAAAGAATCATTGGGAGGAATCAATCGTCATGAGTGTGATAGTTGCTAAGTGGACGATTGACGAATATCACCGCATGATTGACGCTGGCATTTTGAGCGATCGCAAAGTTGAACTACTCAAAGGAGAAATTGTCGAAAGGTCGCCAGAAGGGGAACCCCATGCTTATAGTAGTGATGAAGCTGGTGAATATCTAGCAAAGCTATTGGCTGGACGCGCCAAAATTCGTCATGCTAAACCAATTACCCTACGCAACGACTCGGAACCAGAACCAGATATTGCCATTGTCCAACTTTTAGGACGCGAGTATCGACAGCATCATCCCTATCCAGAAAATATTTTCTAGCTGATTGAGTACGCTAACTCTAGTTTAGAAAAAGATTTAGAGACAAAAAGCAAAATCTATGCAGAAGCAGGTATTTTAGAATATTGGGTTGTAAATCTAAAAAAGTTACACCTGGTGGTGTTTCGAGAAATCTTAGATGGAGAGTACGCGAGAAAACTAATATTAACTGAGGTAGAAATTCAACCGTTTGCATTCCCAGATGTTTCTGTTGCGGTGGAACTATTAACAGCTAAGATAATTGACAGTCTTTTTTATCTCTTTAAACCACAGTCATGTGTAGATTAGTACTTCTATACTGAACTGCTCTACCTTATAGTTTAATTACCTGAAAATTGCTGAGATATTGCTTAACTAAAACCCATTGCATTATGGTTTTATAGTAGAATTAGTACACAGTAGTAACAAAGGAAGAAATACGTGCAAGCTGGAGAAAAACTTGTGACTTTAGGTTGCTAATTAAAAACAAATTCCTAGTTTTCACTACTTTTTTCTTTGGTCAACTGCTGGACTAATAATTGCACTCCCAAAGCCAACAAACCAATTGCTACTATACTAAATATTCCGCTTCCCAAAGCAACTACACCCACAACCAGAGTACGAACAGCAGAAGAAATCTTCACCACCAATGGATTAATTGAATGGATAGGTTTAGTAGCAAAATTTGTAGCGATCGCAATCATCAGCGAATACACTGCAAATCCCATTCCTCCCGAAATCACCGCCCCAGTAAAACAGCGTAACGGACTCGCACTCACCTGTACTTTAGGATCTGTTTGTGGTGTTAACTTTTGGTCATTCATAACATTTTAGATTTTAGATTTTGCATTAGAGCATTAGGAATAATTCTTGTCCTCAGCTAATCGTCATTCAGTTTGCATCTTTGCATCTTTTTAGCGATTTGAACTATGCAACTTAAAAGCTCATCAGCTTATTCCTTATGCTCCATTAACCATAAAGATTTATTTAAACTGAAGATCCCACCTGAATCCCATGTGTAATTGTCCGAGTCACAAACAATTCTAAGTCTTCATCAAGAATTGCCTCCCTAACTTGCAGCTTAACTTGTTCTGCCTGCTGTTGAGACTCAAAAAGAGCAAATACTGTTGGGCCAGAACCAGACATCATTGTTCCTAAAACGCCTTCCTGATTTGCAAACACCTCTCGCAGTTGCAAGACTTGGGGATAGGCTGGCAATACCACGTGCTCCAAATCATTGTGCAGTTTTTGGGCAATTTCTCCCGCATCTTTATCCAGGATGGTTTTTACTATTGCTCCTGAATGAACTGTACTAGCACGGGCTGCCAAGTTGTCGCTATCTCTAATATAAGAATTACCAAACTGCTGTCGATAGGTTTTGTATGCCCAAGCGGTGGAAACTTCCAGGCTGCGGTATTTTGCCAACACTATATATATACTATCCAAACTTGGCAGAGGAGAAAGTTGCTCACCTCTACCTGTTGCGATCGCAGTTCCACCCGCTACACAAAATGGTACATCTGAACCAAGTGTGCCTCCCAACTCCTCTAATTCTGACTGAGTTAATCCTAATTTCCAGAGTAAATCTATCCCCACTAACACAGCTGCTGCATTCGTCGAACCCCCAGCCAACCCAGCAGCTACAGGAATCTGCTTGTTGATGGTAATCTCCACACCCGCATATTTAGCAAAGGCTTCGGGAAATTGCCTCGCCATTAATTCTGCTGCTCGGTATGCCAGATTACTTTTATCTGTCGGTACTTGTGGGTGGTTGCAGTGAACACGGATGCTGTCAGTGCTAATAGAACGCACATCAACTTTGTCTGCAAGACCAATACTCTGAAGTATCATAGCTAACTCGTGATAGCCATCAGGGCGATCGCCAATGATTTCCAGATACAAGTTAATTTTGGCAGGGGCAATTAGGGTGTAGGAACGCATTTTCTGGGAGTGGGGCGTAAGGATAAGGCAATCGGGAGTGGGGAATCGGCAGTGGGGAGTGGGATAAAAATCTGTCTTATTCTCTTGTCCCTTATTTCCTACTCCCTACTCTTCACTCCCCACTCCCAGTTCATTTGCTAGGATTACCCATTGCTGAACGCTGAGGTCTTCGGCTCTGGCTTGGGGATTTACTTCTAATTGTTCCAGTAAGTGGCTCAGGCGATCGCGTTCTATAACTGATTGCAAATTATTTCGTAACATTTTGCGCTTGGCACGAAACCCCAACTTTAAGAAGTTCTCTAACTGTCTTGGGTTAAGTGCTGGTATTTCTATATTTCGGGGGCGCAATCGCACCACTGCTGAATCGACTTTTGGCGGTGGATGGAATGCGGCCGCTGGAACTGTGCAGATTAACTCACACTCAGCCAAATACTGAACCCGCACGCTCAACGCTCCAAAGGCTTTTGATCCTGGTTTAGCATACAACCTTTCTGCTACTTCTTTTTGTACTAGTAACACTATTGAGTCAAATGGTTCAGGGTTTGAGTTGGCGATCGTACCAAGTAATTTCTCAATGATCGGCCCTGTAATATTGTAGGGGATATTAGCTACTACTTTATTTGGCTGTTGGAAATTGGGAAAGGCTACCAGATGAGATGGTAAATCCAGAGTGAGAAAATCACCTTGCAGCAGTAAAAAATTTTCAGTCTTACCAAGTTGCTTTGCCAATAGTTGGCATAAGTCGCGGTCTATTTCAACTGCAACCAGAGATTGCACTAACGGTAATAAACGACGAGTCAGAATGCCGGTTCCAGGCCCAATTTCCAGGATGCGATCGCCCTTAGCGTTAGCGGAGCGATCGTTTTCTTTACACTCTGCTGCTTGAATAATTGCGTCGAGCGCCTTTTCACTTTTGAGCCAATGTTGAGCAAAGACCTTACGCGGTCGGATCATCTGTATTTCTTGCCTAGTCTATTTTTTAGCTTTTTATCAAAAATTCTGGTTAAAAAATCTGATTGGATAATTATTATGGCGATGCCTTCTTTGCGAGAGGCTACGCATAGCTTGCTTAAGAGTAGGGGTACGCCAACGCACTTAAATTTCCAGAGTCATTGCGGTAATTTTTCTTTTTCCCACTTCCTCAAATTTATTGATCATAGATCTTGACAAAATTACTGCCTTATAAATGGTGAAATCCGTCTACAGCGCTAGACTCACTGTAACGGTTCCTCATATAAGGGACTGCCTATCTTCTCTTGTCTACGAGAAACTGTGCTAACCAGACGCTCCGCGAAAGTAGCGTAGCCTCTTCGAGTACTCGAATATCGATACAACCCACATTCGGCATCCTAAACATGTCAGAGCACAAGGTTAAGCCACTACCTATTCGCATCTTTTCTGTTCCTTTACCCATTCACCTGAAAGTAATGCCAGTCAGGCGATTTGCCATTTTATAAAAGAAATGACTTTCCCCCTTGACAAACTAGGGAATGACTAGTTACTCTAGTTAAGTGCGAAGGCGAAAGAAGCCAACGACCGCTGAACCTAAAAAACATAATACTTTGAAAGCTTAAGAAAAAACCAATCCTCGTCAAAAGATTTAACTTTTGGGATTTACTGAAAAGTTAATCGAAATTATAACTAGGATTCCGGGAAATATTTTTTTCGGAGCCGCAAACTCGAAACAAACCAAAACGGAGAGTTTGATCCTGGCTCAGGATGAACGCTGGCGGTATG
>NZ_JABXKJ010000010.1 GCF_017115085.1 Nostoc sp. NMS7 | reverse complement strand
TCGACAGAAATAAATACAACCCCGACGGCAATAAACGAACCAAACACCCAGCAGGTATGAGTCTTCCAAGTAACATCACAGACGCAGAAAGGGAAAGATTAACCGCCTTACTCCCTCTCTTGACTCATGCTCTGTGGATAGAGCAAAGACTCTACGAAATAATCCAAGACCATATCAGCAACCCCAGAAGAAAGGGTGTGAACGATTTAGCATCAATAGATATACGTAAAACTACGCTATTGCCTGATCGCAAATACTCTTTTGGGTTTGGTGCGCCAACTGACCTCCCACTACCGATAATTGCGTCCTATCGGGTATTTCTAGACAAGGACTATAAATGGATTCTGCCATTTAACGAATTCGCTGAAGATTTTCTCCAACACCTGTGGAATAACTATTTCCGCAAATATTTGGTGTCAGAGAAAACAGCAGGAAATACAGTCGGCACAAAAATCAGCCGCAATCAAGAGATTTGGGAAAGCTTGTATATCTCGGCGCAGAGCTATCTAAATCAGCACTTGATGCAAATGGTCAACTCCAGTAAGCAAGAAGAAGAATCGAAGGTGACACAAGGTAGCAATAATCTTGGGAAAAGGGAAAAGCGATGAACTCAACGCGACTAGTGTGCCTAGATAACCCAGCTAATTAATTCTCAACAAGTTAAGTTTAATCACAAAAAGTACCACAAAGTAGAACTTTGGGATGGAGGTATGTAAGCGCTCATTGGATACCGTTATGGATGATTGCGTTCTAAATTGAATTCAACTATTGCAATCTCAGGTTGATATTTTTAGCTGTTTAAATCAGGAAAATTAATTCAGTGATTTGATTTATACTTTTAGATTCGTCTAAATATCAAAAAAGTTAAGTTGTATGTCCAGCCTGAGTCCAGACATGATTCGTATCTATTTGCAAGAGATTGGTCGTTACCCATGGGGAATCGCCCCTATTGTCACCCTGACTTTTCACTCTAAGTACTGAAACCCCGATCAAGGCTTGGGTCAGCGAAGCGAGAAAGTAAATATTGGATTGCCCAGGTGCAATCGCTTTGCGACAACAATGACAGCAGTCGCATCAAGTGAGCGCTTACTGCGACTGAGCGGATAGCGCCTTGCGGTAAACGATTTTGTCAGCGCCCGCTTGATAGAAGTCGCGTATCCGTGCTTCTTCTTCATAACCGCACTTGCGGTAGAACGCTCGCGTGCGCTCGAAGTCCGGCGTACCTGACGTTTCCACCAGTAGTACACGCCCGCCGCGTCTCATCAATGTTTGCTCAACGTAGCGTAGCAGGGTCGCACCACGTCCTTGTCCTTGTCGGTCGGGTCGGATAGCAATTAACTGTAGATTCCACGTCTGATCAGTCATCCGTTCCATCTCACAGTAAGCGACCCCAACTGTCTCATTGTCATCGTCGGTAATCCAAAAGCGTTCAGCTTTGCCGTCTAGTAGAGAATCGCTGTCGCTGCTACAACCGAAGTAATCGGACAACATTTCGCCAAGCTCCTCAAGTTGGTTTGGTTGGAACAATCCGGTTGCATCGGCTAAGGCAATCAGCGCGGTTGTGTCATCGGGCATGGTCGGTCGAATCATTGCGAACTCCGTGTGTAAAACAGGTTAGCCTCTGGAGGGCTTATTATTACAACAATCGAATGATAATTTATTTTGATAATAAAAATTAAGATAAATTTTTCCTGAGTTTATCCTAAATTTTTATTTATCAATTCACCTAGCAAATTTTAATCAAAATATCAGTCCCATCTTTGATAAAAACGTGATAATCCATATAGCAAATTAACTAAACTAAAGTGCAGATATGCACAGAGTGAGATGATCACAACTCCAACCCAAGAAGAAATCAGATTTGCAGAAGCCTTACATCACATAGCCCATTGGTGCAGATGGGAATGGCACGCTTGTTAAGCTGAAAGCTCGTCTGGGCTGGGTATTGGGGGTAGGGTGTTAGGTGTAGGGAAAAATCAAGAAAATTTTATATGAGTGGGGATACAAATAAATTTCTGACTCACTACACCCAAAAGCCTTATATATAATGGGTTTGCCGTTATCAAGCGTGCCATTCGGTGCAGATGGGTTGATATTTAAGCGATCGCCAATGGGAAGGGGTCTGCGAAGACTACAGTCCTAACGGTACTGAATGGGACTTTTCACCCATGATCAAGCCAGTTCTCGCGCCTACCGTTGGGGTGAAGATGGTATTTTTGGTATTTCTGATAATCATCAACGGCTTTGTTTTGCCTAGGCGTAGCCCGTCGTAGACATCGTTCTTTGGAATGGTGAAAATTCTATTCTCAAAGAAACCTTAGCTTGGTCTATTAAATAAAGGAATTCACAACCGAATGTCAATTCATAACTTTACTCTATCCCGCCAGTTATTACGCAACTTGTCCATCATTTCGCTGACTGTTGTACTCCTATAGAATTGGTTTAACATCCCCCTGAACCAGTGAAAGATTAGCCTATTCTGTAAGATGCTCCTCCATGCTTCTCCAGATATTGCTGATGATACTCTTCTGCTCTATAGAATTGTGAT
>NZ_JABXKJ010000007.1 GCF_017115085.1 Nostoc sp. NMS7 | reverse complement strand
AGTTAATTGCCACTTTTTCTTAAATTCTATTGGGTGCATAGTATTCACCTATTTCAAGTAATTAATTAGCAGAGACGCGGATAGAAATTATCAAAGGTAAGAATCTATAACTTTCCCCTCAGCTGACCATTTTTCATCTAGTAGACGACAAGCTACATAAACCACTTTTTGAGGGTTGCGCTTGTGCCCTCCATTTATCCCCCAACAACGGACAGTGAAATCATTTTCGTAACCTAAGACGAGTGCTAAATCGTTGTAAGTTAATTGCCACTTTTTCTTAAATTCTATTGGGTGCATAGTATTCACCTATTTCCATAAATTAATTAACAGTGAAGAGCTAAGTATCAAAAGAAATCGGCTTACCTAGAATATGGTTGTAAATATCCTCTGGGTTAAACCAGCTTGGCAGTGTGCGCTCTGCCTCCAGATATTCCTCCCCATTGTCATCAAGCAAGCCGCGAATAATCTTGACTCTAGACAGTGGGGTTTTACCGTTAGCTGAGAATTTTTGAATAAGGATTGTACCCGCCTCCCTCATTGCTTGTGTCCCTTCGGGATAGCTGGAATTCGTGTCATTGTGGGTGATACCAGTAACATTAACTTTTGCTTTTCTAGTGTCTGTCAGATGCAGTTTGTAAAACTTTTCTGCGGGTTCACCAATCAACGATTTCAGGTTGGTGTACTCATCAATAAGCACTTGTTCAGGCGTTATAGTTGCAGATTGCTCTAGGTCATTTTTCCCTTTAATTCTTAATAGCCAATGCTCACAGAGAGTATCAAGCGCAGTGCCTATCTCTAACTCGGACTCTGCAATATTTTGAGTATCAAGATATCGCCATGCTTTGGAGTTATCCCCAGTCGCGTGACGGTCAATTAAGTAGTAGATGGGAATCCCTAAACAATGCTTTCTAACAAGGGCTATAGCAGCGCTCGTGTAAGTTTTACCTGAACCCTGGCGACCGATTAACCACAGTGGGGTTAAGTTGTCGATAATCTTCCACAGCCATCCATCCTCATGGCCTTTGAGCGCTTCTATGAGTGAGTTTGCCCGTTGCTGGTCAACTGACTGCTGATTGTCACTGTCTGCGATCGCTCCCTTGGTTTTACCCTCAATCTTGCCGCGTTCTTGCTCCGCTTTCGCTTGATCTCGAAGATTCTCAGCAATGGTTTTATCCATCACAGAATGATTAACAGCACGGGCTTTCATAAAGTCTTCTAGCTGTATACGTGCCTTAGCGCGTTCATTTTCCTCATCGGTTAGCCCCAATTCTTTACGAGAATGAACGTCTAGGTCAGTTAATCCATCTTTTAAGCGTTCAGTGTAAAGCTGGGTTGAATGCTGCTTAATCTCACGTTTGTGCTTATTTTGCTGCCAAGTTGCATAGTCGCCAGTCTTTTCCAGTTCGCCCAGTTCGTAATCCGTGCGCTTGAGGCGTTGCGAACGCACGAGCAAACAACCCACAATACCCCATAGCCCAATAACTGCAATCCCATATCCAAGCAACTGATTAGGGTTATCTGTGGGCAAATCACGCACCCATTGAATTGCATCGCCCTTGTACGGAATGATGCTGCCATACAGTCCGTAGCGCTGCCATTCTTCAGTAAGGACAAAACGCGGTTGGTTGCAAAAACGCTTATCCAAAGCTATTTGACTGTGTACGCCGTTTGCTGACCTTGGGCAAAATTGAATTTGTGTCAGGTCGTAAGGCTGACGTGTTTGCGATGTTGCTAGCCCGATGATTGCGGCTACACCACACACACCAGCCAGTACTAACTCGAAAACACCCTGTTTCATTCCCGCCCCTTAAAAATAATTGCAATAGAGCCAATGAATAAAGCCAACGCGACTGCAATACTTACCCAAGGGTCTGATTGCGGGTTCTGTTTTTCAATGGTTTGAATATCTTGGCTAATCTGCGTGACTGTTTCTTTAGTCAAATTCTCAAAATATTGATGGTCTTTGACTGCTAACCAAGTTGTGATACCTGCAAACACCAAGCCTCCAGCAGTTTTTATAAGATTTTGCATATTATCTACCTCTAGTCCGTCACTGTTGTAATTAACTCTCAAGCCCGTTAACCCAGCCAAAGAGCCAACGCTGCATATAGAAAATGAGAGCGAAATTGCCAGCCAGAGATTAACGCCACCGCCAGTTATTAAGAGATATTTAGCTATAAAGAATCCCGTAGAATTTAGCGACCAACCGACAAAGAATCTCGTCAATTTTTCAGTTGTATTGATAACATCTTTGCGGTGCTGCTTGCGCGACTCTAAATGTTCTATCAAGTCTTTTGGTAACGGCGTATCTGGGGCGATTTCGCTTACTAATTCCTCTTGATCCTCTTCAAGGTCGTATGTCATATAACTGTTATGATATTTACTTGCCCGACAGTTAATTCAGGCGGTAACTGTCGGGATTGAACTGTCATAAACCTAGCAGAGCATCCTTGATTTTTTGCACTATCGAGCGCCCAGCATATTGTTTTTTCGGCTTGAAGTCATCACGAGCGTTATCACCCATTTCTAAGTAATACTTGCCCAGTTCTCTATCATGTTGCAGGTCAATTGTTTGTTGTCTAATATCTGTCTGCAATTCTGCCTGCAACATTTTATATTCGCCATCAACTTGCATCATGTGTTTATCCACCCAAGCCTTGAGCAATAGATGGTCTGTTGCTTGTTGATGACGCAGCGCTTCTTTCTCCTTGGATGAAGCGAAATCAAGCTTCATCTCTTCTAGGATGTTTGCTAGATGAGTATCAGCTAAAATCGCTGACTGTACTGCTCTTTCAATCTTCTCGCCGCTTACACCAACTTGTTTGTAGATGTCGCTGAGAACTACGTTTAAGTCCTCAGTCCCTTTGATAGCAGCTAGCATTTGCTCTTTAACCTGTGGGGCGAATTCACTAATCTTTGCCCCGTCATTACCCATTTGCCCTATCAGCTTCAGGGCGGATTTATCACCTGTTAGCGCTCTGACTACTAAGTTGGTAGAGGCATTAAATTTAGTTTTTAATTGGCGCTCTAGGTGGCGTGATTTGGAAGTTACCAGATTCTTTAGCTTCATTGAACTTTTCACAGCGATATTCCTTCTCTGGGGTAAAGATTTGATTGCAGTGGTACTCCATTCGCCTTACATATTGCTCAATAGCTGACTTTCGTTTGAGATATTGCTGATAGCTTGATTGCTCTAGCATTGGCAGATACAAGCAGTTGTACAAGGGTAAAATCACAGCACCGAGCGCACATAAACTAACAGCAATTCTTGAGAAGTAGCTCATTCTACAAGAGCAAATCACCAAGCACTCTAAAAGCGTCAAGTCATCACTATTGAGCCGCGTTGAGCCTTGCGAGGATTGAAAATTGGGTGCTTTTAATGTTTTGGCGGATGACTCCCATATCCGCTTTCATGTCTCCTGAGAAGTTGTTAACCTTTTGGTTCAATCTAGAAGCTCTGTTGCTGACGTGTTCTCGCAAGTCTTGGGCGTTAGTTTCAAATGATTGCTCAATGACATCAAATTTATGATCAACGTAGTTCTTGATTGCAGCCGTTACAGTACTGATAAATTGGCTGTAGTCGGTAAAGGTGTCGTCAACATTTTCAGCGATACTTAATGTTTCTTGTTCGGTTAACTCAAACCCCAGCGCGGATGATTGGGCTGTTACAATCTGACGCTTATCTTCACTAGTTACAGTGATGCTGTTAATCTCTGATTCGGCGACCGCAAGCTGATTAGATTCAACTTCAGGCTGTGCATCTTCTGACCCTACTAAAAACGTTTCTTCAACGGGTTCATCAGTTACAGATAATTGGCTTGTCGCTTTAACTTTGAGATAGTCAACGGCTTGACTCAATTGCTCTTTGGTGGGATTGTCAAGGTCATCGCACTCGACAGCAAGAGCAGCTGTTGTGTAATCGTCCTTGGTGAATCCTTGATAACCCTGTTTGTACAAACGAGCGCGGACGTTATTAGTAAACTTGTCAGACATGATGATTGCTCCTTAAAGGGCTAGTGTTAAAACTTCGATGGTTGCGGATTTCATCGTTTGCGCTCGTTTGTTGATTGCCCATTTAGCAGCAACAAACGCAACAAGCGCTAAATCTTTGCAGTGGTAAGTATTTTCAGCGCTGAAAGATAGTCCGGCTTGACTAAACCAGTAGTAACGAGTGCTGCGTGGTACATCGTCAAGATTGATTTTTAGATAGTTTGCCAAAGCAGATAGTGCTTCAATACCGCTGTAGCCGCCTGATGACTCATAAAAATGCTTGAATGCTTGCCAACGCTCCTCAAATCCCTCCCTGGTTGGACTTAATGCACCATAGCGCCGTTTAAGTCCCGCAAATGTTTCAACTATGGTTTCTGCCGACTCTGATTCAACCCTCAAGCTAAAACGCTGCTTGAGAAAAGACACCACCCGATACCAAGTCTCGTCTGAGATTGTCTTGCCTAACACTCGCTCATAAATCTGCCTGAGCTGACGATACTTAGCTAAATACTTCTTTGTTGCCACGTTACCTCTGTAATCTTGTTTAAGTGTGTATAAAATCAACCGACTGCCCGGACATTCTCAGGTATTTGACTAGCCCCCAAGATTGATTCAGAGTTATGGATAAGCCCCTCTTCTTAGAGGCTGTCAATAACCTTAGAAA
Organism: Nostoc sp. NMS7; assembly: GCF_017115085.1. Lineage (GTDB taxonomy): Bacteria > Cyanobacteriota > Cyanobacteriia > Cyanobacteriales > Nostocaceae > Nostoc. The sequence continues at coordinate 35,223 of NZ_JABXKJ010000007.1, read as the reverse complement.
ATAACTTTTTAGAAGACTTTTAGGCGTTGCACTCAATGGCTATAACCACGTAATAACAAAGCGCTTACCGATTCAAGACTTACTGAATTATCGATTTTACCCCGGTAAAAGCGCCCCTTTTGGACTAGTTGACGCGCTTGTGTCAAAGCCTTTGTCCACGATGCGCGGTAGTATCTGTTACCAATGGTTAGAACAAACTCAACTGTATTGAGTTTTTAGTTATCTCTGCTGTGTGCTGTTTATATAAACTCGGCACTTCGTAGCAGCGCCTTAGCACCTTGTCACGATTGAGCTTTAAGTCAGCGCTCTTAGACTGACGCGGTAAAGGACGGAAATAATATTGTGTGTGTCTGATACTGTCGTTGCTATAGAGATAGCGATAGAGAGCGCCATCGATACTGTAGGTTTTGGATTTGCTCAATAGCGTGACGCATCCTACAAGCTCTTTATCAATCATCATTCTGATCTCCTGCAATACACGCGCCCGTTAAGCTTGCACCCAAGAAGACCGCAATTGATGCGATAGCACTTCCTTCAAAAATTTTGGCGTTGTAGATCCATGTGGGTTCATATTCCTCGCCTCTACTTTGTTCAATGCGGTCAACGCCGTGACAAAAGATAGTACCAACAACCATAAAACCTGTTGTTAGTAAGCTCAGAATTGCTACTTCTGACGCAGCATCTTGTATGAATGAGTTAATCTTTTCACGCCAAGTCTTCACGCGGCGAATGTGCATTACTGGCTTTTGTTCTAGATATGAATGCCACTCAGAATCAGTAAAATTCGTGGGCTTGTAATCACAGGAAACGTGAAAGTCAAGTAGTTCGCCCACTGCTTGTATTGCATCTCCTAGCATCACATCTGGGGAGTATTCTAGTTGCCCAAATTCCTTAGAATCTCGGATTTCTCTGAGCCAGCGATCTATTGCTTCTAACCTTCGTAATTGATTTTGATTAAGCATTGTTCTCTCAAGAGGTAGTTCGTTGATTGCTTCTAAGTTGCGTAAATTGATATACATCGTTTAAGCCTTTTTAGTCTGTGTCTGTATGGGTTCGCTCGTGGCGTTGTTTGACATAATTTGCAAGAGCAAATAGTTAACCACTTCACCAGCATCATCAACACCTAATTCTTTAGCCTTTGCATTAATAAATGGCTGCAATGGCTGTCTAATACTGACTCGCATTGATAAATAACTCCTGATGAATGCAGGCATCAAGTTTAGTGAGCGGTAGTCATTCCGCTCTATGTAGTTATTAAAGTTTTGAAAATCTTTGCCGTGCAAGACTTTTGGATACTTGCGGTCATTAAGCCGTTGTGGGTGAAACCTTTGTCAGCCCTTGACTGTTTTGACTGCCCTTGTCTTTTTAGCCTTACAATGGCTATACTAATACAAGATAGCTATTAATAGCAACCTAATTTTAATTAAATAAAGCTGTGTATAACAACATTCCTTATAAGATGCTTTAATAGGAGTCTGTTATTACCAGACGGGTTTCTATGCCAGTTCGCAACACGATAAGGAGGTTTATTGACGAAAAGCTCAAAATTACGCGTTATGAGTTCAGCGAGCGTACAGGGTTAAGTAAAACGACTGTTTACAACTTATATGACAATCCTGAGCAAATACCTAATGGATTAGCGCTTAACAAAATCTGTGACTGCTATAAAATCCAGCCCTGTGAGTTATTGGAATGGAGGGAAGATTAAGCGATCGCGTAAAACAAATTTTGTATTTAGGAAAACTGCAATGCAAAAGTCCTTCAAAACAAATCCTAGCCCCAATTCCAGAGGGAAGCGGCGATATAGAATCGGCAGCCCTGGAGAGGGCAAATGGGAGCCGAGAGGGTGCAGACAATTTAGCACCTCTCCTCAAAACGGATATCCCCACTAGCAGAAACTAGAGGGGATGCGTACCAGCGGAGGCTGGATTTTATTGATTTAAACACGCCGGGTAACTCCTAGTGCAATAAGAGGCTGGACACTTCTTGGTACTGGGTACACCGCGCTCGCTATAACCATAATAACTTAAATAACTTAGCGACGCGAGTTTGCAAGATGAGGAGTTATCCGAAATCTAAAAGATTTCGAGGTAATACAAATGAATGCTACACAGGGAACTACAACACTGACCGCAGCAGGCCCGATTACAGCTTATCGACTTACTCACGGCTATGAACCTGCATATACTAAGCTCTATTGGAGCGTAGCAAATGTAGTAGGTGTTAACCAAGCTTTATTGATTCAAATCATTGAAAGCTGGTGTTTGAGCAATGCCAGACTCAACAAGCATGGCTACTTTCATGATGGGGAATGGTGGACTAGCGCTACTTACAAAGAGTGGGAAAACGCATACCCGGCGCTAGGATCACAACGTAGTATTCAACGTTTGTTGCTGGGGCTAGAGGAATCAAGCTACGTAATTTCTTGTCAACTAAAAAAGAACAAGGGCAATGCAGCTAAGTTTTATCGCGTTGACCCCATAAAAGTTGGCGCATTACTGCTGAAAGACTTATCTCTAGTACAAAAAATTAACAATACAAATACTGCTCCAATATCCATGATGCCAAAAATGGATGATGTAAATGATACACATCAACCGATAGTGCCAAAAATGGATGATGTAAATGATACACATCAACCGATAGTGCCAAAAATAGATGGCATAGTGCCAAAAATGGATGGCATAGTGCCAAAAATGGATGGGGTGCGGGCTGAAAGTCATTCACAGCATACCTCACAGCCTCTTAATAAGATTAAAGAAATAATATTACCTCAATCGATCACTGGAGAGACGGAGGAAAAAGAGAAAGAGGGGAACAAAGAAACTGACCAAGAAAAAGCACTTCTAGATAATCACTACGCTGTTAATAAAGAGAAAGTCTCTGCAACTAACGAGAAATCCACTCATGAGGATCTAAATTCCGGCGCGGCGCGTGAGAATCATTCTCAAATCTTGGTTTTCAGTGATGACCCAGTTAAAGAAGTGGATTTCCTGCTTTACTATCAGACCTATCAGCGATCGCAGAGCAAAGACATTAATAACGTAGCCCCATACGTAGCCACAGTGCTTTCTAAAAAAGATGAAGGTAGTACAGAGATATTTTGCTTATTTGAGCAATGGAAAGCGGGTTGCAGGACATTACATCGCAAAATTAACAACTTCGCTGATGACCCCGCAGAAGTAGAGAAACAGCGTCAGCGCTACGATTTTCCTAGTTGGGAGGCGTGGCTGCACGATCACTACTACAGTATGCTCCAGTCTGAGGGACTATCTAAGTTTTGCAAGCATAAAGTATCTGCCAAATGGTACGAATGGGCAAGCGCCAAGTTTCCTGAAAGATTTGTAGATATTCCCGATTGACCAAGCCCCGAAGGGGCAGGGTGTAGGGGGTAGGGTGTGGGGTATAGGGTAAGAATTTAGCCTCATCCCAAGCGCTGCGACCTAATTGTGAAGAAATTAATGGTTCCATCCCACACCCTACACCCTACCCCCTACACCCTTCTTTTTAGTGGGTATCTGACTGTAAAAATTTAGACCTAATCGAAATCAAAGATTAATATGTACGCCAGTGACGACAACGTAATTCCTTTTGCCACCACAGCCAATAAGCTACCACCACAGAGCATTGAATCTGAAGAGGCGATACTTGGGGGCATCTTGCTTGACCCAGTAGCCATAGAACGTGTCCGCGACATTTTGAAGCCGCACCACTTCTATATCAGCGCTCATGGTCGTATATACAACGCAGCCCTTCGACTTAATGCCCAAGAATTGCCCACAGATTTGTTGATGATCACGAATTATTTAGCTGATAATAGTTTGTTAGAAATTATCGGCGGTCGAAACAAGTTAGCATCGCTGGTTGACAGGACGGTATCAGCAGTTAACATTGATGCGCTGGCAGGTCTGGTTGTGGAAAAATGGAAGCGCCGAGAACTAGGTAGACTGGCAAGCCTTGCCAGTGAGTTGCAGCACAAGTCCAATGAAGAAACCCCCTTAGAGGAAGCCTTCTCACAATTACAGGACTTTATCTATGAGTTGCAGCGATCATCTGACACTGCGGGGGCCAGCCACATTTCCGAAGTGGTGATTAATCTGTTTCAGGATATTGAAGACCGCAGCCAAGGTAAAGTATTACCTGGCATTCCCACGGGCTTTTATGATCTTGATGCAATGACTTGTGGGTTTAACCGCAATGATTTAGTCATCGTTGCGGGTCGTCCGGCGATGGGGAAATCAGCGTTTGCGGCTCAGATAGCTTTTTATCTCGCCCAAGCTTACCAGTTTCCGGTTGTCGTGTTCAGTCTGGAAATGTCAAAGCTACAGATTGCCATGCGTGCGCTTTCAGGTGAGGCTGGCATAGAAAGCGGCTACTTGAAAACAGGGCGCATCTCTAATAAACAATGGGAGCCACTATCACAGGGCATCGGTACACTATCAGAGCTACCTGTTTACCTTGATGACCGCCCAGACCCATCACTGAGCTATATAGAATCTGAATGCCGTAAAATCATGGCACAAGAGCGCCGTGATTTGGGGTTAATCGTCGTCGATTATCTGCAACTGATGGATGGTAACGGCGGGGGCAATAGAAACAATGAGATAGAAAAGCTCACACGCGGACTTAAGCGTTTAGCCATGAAGTTACAAACACCTGTAATGTGTTTATCGCAACTATCAAGAGCAGTAGAAAACCGGAATAACAAACGCCCTATGCTCTCGGATTTACGTGACAGTGGCGGGATTGAGCAGGATGCGGACAAAGTAATCATGTTATATCGTGATGAATATTACGACCCCAATACGCAAGATAAAGGAATTGCAGAGATTATCCTTGCTAAAAACCGCGATGGGGCCACAGGCACAATCCAACTACTGTTTGATGCACACTTAACAAAGTTTAAGAACATGGTGCGATCGCAGTCAACACAAAGTGGCTGGGATTAAAAAGCATGGTCAGAGAAACGTTGCTTAACCAACATGGTTAAGCAACACGAGTGATACCATTCCTTACTTTGGACATGAAAGCCTGACTAAGAAAGCCTTTTGAGAGCCAATGCTGGGCATTGCTGTTGCCCGGTCGCACTTTTTATTGCTGTTCAATCGGGGTCATCGTGCCAAAATTGGAAAATTGTATGCTAAAAGATTTAGAAAATTTCCCAACACCTTGCCCAAAGTGAGTTACAGCTTGCTCAATTTGAAAATTTTTGATGTTTTATTTTTCAAGCTGTGAAGCAGTGTCGATCAGGCAGAGGAAAAATAGAAAACAGGGTTAGTTAGTAAGATAAAAATGGGATAAGTGAGATAATTAACAAGATAATCTTGTTTAGGTTAGAACAGAGTAAATTTACTTGGAGCTTTGGTCATGGTTGAACCTGTTACATCTCTGACTGCTGCAACGATTGCTACTCTAGTTGCGACCAAGGCGTTTGAAAAAACTGGGGAAAAAGTCTCTGAGTCTGTCTGGAATTTAGTCGGTAAGTTATTGTCTGCTATCCGTAAAAAGAATGTCACAATAGCAACAGCAATCGAAGCTGCTGCTCAATCGCCTCAATTGAGTGAGCAACAGATAAAGGGTTTAACCGCAAAGGTTGAAGTTCTGGCAGCAACCGATCCTGAAATTCAACAGGCAGCACAGGCGATCCAAACGGCTGTACAGGCACAACCAGGGGCGATCGTTAATCTGACCCAGCTAGCTGATAAAATCGGTGTTGTCAACCAGGGCACGATTATTAACCAGACTAATACCATCACGCTCTAGAAGCTCTGAGATGGTAGAAAAGATAGAGAAGGTTGCGGTACTCAATCAGGATCTGGTTCTGCACCAGACCAACAATGTCACGATCGTAGAGGGTCAGAAAACCCAACGGGTATACAGTTCGCCTTTGCCCGATTGCTCACTGTTTCAGGGTAGAAAAGCGGAACTGGAGGAGTTATATGGCTGGCTCCAGGATGGAACAACTTCAATGATTGGAGTGCGAGGGGAGGGGGGAATTGGAAAATCTACCCTGGTAGCTAAGGTATTTGATGAGTGTCAGGGCTTTGTGGGCAAGTGCTGGATTGATGTTCGGACTGGGACAAACATTACTGAACTTACGGAGCGGGCATTGCAGGAGTTTGGGATGCCGCCAGAGCAGATGCAGGCAATTGACAAAAAAGACCTGCCGCAACGTTTACTACGTCAGTTGCAGATTGAACGCTATCTGCTGGCGATCGACAATTTAGAGCTGATCCTGTCACAAGAGGGGAAATGGCAGAGTGGCTATGAAGAGTTCCTGGACACGTTTTTTGAATTGGGTGGCAAAAGCGTGTTGTTACTGGCGGGACGGGAGTATCCACCCAAGTATTTTGGTTGGCGGCGATCGCAATGGTTAACAGTAGATAGGGGGTTGGAGTCAACAGAAGGGGCGGCATTGTTGAAGGCGTTGGAGGCGGAAGGAGAGGAGGATGAGCGGGCTAAGGTATCACAGCAAGTAGATGGGAATCCACTCGCATTATCGCTACTAGCAGGCTGGTTACGTCAAGAGTTTCGTCCAGGAGAACGATCCGTATTACATCTGGATCAACAACCATATCTGTTTGAGGTGGAGGGTAAACACCGAGGTGAAAACCAGGTTAGTCTACAGTGCGTATTTGATTGGAGTTTTAATCGGCTTTCATCAGAGGCTCAATTTCTGCTCTCCCAAGTCAGTGTTCTTCGGGGAAGCTTTAACCGTGAGGCGGCATCTGCTTTGGTGCAACAAGCATTAGAGGATGCGAAGTTACAAGATTTTGAACGGCGATCTCTGCTACAAGAATTACCAGGAGTCGATAAGTATGGGCTGAAGCAATATCAATTGCAGCCCAGAGTGCAGGACTTTACTCAAAAAAAGGCAGGAGATTTGACTGCTGCTCATGAACGAGCAATTCACTATTACTGGGAACACCGAACTCTTGAGTTTAATCCCAACGACGACCAGGAGGCAGCAAGCGCACACCTGGCAACCTTCTATCACGCATTTACTCTAGAGTGGTATCAGACATCGGCACAAATTGTTTTTGATTGCGATAAGTTTTTATCAATACGTGGCTACTTCCAACTCCTGGTTAGCCAGTATCTACTTCTGCATAATTATTGGCAACCCACTTCAGACCAATATCAGGATTACACTTCTCTTTGTTACAATTTAGGCTTTGCCCACAGTTCCTTGGGAGAGTACCAGCAGGCAAGGAATTACTATGAGCAGGCACTCGCCATTTATCGAGAAATCGGCGACCGACAGGGAGAAGCTATTGTGCTTAAAGCTTTAGGCTTTGCCCACAGTTCCTTGGGAGAGTACCAGCAGGCAAGGAATTACTATGAGCAGGCACTTGCCATTTGTCGAGAAATCGGTAATCGACAGCAAGAAATTAGTGTGTTGAGCTATTTAGGTTCTCACTATGACAACTTGGGAATGTTTCAGCAGGCTATTGACTGCCTTGAACAGGCACACGTCATCATAAAAGATATCAGTGACTGTAAGAGAGAAGTTGTTGTACTGAACTATTTAGGGTCTACCTGCGAGTCACTAAGAGAATATCAGCAAGCTATTGACTACTACGAACAAGTACTCGCCATTTATCGAAAAATCGGCTACCGACAAGGAGAAGCTATTTCACTGATCGATTTAGGTTCTCCCTACGGGTTCATGGGAGAATACCAGCAAGCTATTGACTACTACGAACAGGCACTTGCCATTTATCGAGAAATCGGTAACCGAGAGGGAGAAGCTATTTCACTAAGCAATTTAGGTTCAGCCTGCAAATATCTAAGGGAATATCAGCAAGCTATTGCTTACTATGAGCAGGTACTCACCATTTATCGAGAAATGGGCAACCGAAAGAGAGAAGCTACTTCACTGAGCAATTTAGGTTCTCCCTACGGGTTTATGGGAGAATACCAGCAAGCTATTAACTATGACGAGCAGGCACTTGCCATTTATCGAGAAATCGGTGACCGAGAAGGAGAAGTTAGTGTGCTGATCAATTTGGGTTCAGCCTACAAGTCCATAAGAAGGTATCAGCAGGCTATTGACTATCATGAGCAGGCACTCGCCATTTATCGAGAAATCGACAGCCGAAGAGGAGAAATCAGTTCTTTATGGATTCTTAGTGATCTTTATAAACGTCAGGGTAAAATCCGAAAAGTGCAAGAATACCGAAAGCTCGCAGTCTTAAGATCCTATCCATTACCAAGCTTTTTGGAATCATCAAGAATATGGGAATCACCAGGATTATGGGAGTCAGTAGGAAGCTTACAATTGCTGAACTTCTTAATTCAAACTCTTCCATTTCCAGAACCTAGTAAAAATATAATCTTTAAACATCTTGAACAGAAAATTAAAGGATGGTCAAAAGTAGCTATTTTGAAAAGTCAAACTCAAAATATAAAGCAGTTTTTTTGGCTAATGGATGTTTTTGCAGTAGGTGAGTTCCTTATTATTTTTCTTCCGATTTATTTATTTAAAAGATTCAAAGCATCCTTCATATTCTGGTCTTTGGTAGGAGTAGTAATTATGTTAATCATCTGGTGGTTCAAAAAATAACATAACCGACTTTGGGGTAGCCTCTCCAGTTGGTTACACAATCTGGATGCCTAAGCCAGAAAGTCATCCTACTAGCTCAGTTAATTATTCAGTAAACCAGAACTCTCTGTCTTCACTGTAATATCTACCACCCTCTGATGTTGTCTTAAAATACATACCCTTAGAGTGATTACCAAAAGACAACTTATCCCTGTTTTGTCACTCTCGGAAAACAATAATCTCAGCCTGATTCTGAAAGTTTTATTTCATCAAGGTTTGAGGCTTTATTTTCTAACAGAAACTAAAATTTATAGACAAAACGTGGAAATTAAAGCCCTGTAACCGTTTGGGCGATTGGATTCTCCCACTCTGACAAAAGAGGGTTATACATGAAGGAGGAATAATCATTAGAATAATACGCTTTAAGAGCAAGTCCAATATTTATTAGATCATATTTTTTAGATCAAAGGGATCTAAATCATCCTTTACATCGTTTATTACCTCTCCTTGCCACTTATTGGTGTGGCTGTGTACTGTGACCTTTGAACCTCTTGAGATTGTCATTGTGTTGTTCCTTTTTATTTTACCGTCGTCTTCGGTTTGGATCAGTCCCCAAATTTTTCTCAACCCGTTGAAGCTTGGCATTACTCCAATCAGTATTCTGCAAAATTTTCTGTAGAGACTCGGTAGTTTCAATAGGAGTAGGGATTGGGGTCAGGTGCGAATAAAACCAAAACAGAATAAAAAATGAGATCGGAGAGAAAAGCCAGATCATAATAGCTCTACCCCAACCTTTAACGGCTGAATCCGCGTCTTTTTGGTTCAATAGAGATATTCCCGTCTGGATCTCGTTCAATTGTTCTTGTAACGGTTGGCTCAATGTCTCTGGTTGCCTGGGGGAGATATTGTTCAAATTCTCGGAGAGTTTGGTTAAGCTCGTCAATTGCTTGAGTTGTTGCTGAGACGTTAGATTTAATGCGCTCAAGGCTGTCCCTAGCTGATTGCAGCTGGTCGCTAGATTTTTGATATTCTCCGTGTGGTCGGCTTGGGTCTTCAATTGCTCCGCCGTCAGTTGACTCCATTGGTTTAACTCATCTTGTAAATTTTCAAATAACAACTTCCAATCGTTTGGAGCGGTTTCTGTCAGCTGTGCCAAATAACCAATGTACTGCACCAGTCGAAAAGCTGGGTCATCCTGTTTCATCCCAGAATCAAGCGCAAACCGCAAGACTTTCGCTTGAAACTCAGGCGGCTTTTCTGACAGCAACCTATCTAAATGAGATACCGCACCATTGCCATTACCATTACTTACAGCCATTACTCTAACCCCAACTGTATAGCCGCCTTAGAAAACTCAGTCTCAACCGCATCAATCCAGCCATAAACTCTCGATTGATTACTCAAACTAAAATCGTCATGCTCTAGCGCCTCCCTGAAAGTAAGATCCTTGGAGTCAACGAGGTCAAAAATATCGTCATATAACTCAGGCAATAATAGTTCAATCGCTCCCAAAGCTTCTACAGCCTGCTTCATCTTAGAATTGTTGTAGCGAGTGAATTTGTGTTCATCACCCCAGTAGAGATTTTTCACCACCACGTAATCAACTTTGTCGCCGCAGAAATCCACCAGCCGTTTTAGTTGCAATAGACTATCCTTGACTCGACCCAGCACCGATACCATAGTGATGCGATAACCCAAACGCTGGGCATTTTGAAACAGAAAAATATCCTTCGCCACTGACTCAAAATATTCTGCTGCCCCAGCAGGCAGATCCACCAAAGAAACTTGAGGAGATAAACGCTTTAAGTCATCCTGTAAAGCATCAGCACCACCGCGCTGATTTAGTTTGAGCGTTTGCACGCCAGGAGCGACTTTGTTGTAGTGCCGATAAAGCTGAGGATTAGACTGGTCACACTCGTAAGCGATGCAGTTGATATTTCTGTGGCGGTAAATGTCGAGTAGGATTCTAGCCACGACACTTTTACCAGTACCGCCCTTGTCACCAGTTACCAACACTAAGCGCCCAAGAGTTTTTGGCTGTTCAGTTGCCTTTTGTTCCTGAACTTGGTCATCCGATTGTTTAGGTTTGACTACCATCTACAAATCCTCATCTGAAATTATTTCAGGTACAAAAGCAAGGCGAGAGGAATTTTGATTCTCTGGAGCTTTATCATCAGAGGTCTTTTTAGCCGTTTTAGGAGTTTTAGAAGTTGTTGATTTGGATGAAGCGGATTTTGATTTTGGTTCTGATTGAGACTGAGGTTTGTTGGCAGATTGAGTATTGCTTTGCTCCGAAGCCGAATCCTCACTAATTGCCGGCTCATCAATAACTTGTGTATTGGTATTCTCTTGGCTAGGAGGAGTGACTGACTTTTTGCGTGTAGACCTACGAATATCGTTAAGTAAATAACGGATACGTTCAGGACTGATATTGATATCCAAAGGGGCTAAAGTTTTAGACACTTCCTCGTAGCTATAGCCGAGACGAAGCACCCGCTCAATTTGACGGCGCATCTTTTTAATAGCCGCTCGTGCTGGGATATCATCTAATTCCTTAGCACCCAAAGCGCGTAGAGCATCAAGAGCGTCTGGAATCTTTGACTTAGGAATACTGTCTTTAGCCACAAGAGTAAAAATCAAACTAATGTTTATGTTTAAAACTTTACTTTAACGTGGAGCATCTATCTAAAGACAGGTAATTATCAATGCAACAAATAGTTAAGAAACAGCAACAGATATTAACGTAACTGATTGAACAGTGATTACTCAAAGCGTGTAAGATAACTCACGAACAGTTAATCAAAAATAAATCAGATAGTTCTTACTAAGAATTAGCCATACTGTAATTTACGTCAACTCCTTAGTAATATCATCGTGGTGGTAGCCGGAGATTACGCACTTTTCCCCCTAGTGGGTTGTTCCCCTAGTCCTTCTGCCTCCCCGAAATACTGGTTAAAAGCAAGCCATGCCTACCCCTTCGGGGTGTCGTCGCTACGCTCGACTCGGCAGGCTTGCCAAAGGGGGAAGTATCCCCACTTTGGAAACCCCCTCTAAAACTGCATCTTGTTTTGTTTGACTTATGCCCAAAGCTTCTTCTCAGTCACTCGTCCGCACCAAAATGTTGCAAGTGCGATTTAGCCCAATTGAATACGAGATGATTCGCTCCAAAGCGGAAGATACGAGCATGAGTTTGGCAGAATTGACAAGACGTTGTATATTACTGCGACCAATCCCACCACCACCGCCGCGATTGGGCAGAGTTACTCTTGATACATACCTGGAACTGTCGCGCATCGGCAACAACATCAACCAACTGGCCAAAGCTACCAATACCGCCATTAAAATGCAGTTGCCACCGCCAGCATCACCAGAACTTCTACAAGAACTCTTAGAACTGCTACGACACTGCCAGCGGGAAATAGCCAATACCTTCATCGAAGAATCGGACGAGGAAACAGATGATTGGCAACCAGACTAAAGGGCGAGGGTTTCGCGGACTGCTGAATTATTTGGAGTCTCAGAAAGATGCTAAACTCATTGGTGGTAACATGGGTGGCGATAACGCCCGCGCACTGGCCAGAGAATTTAAAATCTCTCGACAACTAAACCCAGAAGCTGACCGAGTAGTGTACCACGCATCATTATCACTACCAGACAACGAGCGACTAGACGAATCAACCTGGAACGAACTTGCTAACCGCTATCTCGAAGAGATGGGCTTTGACAGTAACCAGTACGTAGTCTACAGACACAGCAATACTGAACACGACCACATACATATTTGCGCCAGCCGCATTCGGTTAGATAACGGGAAGATTGTACATGATAGCTGGGATTACAAGCGCAGTGAAACCATTATTCGGCAGCTAGAACGAGATTACGGCTTACAACAAACCCAGAGTAGCCACGAGAAATTATCGCGTAATCCCAGTATTGGACAACAAAAACGGTTAGAAAGAGAATACGAAGAATATATCAATGGTGAGCGCCTTACACCACAAGAACGCCCTATTAAGCAACAACTCCAGGAAATAATCGACCGCGCCACAATAGACAAACTAACTATGCCCCAACTGGTTGAGCGGTTGCAATTACAAGGTGTAGAAGTTCGTCACGGATTAACGCGCAACGGTAAAAGTAAGGGCATTTCGTACTCGTGGAATGACCAGAAATTCAGCGGCACATCTTTGGGGCCTGCCTATACATTCCCAGGTTTACAAAAACATAAGGGGATTGACTACCAGCCCCAACGGGATGATGAGCTTATTGAGAATCTGTTGAAGAATCCTAAAGAGCAAGCAGTGGAGAGCCAAAGATTCATAAATACAATCGTTGACTTTATTGAACAGTCACTAGTTGATGATGCTTTGGCTGAAACGTTACCACAATTAACAGAACAACTGTCTGCGTATCAGCAGCAGCTAGCTAATAATAAAACCACATTTGACGACCTGGAAACCGCGATTCTTGATGAAGATCAACAACTGTCATCACCAAAAGCTGTGGATGCAATCTCTAACTTTATTGAACAGTCAGTAGTTGATGATGCCTTGGCTGAAACGTTGCCACAATTAACAGAACAACTATCTATTTATCGGCAACAACTCTTTCGAGCTAAAACTGCATTCAATGACTTTGAAACAGCGTTGACGACTGAGTTGCAATCCCACGCAGAGAAGAAAGCAATTTTGTCAATCTCTGATTATATTGAGCAATCAGCTATCGAGTCAGCTTTAACTGAAACAGTATTAGGATTAACAGAGCAACTATCTCAATATCGGCAGCAACTCCTTGGAGCTAAAACTACATTCAATGACTTTGAAACAGCATTGACAGCTGAGTTACAATCTCATGCAGAGAAGAGAGCTATTTTGTCAATCTTTGATTATATTGAGCAATCAGCTATCGAGTCAGCTTTAACTGAAACAGTATTAGGGTTAACAGAGCAAGTTTCTCAATATCATCAACAACTAGTTGCAGCTAAAACTACATTCAGTGACTTTAATGAAGCAGTTACGGCTGAGTTGCAATCTCACGCAGAAAACAAAGCTATCTTATCAATCTTTGATTATGTTGAGCAATCTACTGTTGAATCAGCATTAACTGAAACAGTATTAGAATTAACACAACAACTTTCTCAAAATCAGCAGCAGCTATCAGCCGGAAGAACCATATTCGACGACCTGGAAGCAGCGATTGTTTATTTGGAGCAACTCCATAGATCGCAAAAACCAGTGGATGCAATTGCTCTTAATCAAACTCCAACTATAACCACAGATGAACCAAAGCTAAAAGATAATCTAAGAGCCGAGTTATATCAGTATTACAGCGCCGACTTGCAAAACTTATTAGTGACTGACCGAGATAAAGAAATTGCTATCAGGGCATTATTAGATAATAAGCCAGTTCAAGATGTTGAAGAAATTATCTTTGCCAGTCCCGCCGGATGGACTATTGATGAAGCTAAAGCATTAGTTCTAATCGCTAACAATCAACTGGCATCCAATAGAGAGGAAAAACAGAGTTCACCCCAGTTTACACCACCACCAGAAGATGAAAGCCTACGTCGAGTATTACAGGAGTACCTTACTCAGCAACGCGGTATAACCAATTTCCTTGTGCAACCATTACAACGCCAGGGGTTGGCTTATATAGATCAACAGGCTCAGGTTGTGTTTATCAAGCGCGATCTGAACGGTGAAAAGTCAGGCGCACTGGTTTGGGACACTGCACGTCTTGACAATCGTGCTTTCAAGTATCCCGACAGCGATCGCTCCGAGGGGTGGTTTCATTTCAAATTGGGTGGAGAGCCTGACGATAAAATTGAGAGAGTATTCTTGTGTGACTCCCCCATTGATGCGCTGTCAATGGCAGAGATTGACAGAGACGGACACTCCAGGCAACCACCAGTGAGAACAATGTACATGGCAGTGGATGACCCAGATAACTTGCCAGTAGAACTCCTCAGAAATATCAGCAGAATTGGGCTGGCATTTAATAACGATGATCGGGGAAATGAAGCATCACTTCTCGTTCAGGAAATGCTGCCCCAAGCTAAAAGAATTGCACCTAGTGGGCTTACTTGGAATGAGATTCTTATTGAACAGCAGCAACAGCAGCAAGAGATGCTGGAGCAAAAGCAACGGGGGCGGGGTTTTAGCCGATGATCTCATGTTGATCCGACGAACTCGTGACCGCTTCGCTCTCGGAGTCGGTGGCTCTTACGGGCAGAAAGGTTAACTAGATCCTGCAAGCCCGCAAGAGCCACTCTGCTTCGCCAACTCCGCAAGAACAGTTAACAGCATTGGCTCTCAAAAGCTTTGATCTTGGTGGGTTGTGGCAACGAAAGTAAGAAATTCAGTCTTAGAGTTTCTTACTTTGTGGTTTTTGAAAGCATTTTTCCCTCTGCTCTTTGGCAGCGATCTCTCTCGCACTCAAAAACTCAGCCGAGATGACTAGGCTTTTGTTGGAGTTATATTGCCCAAAGACCTGTTATAGAAGGCTTGCCGAGAGGAGTAAAAGGGGCATTCAGCTTCTTAGAGGAAAAGGCGATCCAGCTATGATCGCCTTTGTGTTTTAGTTGAGAAGCAGATGGTGTATAGTCTTTCTACAGTATTCTGAATAATGCTACTAATAAGGAAACTATTGCAGCAATGGCTCCCAGTATTGGTTGCCAAAACTTGCATAACTGCCGAAATCTCCTAAGCGGTGGATTGCCAGAGCCAATTACTGGGATAGTTTGCTGCGGATTCATATTAAGTCCTTTGACTGCCTTTATCGCTTGTGGCGTGACTTGGTTTTGATTGGCCTTCGTCATCGTTATAACTCCGTCTCAATTGGTTATGAGACAAAGTTACTTTGAGTGATAAGTGAAGCGCTGGACATTTAGGGACAGGACAGGGATAGATATTACAGGACAGGGACAAATATTAATTGACCTTTTCTGACCCCTATAAAATCAACCAATCTTCTAAAGTATAAATATCTTCATCAGTACAAATACATTAAATATGGGGGAAACACGGAAGCGCGATAGCGTTCATGTCAATTCAGAGGGAAAAAAGAAACTACAAGAAGCAAAAGCTGCGAAACATCGTAATTATGATGGCAGACTTTGGACTGACTTAGATACTGCAACAGAAGCGGGTATAAGTGAAAAAACTGTTGAGCGGTTTTTCAATGGTAAAACTGTTAGTAGGCAAAGTGCGATCTCGATCGCCAAAGCCTTAGATTTAAAACTAACAGACTTGATGGATGTAAAAGCGACGACTCCGCCACTTGAAATTACAGCTACTCCCATTGACTCAAATCTTATTCAGCAAGTTCAAGAACACTGCCGTATAAAGATTCTTAATCAACATGGCATAATGCGATTGCTGAGTGGAGATGAGATTGGCGTTGATCAGCTTTATGTAGATGTGTGGTTACTGAATCGGCCCCCACACACGTTTCAGGTGTCACCGTCTAAGTTATTAGAAACCTTCGATTTACGGAATGATCGCTATGGCTTGGGCGATCGCATTCGGCGTAATAAAGGCTTTGAGATTGCTAATGCTAATGCAAAATTGATGATTCTTGGAAAGCCAGGTGCTGGAAAAACTACTTTTCTGAAGCACTTAGCAGTTGATTGGTGTAACAAGAAGTTCCAGCCGGATTTAATAGCTGTTTTTATCGAACTGCGCCGCATTCGGGATAGACAATGGTATTTACTGGATGCGATCGACAAGGAATTGGGATTTAAAAATTGGAAACAGGTTGAAGAGCTTTTGAGACAAATTGCAGAACTGGAAAGGCTTTTACTGAAGCCAAAAGATGAACATGAGAGTGAGCAGACTAAAGAATTGCGACAGAAATGGAGTGAGCAGATTAAAGCATTGCGACAGCAAGTGGAAGAATTACGACAGCAGGTGAAAACATTTCTAGAAGCAGGTAAGCTCTTAGTGCTGATGGATGGATTAGATGAAGTATCCACAAATGTATTGCGGCAAGATGTGCAGATTCAACTCCGACAGATCGTAGAGAATTATCCTAGTAATCGATTTATTTTGACCTGCCGTACTCAAATTATTAAATCTATTCCAAATGGGTTTACCTCGGTGGAAGTGGCAGACTTCAACCCTGAACAGGTGAAAAAGTTTGTTCAGAATTGGTTTACGGCAAATGGCGGGTCTGATGAAGTAGTTGCAGAGCAGTGGGAAATGTTTGAGCATGAAGTTGATAACAATTCAGCCCTGAAGGAATTGACAGTAACGCCTGTATTGTTGAGTCTCATGTGCTTGGTCTTACAGGATGCGGGAGAAATGCCTTCTGAAAAGGCATGGCTGTATCAGAAAGGCATTAGGTTAATGTTGAGTAAATGGAATGATGCAAAGGCCATTGATGGGTGGGAAGTGGGTAGTATAACCTATCGACAGTTGGACATCGAGCAAAAAGAAGCGTTGCTGACCGAGATTGCTGCCCGCAAGTTTGAGAATCCAAAAAATTTCGTGCTGTTTGAGCAAAAAGAGATTGCTGCTCATATTACTAAATTTTTGCGACTTGCCGACTCCAAAGAGGGAATAGCAGTGCTAAAAGCTATTGAAACCCAGCATGGTTTGCTGATTGAACGGGCGGATGAGTTGTGGTCATATTCCCATTTAACCTTTCAAGAACACTTTACAGTTCAGTGGTTGACTCAACTTTCCCCTGAGCAACTCGCTGAAAAGGTTGCAAGTCAACAATGGCAGGAGGTTGTTAAGCAACTCGTTAAATCACAACAGCCTTCTGACCGCTTGTTACAACTGATTAAACAGGCAATTGATCAATCGATTGCAAATGATTCAACATTGAACCAATTTTTGACCTGGGTACTTCAAAAATCAGAGTCTATCCAAACGAGCTACAGACCCGCAGCCATTCGTGACTTCTATTTTGCTCTCGGCTGTGCCCGTGACCGCAATCTTGCTCTTGCTCTCACCCATGCTCGCGCCGACCTCAGAGATAACCTTGCCTGCAAATGCGCCCACGTTCTTAATCTTACCTTCACTCCCGACTTTACCCCCGACTTCGCCCTCGACTTCGCCCTCACCATTATCCGCGCTCGTGCCCGCAACCTTGCCCATGAACTCAGTTCCGACCTTGCCTCTGCTCTCGACCTTGCCCCCGCTCTCGACTTTGCCTGCGTCTGTGCCCACAACCTCGACATTAACCCTGAAATAGCAGATAAGCTCAGATGTCTCAAGGTAGAAATACCTTTATCCTCCATAAACGACTTGCAGTTTCAACAATGGTGGCAAGCAAATCATGCAGAGTGGCTTAAAAAACTTTATAAGCTAATGACTGAGCATCGTAATGTTGGTCATGATTGGAAATTTACTGATAAACAAAAACATCATCTCCAACGCTACTACACTACCAACAAATTTCTCGTTGACTTGATGAACATTGAGGGGGCTGCTAGCGATACTGTCTGCGCTAAAATCGAAAATGCCCTTCTGCTTCCCTGGGCAGGGCATTGAGCCAAGATGTGCAATATGAAAGTTGTGCATAGACGCAGTAGCGTATTTTACAGAAAAGCCGCCTCCTCCTGGGGTTCTTTCCCCTCAGTCCTCATGTAGAAGCATCGCAGACCCCGGTCACATCATTGGTAAGTAATGAACCATATTGTCAGTCCAATCAGTCTCCCCAATTATTTAAAAAAAGCTATTATTACAGCCCTTGGTCATTGCCCAAAACGATAGCCCCCACAACGAGCCTTTCAATAATCACTCTGACTGAGAATTGGTCTGGGCAAAATCTTTTTCATCTGTAACTAAGACTTCCAGCCTTTTCAACAGTGTCTGCACTTGTTTCCATTTCTTGGGATTCTCCCAAACTTTTGACTGAGTGATGCGACGGGTAATAGCTTGAATCGTGGCTGGCGGCGACTCTGAATCTGTTGAAGGTTGCAGTGTTTTAACTCGCTCTCGAATTTCACGTAAAGACAAATCGGCGGCTACCGCTTCTTCTAACAATGATTGTCTCTGTTGTTGGTCTTTGACTCTAGCAATCAGTTGAGCTTTGGTGTAAGCAATTTTCCCGGCTCGGAGTGCTGATAAAATCTCTGCTGGCAACTTCAGCAGTGGCAGACGACTGGAAACAAAAGATTCCCAACTTAGCTTTCCTAATTCCTCGAAAACTGCCATTATTGTCTGTCCTTGTTCATTGCCCAAAACGTTTTGGGCAACTTTCCCTTTAGCTTCATGTTGCATACGATAAAGCAGATTGGGGATATCGGCTACTGGCATGGAGAGCCGGATAGCCAGCAGTTGCAGTATGCCTTCTGTCTCTTCTACTGGATTGAGGTCTTCCCGCAACAGGTTTTCTACCAGAGCTAGTTGCAGTGCTTGTTCAACAGTGAGTTCACGAATAGTAACAGGAACTTCCTGGAGTCCAGCCACGATAGCTGCTCGGTAGCGTCTTTCTCCTGCTACTAATTCATACTGATTTTCTTGGTTAGGGAGGGGACGGACAAGTAGGTTCTCCAAAATTCCATGAGTTTTGATGGATTGAATTAACTGCTCTATCTTTACTGGGTCGAAGTAACGGCGAGGTTGACTATCAGGTAGAGAAATAGAGTCAATTGGCAACATCTGCGGCTCCGTTGAGGGTAGTTCCGAACCCATCAACACACTGATGTCAGCTTTGGCTCTGTAGGGTTGCTCTGTTTTGCGGGGTCGGGTCATTATAATTGCTCCATTTTTTCTGCTATCTTATCTAATACTTTAAGAACTGGATGCTTGGGTTCGTAGACAGCTAAGGGTACTTGTTGTTCAGAAGCATCTACAAAAGCTGTAGCCCTGGGAATTGGATCGTAGACGGGGGCGATGTCGGAAAATTGTTCTGAGATAGCTTTGAGGGTGCGTTGATCTTGGGAATTGGAAGCAGCATAGCGAGAAGGAATAAACCCAGCTATTTTTAAGTTGCGGTTTCCTCTTTTTTTGACTTGGGCTATAGTTTGCACCAGTAGATTTGTTCCCTGAAAAGCTTTGTAGTGGGTTTCAATGGGAATGAGCAGGTGACTGGCAGCGACAAGGCTGCTATAACTTAACAGCCCCAAACTGGGTGGGCAGTCGATGAGGATAAAGTCGTAATTATTGCGAATTGGCTCAATAGCTTCTTTCAACCGGACTTCACGAAAATCCATATTAACGAGTTGAATTTCAGCTACGCTAAGGTTGATATTAGTAGGAGCTATATCCATTCCATGTTGTTTTTGCTGGATGAATAGTGGTTCCTCATTTATAAGCGCATCAAAAGGAGTTTTGTCTAGTTTTTCTGGGTCAAGACCCATAAAAGAAGTTAGGGAAGCCTGGGGGTCGAGGTCAATGAGAAGAACTTTATGACCCCGTAAAAGCACTTGATAGCCCAGGTTCATGGTCAGGGTCGTTTTACCAACCCCTCCTGCTTGATTGAAGAACGCGATTACCCGACTCATTTAATTACTGGTACTCTGCATCTAATTTGATTGCCAGCATAACCTGAATGAGTGAAATTAGCGCTCGCGATCGCAGTTGGACTGTTAGCCGTGCAAAAATTGAAGCGAAGAACTTAGACTTGAAAGCTGTAAATCCCAACGCCAAAGTTGAAGAAGATGCCCGAACTCCAGAAGAACTGTTGGACTTTATTGAGTAGAAAGGGGAGGAGGTTGCTCTCGGCATTGGCAGTCTTGCGGCGTTCATGATGTATCAATTCATCAATGGTAAAAAACCATTGCCTGTAATTATCACAACGGAACTTAGAGCCATACAACACAATAATGCTTTAAATTTTAAATATATTTACTGGTAATCCTATGACAGGAATGGAACCTTTTGTAGCAGCAGCAGTTAGTGGCGTAGCAGTTCCTATTTTTCAGTCACTCTGGGGAGGCGGAGGTAAGCTCTTAGGACTGTTTGGCAAAACCCTAGATGAAAAAACTAGGGAGTTAATTTTTACTGCATCAAAACAGTATGTTCAAAACTACGAAGAACGGCACGGTATCCTCAAAGTGTTGGGAATGCGTGAGCATGTAAAGTTGGAATCGGTCTATACAGCAGTTCAATTTTTAGATAATGATGCCATCCGTAGTTTTGAATCTATCGAAAATTTAGAACAATTCTATCGCCAAGCTAAAAACCGAGGTTTTCAATCCCAAGATGGTCATAAACAAGTAGGAATTACAGTTGCTAACGATAAGCAATATCTAATGGTGCTTGGTGGCCCTGGTGCTGGCAAGTCTACATTTTTGCGAAAGATGGGACTAGAAGCACTCAAAAGTAACAAAAGAATATTTATACATACTTGTATACCAGTTTTTATTGAGTTAGAAAAGTTTAAATACACTGATATTGATCTTAAAAAATTTATTCTAGAAGAGTTTCGCATTTGCGGGTTTCCAGACCCGGAGAAATTTACAGATCAAGCCTTAGACCAAGGCAAGTTACTGATTTTGTTAGATGGTTTGGATGAAGTCCCGACAAAAAAATCAACCAATGTAATTAGTCACATTCAAAACTTTGTTGATACTTACAATAAAAATCGCTTCATTGCGTCCTGTAGGGTAGCAGCCTATCGCTATAATTTTCGACGGTTTACTGATGTGGCAATGGCAGACTTCGAGGACATTCAAATTGAAGACTTTATTAGCAATTGGTTCACAAGTAAACCGAATACAGGTAAAGATTGCTGGCAAAAACTTAATAGCCACGAACATACTGCTGCTAAAGAACTAACTCAAACACCATTATTACTGACTTTGGTGTGTTTGCTATATGAGCGTTCTGGTAAATTCCCGACTAATCGAGCAACTCTTTATGAAAGAGCATTGAGAGTTTTACTAGAAGAATGGGCTGGTGAAAAAGGTATTACCCAGGAAGACCTTTATAAGGGACTGGATACCAAACGCAAGGAAATGATACTTTCTGAAATTGCCCATGATGCATTTCAAGAAGACCGATTATTTTTCCCGCGACGGGAAGTTGCAGATAAAATTGAAAAACTACTTTCGGAAATGCTACCCGATGAAAAATTTATTAATGGGGTAAATGTTCTCAAATCTATTGAAGTACAACATGGGGTGTTAGTAGAACGCGCTGATAGTATTTACTCTTTCTCTCATCTGACACTACAGGAATATTTAACAGCACAATACATTGATGACCATCGCCAAGTTGAGAAGTTAGTTCGTGAATATCTTGTAGATGAACGCTGGAAAGAGGTGTTTTTATTGGTAGCTGGGTTAATGCGGGGTGGTGCCGATGAGTTGCTGTTGTTGATGGAAAAGGAAGCGCAACAGTATATTAACACTCCGAAGTTGCAAGCTTTATTAAACTGGGCAGAACAGCTAACAGTTGGATCAACAGGTAATTTGAAACCTGTACGTAAACGTGCAGATGCGATCGCCAGAGCCTACGCCAACGCCAACGCCATCGCCAATGCCATCGCCATCAAATATACTGATGCCACCGCCAAGACCTACGACATCGCCAACGAGATCGCCAACGCCAACGCCAACGCAATCGCCATCGCCATCAAAAATACTGGTGAACTAAAAAAATCAGAAATCTTCAATAACGTCAACTTTACTATGCTGATCGCCCAACTAGAAGCACTTAAAGCTACAATTCCTGATGATAAACAGTCAAAGGAAGTGCGTCTGGCATTTGCTAAACGACTGCAACAAACCTTACTCAATGCTTTCAATCTCACCCTAGAAATGATCGATTTATCTGAGGAAGAAGCAAAGGCACTTGAAAATTATCTCTACGCCAATCATCTCATTATCCAGTGCAAACAAGCATCTGTGTGGGTGTCGCCCACAACCTGGGAAGCGATTGAGGCGCGGATGTTGTTGGTTCCGAGTAATTGAATAGTTTACTCTCAAGCCTAATATCCTGCCAGCCAATGATGTTAGTGGATTAAAATCCACTCAAAAAGGCTGCTCCCACTGCCAATCAAAATGTTCAAATCGCCTGGGGTTCTCAGCAGTGTAGCGAACAGTATTTTGAATCTGCTTATGCCCCAAGTAACACCGTGAATCTATATAGCCGGAGGGCATTTTCTCTTATTCAAGACGTGGATCTGATTGGGGGGGATGCCAACCCGCTTCTACCCAAAAACGACGAGCCACTTGAATCGAAGGCTCATCCCGACGCTCATCATTGAAGTCAAAGCGATCGCTAGTAGCTCTCCCTGTAGGAGTTGTACCTAAAATTTTTATGCCGTCTTTTGTCCAGATAAAATGGTCAGACCATTGTTGCTGACGGGGATGAAATAGAGGGACTTGTTCTTGGGTTTTTGGATCAGTAGCTACTGTAAAATTATAGTGACGCTCATTACAGCGATGACACGCTAAAGCTAAATTATCCAGTTCATCAGAGCCTCCCAAAGACTGCGGCATAATATGATCAATGGTAAAACGGTCTGGACTTAAGTATTCTGGAGAGTGGCAGTATTCACAAAGATATTTAGCTCGTTGCCTTAGAAATTTTCGAGTTTGTTCGGACACCATTTACTTTTCGCCGCTAGTTGAGCGTTAATCAAGGTAAAGATTCGCTCTAATTCGGAGATGCCTACATATTCAGCTTCTTCTTCAGGCGTGAGCGCATCAGCTTTTTTGTTCTCCAAGAGTTCTTCAAAACGAGACTGTAGCTCATCGGTAAATTTAAAAAGATAAATGTCACCGAATTCGCTCATCTTGATCCCAGAAGATATTAAGGATGAGGGTTGAACCATCAATTGAGCAGTCATTGTGTGTTCATAGCGTCTTTGATTCTATTGTGCCTCAATTAATCGATGATCTTAGTTTATTCGACCAGCTGTAAGGGACGAAAAGGGGTGAAAGCTTGGTTTTAGCGTGCCAAATTTAGATTGACCCATTATCATTTTTGGGGAAGTTAGTAAATCGATAAGGCGTACTCTGCACTACAATATTTATTTACAACGTGTCCCAATTTACACCTATCTCGGCGGCCACCCTACCTTACCTACCAGCTTTATAACCTTCTAAATTTAACCTTTGAGGAGTTTTACAACTTCTTGAGCAGATATGTTGGAATTATTTTGTAATTCCTCAAGCAGATTATTTTCTTTGAAACAATGTTGGCACGAGGCTATTGCATTAGAAAATAAGGATTCAACAGAAACAGAAACTGTTTTCCCAGACAGCCTTTTTACTTCACATGATATGAATCGTTGAACTGCACTAAAGAAAAAATGCCCCCTTGAATGAAGCCTTGGTTTATAAGAATTGAGACTTTCTTGAATAGATATAATTTCCTGAAATGAGATGTTAAAAGAATTAATTAATTCGGTAATTTTGCTATCGTTCAGTTCAAAAGTTTTGTCATTTATAAAAAAAGGCTGGCATTTATCTCCCATGCACTTTATACCTATTTTGTCCCGTTCTATAATATAGTCTATTACCATCAAAGGATAAATTTTTTCATCATAATGTTGCATCCATTTTTCAACATACTCTGACTCATAATCAGTATCTTTTGAAAGATTTTGGATTATATGTGTAATACTTAAAGTACACAAAAAAACATTTTCTATACTATGTGTTTTAGTTTCTACAATTCTGCTATGTTCAATCGAACAATTCATGAAAAGACTGTAGTCACTGTCCAGCGCTACAGCAAAGTGTGCATCAGAATCTAATATCTGTTGTATGTATTTTTTGACTTCAGCTTTGCCACCTACAGCTTTTAGCTTAAGTTTGTATCCATCTATATTCTCTGGAAAAAATAGCTTCCAAAAAGGACGATCATCATCTCCCTCAACTATCACTAGATATTCTTTTCGATAAAATAAATCTGTATTTCTAATACCAGAAGCTGTTCTACTAAGCATCAAACAATTACATCCTCCATATCTATCACATTGTCTCTAAATTCAGCCACAATGTCAGGTGAATGAGTAGCAACAATGAGTTGAGCATTATTATTTAGCTCACGAAGTGTCTTGAGAATTTTTTCTTGCCATGAGATATGGAGAGATAATTCAGGTTCATCTGCAATAAATATCAAGCTTCTACTTTCCTGTAGAATAACCTCCATAAACTGAATAAGTAACTGCTTTTCACCTGATGATAAGTAATTCCAACCCAATTGGACAGCGCTGTTTTTTTCCAAAGAGAAACAGAGTTCACTAGTCTTATTATCATAGGAAAATTTCTTAGCTACCATAAAGCCATGAAGAATATCAAAAAACTTTTGGCGAGGCTCAGTAATTCTTCTTTTGTCTTCCTCTGATTTATTTAGTAAGTCAATAATTTTATTAGTTCGATTAATTAGTGGAATTGCAAAAACATCTGCTGGAGCAATATTCTGTGTTCCATTTTTTAGAGACTCTCTTAAACCCTCTATTGCATTCTTGAGCTTATTTATATGATTTATAATTTGTTTATCAGTACCTTCAATACCCAATTCTTTGAAAGCACGAGAAAGTTTATCTTCTTCTGTTTTGAGATTTATATTTGAAATCTCATCCAATTTTTTTATATCAAAGTTATCAAATTCTTCGTTGTATAAAAGTGAAGATATAGCTTCTTTCTGAAATGAATTAGACCTTTCATTAAGCTGGGCTTCTAGCTTCAACTGGTAACGAGCGAACTTTTGGAGTAACTGCTGTAAGCGATCATCAACAGCAGTACTCCTCTGTCTAGGATCTACCTCTGATGCTTCAGAAGCAGATTGTCGATAAACAGATATCTGAGAAATTTCTACTAGGCTAGAAAGCTCTTGCTTTAGATCAATATACTCCTGACGAGTAGTAGATGACGTTTTTGGATGATTAACATCAATAAACCTGTCAGAGCCAACCCTCCGAGCGCGTGAATCACGGGAGTCAGTATATACTTGGTACTTTTTTGATCCAATTTTGTATACGTAAACATTTATAAAAGGAATATGTTCATGTTGTTTACGTAAAACACTTATAGTTCTACGAGAATTTTTGCTTTTAGGTTCAATTAATATAATTTTTATAAGAGAAAATTGAAGACTATCTAGCTGTTGAAAATCAGCCGAAAGTGCTGCAACAATTAAGTTAATAAATGTTGTCTTTCCTGTGCCATTTAATCCAATGAAAATTGTTACATCTGAAAAAATGTTGGCACTTGCTTTGAATTTTCCCCAAAAGCCTTCTATGTTAACACTTTTTATAAGCATGTATTTAGTTTTTCATAAATTTTTGTTAGCGTCTCATTGTCTTCTGCTTTTCTGTTTACACAGCATACGCAATAAAAAATGTTTTTATCATAATAATAACGATTTTGGTAAATACAAAGATTCTTGCTTTGGAGACTGAGCAAGCTTCTAAAATTTAGTATGCCCATTTTTCAATTGAAAATACTGTATGCGCTCTGCGCTCTGTTAAATTTTGTATACAGGTAGAGTAGCCACAACCGCTCAACACTGTTGCTCAGTGGATATTCGACGGTAATCGTTCAAACTTACAGAGTTTGTATCCAAAATAGAGGGTAAAGCTGAAAAAGGCAACATCAGGAGCGAAGTAGTTTAAATAAAGGATCTGCTGAGATACTTACACCGTTAGCAAAATGGCGCGATCGCTAAATGTAAAACTTAAAGTTTGGCCTGCGCTCGGAAACTGTAGGATTTGAAATCAGGATTTCTCCAACTGCATCAGAAAACCCAACGGTGACTGGCTGAGATTCCCCTAAACGACACGCATTGTAATTTAGCTTAGTAAGCCCAAAAATGTCTTGTGCCACTCGTTCTATGACAGCATCTCCATGTTGAATGTCAATTTGCAGAGGAGCTGGAGTTTCCCAACCATCATAGGTAGCAAGCCTTGGCTTGAATCCACTTCCCCATAATAAGCCAGAACGCTCGTTGTTCCTTAAAAATGTTCCGCGCAGCACGGGCATTTCACCAGTCCGAAAAAGACGGAAACCATTACTTCTATCAGAACGTACTCTAATACCAACAAGTTTGACACCATTAGGACAAGCTTTCTGATAACCTTCAAATTCTTTATTACTAATAGTGGAGCGTGAATGTAAAAAAATCTCAGTCAGTTCTTTGCCTCCTAGTTCACGATAAGTTCTTAATACTCCACTTAAAAGGTCGTATGCCGAGGCTTTGCTTAATTGAAATTGTTTTGTTTTTGGTGAATACCAGGGGCCAAAGTCACCGAGAAATACTATTCCGTCTCCCGTATTTAAAAACATTTGAGCAGCACAACAAGCTGTTTTACCTTTTTCTGTATCTTCTGCTCGGCGAAATGCTAAACCAATGTAGCAAACACCTTCACGGGCAGTAACTAATCGCCAAGGTTTACCACCACATTTGTAATAGAGAGTAGTTCCAATGTTCCACATTCTATCAGAAAGTGGGGTAAGTGTTCGCTGACCTAACTGATTGTTATCAGTTAATCGTAAAGAAGATTCTCGTATAATTTGTAGCGGAATATCATGTTTCATTGACCGTGCTTTAAGTTGTCTGCGAAAGTCAGGCGAAAGGCTGTAAGGCTCTAAATTGACTTCACCATACAGTGGCAGCTCAAGCTGCCCTGCTTGTCGAGAACGGACAGTTTTTTTAGATACAACTTCTCCAACGGTCTCAGAAACAAACGATTCAGGGCGACAGGTTTGGTAAATTTCATCTGGTACAACACAAACTGCTACAGCAGGTTTTTGGTCTAGTTTATCTGCTGCAATTTTCAGCCCCTTGAGAAATATATCTACAACTTTATAGGAACGTTCATGTTTTTCGTGTGTGCGAGAAGCTTCTAAAAGTTGATGTTCATCTATAGGGTAAGACCAAATAGGATCGCTAGGCCATCGACTGCAAAATGCTGCTTCAAAGCCGGGAAAAGGAGGCCAAAGGCGAAAATTACCTTTAGGTGCATATATAGCTGGACAGTTCATGGCCTCTGACCAAGCCCTAAATTGAGATATTCCGCTAACAGTACCAAGTATGATATAAGGTAATGATTTGGGATGTGACGGAGAATCAGCATCAAAAGGGCCAAACAGGGCTAACCCATCGCGTGGGTCTTTCAGTCGCTGCCCATAGCGAAATTCTAATTCTGGTTCATCAAATATAATAAGCGACTCATTCATTTTCACTTTCGTTATTACAATATATCTTCTTGTTCGCTATCAGAACGCATATTTAGCAAGTCCAATCTATCTTGTTTAAACTTTTTTATAGAAGCTTCATCAATAGCAATTGGTGCCGTAAAATGGGTTGGCATTGCCTGAATAATAATCTGTTCATTTTCTCTATCCCCAATAATTATTTGATTTTCATCAGCAAGAAACTGACATACACCAAAAATCCGATTGAGCCAATCATTATTCCACCAATTTTTACATAAGTGTTTTCTACGTGAAACTGCTTTTCTTTTATCTAATGGTATACCATTGGAATCTGCGAAACGAATTCTTATGCGAATTTGTAGTGAAAAATTATCAAACCAATTTTGAGATATATAAAATGTAGGAGCAATATGATAATGATACACTTCTGCTTTAGCAGGTCGCCAATAAGTTCGAGTACCAAAAGCTTGAACAAATGATTTTGAACCATCGTGTTTGATATAATTCAGACGATTACCTTTTGCAAATCCTTGTGGAAAATACTGCAATTTTGTCTCGTCACAATACTTTAATCCTTTCTGATGACACTTGACGATGAGAGCTTTTCTTAGCAATTCTGATACTAAATTTTTAGTATAAATGCCTTCTACATTTATTAATTCCTGCCAGCAATTATTTCTGGATAGATGAAGTTGTAATTTTTCCGAAATCCAAGTTGGTGGTTGGTGAAACGATAGGAAATGTTTACTATCTACTTGACGATAAGACCATTCCAAATTCATTTTTTCAATTTCTGAATCTGAACTAGTATTTTCTGCTTCAAACAGATAAATTATATTAGGTATTTTTTCAATTTTTAGATAATTGGAATATACAATCTCAGTCTCGTCTAAAATGGTATCTTCATATAAAAATGCTGACAGTGATACTTTGGCACCTTCAGGTAATGATTTTGGACATTTGATATATTCAAGTTTTTTTAATAGATTTCTCAACCCTTCAGCCCAGTTTTCCTGAAATTCAATAAATTTTAATAACTGTGTTTTACTGTCGAGTTTTGTTTTATTGATCCCATCAACATCAATTGGAATGAGAAAATCTTCCTGCCTTTCTTCAATTAGACTTAAAGCAATACTTCTTTGCAATATTAAATCAGGTTTGGCCAGTGATGGTTGAGAGTATAGGGCAACTATACAAAAAGCTTGATTTTTAATTGCTTTCTCAATGTCATGAGGAAATTTATCTCCACCTAGCAGCTTCAGATGTTCACACCAAACAAGATATCCTTCTGCTGTAAGTCTTTTGGCTAGCCAATCTGCAAGTACTAAATTTTCAGGGGCATAACTGATAAATAGGTGCTTACGTTCCTCAAATTTATTAATTTGTTCCAGAGCGATAATAAATTCTGGTGGAAAGATAGATGGGTAATTCTTTTTGATATGTGGATACTTTGTATCTAGCAGTATTCTTAAACGCTCACTTCCATAAATTTCTAGATCCCAGCCATATTGTTTGCGAATACAAGCAATCGCTTCATCTCGTTCACCAGATGTAGGTTGACCGGTTGTGATAAAAACTAAGTTGTCGCAAGTGTGACCGTGTTTTTTAATCTTGAATGCATCCTCTGCAAGTTTACCTCTCCAGCCTTCACGGACACTGTAGGCAAATATAGTTGTTTTTTTCGCTGCATTGACGTAAATAGCATCACGCCCTTTGTCTTTAGAACGACCAAGTGGTTCGATAGAGGAATATCCTTCTAAAAGCATCAAGTCATGGCAAAGACGTTCAAACTCCGAATAGTCTGTGAGATTGTCTAGGCAGTAGATAATCAGATTGGCTGCCATTGCAGAGTATCTAGGATTTTCAGTACATAGGTACTAATATAGTATACCAAGTATCTAAATTATCAATACTTTTTAGTCTTTTATGAGAGCTAATTAAAAAAAATTGGATACTAGACAGTATTGAGGCGACCGTAACACATGGTCACAAGGATGTCACAAATCACCCCAATCAAAATTCATAAAACGTTGAGCATTCAGCTTAGTATATTTTTCAGTATGTTTAATATCCCGATGCCCTAAAAAATCTTGAATTTCCCTAGTGTTATAGCCCCGATTCACTAAAAAATAGCCGCAAGCGTGACGCATCATGTGGCAGTGAACCTTAATATCTAGCCCCGCCTCTGCCGCCACTCGCCCAATCAGTTTTCGCACCGCATCGGTCTTCATCACCTCACCCCGCTCAGAAACGAAAATATATTTACTGTCGGGGAATTGTTCTCGGAGTTTCTTGAGATGTACCAGCTCATCTTCTCTTAAAGGATGCACCCCAGAGTCACTGCCCTTTTCCCTAGTGATAAAAATCTGACCTTCCCCCCACATCACCGCATCCCACCTTAAGCCATATTTCTCTCCCACCGCCTCCCCCACCCTCAACCCGTGGCGAAACATCATCAGCATCAGCAGAAAATCCCTCTCTCCATACCGACTGGGACGAGAAAGAGTTGCATTCAGCAGCGATCGCACCTCACTTGGTGTAAGGTATTCTCTAGACCTGTAATGCTTATTCGACTTACGTTTTGGCGGCGTGGTCTTCATGATTGCTTTGGGCTACTGTCCCGTTTGTGCGGTCAAATATGGACACTCCCCATTCTCCCAAACCCTGATCCTTTCGTGAAGCAGCACCCCAAAACTGACCTCTGTTAAGTCAAACTTATCTTTCAAGTGCCAAAAAACTCTCTACACCCAGCGATTGATAAACGTGGCTTATATAAAGGGGTAAGCAGCTTGCCCAATGTTTCTACACTCGCTTCTATACCACAGTTGAGAAATCGTTGCTATCAAGCTCGTGATATCAACTGTAGGCTACAGATTCCGCCGCACTTGGTATCACCGTACCAAAACGCAATACGGTTCAGTTAAGGCTAAAACTCTTTATCAAGGTCAAATTTTTTAACGAACCGCAGAGGCGCAGAGGGAACAGAGAGAAGAAAAAAATGCTTAACTGAACCGTATTGTACCAAAACGGGAAAATTGTACGCTAAGGAACTGATGCTAACCTCAACGCTATAAAAATCAGTTGTTTTGAGCAAATGGCACACCTGTATTTATCACTTTTGACTAGCTAACGCCTTTCTTTATGGTGCAGAGTACTGCCAATACTCTGCACCAATCAATTGAGGGTAAACAGCTGCTCACGGGTGCTGTAGAAAACCGAGGGGCTAAGATACTTACTGGGCAAGGCTTTCACCCTTAGCGTACAATTTTCCCGTTTGGGCACGGTGATGCCTAGTACCAATACCTGGCACGGGTACGAGGCACCTCTCGGCACAAAAGATGACTAAGGAAACTCAGGCAATCGCCTTTGTAGTATCAGAGGATAGACCTATTACAGTTTTTTTTTCAAGGTGAATCAGTATTTCGTGTACTTTGATAATAAAATTTCTCAAAATTTTTTATGACATTCTAATGGAGCTAAAATCTCATGCACGCCTATGCAACAGATACTTCAGAGCGAGAATCAATTCCAGTTTGGTTGGCATTTTTTGCTGTGGCTGCTGCACTGCTCCTCAGTTATATTGTGAAGAATATGAAATTAGAAGTTCCTTGGTGGATTGATGCTCCCTCGGTAATGGGCTTTTACGGTTTAATTTACCAATGGTTTGATAAGTTTTTATGGTGTCAACAATTTAAATTTATATCTTTCTCATCTATTCCAAATCTTCGAGGTACATGGGTAGGGGTTATTCATTCATCTTATGGTGGTGGTACTGATGTACCAGGAGTAATCTTATATACTCGACAAACTTGGACACGTATTAATCTACGATTGGTTACGCAAAACTCCAGTTCATATTCCATTATGGCAGCAGTTAATACGCATGATTCTTCTGAGCCAAGCTTAAAATATGAGTATATGAACGAACCATCAGCATTGAGTGTTAATACAATGAATGCTCATAGAGGAACAGCTAATTTACAACTATCGCCAGATGGGAAAGAGTTGGCAGGAGATTATTTCACTGGGCGCGGCAGGCAGAATCTTGGAACTATGGAATTCAAATTTATTTCTCGTGAGTATCTGACACGAGAAGAAGCTTTGAGAAGAGTTGCATTTCCTTCAACACAACAACCTTAGTTACCCTTCCCTTTCTACTATACAGCATGACTATTTCTGAATCTCAACTTCAAATATGGTCTAATCAAGGAGCAACTAAATCATCTCAGCAAACTCATAATTCTATCAGGAATGCATTGAGCCGTTATCAGTGGCCTTCTAATGTTACCTACAATGCGTATTTACAAGGTTCATACAGAAATTCAACTAATATTCGCGCTGATAGCGATGTAGATATTGTAATAGAACTCACTTCTGTTTTCTACTCGAATCTGACAGACGCTGAGAAAAACCAATTAGGGATAATTCCTGCTACTTATGATTGGTTTGCATTTCGGCAAAATGTTATTACTGCACTCTGTAATTACTATGGCTCTCAGTATGTTGACACATCAGGTAGTAAATCAATCAAGCTACTGCCCAATAGTGGACGGATCAGAGCAGATGTAGTCGTAGCAGTCACTTACAAACATTACGAGGCAATGCGACTAGTAGCAGAAGGCATGACCTTTTGGACAGTTCCCAGAGGACAACAAATCTGCAACTATCCCAAGCAGCATTATGATAATGGTGCAAGTAAAAACTCCGATCAGCAAACACGCGGTTGGTACAAGCCTACGGTTAGAGTCTTCAAGAATGCTCGAAGTCTCATAGCTACAGGTTTTCTTTTCCCAAAACATTTTCCGTCTTACTTTATCGAATGCCTCTTGTATAATATTCCCCCTAGCAGATTTAGGGTTAGCTTTCAATCAACGTTTACAAATTCGTTAAATTGGTTAAACACTGAATTAAACAACGATAATTGGCAAAGATTTGTATGCCAAAATGAAATGAGTTATTTATTTGGCAACTCAATAGTTCAATGGAATATAGATGATGCTCGTGATTATGTGGCAAAGTTGATATACCTTTGGAACGCCTGATTATGCTTGGCGAGTGTTCAAACAATTTAATGGAACGTTACAGCCGAGAATAGCAATTCCCAAACGTAATAATCGAAAATGTATAATTGTTAACCCCTATAATTAATAAATTGCAACCAGACGCTGAACTCAGCAGTTCATGTCCGACTCTTAGCGGCAACTTTTGCCTCATTGATACTATTCTTTACACTTTTTAGAAAAGTGGGAATAGCTTTAGATAAAGACTGCTCTGCACGCGTAGGTTGATCCAACTCTAGTATGGCATGACAGATATAGTTTTGATATCAGCTTGTAGACTGGGTGCGGATTCTGCATTGCCCAAGCGCGAAAATTTTCTCTGGGTAGACGCGATCGGGCAGCGTTCATGGAACTGTGTATAGAGGGAGCTAGTACTCACAGCATCTGCCGCACTTGCTTGACGCAGATGCATAGGTCTAGAGTGCCGCTAAAGGTAATCCAGAAAATTTATGGTCATAGAACCTTATCTGCGTTGCAAAAATACTTAGAGGTGCTGGATGAGGATTTGGAATCGGCTGTTTCAACGCTCAGATTTTAACCGAAAACAACCTCCGAATATAATTCCGAATATAATTTGGATTACCCACGACATCTGTGGAGGCTGCACAGTGGATAATCCTCTACAGGTGCTTATATTCAGGCTCATCAATATTTAGATGCGTTTGCCTTGGCACAAATCTAGTTAGATTAAAGATTATGGGAATTCTAAATGGAAGAGGTGATGAACTCAGATAAAAATAAAAAATTACATTAAATTATTTA
Source organism: Nostoc sp. NMS7 (assembly GCF_017115085.1). Taxonomy (GTDB): domain Bacteria; phylum Cyanobacteriota; class Cyanobacteriia; order Cyanobacteriales; family Nostocaceae; genus Nostoc. Next base: position 1,790 of record NZ_JABXKJ010000007.1, on the reverse strand, counting down.
CGACAAAGTTATATCAAAGTATATTGGGTGTTTACCTTGAATATAAAATATATAAGAAAGATATGACTTGGGTTGAACCAAAATCTAGCAAGAAAGCAGTAAGTAGAGCAGGTGATAATTTAATCAATTTTGAATCATCTGAAAAAGAAAATCTAGAAGCATTAGATATTGTCAGCAAGTGGAGGTCATCATATGCATTTCCCTTACATATTATTGCAGGTTTATTAAGGTCTAAGGTAAAAACTGTTGAGAAAAATGCAATAATTACCCAACGATTAAAGCGGATTCCATCAATCCTGGGAAAACTCAAACGTTTTCCTAGTATGAGATTACACACAATGCAGGATATTGGAGGATGCAGAGTCGTTTTATCAGATGTAAAAAAGGTAAATGCTTTAATAAAGTTGCTATTAAATAGCAAAACTAAAAATGAATTGGTAAAAGAAACTGATTATATCAAAAATCCTAAAACATCAGGATATAGAGGGATACATTTAATTTATAAATACAAAGGTAAAAAAGATGAGATATATAATGGGTATACAATTGAAATACAAGTAAGAACAAAGATACAGCACTCATGGGCTACAGCAGTCGAAGTTGCAGGAACATTCTTAAAACAATCTCTAAAATCAGGAGAAGGTTCTGAAAAATGGTTACATTTTTTTGAGTTAGTAAGCTTGCTTTTAGCATTTTTAGAAAATTGTTTACCAGAAAATATAAACAACGAAAGGCTAAGAGAAATTAAAAATGAAGTAAATATGCTAGCAGTAGAATTAGAAGTATTCAAAAAACTTCAAGCATTTTCAGTTTAAACTCATCGAATCAATGATGCTGTAAGTAGTGATGATTTTGGTTACTTTCTAATCCTACTTAATATTGATAAACAAGATGTTCAGATATGGTCTTACAAAGAAAAATACCTTTCTAAAGCAACTGAAGACTATATTAATTTTGAGAAAAAATACAAAGACACAAAAGAGGTAGATATCGTATTAGTTAACGCCAAATCAATAAAGACATTAAAAAAAGCCTATCCAAATTATTTTGCTGACTCTAAAGACTTTTTAGACAAACTTAATGAGGCTCTAGCAAAAGAAATATAATTGTAGTAACCTGCAATACTATCCCGTTACAGATAGCGATCCACGAAATATAGAAGCGCGAACGGGAATTGAGCGCCGGAATACAATCACTCAAGCTAGGACACAGCTAAGTGTTGCAATAGCAGCGCTTGAGACTCCTTTGGCGTTGCTTATGGGTTCTAGCTTAACATCTGGAGTTTAGTGGGTCATGAACTTGCAGTTCAGCACTACAGATGAAAATTTATTTTCAGAGTAGACTAAAATCAAAAAATACATTGGGGGTTTTGGAGCTATGCCGGAACAAAGCCACTCATAAAAAGACAGGATCATCGCCCGGCATACACTCCAAAACCCCCTCTTTCATTAGGACTAGCTCCGACCGAGCAGTATTGAGTGTGCAACATCAGCGGCTAAAACGCTTGTAAACAAGAACTCTTAACTAGAAAGCGTCTACATCTGTAGACATGAGAGATTCGGGTGCGAGTCAAAGATAAGAATCCACAAGTTTCCCCTGATTTGACCACTTCTCATCTAGAAGGCGACAAGCGACATAAACAACATTTTGAGGATTGCGCTTGTGTCTTCCATTTGTACCCCAGGAACGAACAGTATAATCACCTTGATAACCTAAAACAAGTGCTAGCTCGTCATAAGTTAATTGCCACTTTTTCTTAAATTCTATTGGGTGCATAGTATTCACCTATT
>NZ_JABXKJ010000222.1 GCF_017115085.1 Nostoc sp. NMS7 | reverse complement strand
CAAGCTTTTGGCTTAGAACTCATCCCTATTTCCAACGCTATGGAATGTGTTTCTTGAAAGTAGACGAAGGCTGACCGCAGGGTATTGCCCCTACCTAAAAATAAGGGTTTCGGCTATTGTTTGCGTAAGTCTTGAGCTATTGGTGTAGATAACCAGCAAACAATTTCTTTTTTGGCAAAAGGAGTCCGCCTATGAAAGCTTACGAAATTCAAAGCAACGCTGGGATTGATGCTTTGGCATTAGTCGATCGCCCCGAACCAAAACCAACTGCGGGACAAGTTCTGATTCAAGTCAAAGCAACATCCCTAAATTACCGTGATCTGCTTGTTGCCCAAGGAGCTTACGGTGCTGGACAGAAATATCCGTTAATTCCCCTGTCTGACGGTGCCGGAGAAGTCGTGGCCGTGGGGGAAGGTGTGACACGGGTAAAAATAGGCGATCGCGTGGCTGCTACTTTCTTCCCAGACTGGATTTATGGCTCTTTAACCAAAGAGAAAATGAAATCCGATCTCGGAGGCGGTATCGATGGAATGCTGGCTGAGTATGTCGTATTACACCAAGATGGTTTGGTGATATTACCTGACTATCTATCGGACATTGAAGGTGCAACTTTGCCCTGTGCAGCAGTTACAGCTTGGCATGCACTGGTGACAAAAGGCAATATTCGCGCAGGTGATAGTATTTTATTACTCGGTACTGGGGGAGTTTCGATTTTTGCTCTCCAGTTTGCCAAGATACATGGTGCTAGAGTGATTATTACTTCCAGTAGTGATCAGAAATTGGCACAAGCGAAACAGCTTGGTGCTGACGAGACAATCAATTACAAAACAACACCAGATTGGGAAAAGCAAGTTTATCAATTAACCAATCGCACGGGTGTAGATCATGTAATTGAGGTAGGTGGTGCAGGAACTTTGCCAAAATCACTACAAGCAGTCCGCATTGGAGGATGTATTAGTTTGATTGGCCTATTGTCAGGCAGAGAAAATGAGATTGATCCCATGCCAATACTTTTTAAGAGTTTAGCAGTTCAGGGAATTTATGTTGGCAGTCGGGAAATGTTTGAGGCAATGAATCAGGCGATGCAACAGCATCAAATAAAACCGATTATTGATCGAGTTTTCGCCTTCACTGAAGCGCGGGAAGCTTATCATTACCTCAAAAGTGCGGCTCACTTCGGGAAAGTAGTTATTAATCTAATTCGTAATTCCTAATGACGCTCGTTCCTGCTAACTGTTGAGCGATCGCTTGTTTCAATCCCTAATAGGGATTTTAGTTGATTGCGATTGCGTTTGGTGTCCCAGAGTTAATGTCCAATATCGTGTTTCAATCCCTAATAGGGATTTTAGTTGATTGCGATTTCTCCCCTTTAGTTAAGTACTGGTAAACGATGTTTCAATCCCTAATAGGGATTTTAGTTGATTGCGATATTGCAGTAGCTACTTCAATAGCCGATGTCGCAGGGTTTCAATCCCTAATAGGGATTTTAGTTGATTGCGATCCAAGAGTTATACGAATTTTTCACTAAGGAGAATCAAGTTTCAATCCCTAATAGGGATTTTAGTTGATTGCGATTTTGCTCACTCGCAAGCTGAAATTCTACAGTTTAAGTTTCAATCCCTAATAGGGATTTTAGTTGATTGCGATTTGGAAGTGCTGATCCACCTCCGCATCGGATACGTTTCAATCCCTAATAGGGATTTTAGTTGATTGCGATCTGATGATAATTGGCGAAATGGGTACTGGCAAATCGTTTCAATCCCTAATAGGGATTTTAGTTGATTGCGATTTGAACGATGTGCCAATCAACATTTTACGGAGGATAGCCATCGTTTCAATCCCTAATAGGGATTTTAGTTGATTGCGATTTGTAATCAACGGCCACACCCGCACTGATAGGAGTCGTTTCAATCCCTAATAGGGATTTTAGTTGATTGCGATTTAACACCCGTATTCAAATAAGCATGGGTGAATTTGTTTCAATCCCTAATAGGGATTTTAGTTGATTGCGATAACTACGCACCTGCAAGGGATGTAGCCTAGATGTGGTTTCAATCCCTAATAGGGATTTTAGTTGATTGCGATTTTGTATCCCGCCGCCACTCCACCTTGGTTGCTAAGTTTCAATCCCTAATAGGGATTTTAGTTGATTGCGATTTGGAATTTTAATTGGCAGGCAACAGATGAGCAACTTGTTTCAATCCCTAATAGGGATTTTAGTTGATTGCGATTGCTGGCATCTGAAAGCCGTGTGTTATTTGGTTTTCAAGGTTCAATAGCGCGAATGCAAGAATCATAACATCAGGAGTGGCAATTGTGCAAGATGTAAATAGCTGAAAGTCAGTCTAGATAAGGTGCGCGGATACTTTAAAGATGCTACAACCCTCAACTCCTTGCATATACGGCAATCTAGGCATTTTTGTTGTTACCCTTCCCCAACACCTACCCATTCGCGCAGTTGGCAAAAAAACTAGCCTGATTACTTAAAATTTTCCTTAGCGGCTAACATCTGTAAAATCTTCTCTACATGATCCAACTCTCCAACGATTCGCCGAATTGGGTGAGGCCAAACTTTGACAAGGGTAGGAGTTGCCGAAACCTGATTGAGTTCTGCTTGTTCTGGATGACTTAAAACATCAATCACCTTCAAAGTATAAGGATGTCCGAGCGATCGCTCTAATAATTCGTGTAAATTTTGGAGAATGCGTTCAGTAGTACTGCTATGTCCGGCAACAAACAAGCGGAGAACATAGCCTTGTGTAATCACTTCCTTTTTTTGGACTATAACTGGTTGGTGGTATTTTGGCACAGGTTCAGAAAGGTCTAGACGGACAATTAAATCGTGATCTTCCCAAAGCTGCGGGAATGAGGAACGATAAGTAGTTAATACCATGCGATCGCACAACCCCTCCTGCCAGGGAGCTGCTTGCCATACTAACTCCCCAGTGCCAAAAATGGCATTAAGCAAAGCTTGATGTCTAATTACAGCCGGATAAGCTTCAGCAAAAGTTCGCACTTGTTGAGTGCGCGGATCTAACCAGTGGTCAATAGTCGCAGTATAACAAGGCACTAAAAAGTGCGGCGGCTCTGGCAAATCTAGGATTTCTTGCAAAGCGGAACACAAATGCAAGTGCCATCGACCTTGCTTGCTAGGGTCGATGCAATAAATTAAATCTCCTCCAGGTGTAAATAGCGCAATGCCTTTAAACAAATGGGGTGTAGATAGTTTGTTTGTCGTCAAGTTATTCACAGAGGCTAGGAAGCTAAAAGTAAAAAATTCTCTCTTTTACCTTTTACCTTAGCTATAACCTCAACCAGGAACACAAAGATATTTAGGATTGGGCATTGGTAGGTTATTCTTCTCATCTCCCTCATCTCCCTCATCCCCCTCATCCCCACTCCCCAGCCCCAAATCTTAAACTCGACCTCGGAGAAACTGCGCCATTTCGTTAGGAGTTGGTGACATTTCTAAAGCAGTTTCTTCAGTGATGCGACCCTCTTGATAGAGATTGAGCAACGACTGATTCATCGTAATCATGCCGTCAAAACCAGCTTGTTTCATCAACTCGCCAATTTCATCATACTTACCGTCTTTGATCCATTCTTTAATAGCCTCAGTATTAATCAGCACATCGTGGAAAGCAGCCCGCTTACCGTCAGTTGTGCGACATAAACCTTGAGCAATTACTGACACTAAAGACTCAGAAATTGCCACTCGCATTGCATCCTGTTCGTCACCAGAGAAGAGATTGAGAATCCGCTCAATGGTTTTGACAGCGCTATTGGTGTGCAGGGTTCCCATGACTAAGTGACCAGTCTGAGCGGCTTTTAGGGCGGTGTTAACTGTTTCCTTATCCCGCATTTCCCCCACCAGAATCAAATCTGGGTCTTCCCGCAAAGCTGCTTTCAAAGCGTTGTCAAACTTGCGAGTATGCATTCCCACTTCTCGCTGTTTAACTAAAGACTTGCGGCTTTGATGGACAAATTCTATCGGGTCTTCAATGGTGATGATATGCTTGGCCATTTCCTTATTGATGTAGTCAACCATCGCTGCCATTGTGGTGGACTTACCAGAACCAGTGGGACCAGTCACCAAAATTAAACCTTTGTGGTAATGACAAATATCCCGAAAAATTGGGGGTAAATTCAACTGTTCCATAGTTAAGATTTTCAGTGGAATCAATCGCAACACCATTGCAGGCCCTTTCAGGGAGCCAAAAACATTAATCCGCACGCGAGCAAAGTCATACTGAGTTGCTCCGTCAAATTCTAAGCTTTCTTCAAAGCGCTGAATTTCCCCCTGACTCATCACCTCCCGCAACCAATTCATGAAAATTTCTTTATCTGTTTCGGGATAATCCGTTGATTGAATTTCTCCTCGGCTGCGGAAGCGGGGTACTTCACCTACGCCCAAGTGCAAGTCAGAATATCCCTGATCGTAAGCTAGCCTGATTAACTGGGCTAAAGTGAGTTGTGGAGTGCTGTTTTGAGGGCGTACTGAAGTAGGTATTGGCGGTGGACTAACCGGACGATGACCTACAACAGGTGCGGTGGCGCTCCTATCCATTGACATATCCATTGTTTGTGTCATCTGCCGTTGCGTGCTAGAGGGTGGCGGTGGTGGCGGCATTGGTGGCAGGTTACGTCCGGCAGGAGAGTTAGAATTTAACGGAGACTGTGATTCTGTCATATATCTTAAAATTTGGCAGTTAAAAAGTTGAATTAGCGAAAAGTCAAGTCACTTGCTTCGATGACTTTTCCAGGATGCTTGCGTGCAAGCCCTGGCGGTGATGGGAGGCGATTGAAACTCGTGAACCACGGTTAATCGATTTTATCCACCTCCGGTTGTATCTTTTTTCTCCTAAAATTCTACTACTCAGAAAATTGAAAGAAATTATTTAACCTATCCATACTGGTTTAACACACATAAAGACTCTAGGTGTGCTAGTAAATATACATAGATTTTTAGTAAATTATAATACTTTGTTTCCGAACATGAATATTCTCAGGATTTAGATGAGAAATTTATCCCAGATATGGACACGAATTACCAGCAATTAACAGCACAAACACTAGCAGATCATTTATTCAGCCCATCTATTAATTATGAGAACCACTACTAATTTTTATAAGAAATGTTAAGTTCAATCAGAGCAATATCCTGGGGATCAAGGTTAAAAGGTATGAGCTTTTAGGTTCTATACCTGAAGAGGGATGCATAAAGTAAGTTTTTTTAATAAACATGGACTTGACTTTAAAATCATAATTACAAAAAATTAACTGTAAAGTTTAGTAAATAAATGCTCATTTTCCCGATTAGTTTTTATATACTGAATTTCACTGAGAAAGAAAATCAGTTAACTCGCCAAATGCGAGATATGGCTGAAGTTAAAATTTGCTCTATATTTTTGGGAGGAAAAGTCATGGTTTCTGCTCAAAGCTCTAATCTAGGAAAGACCTACTCCTTGTTGGTGATTAAAAGCTTTTTGATATGGACTTTTACATTGGGAGTATGCTTGTTGGTTGTCGGTTTTCCATTAGTTGTTTTGATGGCTACGGTGGGATGTCTGTTGTCGATTGTCTTGCAATCTGTGATGCCTGTTAGTGCTGTTTTGCTTGTAGCGGGCGCTTTAATCATGTTTAATGTGATCGCAGTTGTATTGGCTGCGGGTGTCCTAACTCTTAGAGGAGTTCATCCTAATCAAATCAAATGGTTAAGCTGGCTGCATGGAGAAGGAGACCAAATGCAGACTACTGTTTATGCTGCTTGCCCTTTAACTTGTGAGATTAAGTAGTCATTACAGGTGAATTCAAAAAACAGTGCGTCTGCCCGGTTAAGCCGGGTTTTTTCATGCTTTTTGTGATTTGAACTTGTCAGATCAAGATATGGTCATTACAGTTGAATTCGAGAAACAATGCATTTGCCCAGTTAAGCTGGGTTTTTTTGATATTTTGTGTCATTTACCCATTTATATTTATGATTTGTGTGATGATTGACCGCCAACTATTGACTATTGACCATAAACCATTGACTATAACCATTGGCAAATGACAGATGACTAATGACAAATGACTAATCAAAAATGCGTTTGCATTATCTTGGGTACTCGTCCAGAAGCGATTAAACTAGCTCCAGTAATTCAGGTTTTCCAGAAATATTCCGGTTTTGAGTTGCAAGTCATTCTAACTGGACAGCATCGGGAGATGGTTGAGCAAGTTATGCAACTGTTCAACATCAAAGCAGATTATAATTTGGAAATTATGCAGGCGCGGCAATCTCTAAATGATATTACCTGCCGAAGTTTACAAGGGTTAGAAGCGTTATTCCAGGAGAAAAAGCCTGATTTAGTGGTGGTGCAGGGAGACACTACCACGGCTTTTGCCGCAGCTTTGGCAGCTTTTTATCAAAAAATCCCTGTCGGTCATGTAGAAGCAGGGTTAAGAACTGATGATATATTCAATCCTTACCCAGAAGAAGCTAATCGGCGGTTGATTTCTCAAATTACTCAGTTGCACTTTGCACCGACTCCTTGGGCTGTGGAAAACTTGCAGCGTTCGGGTGTTTTGGGTGAAATTCACATGACGGGTAACACGGTAATTGATGCGCTGTTGAATGTAGCTGCAACCCAAGTAGTCTGCAATGTACCAGGCTTAGATTGGGAATCATATCGTGTTTTGTTGGCAACAGTTCATCGGCGGGAGAATTGGGGAGAACCTCTACATGCGATCGCTCAGGGCTTTTTACAAATTTTAGACAAGTTTCCTGATACAGCTTTGCTGCTACCATTACACCGCAATCCAACAGTGCGAGTCCCGTTGCAGGAATTGTTAGGGAATCATCCGCGAATTTTCTTGACAGAACCTCTAGATTATGGTGAGTTGGTGGGAGCAATTGGGCGATCGCATCTTTTGCTGACTGACTCTGGTGGCTTGCAGGAAGAAGCCCCCAGTTTGGGAAAACCAGTGTTGGTTTTGAGAGACACCACCGAAAGACCAGAGGCGATTGCAGCCGGTACAGCTAAACTTGTAGGCACTACGAGTCAGAACATTGTTGCAGCAGCTGCGGAGTTACTCAGTGATCCAGATGCTTATCAAGCAATGGCAAATGCAATTAATCCCTTTGGGGATGGTCATGCAGCAGAGCGCATTTTGCAGATTGTACAAAATTACTTGGGTCTTTCATCAGAAAGATCAACTTAGGAATTTAGATTAAACAAAGATTGTACTGCCTAGATTTTCGATCCCCCTAACTACCCTTAAAAAGCTAGGGTGTACACACAAGTAGTCCTAGAGCGAGTTTCCAGCCAAAAAAGGTAGATTCAAACTGATACAATCCCCGAATCAAAGTCTCTCGTTCCCATGAAGATCATGGGAATGGCTGCCGCCTCCACTTAAATATTGAGTCAGAGACTCAATGAATGCGTTCCCATACGGAGTATGGGAACGAGTCAAACCTGATCAAGCTAGGTTTTTAGGACTTGTGTGTACACCGTAGCCTTAAAAAGGGGGAACTAGAATCTTTTGGCCCCAATTTGCGGGGGTTGGGGGAGCTAAAACTACGGTAAATTGCGTATTTGATCTGAGGTTGACACGTATGACAGATGTACGCCTCTCCCTATGTATATCTGCATCTCAGAAGAAAAAAGGTAGAACTTGGAAAGGAGATTTTCAAAGGATGGCTTCTGGCTAAATACCCAAAGCTGATCGAGTTTCGGGGCCTACGACACCATCTACAAGTAGACCTTTACTTGCCTGAAAGCTTCGGACTCGGCTAACAGTTTCTTGACCGTAAATTCCATCAACCGTGAGATTACCTAAAGCTGTCTGAACGTCTCTGACAAGCAGACCTTTAGAACCAGGAGTAAGAATGAACGAACCGCCAACACCACCCGGTCTACTCACAGAAGGATTGTTAGGTTTATCACCAATCCATCGGGCAAAAATGTATCTCCCCGTAGAAAGCCTTGCAAAACCGTTTTCATACCTTTCAATCGCTGGAAGTATTGCGCCATTTGGTACACAGTCTACAGATGAGTAGTTGGCGCTTGGGCCTGTACGAATACGTAAACAACTGCCGTTAGTCTTTACATATGCAGCCGAACTCATTTGAATTTGCGTGACAGCAACAACTAATACACCAACGCCAGCTAAAGCTAACCAAGCTGAAGATTTAAGTAGTTTTTTCCAATTGAATTTAGATTTGCTGTTTCCAGATACCTCTTCTTGAGTAATAATTATCTCGGAAGATTTAAAAAGTTTTTTCCAATTCCATTGAGATTTAGGGGAATTAGATTTGGCATTTCCAGATGCTTCTTCTTGAGCAATAAACATGTGGGAATAAGCAAGATATTCCATGATGCACTCCTTTATATGAAAAAATGAGTCTTGGCAGAGAATTACTTAGTTATTCTCTGTATTTATTCTTAGTATATTTTATATCACTACTTTTTCACAAATTTTTACAGGTAGCGAAATTAAGAAAAAATAAAATTAGTCAAAAGTAGGACTTACCCACTGTATCAATTAATCATGAGATGGTTTATGAAAATAGCAGGACTTACGCAAACAATAGCCAAAAAGAGTGATTTTCACGTAGGGGCAATTCATGTAGCTTTAGCTGACCGCAGGGTATTGCCCCTACCGTGTGTAGTTTTGAATTACAATAAACCAAAATGTTGTCATTGCGAGGGCAGCGTTCGCAATGATATATCAGAAGTAATTTAGCGGACATGATATAATTGCGGACTTTATGGCGATTTCGTTAAACTATAAAAACTGTCAGAACGTATCTTACTGCCATTTCGCCAAACTTCCACTTTTTCAGGGCTGACTAAATAATAAAAACTCCCATTATCTGCTCGATATCTGCCTTTACCAATATTCAAAGCTGCTATTTTTATAGGCTTGCTTGAGTCTCGCTTTAACTGCCCAATATAAAATAACTGACCATTTTCTTCACAGACTTTTACACGAATACTTGCAGTCTGACCCTCGATGAGGGTAACTCCATTGCATTTAGTATCAGTGCTAACAGGTGCAAAATCTATTGGAATTGGCTGTGAAGGTGAAACTTGCTTTGCTACTGGGGGTGGCGAGATTGGGCGATTTGGGTTATTCACTTGCTGAATAGAACCTGAACCAAGACTTGCAGTTAAGGATGTCAACAGATGAAGCGGATCAACTGCCATTAGACCATTTGGATGAACTTCAAAGTGGAGATGAGGTGCTGTACTATTGCCTGTAGATCCCATCTCGGCAATAATTTGACCTTGAATGACCTGTTGACCCTTGCTCACCAACAAACGGCGATTGTGACCATAAACAGTAAGGCTGCCGTCGAGATGTTTAATAGTTATGGCATTGCCTAATCCCCAATCATCCCAGCCTGCTTTTACAACTGTGCCGGATGCAGCAGCAACAATAGGAGTTCCACATGCCCCGGCAATATCAATTCCTTCATGTTTATATTTGTGGAAGCCTTGAGAAATAAACCCTTGTGTCGGCCAGATTAAGTTAGAAGCAGGGATAGGAGTTTGCCCAATTGGGGAATCACTTGCTAACTGTGTTAAAGCGGATGTAGTTGTACTTAATACGCCAATTAAGGATATTAACCCAATTAGTCCATAAGTACGGTATCGAGAAACGGTAACTTTTTTCATAAGTTGTAAGCTGATTAAAACAATAATTCAGATGGTTTCTGATTATTTGTTGTTTCAAACTTACTCGGTATATATCAGGAAATTAAATTGAGAAGTATTTAATCGGACACGATATAATATCTGCCCCGTATGCCAGCCACCGACGCATCGAACGGCGGCATACGTTTATTATAATTTTTCCATTCTGGCTCAGACTTGAGTGTAATTACTGATTAATTTTGCTAAGTCTGGCACTGCTTCTTCTACATGCTTTTTGGCGGAACCGCGAAGTTTTTCATAGGTTCCGCGCACGATTTGGCGCTTTGTCTTCTTGACTCTGGCATCGGTAACACTGAGTAGCGCGTCTGCTGTATAAGAGCGATTTGTACTCAGGTGTTCAATTGGATCGCCTTTCTCTACGCCTTCATTCCAGACGGGATCAAGTGCGGTGAAACACTGCGGCAGGATCTGCTCAACGACGTCGGAGATATACCCTGGCTTAACCCCCTTTAGGGCGGCGAAGGCAGTTTTCAAAGCGAGGCCGCTCATACCTGACTTGGATGCAAGCTGTCCTTCGATCATCTTGCAACAGTCATCTATGACCATCGCTTTTTTGGTCGGGTTCAAAAGTCCGTCGCTAAGTCCCATTTCACTTTTCCTTATCTAAGTACTTAATTTATATTCGACTAATTTTATTAGCAACCAGGAAATTACAGAAAAGTATTACTGGGCTAAACTTGTTAGCGTTTAGATCCCCGGCTTCTTGAAGAAGTCGAGGTTCTGTCTTACCACGCAATTTGCCTTTTCTCTTGCACAACTCGTTGATAAACTTCCTCTGTTTGCTTGGCTAATTTCGGCCAGCTAAAGCGCCGCTCTAAATCCTCATAAGCATTATCCACCAGCCATTGCCGATAACCTGGATTTTTCAACACTTCCAAAATCCCCCAAGCTAAAGAATCGGGATTGTTCACCGAAGTAACAATACCTGTTTTGGTATGTTGAACCACTTCTGGGAAACCACCAGTATCAGAAACTACTACAGGAACACGAGAAGCAAAGCTTTCTAAAGCCACAATCCCAAAGGGTTCGTAAAAACTCGGAAAAACGGCACAGTCAGCCACAGTTTGGAATTTATCTAAGTATTCATCGGAGAGAAAACCTGTAAAATAGCAATGGTGCCAAATTCCCAAATCCCAAGCTTGGCGCTTGAGATGGTCAGTATTGCCGCCACCAACGATTACAATTTTAACATTACCTCCCATTTGAGAAAGGATCTTGGGTGCGGCATGAAGTAATATAGGTACACCTTTTTCGTAGGTCATACGACCGAGGTAGTAAACGATTTTCTCATCGTCTGTGGCAAATTGGCGGCGAAAATCCAGAGCATGAAAATCTACGTGATGCTGTTTCTTTTCGGCTCGGATACCGTTATAAATGACATCAATTTTGTGCCAAGGACTGTGTAGCGCTCGTTCTACTTCTTGGCGCATATAGTCGCTACAAACAATAATCCGCCAAGCGTTGTAAGCCAGCAAGATTTCTTTGCCATTAATATAGCCTTGGATGTCTGTATTAATGCCGTTATAGCGTCCGTATTCTGTGGCGTGAATTGTGGCAATTAGTGGTATTTTAAAATTATGCTTGAGTGCGATCGCGGCATCTCCGACTAACCAATCATGAGCATGAATTAAATCAAAGGCACCTTCCTCCAAGATCAACTTACCACCGTGTTCTCCCATACTCAGGTTGAGATTGACTACCCAGTGGAAAAAGTCGTTACTATGGCCGACTGGCACCCGATGCACCTTTACTCCCTCAACTACTTCATACATCGATGCCTGACCAAACTCTGCCGTAATCAGGTGGACTTCATGCCCTAGCTTTACCAGTTCCGGGTACAACTCCGCTACATGCCGCGCAATTCCCCCAACAATCCTTGGCGGAAACTCCCAACTCAGTACCAGTATCTTCATCTACTACACTCCCGGACACTTTACAAATATCTAAAAATACAAGGATGCTAAATGCACTGAGTATGTTTACTAAAATTTTTAGATTTTTTAACAGTGATCGAGTATCAGTGTAAATTCTTTACTATACTACTTTCCAAATAACCTGTTAATGGCTTGCTGACTCTGCTTTCATCTTTAACCAGCCAAATACCTGTTCTACTGTCAACTCTAAATCAACACCATCTAGAATAGTCAAGCTATCTTCTTGATGACAAAATTCTGGTTGTTGATGTGGTTTAAATACGAGAACTGAGCGGTCATTAGGATCAATCAACCATCCCAACTGACAACCATATTTTAGGCAGTGCAAAATATTGCTTGTAACTCGATTGGAACTCTGACCGGGAGAAAGAATTTCAATTATCCAGTTTGGAGCAATTAGCAGATCATCTACAGGTTCTCCGTGATTGTCAAACTGAATTTGTTGCCAACGAATAACTGCCACATCTGGAACAATTGACTGACCACCAAAAGTACAACGCAACTCTGGAAAAGCATAAGCAATTTGCCTTTTCTCTGTGACTTGATTAATGCCATTAATTAACTTAGCCTGAAGTCGGGAGTGGCGGGTTTTCGGCATTGGTTTCTGGAGAATCTCACCATCAATATAAATACTTGCGGGCTTTGTTTCTGGTAACTTGAGAAACTCCTCTAAGGTTAGGGATACAGATTTTGCTACACTCATGACTTCTGCCACTCCGAAAGTCCTATATCCAGTTTATCAACGTTTGCCACTGGCTGGATACAACCAGGCGATCGCCTATATAGGAATCCGATTTGTTAGGCGTTGCTCACCCACTCCAACGAGGGTTTGCGCTGCGACTTTACACAATCTTATAAATAAAGGTTGATCAGGCTCTGATAGGAAATGCCAGTTTCTTCAGCAAGAACTTTGAAGTAATCCACGACATCCTCCTCAAGTCGAATCGTCACTTGCTTTTTAAGCTTCTTAATGTACGGATTCTTGACAGATTGAGAAAAATCATACTCTTCTTTCATGAGAAAAAACTCTGATATTGTTGACGCTCTGGCTTAGTAGCTTTACGAGCCGAGATGATGCGGATAACCTCCTCACTTTCCTGATACAGATGACACACCAGCAACAAGCGTAGTGAATCACTCATTCCCAAGATTATGTAACGATCCTCTTCTAAAGAATGCTCTTTGACTTACTCGTTTCGGTGTTTTCCGCAAGCAAAATGGCTTATGACTAACTCGAAATGCCTTATGACTTCGTGCGATCGCACCCACGTATAAAAATCTTCCTAAATTCAGTTGATCAAGCAACTTGCAACCCAGGTGCGTAGGCGCAGCCCGCACTTCGACAAAGCTCAGTGACCGTCCTAGACATCGCCAAAAGCTTGCTTTTGGTAAAGAATTGTAATCTAAAATCCCAAATCCAAAACCCAAAATTCGTATGAGTCCCTGACTACGGTAGTCTAGATCAGAGTGAATTTATCGCCAGCGATATTATATTGTTTTATGACTACAGTAGTTTCTAGTCCCCCGCGCACTATTCGGATTGGTTCACGGAAAAGCCAACTTGCTCTGGTTCAGACCTACTGGGTACAAGAGCAACTCCAGAAAAGCTTTCCTGATATCACTTTTGAAGTCCACACCATGTCTACCCAAGGCGATAAAATCTTGGATGTAGCATTAGCTAAGATTGGCGATAAAGGACTTTTTACTAAAGAACTTGAAGTTGGAATGCTCAATCAGGAGATTGACTTTGCGGTTCATTCTCTTAAGGATCTGCCGACTCACTTACCAGAAGGGTTAACACTGGCAGCAATTACTGAACGGGAAAACCCAGCAGATGCATTAGTGGTGCATGAAAAGCACAAAGATAAACAAATCGATACTTTACCGGCAGGTGCGGTAATCGGTACATCTTCGCTGCGGCGGTTAGCACAGTTACGCCACCACTTCCCCCATTTTGCATTTAAGGATGTCCGAGGAAACTTGATTACACGGTTGGCCAAACTGGATGCAGGCGAATACGATGCTTTGATTTTGGCAGCAGCAGGGTTAGAAAGATTGGGAATGAGCGATCGCATTCATCAAGTTATACCCAAAGAAATCTCCCTCCACGCCGTTGGACAAGGAGCTTTAGGGATAGAATGCCGTGCTGATGATAGTGAATTGCTATCTCTACTCAAAGCGATCGAACATCCCCAAACGCGCGATCGCTGTCTTGCGGAACGATCTTTTCTACGCTCTCTAGAGGGCGGATGTCAAGTACCTATTGGTGTAAATACAGAAATATCTGGTGAGAATTTGACCTTAACAGGGATAGTCGCCAGTGTAGATGGTCAAAAACTGGTAAAAGATACCGTCACAGGTATTGCAAACAACGCCGAAGCGCTAGGCATAGAACTAGCAGAACTGTTGCGGCAACAGGGAGCGCAAGAAATTTTATCAGAAATTTTTGCGGTGATTCAGCGCGGTTCCTAAGCAATTAGGTAAGCCGATGTGATTAGATAAGAATTGATCGCCGTTGCACAAAAAACGTGCCAGATGCGATAAATCGCGTTGGTCGGGATCAGAGAGTTAATTTGACAATAAAGACTCAGGGAAGCAAAAATTACCATGCGGATTCTATTTGTTGCAGCAGAGGCAGCACCCATTGCGAAAGTAGGAGGAATGGGCGATGTTGTCGGGGCATTGCCCAAATTCCTGAGAGAAATGGGGCATGATGTGCGGATATTCTTGCCTTACTATGGCTTCCTCCCAGACAAAATGGAAATTCCTAAAGAACCCATCTGGCGGGGATCTGCCATGTTCCAGGAATTTGCTGTTTATGAAAGCGTTCTGCCTGGTACTGATGTTCCCTTGTACTTATTTGGACATCCCTCCTTTCTACCCCGCCACATTTATTCTGGAGATGGTGAAGACTGGCGGTTCACCCTGTTTGCTAATGGTGCAGCCGAATTTGCCTGGAATTACTGGAAACCGGAAATTATCCACTGTCACGATTGGCATACGGGGATGATTCCCGTGTGGATGCACCAAGATCCTGATATCAGCACAGTTTTTACTATTCATAATCTGGCTTATCAAGGGCCGTGGCGTTGGTATTTAGAGAGAATTACTTGGTGTCCCTGGTATATGCAAGGACACAATGTAATGGCGGCGGCGGTGCAATTTGCCGATAAGGTAAATACAGTTTCGCCAACTTATGCCGAGCAAATCAAGACACCAACTTATGGTGAAACATTAGAAGGTTTGCTGTCTTTTATTAGCGGTAAATTATCTGGGATTATCAATGGTATTGATACTGAAGTTTATAATCCCGAAAATGACAAATACATTGTTCAAACCTTCACTGCTGATACTTTAGAGAAACGCAAAGCCAACAAAATTGCTTTGCAAGAAGAACTAGGATTAGAAGTCAACTCCAAAGCCTTTTTAATTGGAATTGTCACCCGATTAGTGGAACAAAAAGGTATTGATTTGATATTACAAATCCTCGATCGCTTCCTATCTTATACAGATGCACAGTTTGTCTTGTTAGGAACAGGCGATCGCTACTATGAAACTCAGATGTGGCAATTAGCATCCCGCTTTCCCGGACGCATGGCTACTTACTTATTGTATAACGATGCTCTGTCTCGCCGGATCTACGCTGGTACTGATGCCTTCTTAATGCCCAGTCGTTTTGAACCTTGCGGTATTAGCCAAATGATGGCTTTGCGCTACGGTTCTGTACCCATTGTCCGCCGCACAGGTGGATTAGTTGACACCGTAACCCATCATGACCCTGAAAATGCCGCAGGCACCGGTTATTGCTTTGACCGTTATGAAGCGCTAGACCTTTTCACCTGTATGATCCGCGCTTGGGAAGCCTTCCGTTTCAAACCCCAATGGCAAGAACTCCAAAAACGCGGCATGGGTCAAGATTTTAGTTGGTATCAATCTGCCAAGCAATATGTGAAGTTGTACAGGTCAGTTTACGGATTGCCAGAAGAAGAGGAGGCACCACAACCAGAATTAGTTTTAAACGAAGTAGTCATCAGTAGCAAGTCGTGATCTGCCTTTAGAGAAGAACCCCACCCCCAACCCCCTCCCCGCAAGCGAGGAGGGGACTATGATGTACCTAATATGATTAGGAAACGCTATAAAACTATGTTACACAATATAAAATTAATTAAATTGGCTTGCTTGTAGTAAGGGCTGAAGTCCTTACTAGAAAGCTTTAATTATTCACACCCACTTAACTCATTCAACCGAGAAGCCCTATATTCATCGTTCAACTGACATGTACTGAGCCTATGGTTGGCGCAGCCTCTCGTAAAGAAGTAGCGCTCACACCGAAGTTCACCAGTTGTACAAAATTAATGTTGAGTTATGGCGACTGATCCTTTTATTCTCTGACAATAAAAATGAAGATTATATAAAGGTTAAAAAAAAACTGTAACTTTGTAAATATTAAGATCGGATAATTGCATATTAATTTTTGTATCGTCTTGGTACAATTTTTGATTGCTCCTTTTATCCCGGAACAAAAATGCTAGTGGAAAAAACTCATACTCAGCCTATTTATAATATTCCTTCAATCAGGAGTTATCGATGGTCAACTCATCTTGATTTATTAAGAGGATTAGCTTCTTTATTAGTTTTTATCGGTCATCTGAAATTCTTATTATTTCTAGAATATTCAGAAGTTAGTAATCCTAATTTTTTTATCAAAAGGTTCAATTCTTTAACAGGATTGGGTCATCAATGTGTAATTATTTTTTTTGTTCTCAGTGGATTTTTTATTTCAGCTAGTGTACTAAGAACAATTCAGCAAAAGCGATGGTCATGGATTAATTATTTAGTAGCTCGTTTAACACGTTTATATATAGTATTAATTCCTGCTTTATTGCTGTCTTCTTTTTGGGATTTTTTAGGTATTAAAATATTTGGTACTGCACAAGATAGCTTCTATGGAGAAAAGTTTTACAACAGTTATTTAGCAACCTATAAAATTTTGGAAAATTTCACACCTCAAAATTTTCTGGGGACTGTAGCTTTTCTGCAAACAATTTATGTAGACTTATTTGGTTCTAATAAGGTAGCTTGGAGTTTAGCTTATGAATTTTGGTACTATATACTTTTTCCTTCAATAATTCTACTTTTTTGGGTTAATTCTTTAAAATTACGTCTTTTCTACGGTGTTTTGACCTCAGTTATATTATTAATGGTAGGTTCGGAAATTAGAATTTACTTTCTTGTTTGGCTGATGGGAGCGTTAATTAATATATCTCATACTTCCAAATATCTTAACAATAAGAACATCTTCAATTCACTCAGTTTTTTGTCTATCCTAATTTTGTGCATTACTTTAACAATTGCACGTTTCTTACCTAGCGAAGAGATAGCAGATTTTTTAATCGGAATTTCTACTGCTGTTATGATATATCTTCTAGTTAACAATCCTAGTAAAATTAGACAAGAAGGAGCATACGAAAAATTTTCTAAAGGTTTAGCTGGATGTTCATACACTCTTTATCTTGTCCACATGCCGATACCGTGCTTTATTAGAGCATGTATAATTGATGACCGCCCTTGGCAACCAGATATTTTTCACTTATTCTTAGGATTGATTGTAGCTGTATTTGTATTTTTGTATGCGGTTGTGATAGCACATTTTACTGAAGCAAAAACAGACAGATTTAGAAATCTAATCATGTCTTGGATAAAAAATAGACGTTTAAATAAAGCTTAGATATTAATAAATGCGGTATGGTGGTGGGTAGTTTACTTCAAAACTCCTAATACCATTTCTTTTTATCGATAATTGCGATCGCTATTCTCTGATTTTCATTGCTCAAAATCGATGGCGGAGCCATTAGGAAGCCATTCCCAGGTGGAACCTGGGAACGAGTACAAGTTTTAAACTCTTAACTCCTA
This sequence comes from Nostoc sp. NMS7, assembly GCF_017115085.1. Lineage (GTDB taxonomy): Bacteria > Cyanobacteriota > Cyanobacteriia > Cyanobacteriales > Nostocaceae > Nostoc. The sequence continues at coordinate 22,615 of NZ_JABXKJ010000222.1, read as the reverse complement.
ACTTCTAACTCCTAACTTTTATTTCCCAAAGCCTTTACCGCGACTAGTTGAAGGTAGACTAATACAGTTTTCGAGTTGAGCAATTAAAGCCTGACGATCCAAATTTTGACCAATCAGCACTAGTTGGTTTTTTAATTGACCTTGCCATTCATCATCATCCAAGGTAAAGCGTTTACCGCAAAGGTGGAAAATATGACGCTTCGGACTTTCATCAAACCACATAATCCCCTTCGCCCGGAAGATATTTGTAGGTAACTGGTTATCTAAGAAATACTGAAACTTCTTAATAGAAAAAGGCTTGTCACTTTGGAAAGATATGGAAGTGAAACCATCATTTTCTAAATGGTCAGAATGATGGTCATGATGGTGATCATGATCGTGATGGTCATGACCGCATGTTGAGTGATCATGGTGATCATGATCGTGATGGTCGTGGTCATCTACCACTGTGTCAAAATATTTATCAGACTCAAACAGACCAACACTCAGAATTAAAGGAAGTGGCACTTGCGATCGCGTAGTGCGGATAATTCTTGCTCCTTCCTTCACTTCGTTAATTTTTCTTTCTAACTCCTTCAAAGTAGCTTCATCAACCAAATCAGTCTTATTCAGTAAAATTACATCACCATAAGCAATCTGGCTGTATGCTGCCTCAGAGTTAAATAAATCTAGACTGTAATTCGCCGCATCTACTACGGTAATAATCGAATCCAAGCGGGTTAAATCCCGCAATTCTGTGCCCAAAAATGTTAAAGCTACTGGGAGCGGATCTGCTAATCCAGTTGTTTCCACTACTAGATAATCTAGATTTTCTTGGCGTTCTAAAACCTTGTAAACTGCATCTACTAAATCACTATTAATAGTGCAGCAGATACAACCATTATTTAGCTCCACCATGTTCTCACCAGTGGAAACAATTAGCTCGTTGTCGATGCCAATTTCGCCAAATTCATTCACGAGAACGGCGGTTTTCAAACCCTGTTGGTTGTTGAGGATATGATTAAGTAAAGTCGTCTTCCCACTACCGAGGAAACCTGTAATAATCGTTACTGGCATTCCTTGTTTGGGCGTATCCATTGCTTGAGATTGGGGTGTAACTGCTGATTGCATAGCGCTGTTATTCAAAGAGTCAAAAAATAGTAATGTAGCGCAGATAGTCCAGAAAACACTAGCATAGGGATGCTGGACTGTCATCCCAGCTGCTTTACCCTATTATTACCTATCTCCTTATTTCAGCATTACTCTGTTATGACCTTAAACCTTTACAATACCCTCACCCGTCGTCAAGAACCGTTTGAAACAGTCGAGCCAGGCAAGGTTAAGATGTATTACTGCGGCGTGACGGTATATGATTACTGCCATTTGGGTCATGCTAGAGCTTGCATCGTTTGGGACGTAGTGCGCCGATACCTCCAGTTTATCGGTTATCAAGTCCGATATATCCAAAATTTTACTGATATTGATGACAAGATTCTGAATCGAGCCTGTGTTGAACATTCATCAATGGAGGCTGTAGCCGATCGCTTCATCAAAGCATATTTTGAGGATATGGCGCGGCTGGGGATCAAAGAAGCCGATGAGTATCCCCGCGCTACCCATACGATGAATGGCATTCAACGCTTAATTCACGAATTGGAAAATAAGGGTTTTGCTTACCCTGCTGACGGCGATGTGTATTATGCAGTACGACATTTTCCTGAGTATGGCAAGCTTTCGGGACGCAAGTTAGAAGATATGCAAGCCGGGAAAAGCAATGCCTACGGCGGGCTACGCCTAGGCGTCAACGTCGAAGATCCAGAGTACCAGAAAAAGAAAGATCCCTTTGATTTTGCTTTATGGAAGGCAGCAAAACCGGGAGAACCAGCTTGGGAATCACCTTGGGGCGCAGGTCGTCCGGGGTGGCATATAGAATGCTCGGCAATGGTGCGCGATCGCTTGGGTGATACCATAGATATTCATGCTGGTGGTACTGACTTAATTTTTCCCCACCATGAAAACGAAATTGCCCAATCTGAGGCTGTTACCGGAAAACCCTTAGCGCGTTACTGGTTACATAACGGCATGGTGAAAGTAGATGGTGAAAAAATGTCCAAATCTTTGGGCAATTTTACCACTATTAGAGACTTACTGGATCGAGGAGTTGACCCGATGGCGGTGCGCTTGTTCGTGCTAACCGCTCAATATCGCACACCAATTGATTTTACCGATGAAGCGATCGCCGCAGCAACCAACGGTTGGCACACCATTAAAGAAGGGTTAGTCTTCGGCTACCAATACGGGAAAAAACTGGGATGGGGAGTGGGAACTGTCTCACTACTCCCTGAAACTGTTGAACGTTTCCAAGAAAGTGTGAATAATGACTTTAATTTTCCTGGTGGGTTAACAGTGCTATTTGAATTAGCCAAAGAACTGCGTCGTCAGGGAAATATTCTTGTGCATGAAGGGAAAACCGAAACATCACCAGAGGAGTTACAGCGTCAATGGCAAACTCTTGTTACATTAGCTAGAGTCTTAGGTTTAGAAGCCGACGAGATAGAAACACAACCTGAACCGAGTAATGGTTTAAGCGATGCGGAAATTGAGACGAAAATTCAGCAAAGGAAAGAAGCACGTATTGCCAAGAATTTTGCCGAAAGCGATCGCATTCGTGACGAACTCCAAGCAGAAGGTATTACGCTAATTGATAGCCGTGATGGTACTCGCTGGCACCGGAATTAGAGGGGAATGGGGAATGGGGAGTGGGGGGAGATGAGGGAGATGAGGAAGCAGGGGAAAAATTCCTCTTCTCTGTACCATGTGCCCTATGCCCTATTCCCCATTCCCACTCCCTACTCCCTACTCCCTACTCCCCATTTTCCTAAATTATGTGGATTACTCTAACAAAAGCGATCGCTAGTTTCGATATTCCTGCTGATTGGATTGGTATCAGAGCCGTAAAGGAGACTTCTGCTACCCGATCAGTTCGTGATGCCTTACCCCAGTTAAATGGCAAATCCTTCACTGTCGGAGCTATGCTAGAAGTCTTGGTTAATGGCTGTCTGGGTTATGCAGCTACTAACTCTCTAGAATTACCGTCTCTACAAGCGGCTGCTCGAATAGCCTATAAACAGGCACTAGCAGCCAGTGAATGGTGGATACATCCCTTCAGTGAAAGTGAGCGCCCTAAAGTCGTTGGTGAATATAAATCTCCATATCTTCAGCCATTGGATGCTCTGAGTCCGGGAGAAATCAACGATTTACTGATTCGTATTTGCCAAACGCTGAAAGTTGACGACAAGATTGTGCAAACCATAGCCAGTGCTAGCACAACCGAGAGAGAATCTTGGTTTGTTAGCAGCAACGGTTCAGAAGTCTATCAAAAAATCCTATCGATAGGCACTAATTACGGAGCCACTGCCCAAGATGGGGTGATTGTACAGCAGCGTAGCAATAACGGTTCGCAAGCCAACTGTTACCAAGGCGGACTAGAGCTTTTAAAACAAGAAGACTTATGGCATCGGGTGCGGCAAATTGGCGAACAAGCAATAGAACTCTTGACAGCAGAAGAATGCCCAACCACCCGCACCAACTTAGTGTTAGCCCCAGACCAAATGATGCTGCAAATCCATGAAAGTGTCGGGCATCCCCTAGAAATTGACCGAATTTTGGGAGATGAGCGTAACTATGCTGGGGGCAGCTTTGTTAATAAAAGTGATTTTGGCAACCTAGTATATGGTTCGCCACTGATGAACATTACTTTTGATCCTACGGTGCCTGGTGAATATGCCAGCTATGGATTTGATGATACGGGTGCTGTAGCAACGCGGGAGTATTTAGTTAAAGAAGGTGTACTCCAACGGGGTTTGGGGAGCCTGGAGAGTCAAGCCAGAGCAGGTATAGCAGGCGTTGCCTGTGCCCGTGCTTCCTCATGGAATCGACCAGCGATCGATCGCATGGCAAACTTGAATTTAGAGCCTCTTAACGCCACCTTTGAAGACATTATTGGCGGCATAGAACACGGCGTTTATATGGAATCTAACCGATCTTGGTCAATTGACGATCGCCGCTACAAATTTCAATTTGGTTGTGAGTACGCCAAATTAATTGAAAACGGCAAATTCACCAAAACCCTCCGTAATCCTAACTATCGCGCCACAACACCAGAGTTTTGGCACAGCTTAAGCCAAGTAGGCAATGTTGACAACTGGCAAATGTATGGTACTCCTTATTGTGGAAAAGGAGAACCAAATCAGGCCATTTGGGTAGGACACGGTTCACCAGTTTGTGTATTTGCTAATGTCGAAGTTTTTGGTGGAGGAACTTGAAAAAGTGCAAATTCAGGAATTATCTGCGCTAGAAATCAGCTTTAATCGACTGATTGAAACTCTACTTATCAAAAAAGCAGAAAATGAACAATTCACTGTGAGACTAAGCAGTGAAAGAAGTCAATTTACTCGTTTCAATCATGCGAAAGTACGACAAACTGGTTGTGTTACTGATGGTTGGATCGAACTAACTTTGATGGCAGCTCAACGCAGCAGTATTCGACAGTTTCCTTTTACTGGAAATTGGGAGGTAGATTGGCAGTTAGCATATACTGGTTTACAAGAACTACGTGAGGAACTTATTGTATTACCTATCGATCCATATCTAGTTTTGCCATCAGGAAATAATAGCAGTCGAGAACTACATTCTGGGAATTTATTGGCGGCGGAAGCAGTAGTACCCAATGTGCTAGAACTAGTTACTGAATTGGATTTTACTGGTATATACGCTGGAGGTCTGATCATTAAAGCTTATGGTGATTCCAACGGGCAAAAACACTGGTTTGCTACTGATTCTTTTACCTTAGATTATTCTCTATTTACCACCGATGGACAAGCAGTTAAGGGCACATTTGCAGGGAGTAATTGGGATAAATCTGCATATATAGCCAAAATCAGCGAAGCCAAAAAGCAACTAGAACTACTTTCTCGCCCAGCTAAAGAGTTACCACGGGGACAATACAAAACTTATTTTGCACCTCCTGCTGTTGCAGATTTATTAATGATGCTTTCTTGGGGTTCTGTGAGCGAAGCTGATATTCAGCAAGGGAACAGTTCTTTAGCTGCTCTATGGCGTCAAGAAAAACAGCTTTCGACTGCATTTAGTTTGAAAGAAAACTTTCAACGGGGATTAGTACCGCGATTTAATGAATTGGGAGAAATAGCAGCATTGGAGTTACCAATAATAGAAAAAGGAGATTTAGTAAATACTCTGGTGAATTCTCGGACTGCGAAGGAATATAAAAAAATTTCTAATGGTGCTAATGGTTCAGAGACTTTACGAGCGCCAGAAGTGAGTCCAGGAAATTTAGTATTTGAGCAGATTCTTCCGAGTTTAGATACAGGATTATATGTATCGAATTTGCATTACTTGAATTGGAGCGATCGCCAAACTGGTAGAATCACAGGTATGACCCGTTATGCTTGTTTTTGGGTAGAAAAGGGAGAAATTATTGCTCCCATTGAAAACTTACGTTTTGATGAAAGTCTCTATCGCTTTTGGGGAGAAAACTTAGTAGATTTAACGACTTTTCAAGAATTCATTCCCGAAGTCGGAACTTATGAGAGTCGTCAACTTGGAGGTAGTTTAGTTCCCGGTATGCTGGTAAAAGATTTTACATATACTTTGTAATCAGGTGTTGACAGACAATCAAAAGCTAACAGATAAAAATCTAACCTCAATAAAGCTGTGCTTTATCTCCCCTCTCCTTAGCAAGGAGAGGGGTTGGCGGTGAGGTTTTGATATGTCTCCCAATTTTAAAATCACCGATCTCTGTAAACTGCATTAATTACAATATCTTTGATAGTTAAGTAGGGCTTGCTGAAAAAGAAAAAGAAGCTCACAGTATATAGATTATCTGACCAAAGAAGTATATTCAGGTGCAAGACTTGAGGGTACAATAGCCCAAAATCCTTCCATAGCCGCGACCAGCAGTACACAAGTCTGCTGTTTGTAAGCATGTACCGAAAACAGGGGCAAAATCCAATCTCACCAGAGAACTTTGAATTTCCGTTTTTAGGCAAGTTATCATCAGATAATCGTTCAAGCGTTCAAGTGTCCTGAGTGTGGCGCATCCTTTGACCGCGACTGGTCAGCAAGGGTGCATTGGGATTGTGAGTGTGGTTGGATGGATGATAGCGTGTGAGCGATAAACCTAAAAGTCTTCCTTAATCAAAATTGTTGGGTTAAGCAATAGCGAAACCCAACCTATAATTTTTCTCCATCTCTCCTTAGAACCTCTATCTTTTCTTGCCAGGAGGTGAATTGCGCTGAGTGAGGTTATCAATTTGCAATTGTTGCCGTCCGTTGGTGATAATTCGCAACATCTGCTTGAGATCCTGCTCGATATTTCCCAAAACGCCATCAGCATATACATCAGCACCATCTTCAATTTCTTGAGCGTGTGCGATCGCAGTTTGTCGCATTTCCTCTAACTCTTGCTGACAAGCATACCGCTTGCGGTCAATCTCAGTGAGGGTTTCTTGCATTATGGCCTCACACTCTTGTTGCACTTGTCGCCGCAATTGTTCAGCTTCTTGTTGTGCCTGGTAAATAATATCGCTTTCAGCTAAAATTTGCGCTCTTTTTGCTTGCGCGGCCTCAACAACCTGCTGTCCATACTCTTCCGCTTCCAGCAGAATTTCATCCTTTTGTTCCAGAATTACTGCTGCTTCTTGAAAAAGTGATGGTAAAGCCAGCCGGATGTAATCAAGCTTATCCAGCAACTTTTCTTCATCTATGAGTGTGCGTCCCGTCAGCGGAATCCTGAGACTAGAGAGAACCATTTCTTCTAGACCGTTGAGTTCCTGCTGAATATCTATGCTTCCCTCTCCATCGAGATACTCTTTAGGGGGGGGATTGCTTCCGTTGAGATTGGGTTCAACATTGGAGACTTGTGATTGTAGCATTGGTATATATCCAGGGCAATGTGTGGGGGAACGAGATGATCGATAGAGCCACCAAACCTTGCAATCTCTTTTACCACACTACTACTTAAAAAACTATACTCATTTGAGGTTGCGAGAAAAACTGTTTCTATTTCGGTAGAAAGAGTTTTATTAGTGTGAGCCATTTGCAGTTCCACTTCAAAATCTGACACAGCCCGTAAACCCCGCAGCAAAACTTGTGCTTGTCGCATTTGGGCATAGTTGACGGTAAGACCATCAAAGCTGTCTACTTCTACATTCGGTAGATGTTGTGTAGAATGACGGATCTGATCTAGGCGTTGCTGCACACTAAAAAGTGGCATTTTGTTAGGATTCCGTAGTACAGCGACAATCACCCGCTCAAATAGGCGACTACCGCGCCCGATGAGGTCAAGGTGTCCCAAGGTGATGGGGTCGAAGCTACCAGGATAAATAGCAATCACAATTTTAAATATATCAAGTTGTTTAGGTGATTATATCGAAACCGTTTTGTGTAACTTACTCAAATCTACCATCTTGCGTTCTGGGTAAGGATGCTTTCTTCAATTGTTTTAGTGGTACAAGTTATGCTCAACTAGGCGTTAGGAATTAGACTCCTAAATATGGATACTGGATTTTTACCGACATCTTCACAATTCCATTGTGCTAGATTCAAGCGTAACTTCCCAGTATTCGAGACCCAAGAAACTCCGTACTTAGCAAAGTGCGCGAGTAATTAACGAACTTTTCTAGGTAATTTTTCATGGCACTGGATTTTTCCACCTTGCCCTTGGCATTTCAATTTACTTCTCCAGGACCGATTCTGGTGAAAATAGGGTTTATAACTATCCGTTGGTATGGCTTGTTGATTGCTACAGCAGTGTTAATTGGCGTCATCCTTTCCCAGGAATTGGCAAAGCGCCGTAATGTTAATCCTGAGTTGCTAGGGGATTTATTCTTTTGGTTGTTGATTGGGGCGATTCCTGGCGCACGGCTATATTACGTTTTTTTTGAGTGGTCAAAATATGCCCCAACTCCAGGAAAAATCTTCGCTATCTGGGAAGGAGGTATTGCCATTCACGGAGCAATTCTTGGTGGCGTTTTGGCTGCATTAATCTTTGCTAAAATCAAGCAGGTTTCTTTCTGGCAACTGGCAGATTTAGTAGCGCCTTCGCTGATTTTAGGGCAGGCGATCGGACGTTGGGGCAATTTCTTCAATTCTGAGGCTTTTGGCGACCCTACTGATTTACCTTGGAAGCTGTATATTCCACCAGACCATCGTCCTCTAGAATATGCTAGTTTCGATTACTTTCATCCCACCTTCCTCTACGAATCTCTGTGGGATTTAATGGTGTTTACGCTATTAATAACCTTGTTTTTCCGGTCTTTATCCGGTAAGCCACGCCTGAAGGTAGGCACGCTGTTTCTAGTTTACTGGCCAGCCTACAGCTTAGGACGCTTGTGGATTGAAGGCTTTCGCACTGATAGCTTAATGCTAGGTCCATTACGGATGGCACAAGTAGTCAGTAGTCTAGGAATTTTATTGGGATTAGTCGGATTAGCTTGGCTTTACTTACTTAAACGTCCTTTACCCGATGTAGTTCCTACTCCTAAGGGAAATGGGGAGATGAGGGGATGAGGAAGCAGGGAGATGAGGAGAGTGGGGAGTGAGGGGACAAGGGAGACAAGGGGGACAAGGAGAATAAATAACCAATGCCCTATGCTCAAAAAATAAAAAATGCCCCAGAGTATTCTCTAGGGCTTAACCAGGGTGCATCTACCATTACTCTCTACTAAGGAAAGAGGCTGAATCCGGAAAGATACTGAGAAAATGCCAAAAAAATTTTTGGGGGGATTGCCGTGTGTTCTTTTAAAGGTGAATATACAGAAAACCTGAAGGATAAAAAAACACTATATGCTGTAGAACCATCTGTGTATATTGTGGGAGCAGGCCCTGGAGATCCTGATTTGTTAACGGTGAAGGCGCAGAAACTACTGGCTGCTGCTGATGTGATTTTATTTGCTGATTCTTTAGTACCCGAACAAATTTTAGAAGTTTGCCGAGAAGATGCGGAGATAATTAGAACTGCAAATCAGACTTTAGAAGAGATTTTGCTAATTATGGTCGATAGGGTGCGATCGCAGCATAAATCTCTAGTCCGTCTCCATTCTGGTGATCCTAGTCTCTACAGCGCCATCCATGAGCAAATGCACCTCTTAAGAGAGGCAAATATCCCTTTTGAAGTTATACCTGGGATCAGCGCCTTTCAAGCTGCTGCTGCCAAACTCAAAATAGAACTGACTGTACCCGGTTTAGTCCAAACGATTATTTTGACGCGCATCAGTGGACGTACAGAAGTCCCCGCCACTGAAGAATTAGCCTCTCTGGCGGCACATCAAGCTAGTCTCTGCCTATATCTGAGTGCGCGTCACGTCGAAAATGCCCAAGCTAAACTACTCGAACACTATCCAAGCGAAACCCTGATTGCAATTTGCTTTCGCATCGGCTGGCCTGATGAAAAAATCAGGGTTGTCCCCCTGAATCAAATGGCAGATTGTACTCATAAAGAAAAACTAATTCGTACTACACTTTATATAATCAGTCCAGCACTCTCGACAGCAACAGGGCGATCGCGTTTATATCATCCCGAACATAGTCATCTATTTCGCTCATCTCATCCCTAAATGCTGGGGCATTGGGCATTGGAAAAACTCCCCATTTCCCTAATATTTGTACTCTATACCTCTGTGTTTCAATAAACTTAATCAATGTAAATAAATTCTAATTTCGATGCTATGCCATTAATTAAAGTGCAAACTTCTGCATCTGCTCCTGAAAAAGCTGAAATTGAGTCAATGCTTTTAAACCTATCAGCCAAGTTAGCGAAACATTTGGGAAAACCAGAATCCTATGTAATGACTGCTTTTGAACCGGAAATACCCATGACCTTTGCAGGGAATACAGACCCGGTTTGCTACATTGAGATTAAGAGCATTGGCACGATGAAGCCAGACCAAACCGCAGCAATGAGTCAGGACTTTTGCCAGCAGATTAACCAAACTCTAGGTGTGCCGAAAAATCGCATTTACATAGAATTTGCAGACGCTAAGGGTGCAATGTGGGGCTGGAACGGCGCAACCTTTGGTTAACTCCCCGTCTTCTTTGCTCAACACTAAGTTAATCTGGCAGGGTAAAATAGAGATCCTACATTAACTCTTGATTTTTTATGACTGCTACGCCTCTTGTATCTCAGGTTGACTCGCACAACCCAGAAAAATCAGAATTAATCCCTCCCTTACTAGGTGCCACCGTTACCGAGTTAACTACTTGGGTGCAACAGCAGGGACAACCTGCTTACAGAGGAAAGCAACTGCATGAATGGATCTATGACAAGGGGGTGCGATCGTTATCTGATATTTCTGTCTTCCCCAAGCATTGGCGTGCAGAACTAGCAGAAATTCCCATTGGGCGCTCAATTTTACATTACCGCTCTGTGGCACCCGATAGCACAGTAAAATATCTTTTACGATTAACAGACGGACAAATTATTGAAACTGTTGGTATCCCAACCTTCGCGGAAAGGGGAGAAGGCCCCAAATCCCGTTTGACGGTTTGCGTCTCTACTCAGGTGGGTTGCCCAATGGCGTGTGATTTCTGCGCTACTGGTAAAGGAGGCTACAAACGCAACCTAGCACGGCACGAAATTGTTGATCAGGTGTTGACTGTACAAGAAGATTTTCAGCAACGGGTTAGCAATGTCGTGTTCATGGGACTGGGTGAACCGTTGTTAAATACTGAGAATGTCTTAGCAGCCCTGAAATGCCTGAATCAAGATGTCGGTATTGGGCAGCGATCGCTTACAGTTTCTACAGTTGGAATTCGCGATCGCATCCGTGAGTTCGCGCAAAACCATTTGCAAATCACTCTGGCTGTAAGTCTCCACGCCCCCAACCAAGCACTGCGAGAAAAACTCATCCCCAGCGCCCGCGCCTATCCTCTAGAAGATTTACTAACTGAATGTCGAGAATATGTGGAAATCACTGGTCGCCGCCTGACTTTTGAATATGTTCTCCTTGCTGGTGTTAACGATTTACCAGAACATGCATTAGAACTTTCAAAATGCTTGCGAGGATTCCAAAGTCATGTAAATTTGATTCCCTATAATCCCATTCAAGAGGTAGATTATCAACGCCCTAACCGCGATCGCATTCAAGCATTTGTCAATGTCCTCAAGCAGCAAAATACTGCTGTTAGTGTCCGTTATTCCCGTGGTTTAGAAGCCGATGCTGCTTGCGGACAACTAAGAGCGAGTAAGAATTAAATCTGTTGTACTCAGTAAATTTAATTACTTTGATCTCACAGATACCTGGCAATACTGCTCGGTTCAGGAATTTAAGGGTTCGCTCATGTAGTGAACTGAAACAGGATATTAATAGAGGAATAGCTATGCCAACTTCTTCATATTCAGTTCTCAAACCTTATATTGCTGCTGATTTTAAAGTCGATTTAGATCAAGAAGATATCCTAAATTTTCCTATTCCTACTTCCAGTCCAGCCATCAAAGCAAATAGTTATTACTTTGGGCATCCAGAATGGGCAAAAAACTATTTTGAAAACTGTCATCGTGATCAACTGTTCAAGTCCTGCTGGGAAGCGGCTACGGGCAGTTGGGATCATAAAATTGTTGTAGACATTGGTTGTGGTCCGGGTAATTTGTATGCAACCCTTGGGGGAAAACCACAATTGTTAATTGGTGTAGATATTAGCTATGGAGCATTATCTATGGCTCAACGTCTTGGCTATATACCAGTGCTTGCAGATGCCCACCAACTTCCTTTCATTTCTAATTTTGCTGATATTGTAGTACTTAATGCTACACTCCATCACTGTGACTACATGGATGTCGTGTTGGAGGAAGCAGCGCGTTTAGTGCGTCCAGGCGGCATCCTAATCACAGATCACGACCCTCAGTTGACTGCTTGGAACTTCCAAGGATTAGGTTTGTGGTTATGGAACTTTCGCTTATGGCTATATCGGCTAATCAAACGAGGAGGTCATACTTCAGAAGCAGAGCAAACTTGGGGATTAGCAACTGAGGTTCATCACCGACCTGGGGATGGAGTAACGCCGAAGCTCTACTACAAAATTCTGGAGCCACTTGGCTTTAATGTCAAGGTTTATCCCCACAACCATACCTGTGGTGCAGAAGTATTGCAAGGCAATTACGGTGAATCTGACAAGAAGTATCGCTTCGCTCAATTCTGCTCTGGGATAAATCCTAATTCCCCAGAAGCGGCCTTATCGCTTATGTGTATTGCCACACGCCATTGATCAAATAATTATATGTTGAATCGCTCATTACTGCTTAAATTATGGCTACTATTGATTGTGCTTGCAAAAGCTTTGCCGATCAATTCTCCTGCTTATGCCCAAATAATTCAGACGAATCCTCAGCAACCTGAGTCTTTTCAAGAAAGAATAAGACAACAACAAGAGCAGCAAAATCAGCAAACACAAGAACAATTTCAGGAAACATGGCTTCGTTTACAGCTTCAGCAACCACAACTACAACAACAACAGCTACTACAACAGCAAGAATTTACACGACAACAGCAAGAGCTGATACGCCAGCAACAACTGAGGCTACAACAGGAAGAAACGAGACTACAACAGCAACAATTTACACAAGAGCAACAACTCAGACTACAACAGCAACAACTCAGACAAGATCAAGAACTTAGACAACAGCAACAATTTAGATTAGAACAACAGAGACAACAGCTACAATTCAGGCAACAAAAGGGCAACCTTTAAAGTGTTCCAAATTTCTGAGAAAAAACTTTATGATTAAAAATTGGAGAATGTTTTCTCTAATTTTTAATTTTTATTATCTAGCGGTGTGCGTAAATGCCAGGGGCATAAGCCTCAATGACTTTCCCTGTGCGAGTGCAACTAATCATCAAGTAGTCACAACTTGGGCATTGTGTGCGAGTTAATTGACTATCAAAAATATAATAACGCTCTGCATCACTACCACAATTTGGGCAGTAAATCTTTTGTACTGTCTGCATTTTAAAACTCCTGATTGTAATTATTTTTTACTTAGTAAAGCTACAAGTTAAACCAGGAAAAATTCTGGTTCGACCCAACTTCACAAACTGCTGTAATATTTGGTTGATTATTTTAAACAAAATTTCCGGTTTGAAAATTTTTCGATATCTCTATTTATTATTCTAGAATTAGGTGATTCTACCCTCCTACTTTGGATATATAAATTATTTTTTAATTAAATGCTGCTTAGAGATTTGCTGATCCCTATAATTAATCCCTTGAGAGAGACTTGTTTATAGTTATTTCAGACGGCTACAAAAAAAGCCGTTCTTGTATTCAAAAATTAAAACCCGGAAATTACTGTATCTTTAGTAACAAAATTTTTATCTTAAGATTTAGTTAACAAAGTTTGGGGGTTTAATTCATATACATCTACAGAGAGAGAGCATAGTTTGATGCCTAATTAAAATTACTGTTACAAAACGTAATTGCAAATTCGTTTAATATTTGCTGGCAATATTGATGAAATTACAGCAGTTTTCATGTATTTGAACCACATCTGTCGTAGGGGCACAGAAAAAGCTCATGCGTGTCAACTTAGCGTAAAACCCATGTCCCACAAGGAACTGAAGTTCCTTGCTAATAGCGCAAGTCATCTCAAGATGACTAAATAATCCGAAAAATCTTTAGTCTACTTGAGTAGACTTTAGCTAAAAGCCAAAGAACTTTAGTTCCAGGCGGGCGTGTCAGCCAACAGATAAGCGATTTTTCGCTTAAGTTGACACCAATGAGCATTGCTGTGCCCCTACCGCATGGTCTATTTACCTGAAAATAGCTGTAAATTCTGGTGAGATAATTACTAACATCAAATCAATCTTGGGCTTCGTTGCCATAGAGCCTGGGAATAAATTTTAAAACCTCGTTCCCAGTCGGAGACTGGGAACGAGGTAAATGTGGGTAACGACAAGTATTCAAGGTGAGAGTGGGAGTTGTCACTTTAAGCAGGATGAAAATAGTCGTAAATTTCTTGAGCCAAACGCGGCCCAATTCCTGCTACTTCAGCTAGTTGTGTGGGTGTCGCTTGCCGAATATAATCAACTGAGCGAAAATGCCCTAGTAACTGCTTTTGTCGATGATGTCCTAAACCAGGAATTTCATCTAAACGCGATCGCTTCAATTTATCACTGCGCTGCTGACGATGGAAACTGACTGCAAACCGATGCGCTTCATCCCGCAGTCGCCGCAACAACTGTACCCCTGGTTGTTCTGCATCAGTTATCAGGGGTTGAGATTCTCCCGGTAAAAAAATCTCTTCTCGTTGCTTTGCTAAACTCACAACTCGCAAGTCTTCTAATAAATTCATCTCTTGCAAGATGGCGACAACTGATGATAACTGACCTTTACCACCATCAATCATGATTAAATCAGGCCAATCGGGATTACCCAAACGTAGTAATTGCTGATCTTCCCCATACTTGCGAAACCGTCGCCCAATAACTTCAGCAAGACTGGCAAAATCATCTGAATGTCCTGCTGTCACTGTGGGATTTTTAATTTTGTAGTGACGATAGTGCTGCTTGGCGGGTAATCCGTCGATAAACACAACTTGCGAAGCTACAGCATTTGACCCTTGAATATGGGAAATGTCATAACCTTCGATGCGGTGCGGTACATCTGGTAAATCGAGAATGGTGGCTAAATCTTGCATTGCTTGGTGATTGCGATCGCCAAATTTCTGCATTCTTTGCAATTCATACTGAGCATTTCGCTCTACCATCTCAATTAATTCTGCCTTAGTTTGCCGCAAAGGAGTTAAAATTGTAACTTTTTTACCTTTACGTTGAGTTAAGACATCCGCCAATATTTCTCCATCTGGTAAATCATGCTGCACCAAAATCTCTATGGGTATTTCCACTGAGTCAGCAGTTTGGTAATGTTCCTCTAAAGCTCGTTGTAAAATAGCCCCCGGTTCCGCGTGAGCATCTGCCACAAAGGCCAAACGTCCTACCAATTGGCCAGCGCGAATCTGGAATAGTTGAATACAGGCGTGTTGTTCGTCGGCTGCCAGTGCGATCGCATCCCGCGAAATTGTATCATCTGGTAAGGAAACTTTTTGGTCAGCTGTCAGCGATTTTAATCCAGAAATTTGATCGCGAATTCGTGCTGCTGACTCAAAATTCAAGTCCTGAGCGGCTGCATTCATCTGTTGGGTCAAAATATCCATCAGTTCCTGAGTTCGACCTTGGAAGACCATCGCGATCTTTTGCACAATTTTGCGATATTCTTCTGGTGAAGTCATCTGTTGACAGACACCCGGACAACGCCCTAAATCATAATTTAAGCAAGGACGGTCTTTAAAAAGTGGTTGAGGTCGTTGTCGCTGTGGAAAGATGCGCTTGCAGATGCGGACAATTTCTCGTAATAAACCAGCATCAGTATAAGGCCCATAAAATTTATCCTTTTCTTTGCCAAATTGACGTTTACGGGTAATAAAAATTCGCGGATAATCTTCTGACCAAGTGATGCAGAGATAGGGATATTTTTTATCATCTTTGAGCAGCACGTTAAAGTATGGCTGGTGCTGCTTGATCAAATTGGCTTCTAGCGCTAGTGCTTCGGCTTCAGTATCAGTGACGATGAATTCAATTTCTGTCACCAACTTGACCATCGTGGCGATGCGTTCACTCTTATTGTAGCCATCCCGGAAATAGGAACGGACACGCGATCGCAACTTACGTGATTTACCTATATATATTATGCGATCGCTCTTGTCCCGCATGAAATAAACCCCCGGTTCCGGTGGAATTTCGGCTAGACGGTTTTCCAGTCGTTCTGGTTCTTTAACCAGTGGTAATATTTCAGTAGATATTGTCACAATCCAAATTAGGTAATCTTTATCTATTTTAAGAAAAATTATTTTTTCCTGCCGATTTAACTTTTTCAGCAGAAGTCCTACATCTCACTTTTCGGAGTGTGGGACGCCAGACGAGTTTTCATGTATTTGAACCACATCTGTCGTAGGGGCACAAAAAAAGCTCATTGGTGTCAACTTCAGCTTGAAATAGCCTCTCTCATAGCTTTGTCACCCGCCTGGGAATGAATTCCTTTGGCTTTTAGCTCAAGTCTACTGAAGTAGACTAAGGATTTGGAGAGATATTTAGTCATCTTCAGATGACTTTTGCTATGAGCAAGGAACTTCAGTTCCTTGCGGAACATGGGTTATACGTTAAGTTGACACGTATGCACAAGTATGCGCCCCTACCACGTGTTGCATCCGTAGACTTTGCCGCCAAAAATCTTTGGCGTTCAGCTGCAGAAGAAATTCATTGAAGGAACTGGGCAATTCTTTCTACAGCAGTTTCTAACAAAGGTGGCTCATGCACCAAGGCAAAACGGACATACCCTTCTCCAGATTTGCCAAAACCCGCACCTGGGGAAGCGGCTACACCAGTTTGTTTGACTAGCTGGGTACAAAATTCTATGGAGTTTTGACTCCAAGCTGAGGGCAATTTTGCCCAAATGTACATTGTGGCTTGGGGAATGGGAACGTTCCAGCCAATACGGTGTAAAGCACTGATAAAAGCATCACGCCGCCCCTGGAAGGTAGCGACAGCAGATTTTACCCCCGATTGAGAACCAGTTAGGGCAGCGATCGCCCCATTCAAAATCCCCCGATATTGATTAAAATCAACTGCGGCTTTTACCTGGCGTAAGGCGTTAATTAACTGGGCATTACCGATGGCGTAGCCAATGCGGAAGCCGCCCATATTGTAGGACTTGGAAAGGGTGAAAAATTCAATCGAGACGCTTTTCTCACGATCAGCTTGCAGAATTGAAGGGACTAGGGATTTTGAATTGTCAGAAGAATCTGCCCACTCTCTAGTTTCCCCAAATACCAAATCTACGTAGGGGAAATCGTGAACTAGGACGAGATTGTGTTGTTGACAGAAGGCGACAGCTTCTTGAAAGAAAGATAAAGGTGCGATCGCGGCTGTGGGATTATGAGGATAACTTAATACCATCATCCGCGACTGAGCCAACACTGGGGCAGGAATATCAGCAAACACTGGTAAAAAAGCGTTTTCTGCCCGGAGTGGCATTGGGTAGATTTGACCACTAGCGAGGTAGACTCCCCCGGCGTGAGAGGGATAACCTGGATCGAGCAACAGGGCAAAATCTCCGGGATTGAGTATTGCTAAAGGTAAATGGGCGGTACCTTCTTGAGAACCAATCAGAGGTAGTACTTCAGTTTCGGGATCAACTTTGATGCCAAATTTTTGTTCATACCACTTGGCTGCGGCTTGGCGAAATCCAAGGGTACCATTAAACAACAAATAACCGTGGGTACTGCGATCGTGAAGAGACTGGGCGATCGCCTCAATGATATGTGCCTCGGCTGGTAAATCAGAAGACCCCAACGACAAATCAATTACCTCTCGTCCAGCTGCCAAAGCGACTGCTTTCGCTCTGTCCATATCAGCAAATACATTAGATTGCAGGGGCTGTAAACGCTTTGCAAATTGTATATTAGTCATTTGTCCTTTCTCCCCGTCCCTTGCGTGTCTCTCTTTGCCTTTTGTCATTAGTCATTTGCTAATGACTAATGACTAATGACTAATGACTAATTACTATTTAAGTGCGTATCTAGGAGAGCGAGTAATTTATCTTTGCCGATAACTCCCTCAGTGGATATCAAAACTTCCTGGCCAAGAAATAGTCTGAGGGCGGGTACACCTTCTACTTGGTACTGCTTAACAGTCAGGGGGTTGGGGTCAATTTCCATTTTAACGACTTTGAGGCGATCGCTATATTCGATAGCAGCTGAAGCGATCGCGGGCGACATCAATTGACAAGGCCCACACCAGTCAGCCCAAAAGTAAACTAATACAGGCTGCTCGGCTTTTAACACTTCGGTTTCAAACTCAGCATCAGTTATGGTGATTACAGCCTTACTCATTGCAGTCTCCATCAGGTGGCGATCAAACTTGGCACACACAATACTTTATCCCAAAGTCGTCAATAGTCCATAATCAATAATTCCTAGTTATTAGGACTGTTAACTATTAGACTATTGACTAATGACGTAAAATCCCACAACCAACAGGCGTGGGACTAGCTTAAAATTTGTTTTCTGTCAATTTTACAGTTGATCCAATTGCTTGCGTAAGGAATCCAACTCGGCATCAACTACCTCATTAGACTTAGGAGCAGGGGTTTGTTGTTGCGGTGGTAGTTTGGGTTGATTTTGGGGAGTAGCGGGTGGTAACATTTGCGCTTTCAAAGCTGCCAATTCATCATCAACATCGCTACCACCTTCCAACTGGGCAAATTGGGTTTCTAAATCTGCACCTGCTAACTCTCCTAGCGCCTGGGCGCGGGATTCTTGGATCAAGACTTTTTCTTCCATCCGCTCGAAGGCAGACATTGCACTGCTGGTATTCATCCCACTTACCATGCCTTGGAGTTGTTCTTGGGCTTTGGCAGTGGTGATTCTGGCTCTGAGCATTTCTTTCTTGGTCTTAGCCTCAGAAATTTTGCTTTCCAGCTGCATTAAGTTGCGCTTCAGGGTTTCAACTTGAGTGCTTTGTGTATCTAAACTACCTTTGAGGGCGGCGCTGGTGTCCGTATAAGTTTTCTTGCGCTCTAGAGCTTGTCGTGCTAAATTTTCATCACCTTTTTGCAGCGCTAGTTGGGCATTGCGTTGCCACTTATTGATTTCATTTTGGGCATCATTATACTGTTTTTCACTGCGTTTTTGGGCGGCGATCGTCTGGGCTACTCCCTGACGCAGCTGTACCAAGTCTTCCTGCATTTCCAGGATGGCTTGTTCTAGCATTTTTTCTGGGTCTTCGGCTTTGTTAACCAGGTCGTTGAGGTTAGAACTAACTACTCGCTTAATGCGATCGAATAATCCCATAACTTTGTTTTTCCTTGTCTGGTTTACGCTTTTTGTTGGACAGTTAGCTTTTTTACTTTTTAATAGCTACCTATTTAAATGTAATCTTTCCGCTTTGAATCAGTACCTCCTAACAACTCTTAATTGTTAAGATATCTCCAAAGTGGGGTGATTAGCCGAACTTCAAGAATCCTGAGTTTTGGGTAACTGCTGTTGGGGAGGCGGCGCTGGCTTCTGGTTCTCCTCAGTCAGGAGACTGTTGTGCTGTGTGTTTTCTGGCTGGTTTAAAACCTGCACCTTCATCGCTGCCAATTCCTCATCTACATCATTAGTAGATTCCAAAGAAGTAAATTGTGTTTCCAAGTCGTTGCCACTGAGTTGAGCGATTGCTTCTGATTTAGCTTCTATCTGCAAAACTTTTTCTTCCATCCGCTCAAAAGCACTCAGACTGCTGGTAGGAGAAACTCCGCCGAGCATTTCTTGGAGGCGATAAGACGCTTCGGCAGAACGGGCGCGAGCAATATACATATCTTTTTTAGTTTTTGCCTCGCCAATTTTTAACTCTAGCGATCGCATATCCTTTTTTAGCCTAGCGACTATCTCGTTTTGCTGCTCTATCTGGGAGAAGAGGGCTGTAGTGGTTTCTTTATAAGCTTGGCGCTTAGTTAAAGCTTCGCGTGCTAGAGGTTCGTTGCCTTGTTGCAGGGCTAATTGGGCGCGGCGATACCATTCTTCTGTTTGAGACTGAGCCGCCCCCGCCTGTCGTTCGGTGCGTTTTTGGGTAGCGATCGCTTGAGCAACCCCCTGCCGCAACCGCACTAGATTTTCCTGCATCTCCAGGACAGTTTGCTCCAAAATCTTTTCTGGATCTTCTGCACCACCGATCAAACTATTGAGATTAGCGCGAATCACCCGCAGGATACGCTTGATAAATTCCATGTCCGCTCTCCATTCACGAAACAGCCAGGGTTATTTTATTGTCCCCTAGTCCGCCAGGGAATAAATTCCCCATCTCACAGCTAAACTCAGTTAAAACCGACTATCAATAAGCTTTTGAGTCCGTTTTAACTTAAATCTTGCACCAGTTCCGACAACCGCCTAGTAATTTATTACTAGGCTAATAGCGAAAGTCATCTTTAGATGACTGAGAAAAGATTTCAATCCATTTCAATGGACTTTCGGTATAAGAAACAGAAATTTATTTCCGGGCGGGCGATGGTACTAATCGAGAATGGTGCAAGATATCATGTTAGTTAAAACGGACTTGGACTTATAAGAAAAGGAAATTTATTTCCCGGCAGGTTATACCAAGAATAAAATAGCCCTGACTACTCAGCACTCCTAACTCCTGTACAGACGCGATTAATCGCGTCTCTCCTAACTCCTAACTCTTATCTGATGGTATCGTAAATTTTTCTAACTCATGGCTGCTGAACCCGTGCGTTAATTCCCTTTCCCTGTAACAGTTGCATCTGTTGTTTTACTTGCGCTTTAGTTTTAAAAGCACCCAGATAAATCAATTCTTTGTTGGCTGATAAATAAGCATCGGGAACTACTCGCCGTACTGAAGCTAAAGCCGCGCCATTATTGTCTATCACTACATGATAAAATCCATCTGTTGCTGGTTTGATTTCTGGATTCAGCTTTGGTGAGGTTGCGATCGGCGTGGGCGAGGTTGTTGCCGTTGAAGTGGTAGGCAAAGGCTGTACCGTCGGTACTGGTGCTGAAGCGATCGGATTTGTCGGTTTTAGGGCTGTCTTGGGGCTAGGCAATCCCGCTTGAGGATTTGCGGGATTTTGGGGAACGACTGGATTAGGCACTACTGCGAGAGTTGGTTGGACTTTGGGTTGTAAGCCAACTACATCATTAGGATCTCTCACCTCAGGAAACTCTTGGGCAGCTAGATTAGGATACTTGGGTATAGAACTGTTTGGTGGCTGGATTTGAGGTTCGAGATTATTCCCAACTTCCTGAGTATTTTCTGGTGCGGCAGATGAGTTACCGTTAAACAACTTGCCTAAATTCCATTGTGGCAAGCTTTTGGGATTGAACACTACATAACCCAAGGTAAGACTGGCCACTAATAGCAGCAACATAGAGCCGATACCCAAAGGTGATAGTAGACTGTCGTTATAATTGTTTGATTTCTTGGTTTCTGGTGATTCTTCTTTCAGACTTCGCAGCAGTGCTTCACTAGATTCTAAATAGTCATCTGGCTGCTTAGGAGTGTCATCTAGCTGCAAGAGATTTTCGCTCTTAGTATCTTTAACGACTGCTGGCACGATGCTGCTAGTAAGGTTGGGCGGGGGTGGTGGTAGTGGAGTTTCTGTTTTAGCAGAATCTGAGATGGAGGGCACATTGAGATTATTCAGTTCCTCAGTATTTGCCGTAGCTGGCGCTGGGTTGATATCAGGATTCACAGCTACAGATGCAGGTGGCACATCAATTTTTGCCGTAGCTGGCGCTGGGGTTGCCTGATGATTCACACGTACAGATACAGGCGGCACATTAGTTTTAATTTCCGTTACTGATGACTGAGTTGTGTCGGATGTTCTCGGAATGCCAGTCAACGGCTGGGTTTGACTGCTCATGTAACTTGTAACACGAGGCTGGTTCGATGACACCAAACCAGTTCGCGTGCGTCGGTATCGAGTTAACTCTTGATCTAGCGGCACCTCTAAACTTGCTAGTGCTGCTGCTAGTGCTGGTTTCAATCCAGGTGTTTTAGAGGATTGAGTACCGGAATGGTTCAGGGGATTTTGAGTCATTGCCTCTGTGCCTCAAACATAGACTGCTGGAATTAACTTTAGATATATTTGTGACAATAGTAACGGAAATTATAAAGACTGGGCATTGGGCATTGGGCATTGGTTATTCTCCCCCATCTCCCCCATCTCCCCCATCTCCCCCATCTCCCTCACTCCCCACTTTTAACGATGTCATTGAAATCAATTAATGATATTTTAGGTGTTCTAGAAAAGCAGGCTAAATGGCAAGAGCAACCATTTCAACTTCTGCTGAAGTTTTGGGCAGAAGTTGTTGGCCCAGTAGTTGCGGTACATACTCAACCATTGTCGATTCAGCGCGATGTTTTGTGGGTAGCAACTTCTAGTGCTGCTTGGGCGCAAAACCTGACTTTTGGTCGCTCGTCTCTGCTTTTAAAGTTGAATAAAAAACTGCCAACGCCTTTGGTTGATATTCGCTTCTCTACTGCTAGCTGGCAGAATCCATCTGTAGAGAGAAAACAGCAACAAACAGTTTCGCCCGATGAGCATCCCAGTTATCTTGGTGATGAAATTAGCCGCCCTGATGTTACACCCACTAAGGATGTGAATACTGCTTTTGGACATTGGACGAAGATCATGCGATCGCGATCGCATGGCTTACCCCTTTGTCCCCAGTGTGAATGTCCCACCCCGCCCGGCGAACTCCAACGCTGGGCAGTCTGTTCTGTCTGTGCTGCTAAACAGTTTTGAAGCTCAACAGACATCTCTCAACCCTTGCTTTGGGTGTCGCCGTGAATCACGGTAGTTGACCATTGCTTTGAACGTTAACTAAAGCGGTTGGGTGGCACGACGCAGAGTATATTGGGCATAGGGCTAATAACTAAAGTCAGTTTTAACGAACTATAACTTTTTGGTTCTTCAGTACTTGTTATGCTAAATTATTAGTTACAAATTCAAAAGGATATTAAAAATTGTATTAAAAAATTACTAAAAGCATTGCAATTATTGACAT
>NZ_JABXKJ010000162.1 GCF_017115085.1 Nostoc sp. NMS7 | reverse complement strand
AAAATTTTTGGCTGGAGGTGGCATAGTTACTTTCAATCGGCTCTGCATTTATATTCTGCAGCTTAAATGCCGATTAGCTTAGTAGATAAAACTAAAAAGATAAATCCTAAAAATATATGGCTATAAAGAAAATTGCAAATTTGGGTATATTGGCTTGTTCATTAATTAGCAGTAATGTAATTTTTCAAAGTAATGCAGTAGCACAACAGAGTGAACCATTGTGCTACTGGCAAGCAGAAAATAATAAAGTAGTAGATTTAGGAGTATTGTGTGGTGTGAAACCCGTAACAGAAACTACATCTCAAAATCAGCCTCAAACTCAAAACAATATTTATCAAACAGGAAGTAATTCTAATACTCGGACAGATGAACAAACTGTATCAGGCATGATAGGAATATATGGTAGCAACTACTGCGAATAGATGGAAGCTGGCGGTAGAACCAGAACTGAAGCTAAAGATAATGCAGTAAAAAAAATTACAGAAATGTTATTCACTCTTTATGATATGAACTCAGCAAACCAGTTTGTAAATAAATACATAAATATAAGTTTTTTTGAACGTGCAGAGAAATATATTAAAACGAAATGCCCAAAATATTCCAGCTAAAACAATTTTTATTTTAGCTTTAGCTTAGACAACGGGCGCGATGGCTACGCCCGCCGCAGGCATCGCGCTTTGTTCGGTGTCTGCCTGTTTAGCGCCTGTAGAATCCGCGAATGCTGTACCCTGCTAACTCAAGATATTTACACCCAAAAAGGTATTGTCAGACCCCGGTTAATTATCAGAAAATCAAACACCAAGGGTAAACTTGCAACCCGATCAATCCCAGTGATTGAAGACTTACGGCGTTTACTGCTTGAATATTACCCAATGGCAGGAGATATTTACCTGTTCCCCGGTCGTAGCGATGGACACCTATGCGAAGACTCAGCCGCTAGGATTTTAAGAGGAGCTTGCCAGCAAGTAGATATTTTTGGAGTGAGTACCCACCAGGGCGGCCGCATCATGTCAATAAGCAAAGTCTATTCTCAATAGAGTTTAATATAATGTCATTAACTCTTGCTTATTGCGAAAGTTTTAGGCGATCGCTTTGGGGCTTAAAAAATAATCAAACGCGAAATCCTGATTTTGTCGTTGGTTCTTAACCTTCGTTGTGATCAAGAGTAATTTAGATGCGTTTGCCCTGGAGTACCCACAGCTTCAGAAGGACTGCCTTAACCCAGATGAGTAATGCTGGTATACCACTCAGAGTTGTGCAAGAGATATCTGGCCATCGCAACCTTGAACAGTTGCAGAGATATTTAGAAGTGTCTGACGATCAGATATTGGGAGCGGCGGCGGCATTGTCTATGCTATCTCCAATTGGGGAAAATACCGATAAATATGAACTTCAAAACAAGGTGCTGTTTTCAAGGAAAACCAAGGGTAAGAAGTAGAATTAAGTGATTCCGATTCAAAAACGGGTATTTTCATACTGGATGTAGATGTCAAAGCAACGTGAAAAAACTAAGTATAGATTTGTACTGAGAAGATTTTTTAAAATGGATAACGACAATCAGATAGACAAGAACAATTTTCTTTACCAGCGCTATCGATATCTTGGTAAGTACACGCCTCAAAATTTTTTATTCAATGCTAATCTTCAAGAATTTTCTGAACGGGTCTGCTATCTCTCTAATCTACAGACTTTGGGAAAAATTTCTTCACAGGAATGCTATGAGGAAATTGAGTCACTTTGGCAGCAATTAACACAGAGCTTTAAGACGTTAGGAATTGATCAGAAAGACGTGAATGAATAATTGTCAACACTGTATACATACTGCTATATTTACTGTGTACGCTGTTGACAACGGGGAGAAATATGGGGAAAAAAACCAAGGAATCGCCTATTGTAAGCTTCCGTGTGCCACATTCTGTTGTCGAAAAGTTAATTACAGAAGGCAGATTAAAGCCTAACCATATAAAGTCAGAGTTATCCAACCTAATCAAAAATGACTGGTTAGCCTCTGTTGATGCTGGTGTAGAACCAACCCTGAGTGTAAATACTGTTTATGAGCAACTAGCAAAAATAGATAGAGTTCTAGAAATACTTGAGGACAATAAGCCGAATGGCGTTGTTGATGCCAATGTACACAGTGTTGACCAAATTAGCTTCCCTCAAAACGTAGACTCAATCTCGCCGGATAATCAGCTTGTGGAGGTTGCCAACAGTAATGTACATCCCGTAGAGGAAATAAATGGGGATAATACACCTGTAAGTGTTGTTGATGAAAACAGTATTGAGTCATTGAATTTGAAAAGAAATACTTATACGGCACTTCTCGATGCACAAGTTAACAAAATAGAAGATTTAAAAAAATATGGTGTCACAGGTTTGCGAACGCTGAAAAATCTGGGAAATAAATCTGTATCTCAGATAGTTGAAGCATTGCAAAGCCGAGGGATTGAGTTACCAGAGTTACCAGACCCAGAACCGGAACACACGCCTTCTCTCTGAGCAGTGATTTCAAAAGCTACGCGCTAGGGCGTGTTTTCAAACTCGTTATATCCTAGAAAAAAGGCGATCGCTATATAGT
>NZ_JABXKJ010000087.1 GCF_017115085.1 Nostoc sp. NMS7 | reverse complement strand
TCTACGTATTTACTTATCTTTACATAGTTTGGTTTTTTCACCTCGTTCTACTTATCTCAGCGCAAAGTTATCTAAATCAGCACTTGATGCAAATGGTTAACTCCAGTAAGCAAGAGTCAGAATCGGAGGTGACACAAGGGACAAAAGGGCGTGTGCAAGCAGGTAAGAAGTAATAGTACAAGTTGTCTATGGGTCAATACGGTTCAGTTAAGGCTAAAACTCTGTTATCAAAGTCAAATTTTAACGAACCGTCAAGACGCAGAGGACGCAGAGAAAAGAAAGAAATGCTTAACTGAACCGTATTAGTCTATGGGTGAGATTCGTTCATTTTTGAGCATAACTAAGGATTTATTTGACAAAAATAGAAAATAGCTCAATTTACTGTTCTTCAGTCAATGACCTAAAAATCAGACATAAACATTGAACGATATTTATAACTGATTATCAAGGGATAAGCTGGGGCTTGGGCATCAGCTATTACCCATTCGGGTTGCATTGCTGTACCGCAACGGACTTCTTGAGACTGAAAAATAAAAACTGATAAAAGTTCTAAGCTAAAAGTAGTAAAGTATCTTCAAAAGAGAAAGTTTATGTCTCAAGTTTTGATTGGTACAGAAAATGGTCTTTTCCAATTAAAAAGTGATAACACAGTTGTTGAAGTTGAATCAGCACCGCAAAGAGTGAAATTTCTGGCAACAAACGGTCTGAAGGTTTATGCGTTGACAAGAGAGGATTCACTCTGCTGTCAAACAGAAAACGCTCCTTGGGAGATAGTTCACTCAAAACCAGTGAAAGAGGAAGTTTGGTCATTTGCAATTGATCCTCATCTGACGGGGCGACTTTATTTAGGAGTGTCGCCAGCACTGCTTTATCAAAGTGATGATGGAGGAAAAAATTGGAAAGGGTACGAATCGATCCGGCAAATTCCAGGTTATGAGCAATGGACTTTTCCGCCACCGCCACATATTCCTCATGTTCGCGACATCGCACCAGATCCGAATAGAGATGGTGTTTATATTGGGGTTGAAGAGGGAGGAATCTATATAAGTCACAACCAGGGTGAGACTTGGGATAGCCTGAACGAGGGATTGTATTGGGATGTGCATACAGTTGTCGCTGTTGGTGATGGTTTGCGGTTATATGCAACGACTGGGAACGGTTTTTATCGCAGTGATGATGGAGGTCAGCACTGGCGACGGATGATGCAGGGACTAGAGCGTAATTATACTGTACCTTGTGTAGTATCTAAGTCACAAACAGATTTAGTTTTTGTTGCGGCGGCTGCAAGTCCCCCACCGACTTGGGCGCTAGGAGCAAATGCTGGACTATATCGAAGCTTAGATGGTGGTGAACACTGGCAACAACTTGAACAGGGATTGCCGTCAAAGTTTGATGTTATGGTTCGGGTTTTAACGTTGGATACAGCAGGCAGGATTTTTGTTGGTGCTGGTGATCAGCTTTTTACAAGTGAGGATCTGGGAGAAAACTGGCAGTTAGTAGCAGAAAAACTGCCTAACATTCAAGCATTGGCTATAGTCTGAAGCAGATTGCCCGAATTTCTCACTCATCGGGTGGGAGGTGTGGGAGGTGTGGGAGGTGCTGCGTTGCATAAAGCGATCGCTTTATGCACCCATTCTCAATTCCTTCCCACATTCCCCACACTGGGAGCAACGTAAAAAAGTGAGATCCTCGTGAAATAGGCTTTCTGATTGCTGGGGGAGCAGGGGAGCAGAGGGAGTAAAGAGACAAAATTTGAGTACTTTTTACGAGCGTTAGAGATTGCTTATACACTTATTTCTTCCTCTACCTCTACCTCAAGAGCCTCCTGAAAGTTAGAGTATGTTTGAAAAGTATATTTGGCATACTGAATGCAGTGAAGTAAAGCATCTCAATTCCAACGAAAAATTGGGATTATTCGCTTCACTTCGTTTTGTTCAGAATGATGAATTATAACTATCTTGGACTTTTCAAACAGACTCTAATGTATATCTTCAGAAGATGACGGTGAAATGGATGGATTAGAGCCAATCTCTTCAGGTTTAGAATTAAAGGGTGTTTTCCCTTCCCAGGAATAATTGCATATTTTAGTATGAAGCAGTGTTCCAAATGTGATATTAATTACAAAGGCAAAGGAATCTACGAAAATTATGTCTATAGCCCGATTAATCATGAGTCCCTCTTCAGTTGATGAAAACATCAATTAATGTTTGAGTTGGAATTGTAATTTGACTACACAAAGCATAATGATTATTCCAGAAATCTCCAGCAGTACTTAGAAATTAGGGATATCTTTCTAATTACATATATGAAAGGTATTCTGATGATTAGGGATTAGTTTGTGTTTCGACATAAGACTTGAGGTTTAAAATCTCAATATTAATCTGATGAGATACAACTATTGTAGAAATATCTGACACAATCACTCATGAAAGAAGTCATGATTCTGGCCATGACTTTAGCCACAAAATATCGGTTTAGCCATTTGTTATGGATTGATAAAGTCTGGACAATTCTCATCATCATAATACAATACGGTTCAGTTAAGGCTATGCAGTGCTTAAAATAACAAACACAGGAGGATT
>NZ_JABXKJ010000235.1:31977-40336 GCF_017115085.1 Nostoc sp. NMS7 | reverse complement strand
CAATCCGGTGTGACCCTTTGTATCCTCTTATTTTTCTTCCTATCCCCTATTTATTGAGCGGATACGATTGATGGTTTGTGAATCGAGGTTAGGTAGCTTCATTCTTTTGCTGGCAATTGGTAAATTCGAGCTATATATATTTTACCTTTCGTTTTGAAGAACCATTGTGTCTGCTGCACCCAGTTGCAGGGCATAGAGGTTTGCATAGACACCTTGCTGATTAATCAGTTCAGCGTGACTACCCTGCTCGACAATTTGTCCCTGCTGAATTACTAATACCTGATCTGCCTGAGTAACTGTACTGAGGCGGTGGGCAATTACGAAACTGGTACGACCTTGCAGCAAGCGGGCGATCGCAGTTTGTACTAACGCTTCTGTGCGGGTATCAATGCTGCTGGTGGCTTCATCCAGAATCAGAATTCGGGGGTTAATCAACACTGCACGCGCAATACTGATCAGTTGTCGCTGTCCCTGGCTCAAGGGTGCGCCCCGTTCACCCAATTGAGTTGTATAACCCTGTGGCAGCGAAGTAATGAACTCATGCACATTTGCCATCTGTGCAGCCGTTTCGATATCAGCTTGGGTAGTATGGGGAGCGCCAAAGGCAATGTTTTCGGCGACGGTGCCGCTAAACAGAATATTGTCTTGCAGGACGATGCCAATTTGACGCCGCAGACTTGTTTGAGTAACACTACGCACATCAATATTATCAATTTTGACTGCACCGCCAGATACATCATAGAAGCGCAAAATTAAGTTAATGATTGTACTTTTTCCCGAACCGGTCGGCCCGACTAACGCAACCATCTGCCCAGGATAAGCGTGTAAATTCACCCCTTTGAGAACTAATTGATCTGGGTTGTAGCCAAACTTGACATTCTCGAATGTCACCTCACCTTGAATGGGCAACATTTCTGTTGCATCGGGTGCGTCTTTGAGTTCTGATGGTTCATCTAGTAATAGAAAGATCCGCTCTAATCCGGCGAATGCAGATTGAGCTTGGGTGTAAAACTGGCTGAGAATCTGGATAGGGCGGAAGAATAGCTGGACGTAAAGTAAAAAAGATGTCACCACACCCACTGTTGCAGCTCCTGTTACCGCGAGATAGCCGCCATAGGCTAGCACACCTGCGGTTGCTAGGGTGTTGAGAAAATCAATCGAGGGTAAAAAGGCTGAAGTAATTACCACAGCTTCCACATTGGCATCACGATTAGCAGCGTTGAGAATGTCAAATTTTGCGATGTTCATCTGTACACGATTAAATGCCTGTGCTTCTCGCACACTGCCAATATCTTCTTCCAACTTGGCAGAAAGCTCCCCAATTGTCTGTCGGGTAACGCGAAACTTGACTCTTGCCCAACGTGCAAATAAGCTTGTAGTAAAAATCATCAGTGGCACAACTAAGTTGCTCAACAAGCCAAGTTTCAGGTTGATTGAGAGCATAGCAATGATAATGCCGACTAAACTGAAAGTGTTGCCCAGCATTTGGGCGATCGTCAGTCCAAATGCCTGATTTACTGTATTGACATCATTCAGCAAGCGGCTCATTAAATCGCCTGCTTCGCTGCGATCGAAAAAGCTGAGTGGCAGACTTTGAATTTTAGTGAAAATGTCTTGCCTCAATTGAGCTAGCAATCGCTGCATAATCCAGCCGACTCGAAGAATTTGACCCCGGATTGCTAAAATACCAAGTCCGTAGTTGAGCGCTAGTAGCCCTAATAATAGCAGTAGTCCCTGCAAATTCCCTTGTGCAATTAGGTGATCAATCGACCAGCCAAGAAAGAATGGGCCAATTGCTTGGGTTACGGCACCAATAAATACTAATGTCAGGGCGATGGGAATTTCTTTGCGATAGAGTTGCAGGTATTGTAAAAAGCGCCGCAGGGTGGAAAGTTGCTGACTCGCCTGCTCAGATACAACAACGGGAACTGTGCCTCTCATAAAAATTTGGGATTTTAGATTTGGGATTTTTGATTAAAAGTCTTTATTACAATTTCCAGCTATAGCAGTTTGCAGTTGAGTCCAATACAGACCTAACCCCCAACCCCTTCCCTACTAGCGTTGGGGAGTAAGATTCAAAGCCTTTCTCCTTTTAGGAGAGAGGTCAAAGTGTATTGCATATAAACGAGCGATTGCTATAGAGTAATTATCCTAACTTGAGATTATTTTTTTGCTTCGGCTTTACCTGAGATTCCAAAATTACACCGTAGAGTGGGCTGGTTTGCATCAATTCTTCGTGAGTGCCTTGTGCCACCAATCGTCCTTTATCCATCAGAAAAATCCGATCGGCATTCTTGACGGTACTAATGCGTTGAGCTACTACAAAGGTTGTACAAGCTTTTTGGCGCATTAAGTCATCTAGTTCGGCTTGAATTTGGGCAGCAGTTTTGGCATCCACAGCCGAGGTACTATCGTCCAAAATCAAAATACTGTAATCGGTTAGTAAGGTACGAGCGATCGCAATTCTTTGTTTTTGTCCACCAGACAAGCCCACGCCCCTTTCTCCCACAATCGTCTCGTAGCCATCGGGTAGACTGGTAATAAAATCGTGCATTTGTGCGGTTTTTGCAACCTCAATCACCTGCTTTAGGGTTGCATCGGGTTTTGCATAGGCAATATTTTCGCGGATTGTGCCAGAGAAGAGGGTAGTTTCTTGAAATACAATTCCAATACGCGATCGCAGGCTTTTTAGTGTGAAACTTGTGACATCTCGTCCGTCAATGCGAACTGCTCCCCCTGTAACATCGTAAAAGCGGGGAATTAAGTTCATAATTGTGCTTTTTCCTGAGCCAGTCATTCCTAGAACCGCGATCAGTTCGTTGGGTTTAGTTTCAAAGGAAACTTCTTTGAGAGTTTCGCTTGTCGCTCCGGGATAGCGAAAGGAAACATTTTCAAAGGTAATTCTACCTCCGCAGGTGTCAAATGGGACAGCACCGGGGCGATCGCGAATTTCTACCTCTGCATCTACAACTTCATAGACTCGTTCGGCGGAAGCAGCTGATTGAGCGATCGCCGGCGCAGCAAATCCAATCAACAAAATAGGTTGAAGAATCAACGCTAGGTAGGAGTTAAACGCCACCAGTTCGCCAATGGAGAATCTGTGCCCAATCACCTGCGCTCCCCCGTAGGCGAAAACTGCCAGTGTTACCAAATTACTCAGCAAAAATATCAACGGGAAGGTATCACGAATCGCGCTAATGGTCTTCATGTTTGCCTTGAGTAGGGCATCATTCATCGTCGTGTAACGCGACCTTTCGGTTGACTCCCGCACAAAGGCTTTCACTACGCGGATTCCTAGCAAGTTCTCTTGTAATACTGCATTTAGGTCGCTCAGTTGTTCTTGTACTTGCCGAAAAAGTTTGTTATTTCGGTTGATAAATCGCGCCATCAACCATGCAGCTAGGGGTATTACCGTTAGCGTAATCAGTGCGAGTTTCCAGTTCATCACCAGCAAAATCACCGAAACAGTTACCAATGTCACAATTCCACCAATGACTTGAATTAAGCTGGTGCCAACAAAGGTACGGATCTGCTCAATGTCGTTGGTGACACGGGTTAGCAGTTGGGAAGTCTGCGCTTGGTCATGATAGCTGAAACTGAGATTTTGAATCTGGCTGAAAATTTTGTTTCGCAGGTCATAAGCTACACCCTGAGACACTGCTTCTGCTAAATAGCTTTGTCCAAAGTTAAATATACCACGAGCGATCGCGGCGACTACCATCCAAGCGGCGCTATATAGGACAATTTGGAGGTTTTTTTGCGTGATGCCTTGATCAATTCCCCACCGAAATAGTTGTGGGGTGAGAGCGTTTGCGATCGTCAACAGCAACAGGCTGGCTAAGGCTCCCAGCGAAGTCCATCGGTAAGTACTCAAACTTTTA
The DNA here is from genome assembly GCF_017115085.1 of Nostoc sp. NMS7. Lineage (GTDB taxonomy): Bacteria > Cyanobacteriota > Cyanobacteriia > Cyanobacteriales > Nostocaceae > Nostoc. The sequence goes on along the minus strand of NZ_JABXKJ010000235.1, from coordinate 36,455 downwards.
AGTACGCGCCCGGTTGACTTTATCGACGAAGTTTCCTGGAGTTCTGCTTGCTGAACCAATGGTATTTACCCCTGTATCTTTGGAAAATTATCTCGTATTTTGATTGTAAAAGTGTAAAAAACTAATTGGTCAAGCAGGGAAAGTGAATCCGATCGGGATTTTATGTCCCTGGCTTACCTCACCCTCAATCCCTCTCCGATATATTGGAGAGGGAAGCTAGATACAGGATGAAGTTTTGCATTTTATTTAATCCACGTTCCTAAGAAAAGGTTATAGTCCGTTTTAACTGACATTTTGCACCATTCTCAATTAGCACCATCGCCCGCCCAGAACTCAAGTTCTGGGCTGATAGCTCAACTCCACGCTTAGTGGACTCAAACTTTTGCTCAGTCTTCTTTAGAAGACTTTAGCTATTAGCCTCAGAATTCATTCTGAGGCAGTTGTTGGAACTGATGCAAGATATCAGTTTTAACGGACTTTAGCTATGAGCCTCTGAACTTCAGTTCTGGGCGGTTTCTGTCTAAAACGAAATAGCCCTAGTCTAACTCAGGTTGCCAAATTGACTGAAGATGTCGTTAAAATCGCCATTCCAAGTAGTTATTGATTTGGGAGTTAAGGTATGAATGCTGAAGACTTGTTGAGAAGATATGCTGCTGGAGGGAGAAATTTTGCTGGAATTGAATTTGACCTAAAATACCAAAGTTTGTTTAGACTTGGTTTGTGTATCAATTAAATGTACATCAAACGCGGTCTAGGTTCAGGAACTAGACGCCCTAAATCCTTAGCCGTTTCTATCCATTCCTGCATCACTAATTCTACATTATGCAAGGCTTCTTGATAATTATCGCCATCAGCAGCACAACCTAATAACTCTGGCACTTCAGCAATAAAGGCTTGATCTAATTCACTCCAGTATAGAATAATTTCATAGTGAAACATCATTTTTAGTTCCTAGCTTATACTTGATAATTACTGCACGAACGTGTTTAATTTGATAGCTTTTGGCTTTTCCTTTCTTATGTTGCAGATTCAATATCTCCTCAACATCGGCTTTCACAAAAATCCGATGATCGCCACGAATCCGCTCATCAAAGCCTAGTCTATATAAAAGTTGCCACAGTTGGGCGAAAGGGATATCTGTATCAGAAGTCCCAGAGAGAATTTTTTCTAAGAGTTTGTCTTGCTGACTCACGTTTTTTTGACTATCTTAATGTTTGTTTTGACTATCGTGGAGCCGTAAAATCGTGGCGAATTCCGGGTTGAAATTTAAATGCCTAGGGGACGCAGCGCGTTGCGGTGAGGCAGTCCAATCTTGGGGGTTTCCTCCATGAGGAACTGCCGAACCCGAAGGGGGGTTCCCACGCCACTCCCCCCAACGGAGGGAACCTCCGCAAGGGGGTGGCTCCCCGTTGTAGCGACTGCCGTCGCGCAGAGGCACGTAGAGAATTCGCTACGAATTAATAAAATGTTGTACTTAGCCTCCAGAAGCAACAGTACGCCGCTCAAGGGTTAACCTCAGTATAAATAATTAGCAGTTTGACAGCAGTTATTTTAACATTCACCCTGAGCTTATTTACAAAATTAAGTTTATCTTCTCCAAGGCAGAAGACTGAAGAAGTAAATTTGCACAACCAGCAAGGGTTTAAAGCGATTTTTAGATGAATAAAAAACACCTGACTTCAATTAAAGCCAGGAACTATAATCTAGAGTTCTCTTGACTCCCCAATCAACGGGCGTATTGAACCCAACCGAGAACCGCTATACTCAAATTGATAAGTGATATAGGCAACTACAGAGGGCAAAATGTTGAGATTGCTCATATCATAGGCTGAGGTATAAATCCGTCTTAGTTAATGTGAAATATTGAGTAATAAATATTACGCAAATATGAAAAACCAAATTTTCAGCGCAGCCACATTTTTAACGACGATTATTTTGACAACAAGCGTACAAGCCGCAAATTCTGAACAGATCAAACAGTTATTGGCAACCAAACAATGTCAAAATTGTGATTTGACTAATGCAGGTTTAGTGATGGCTGACTTATCTGGAGCCAATTTGAGCGGTGCTAATCTCACAGGTGCTAACCTCAGCCGTGCAAACTTGAGCGGCGCAGATTTGCGGGGTGCAAACTTGAGTGGCGCTAGTTTATTTGGTGTTAACCTGAGCCAAGCTAAATTTGGTGGGGCAAATTTGACGGGTGCTGATTTGAGAAATACTTATTTGGCAAATGCAGAACTGACTGGTGCAAACTTGAATGGCGCTAACTTCCAGGGTGCAGTTGGTATACCATTACAAATTGCTTCACCAGAAGAATTTTATGCTTGGGGCGTAGCAGAAGGGCAAAAAGGCAACGAACAGCAAGCAATCAGTTATTTTAATCAAGCGATCGCTATTAAACCAGAATATGCTGGTGCTTATTTAGCTCGTGGTATCGCCCGTTACCAAATACTAGATAGGCCAGGTGCATTCCAAGATGCTCAAGTTGCTGAAAAATTGTTTACATCTCAAAGCAACAGCCTGGGAACGCAAACAGCCCAAGCTTTTATTAAAGAACTGCAAGCACCCGTAAATGATAAGGTAAGCACTGGTAGCCCCAGTTTCGTTGACTTTTTGGGAAGTCTAGGCTCAGTGTTGCTCCAGTTCTTACCTTTTTGAGGGGGAGAGTTGAAAGAACAAACGGATAATAACAGATGACTTTATCTAACAAATTATGGACAACTAATCAAGACTTAGCCCAAGCTTGCCTAGAGCATCCTTTTGTTAAAGGCATTGCCGATGGTACTCTTGAGCGGGTGAAATTTACTTACTACGTAGGGCAAGATGCTTTTTTCTTAGAAGCTTTTGCCCGTGCGTATAGTATCGCCGCAGCTAAAGCACCAGACTGGTTAGGTTTCACCACATTTCATAACTTAGCTAGTGGAGTTTTAGAAGAACTGCGGCTACATAGTGGCTATGCTTCTGAGTGGGGAGTCAATTTGCATTCTGTAGAACCAGGAACAGCTACCCGCCGTTATACTGACTTTTTGTTAGCAACTGCTTGGGGTGGAGATGTGGGTTTAACTGCGGCGGCGATGTCTCCCTGTATGCGTTTGTATGCTTTTTTGGGAGAACAGTTGGCTGGTAACGGTATTCCTAATCATCAATATGCAGACTGGATTCGTACTTACAGCAGCGCAGATTTTCAACCATTAGCAAAACAATTAGAAACTTTAGTTGACAATTATGCCACTACTAATGCTGTTGTGGATTCAACCTACCGTTATGCTATGTTTTGTGAGCGCGACTTTTTTCAGGCTGCCTGGATTTTGGAGTAGTCTGCCTAATTAAGTTAGTCAAATATAGTGGACAGGATTTTGTGCATTAAATTGAATGCTGCAATTGACGATCCGACCGTCTGAAAATTTCAGAACAAGCCTGCCATCATCTAGGCGATAACTGTTATTTTTGTCAAATATTCCTTCTATCATCTGCGTACCCGGAAAATTCACAACTTGGACGTGTGTAATTTTTTGAACTTTATCGTCTGCAACAATCCATGCCGCAGACTCAGACTTAGCAAGCAAATCCAAGAGATTATCCTTTGTTCTAACTTGAAGTATGAGCTTTGACATGATGAGTAAAAATTGAAGTGGCGGATCAATTCAGGTGGATTATTGCAACAAACTCCTTTGTTGCCGTTAGTTGACTCACTCGCAATTGTAGTTTAGGTGGGTTGAGTGACGGAAACCGCTACAACTGAAGGAACTTGTGAGATAGATTTTTTACTTCGCTTTCGACTAGAGCCGCCTGCTTTTGAATACTCCATGCTCTTTTTGCCGTAGATAGTAGCGACTCCACTGAGCATCCTCTCAGACAGTTCCGAGAGTCCTTTGTCCATCTGAGTTATTGTTTTACGAGATTCTTCAAGATTAGACAGAAGCGTATTATGGGTTTCTAGCGTGGCACGGGTGTTAGCGATGAGGCTGGTGTAAGCTTCTATGCTTAATCCGTGCCCTAAATCCAAATTCTCATGAATGGATTTAAGCAGGGCGAGACGGCGTTGAGCTTTGTCTACAGCAGCAGAACCGCGAGTTCTTAGAGACATGGGAGATATTTATTGAATAGTTCTGTTTCAAGATAATGGGATGCCCTTCTAGATGAGAAGAGTAGTTTTGTGGATTTAATTAACAACTAAGATTAAAAGTAAGTCTGTATTTTTACTTATCCATTTGGATTTATCCGTTGTTTCGGGATAAACGCAATCAGTGACCGCGTAGGCGTAAGCAGGCGTAGGCATCGCCGAAATAGCAAATGATGTCGCCGAAATAGCAAATGATATCGCCGAAATAGCAAATGCTGTCGCCGAAATAGCAAATGATGTCGCCGAAATAGCAAATGATGTCGCCGAAATAGCAAATGCTGTCACCAAAATAGCAAATGCTGTCGCCGAAATAGCAAATGATGTCGCCGAAATAGCAAATGATGTCGCCGAAATA
>NZ_JABXKJ010000235.1:0-31967 GCF_017115085.1 Nostoc sp. NMS7 | reverse complement strand
TGTCGCCGAAATAGCAAATGATGTCGCCGAAATAGCAAATGATGTCGCCGAAATAGCAAATGCTGTCGCCGAAATAGCAAATGATGTCGCCGAAATAGCAAATGATGTCGCCGAAATAGCAAATGCTGTCGCCGAAATAGCAAATGCTGTCACCAAAATAGCAAATGCTGTCACCAAAATAGCAAATGCGATCGCCTTGCAGAAAACCTCAAAAATAAGGCGATCGCCTGTTGTGGAAGAGAGGTGCGATCACCTGTATGGAAGAGTGAGTGCGTTAGCGAAGCTCACCGTAGGTATCACGTTACAGAAAACCTCAAAAACTAAGCGATCGCCTATATGGAAGAGTGAGTGCGTTAGCGTAGCTCACCGTAGGTATCGCTTTGTTTAGGCGTTCAATTCTCAATTTTGCAAAGTTGCCAATACTATCACAACCCCAACCAACACCGCAAAGATTGTTCTAACAGTTCAGCATCAGCATCAGCTAACTTGCCAATCACTTTTACAACTAAGCTTTTATGCACTGTGTATAAACCTCTCTTGACTGCTGTAGCCACGTTTAGCCCTGCTGCTGACCATTCGGACAAGACAAACTCACCTTCTAGCAATGCTCCAGTTTTGCTCGTCAAGGGTGTAATTAGGATGTCTTGAGAAACATGTGGCGCACTTACAACAACAGCAGGTCTAACTTTTGAACTGGACAAATCTGAAAAGGGATACTGAACCAAAATGATGTCATTTTTAGAGTAGTTGGGCATAGACATCATCCTCAGCATTATCCCAAACTGATGAGAGTGATGTTTGACTGGTTTGAAGCCAAAATTCAGTTTCATCATCAGGAAGCAGCGTCACTAACACTCTTGTCCCTTCTGGTAATTCCTCTGACTCCAGCAATTCGATTTTTCCATGCCGAACAGTAGCCCAAAGCGTTTTTAGCATATCTGTTTTATGAATAGTTATGCTTTAATTTTATGCTTCGATAGTTTATGAGGAGCGATGTCTACGACGGGCTACGCCTACGCCTTGCAGAAAACCTCAAAAATAATGCGATCGCCTGTATGGAAGAGTGAGCGATGTCTACGACGGCCTACGCCTACGCCTTACAGAAAACCTCAAAAATAATGCGATCGCCTGTATGGAAGAGTGAGCGATGTCTACGACGGCCTACGCCTACGCCTTACAGAAAACCTCAAAAATAATGCGATCGCGTGTTATGGAAAAGTGAGTGCGATCGCATGTTGGGGAAGAGTGGCACATTAGCATAGCTTACCGTAGGTATCGCTATGTGTATATTTGACTTAAGACAAAAAAGTATGATAACGATCATTACACCTTTATTTGTTAGAATATCATTTATCACTAAACAAAAAAAGTTATCTTGTGGATTCTACATTTAACTGGAAACCGGAACAGACTTTACTTGAAAAAGTTACAAATCTAGCTAGTAAACGAGGACAATCTCCTGAATCAATTGTCAGTGAAGCTGTTAGGCTGTATCTCGAAACCCAATTGCTAGAACCAGTTGATAATGGTTTGTCTGACCCATTAATTGGTTTATTTGCAGGAACACCTAATTTGGCTATAAACTCAGAAGATATTCTCCAACAGGAGATTACTGAAAAATCTGGTTGGACGTGGAAATAACCTTACCAGTAGCTGATACGGGTTTTGTTGTAGCATTGTTGAACCGTTCGGATGCAATGCACAGTATTGTTGCAACAATATATATACAACAAAAACAAATTCTGTTACCACAAACAGTATTGGCAGAATTAGCTTATTTGGTAGGACGTAATGCAGGTGTAGCGACAGTAGTAGCTTTTTTGCAAGGACTATCTGCGAGTCGATTTAGTTTAGTAGCTTTAACAGACCAAGATGTAATTCGTGTGGCGGAAATCTTGGATAAATATGCAGATAGTCGGATTGATTTTGTAGATGCAAGTGTTATGGCGATAGCTGAACGCTATGGTATTAAAAAAATACTTACTTTAGATCAACGAGATTTTAGATTATATCGACCTCAGCACTGTGATAGCTTTGAGATTTTCCCCTAAAGATAAATAATAGTTAACAAAAGAGCGATCGCCTTGTAGAAAACCTCAAAACAAAGCGATCGCCTGTTGTGAAAGAGTGAGCGATCGCCTTGTAGAAAACCTCAAAAACAAAGCGATCGCCTGTTGTGAAAGAGTGTGCGATGTCTACGACGGGCTACGCCTACGCCTTACAGGAAACCTCAAAAATAAAGCGATCACCTGTTGTGGAAGAATGAGTGCGATGTCTACGACGGGCTACGCCTACGCCTTGCAGAAAACCTCAAAAATAAAGCGTAAATGTGTAGTGGCTTGTCGTTAGACATCGCCTGTTGTCAAAGAGTGAGCAATCGCCTTGCAGAAAACCTCAAAAATAAAGCGATCGCCTTGCAGAAACCCTCAAAAACAATGCGATCGCACTTCATATTGTCATCAATTAGGCAGACATCAAACGGTCACTCAGTTCAGGAATTGAAGGAGCTAGTTCTTGAGCAGTTTCAATCCATTCCTGCATTTATACTAAAGGTTCTACAACTTCTACTGGCTCTACCACAGGCTTAGGTAAAGGCATTAATTTAACATCAGGGTCATTAATATCTACTCCATGTGCGCTGCTGTATTCTCGTTGGATCTGTGCAGTTTCTTCTTCCGTCATTTTGTCAGATGCAATTAAGTATGCAATGAGTTTTCCTCCTAAATTCTGTGCTTGTTGTGCCCTAGCCATTGTTCCCCCTGGAGTTACAAGCACATTTTTCCAAACAGGTAAAGACATAGCCCAGTTAATTTTATCAGCCCGTCGCACAGCTTCTTCAAGGCTTATACGATTCTTACGTGTTGCTGCGATCAGACCTTTGAATAAAGCAATCTGTGCAGCTGCCTTAAATAGTAGTGAGTATGGGTGGTCATCCTTACGCATTTCTGGAATTTTGCTGCTGTCAGATAGTGCCTTCTGGTAAGCCTGTAACCCCTCAAGCACTTTATTCCAGAACTTTTCAACATATTCATAATATTGTTCCAGTTCCTCTTCTGAAGGGCGAGAGGTAGTATCATTGGGCACACCATTATCGCTAAGAATAAGCTTTACTGTTTCGTAGACAACACTTATAGTTGTCAACTTTGTGCTACGAACTGCAATAGTATTGTTCTTCCACTCAACGATTACATCACTACTACCTTTGACCCTCACACCTAGTGGAGCACCATCACTTAGTAATTTTCGCGCAATGATAGCGCTGCGGTCATCCTCACTGGTGATAATATTGTCACCGCGACTAGTTGGTTTAGCATAGCGGTTAACTTTATTGAAGATACGCCGCGTTTTTTCATTGCTTTCGTGAGCGAGAAAAATGACGCAAACATCATCGTTTGGTACTTGCTCACGGTACTCTCCTATTACTTCGCCTTTGACCACTTTTTCAAGAGCTAGAAGGCGATGTTGACCATCGAGCATAATCAGAGCGCCGCCCTCAACAGTAATGACACCTATATTATCTGCCACGGATCTGTAAACGTGCGGGGCTTCTTCACCCACCCATTTTTTGATGCTCTCAAAATTAATCTGTCCCTTATAAACAAGCACAATCATGGAACCGAAGAAACGATCCTTCGCTTCAGCAATGTAAGGAGCAATTTGTTCTTGAATTCTTTTAAGGTCAGGTTCCCTTTGCAATCGATCCTCAATGCTCATTGTTGTCCATTCATCGAGTTCGTTTGCTGCACGTACTCCTTGCACTAGGTCACGAGCCTTTATCGTTGCTTGATAAAAGTTGGTGTCACCCATTCGTCCTTTTATACCGGCGATGACTAAAGCCATTAACTACCTCCAAACTAAACGTGCTATGTTTGTACAAACATAGCACGTTTAAATTTATTTTTATTAAAAATAATGCGTGATACTATTTAATGACGTGCAAAAAAAACTATTTTGGAAAAAATAGTTTAGTAGTTGATTTCGACTGTATGAGGAGAATTTTGCAATTCTTTCAGGACAATACCTGGAATGATCTTATCAGCGTTTTTAATCCATTCTTGTATTTGAGCTACATCCATGTCTTTAAACGAAATAAACTGCTGTATTCCCATACGTTTTTTTATCCTGATCGCTAGAGCTACCAAGTATTCTTTTGAATTTTTTGAGATTTCTATTGTCACTTTCATGTTCTTGGGCATTTAAATGATATGTATACTATCAAACAGGAAGATCAATGTCAAGCTTTTTAGTAAATGCCAAGTTATATAAATATCTGGCTTTTACGGAAAGTCGCCAAGCTCTTTTTTTACAGCCCAATTCTCGATAGTTCTGAGTTAATAAAAATATCCAACTGAAAAATCATAGATTGGAAACCTTTAAAATGGCCTTGCTCATATGTAGAAAAAAGTTAGATGTAAATATATTATCAGTTTTATCAAAAAATTAAAATTAACTTTGGGTTTATTGCTTTGTTAATTTTAAGGAAATTCTTTGAATACTAAATTTTTACAAAAATATTACATATTAAATGTTAATACTTGACTTATTAGGCAACATTTGTAAGTAATTAGCGATTCAAAATATCACCTAATTAATTTCTCTAAGGATTAATAATTTATATTTTTCTATATTTATGCTTATTATTCATAAGCATAACTTTTGATTTGATAAATTTATAGTAGCATTGCAGGTCAGTATACCAGAATAAAACTGGATGTCAACTTTGTACACGAGATATGTGTATTCTGTAAAATTATCATCATTTTTATTAAAAAACTACTAGACAAGCTTTTACGATTAGATTTTACCTGTTTGTACAAACAGGTAAAATGTTTTTAATATTGCTACTTTTGCTCTTCATGAGAATGGAAGATCAGAACAGTACTTCAAAAGTCTAAGTAATATTACTTAGTATTATTTATACAAAAAGATCCATAGAGACTTAACACATAATGTCTCTACAGGTCTTTAGATTATATTAAGATTTATCAAACAAACGTGTTTTTATTAATTTTTTGTTATTCAGTTACCAAATCGCTTCAATATTTAAAGTAAACCCCTGTAAAACATCTTCTCCTGACAAAGTAACAGGCGATTCCAACACCTCAACCTCTTGGCCTTGCCGATAAATCTCCACTTGCCGCAATTTCCGATTAATTAACCAACCCAAACGCACACCATTATCTATGTATTCCCTCATCTTTTCCTGAGCAACTTTCAAACTATCACTTGGCGAAAGTAACTCAACAACAAAATCAGGACAAAGTGGTATAAATTTTGTTTGTTGTTCTTGAGTCAGTGCATTCCAGCGTTCCAGTCTCAGCCAAGAAGCATCAGGTGAACGATCTGCACCATTGGGAAGTTTAAAACCTGTGGAGGAATCAAAGGCAATACCCATTTTATATTGCTCATTCCAAATCCAAAGTTGAGCAGTTAGCCCAGCATTACGATTTCCGGTTTCTCCCCCGGTTGGTGGCATGATAATTAGTTCTCCGGTTGCAGTGCGTTCAAATCTCAAATCGCGGTTTGCTTGACAAAGCTGGAAAAACTGCTCATCTGTCAATTCCAGCACAGGTTTAAGGTTGACGGTTAAAGCATTCATTGGGGCATTTTAGATTGAAGATTAGGGCAGGTAAGATGCCTGCCCTATAAGGACTATTCTATCCCTTCAATCCGGTCTTCAACTTCTTGATACAACTCGCGCAGACGATCTAAATTATCCTCGCTAGTCTCCCAATAACCGCGTCCATTCACTTCCAACAAAGTTGATACAATCTTGCGGAAAGAATGGGGGTTAAGGTTCAGCAACCGTTTCTGCATTTCTTCATCTTTGATGAAGGTTTCGTTAGTATCCTCATAAATCCAGTTATCCACAGCGCCGGCTGTCGCACTCCAACCTGTGGTATTCACCAACCGCTTGGATAGTTCGCGCACACCTTCATAACCGTGAGACAGCATCCCCTCGTACCATTTGGGATTTAACAATTTGGTACGCGCATCCAAACGCACGGTTTCTGATAATGTCCGCACTTGGGCGTTAGCTGTGGTTGTATCTGCAATGTAAGATGCTGGTTTTTTACCATCACCGCGCAGACTTGCCACCAGCTTAGTGGGATCTGAATCAAAGTAGTGGGAAACGTCCGTTAAGCTAATCTCGGAAGAATCGAGATTTTGGAAAGTTGCATCAGCAGTTTTCAATGTACTTTCAAAAATCTGCCGGGATTCGTCCATGATTCCGGGGTTATCGGAATTGAAGGAGAAGGATTTCCGGTTGAGATACATTTCCTGCAACTCGGCTTCGCTATCCCAAGTGCTGTTTTCTACCGCCAAGTTGATATTTGACGAGTAGGAACCAGAAGCGTTGGAGAAAACACGCGTCGCTGCTTGACGCAGATTAATCCCCATTTCCTCAGCTTGCTGCAAAGCGTGTTTGCGAACGAAGTTCATTTCTAAGGGTTCATCTGCCTCAGCCGCCATCTTCACGCCTTGGTCTAGCAGGTTCATTTGGTTGATGAACAAGTCGCGGAATACACCAGAACAGTTGATTACTACATCAATTCTGGGGCGTCCCAACTCTTCTAGAGATATCAATTCCAACTTGTTCACCCGTCCCAAGGCATCGGGAACTGGACGCACGCCCACCATCCACATAATTTGCGCTAGGGATTCGCCGTAAGTTTTGATGTTATCGGTTCCCCAAAGGACACAGGCGATGGTTTCTGGCCATTTACCTTCGTTTTCCGCCTTATTACGGATCAAGAGCCTGTCTACAACGATTTTGGCTGATTGTACTGCTGCTGTTGTTGGGATGGATTGGGGGTCGAGGGCATGGATATTCTTACCTGTGGGCAATACATCCGGGTTGCGGATGGGATCGCCACCAGGGCCTGGTAGGATGTATTCACCTTCCAAGCCTCTGAGTAATGCCCCTAGTTCGTTATCGGCACAAACTTGCTCTAGGCAAAATTCCAAATACTCAAATAGGGGTTTGAGTGTGGCTGTGTCAACTTTGGGATAACCTCCTTTATGCAATGATTCTACCCAAGGTTCCTTTTTACCCATGTTGAAGAAATTCAACCGAGAAACCAGAGAAACTCGCCCTTCGGCGTCGATTTGCTCATGCACAAGGGCGCTAACTGCTGCACGGGTTGCTAAGGTGATATCTTGCAATAACTGGACATCTTCTAAAATGCCCCGATCGCTATTTTGGTAAATATCATCAATCTTACGCCCAATGCTGTTGGCGATAATTCCTGGTAAGCCTTGAATTCCTTCTTCTTGACGATCTAGACTAGCAATGTTCACGAGAGTTGCGATCGCTTCTTCTGCACTTGGAGGTTTCCCAATGACGTGCAAACCACAAGGCAATAACCGCGACTCAATTTCCATCAACTTGCGGTAAACGTTGCCAACAATATTATCGCGATCGTCGGCACTCATGTCTCTGGCATCCGTTTCTGGCAGGTTAATATCCTTATCCAGATTCACGATCCGGCATTTATCCATGATGCTGTTGACAATGGAAACACCGCGTCCACTATCTTTTAAAGTTTGGTAGGAAGCAATTAATTCGCTGAGTTCCTTCAAACCTTTATACAAACCAGCGTTTTCTGCCGGCGGTGTCAAGTAAGAAATTGTTTCGGCATAACTCCGACGTTTAGCAATTGTCGCCTCACTCGGATTATTCGCTGCGTAGTAATACAGGTTAGGAATTGAACCAATTAAGTTATCTGGATAACAATCACCAGACATCCCCATCTGTTTACCTGGCATGAATTCTAAGGAACCGTGGGTACCAAAGTGCAGTACAGCATCAGCTTGCCAAACTTGCTCTAGGTAAGTGTAGTAAGCAGCAAAACCGTGGTGAGGACTAGCTGAACGGGAGAACAACAACCGCATCGGGTCGCCTTCGTAACCAAATGTCGGTTGTACACCAATGAAGACGTTACCGAATTGCTTACCATAAATCAGCAGGTTTTGCCCATCGCTGTTGAGATGTCCGGGAGGTGGACCCCAGTTTTCCTCTAGGCGTTGAGAGTAGGGGGTCAGCGCCTCATACTCAGGAACCGACATTTTGTAAGCAACGTTGAGTTCCGGGCTGTTGTACTGCGCTTGGGCGTCGTGGATAACTTCTTGCATCAACGCCTCGGCGGATTCTGGCAATTCTGGCAAGTCGTAGCCGTTATTTTTCAGGGCTTTCATCACCTCATAGATGGAACCGAATACATCCAAGTAGGCGGCGGTTCCGACGTTGCCTTTATCTGGCGGGAAACTGAAAACGGTGATGGCAACTTTTTTATCCAGCTTCGGCTTGCGACGGAGGTTAGCCCATTTTAAGGCGCGTTCGGCCACAGTTTCAACCCGATCGCGCAGTGCGATCGCTTTCCCTGTAGTTCCATCCCTACCTGATAAAATTATCGGCTCAATTGCCCCATCCAATTCGGGAATCGCAATTTGCAAAGCTACTTGAATTGGATGTAACCCTAAATCGCTATCCATCCACTCTTCTGTGGTTTGGAATACTAAAGGTAACGCCACCATGTAAGGACGGTTTAAGCGTTTGAGTGACTCGATTGCTTTGGGATGATCTTGTCTGGCTGGTCCACCCACTAAAGCAAAACCAGTCAGTGATATGACTGCATCTACTAACTGTATGTTGGTAGTTGGTTCGTAGAAGTAGGCATCCACAGGCTTAGAGAAATCCAAGCCACCAGCAAAAACTGGTAATACCCGTGCGCCTAATGCTTCCAACTCCTGCACCATTGCGACATAATGGGCATCATCCCCTGTAACTAGGTGAGTGCGTTGCAATACCAACCCAACACAAGGAGCTAAGGGATCTTTGAGATCATTAGAGATATCCTTGCGAGATGTATACCAATTCAGGTATTCTCTGACATCTTCAAACATACTGGGAGCCAAAGGATGCCAAATCCCTAAATCGGGATAAACCACCGGCTGTTGATATGTAGAAGGTGCAAAATTTTGTTTCTCTAAACCTTTAAATACGTATTTATCAGCTAGCATTAGCAAGAAGTTTTCCAGGTTTTCTGGAGAACCACCTAGCCAATACTGAAAACTGAGCATGAAATTTCGGGCATCCTGTGCCTTATCCATTGGTAAAAACTTCAGCACTTGCGGCAGCGTTCGCAAAAGCTTTAGCATCCCATCTTGGAATCCCGCACCGGATTTTTCTTTGCGTTTCCGCATGAATTGCGCGATCGCACTTTTTGACTGACCCAACTGTGCCAGAGAAAAGCTGCCCATTTTACTTAGGCGCATGACTTCTGGCATCGAGGGAAAGACAACAGAAACATCCAAGCGATCGCGGTGTGGTTCTACTGCTGCTACTACTTTCTGTGCTAAGTCTTCGATGAAAATGAGGGAAGCGATGAAGATATTCGCACTCTCAATTTCTCGTTTGAACTCCTGGTAGTTCTCTGGGTCGCGGAGTTCCTCAATCAAGTACCCACTGATTTCAATCGCCAAGTCGGGATTGTTCGCGTTAATCGTGCGAACCGCTTGCGACAAAGCACTTTGGTACTGGGACTCTAGCACGACATAGACCACCTTGATTAAATTACGTCCGCGTAAGTCATCAGGCGCAATGTGTCTAATGGTGGACTTGACGTGTGTGAACATGCTTCTTCGGCTCCTTTGATGCGTGTTCTCTACTGGAAGTTTTTAGCGGCATCATCAGCCACAGTTAACTTCTGAACTTTAGGCAATATGTGTTTTTTATCAGAAAACGCTTACCCAATGGGCATTTTATCGTCTATCTGACACAAATCGATATAAAAAACGAAATATTTCTTTGTAATTATTTACTGTGTATAAAAGTATTTGCTCACTATTTTGTAAATTTTTTGTAATACTAAATTTAATAGTTAAATAGTTATTTAAAGATATTATCTTCTTATTTACAAAACAAAACCCGCATAAGCGGGTTGATTAAGTATTTTTTACAGTGCGATCGCAGCTTTTGTGAGTCTAGCCTTAATCTTCTAGGGTAAGGGAACTTTGGCGTAATCCTCGGAGAAGCAAGCTACGCACAGCACAAAGCATTGGCTAGAGAAACCGGATTTATTTCAGATTAAATTTAGAGAATCTCAACATTAAAAAGTAGAAACCCGATTTTTTTGAGGAGAATGAGCTAACAGATTACTTATTTTCTAGCTTTTTTTAAGATAGAGCTTCTTTTAACTGCTGGCTAATTTTTTCTCTTGTCTGTGGAGATAAATCATCTGATTGCAAAATATTAATTCTCGCTGATTTAATTCTATTAATTGAGTTAAGTAAATCACTTAGCTCAACAGAAAGCTTGCCTTTTCTTGCTACTCTCATTGCAGCATCGATAACGGCATTTTTGATGTCTCTTCCGCAAACATCTTCAAATTGAGCCAGTCTTTCAGGAGAAACATCTGCTGCTAGTGGCATTTTTGCGGGAAAATGCCTTTTCCAAATTTCTATTTTACACGCAAAATCTGGCATTAAAAAATGTACATGACGCACTCGTGTTTCAAACGCTTTATCATAGTTCTCAACTAGATTCGTACAAAAAATTACAACTCCACTAATTTGGATTAGTCAAAACTAGGCGTAAGCGCCACCCTTGAGATTGACGCTTACACTCAACAAATTTGGGCAAAATCTTCTTAAGTTGACACCAATGAGCTTTTTCTGTGCCCCGACCGCCTGGTCTGTTTACCTGAAAATAGCTGTAATTATCCACCTTACTAATATTCTTAATTATGGATATAGTGGCGATTTATCTATTCCGCCAATATGATTTAGAGGCCAGAAGCGAACTACAGCACGTCCAATAATATTCTGGCGGGGGACAAGACCCCAGCAGCGGCCATCATAACTGTTGTTACGATTGTCACCTAGTACTAAATATGAATCGGCTGGTATAGTCTGGAGTTTCGCCAAAAAAGGTGGCTGTGGCCCTGATTGGCAAACATCAATGACTGTGCTTTGCCCAGAGCTAAGGTAATTGCCTTCTGGAAGGGGTTTGTTGTTGATATAAACTTTGCCATCCTTAAGTTGTACTTTTTCTCCAGGTAAGCCAATTACACGTTTAATAAAAGCATCCTGGTATTGTTCTTTTTGTAGTTCTTGTGTCGGGGAAAATACTACAATATCTCCCCGCTCCGGGTTAGCAAATTTATATTTCAACTTATCGACAATGATTTTGTCTGCCTCCCACTGGTTTGGCGTACCATGCAGAGTCGGTTCCATCGATCCAGAAGGAATCCAGCGTGCTTCAGCAACAAAGGTACGAATTCCCAGAGCTAGAACAATGCTCAATACAATTGTTCTACCTAGCTCTGCGATCCAAGAATTATCAGGTTGTTGACTAGAATTGTTATCAGACACTTGATTATGCATGAAATTACTTAACTGAACCAAAGATGTAGGTAATTAACTCGCCTAGTGAGACTTTATCTGTTAATCTTAACGGGAAAACTTTAATGGTTACTCCGATCGCAACTCAGTTTAACCTCAAAGCATAGTTCTCTGTAATACATAGCTCTTTGCCTGAACTTTAATTATCCCTATGTCATCTCCACAAATTCTCCTGATTCGCCGCGCTCGCATAATCTTACCCAATGGTGAACTGATGATTGGGGATGTGTTGACGCGCGATCGCCAAATAGTCGAAGTTGCGCCAGAAATCTCCCAAACAGCACTAGCCACTGAAATTGACGCAGAAGGCTTAACTTTGTTGCCGGGAGTCATTGATCCGCAGGTACATTTCCGGGAACCGGGACTAGAACACAAGGAAGATTTATTTACCGCCAGTTGTGCCTGTGCTAAAGGCGGAGTTACTTCCTTTTTGGAAATGCCTAATACGCGCCCCCTGACAACGACACAGCAGGCTTTAGACGACAAACTAGAACGTGCCTCTCAGAAGTGCTTGGTTAATTATGGCTTTTTTATTGGGGCAACAGCAGAGAATTTACCAGATTTGCTTTTGGCAAAGCCAACACCGGGAATTAAGATTTTTATGGGGTCGATGCATGGTCAATTGCTGGTTGATGGGGAAACAGCACTCTCTGCGATATTTGCTAAAGGCGATCGCTTGATTGCCGTTCATGCCGAAGACCAAGGTAGAATTAACCAACGCCGCCAAGAATTTGCCAATATTCACGATCCAGCCGTTCACTCGCAAATTCAAGATAATCAAGCGGCAATACTTGCAACCCAATTGGCATTAAAACTTTCTCAAAAATATCAACGGCGTCTGCATATTCTGCATCTGTCAACGGCTGAAGAAGCAGATTTGCTGCGACAGAATAAACCTAGTTGGGTGACAGCAGAGGTGACACCACAGCATTTGTTGTTGAATACTAGTGCTTATGAAACAATTGGTACTTTAGCACAGATGAATCCACCGTTGCGATCGCCCCACGATAACAAAGTTCTCTGGCAAGCTTTGCGCGATGGCGTGATTGATTTCATCGCTACAGATCACGCGCCGCACACCTTAGAAGAAAAAGCTCAAGAATACCCCAATAGTCCTTCGGGAATGCCTGGGGTAGAAACTTCCCTAGCTTTGATGTTAACTGCGGCGATGCAGGGACAGTGTACCGTGGCTCAAGTTGTGAACTGGATGTCGAAAGCAGTAGCTGTAGCTTATGGTATTCCCAATAAAGGAGCGATCGCACCTGGTTACGATGCCGATTTAGTGCTTGTAGATTTAAATACATACCGTCCAGTCCGGCGCGAGGAACTTTTAACCAAATGCCGTTGGAGTCCCTTTGAAGGTTGGAACCTCACCGGCTGGGCTACAACCACCATTGTCGGCGGTGAGATAGTTTATGACAAAGGCCAGGTAAATACGCAAGTGCGGGGTCAAGCTTTAACTTTCTTATGAGTCGTGATCGAGAATCGACCTCAACTTTGGTTAGAGAAATATTTATTTAAGCTTATGTAGTAGACAAATAACTATACATCAAAGTCATACTTGAGCTGGCAAGATTTTCATCTACCAGAGCCAAGACTAGATCAATGCGGTGTTTGGTTAAAGGTAAAACGCGAAAATCCTTGTTGTTCCTTCTTTACCCTTTTAACCAAATGTCCTTCAAAATTTTGACTTTAGACGGTGGCGGTATTCGTGGAATCATTGCAGCCCGAATACTTCAACAAGTAGAACAAGAAATTAGAAATCAGGGTAAAGGAAACTTTTTACATGAATACTTTGACCTGATTGCTGGTACTTCTACGGGTTCAATATTAGCAGGAGGTATTGCTGTTGGGAAGGAGAGTGATGAACTAATTAAATTGTATAAAGAACGGGGTAAAGATATATTTCCGCAGCAGAGAAAAGACCGCTATCAAAACTTACCGCCCATCATAAAATCCATTTTGAATGTACTTTCACCACCTAAATATTCTCATGATGGAATTATTAGCGTCCTCAAAGATGCGTATAAATCTACAAGAATAAAAGATATTGACAAACCGATTATTTTGATTCTTGCTTACGATACGCTATATCGCAATACAACCTTTTTTACAAATTGTCATCCCGATCTAGGAGACAGATGGTATGATGACTGTTATTTATGGGAGATATGTACCGCTTCTGCCTCAGCTCCCACTTTTTTTCCACCATATAAATTAGAACCTATAAATAAAGAAAAATTTGGTGATTGGGAATTCCCACACATTGATGGAGGAGTTTCTGCTAATAACCCTTCTCTTGGAGCTTTGAGTCTAGTTATGAGGATCAGTCAGTCTTCAGTCTCTCCAACAATCAAACAAAAATATAAACTTGAGAATCTGCGATTGGAAGATATTTCTATTCTTTCTATTGGCACAGGTCAAACTGGTGAACCATATCAATATAAACAAATAAGCAAATGGAGAGGCTTCGACTGGGCAAAAAATCTTACTAATATCTTTATAGAACCTACATCTGAAATTGCTAGTACAATTTGCCGACAAATCATGGGCGGATACGATTCTAAACGTTACTTACGTCTTCAGTTTGACTTAAATGAGACATTTGAACCCAAGCCAAAAGAGACTTATAAAGATCCTCGGATTATATTAGCTCCAGAAGACCGAAAAAACCGATTTATAGGCGAAAAAGTCAGTGAAGAAATAGATAATACTAGTTCGGAGTTTGTTCAGCAGTTAATAGATACTACCTCTGCATTCATTGATCAAGGTCTTACATACTATACCAGAGACGACTCCGGTCCTCAGACAAAAAAGGCGATTGCCTCTTTCATCACAGATAACTGAGTAATTAGCGGTGGTCAAATCCCCGACTTCTTGAAGAAGTCGGCGATCTTGCAGCCTATCAAAAATAATGGCACACACCACTAGTGCATCTACGTAGGCATATTAATGTCAACGAATATAGGATAAAACATCTAGTATTTCTACGATAATTATGTAGAAATACTAGATGTTTTAATATTTCCTTGATATCAGATGTAATTACAGATGTGAATATAAGAATTATTTGCTAGTTAAAATTATTTGGACTTATTTTAAAAAATCATAAATTAGTTTTTTCTTTTGTATAGATTGTGAACTTAACTTGGGAATACTAAGTGTAAGGAAAGTTAGACGACTTATACAGAACTTGATTGTTGTTTAACTTTTATCTACTAGCTTTCGCTGCTAAATAATCAAGGGTTGGATCTCCGAATGACAGTAGGGAACTAATCTGGTTCAAGCAAGCTGACTAAGTTCTGTAATAACTCTCATTAAACCCAACAACAGTTTATTTACATTTGCTCTATTGCAATATATTTTCTGTTGAACAATTCTTTCGTTTATTTTTGGTTAAGATAACAATGTTAGTGACTTACAATGGTGAGCGTGGTAGTGGCAGATAGGACGAGTGTGGAGTTCTCCCTCGACTATTTGCAGAAATTTTCTAGTATTATCAGCAAAAAAGTGAAATCCCTAGTACTTCAGTCGGGAGATCAGCTTAAATCGCGGCAATGACTTCGCTAATGGCACAATTAAATGGTATGAGTTCAGCTTGACGAGTGCCCCCATGCCCATAAGTCAAACTCACACTTAAATAACTATCTGGCTTGTAAGGTAATCGTTCCGCCCATTCAACTGCCACAATTCCTGGTATGACCTCAACACCTTCCCAGTAACTTTCTAAATTCAGGGCTGCAACTTCTTGTGGTTCTAAGCGATATAAATCTAGGTGGTAAAGAGGGAGGCGTCCTTCTGTATACTCATTAATCAGGGTGAAAGTGGGACTGACAATGGGTTCAGCGATTCCCAAACCCTTGCCAATACCTTGAACTAGGGTAGTTTTACCAGTACCTAAATCACCTTCTAGTAAAATTACACTACCAGGGGTCAGGGATTGACCGAGAGTAATACCTAAGTGTAGCGTCGCCTCTGCATCTGCAAGAAAAATTTTCATAATTAGTCATTGGTCATTGGTCATTCGTCATTGATCTAAACAAAAGATGAATGACTAATGACAAATTTTCATCTTCCGTGATGAGCTCTACCGTACCACCGCAACAACACTCGTGCTAGTTTCTGAGGATTGTGACGTACAAAACCCGTTTCATCTTCATACAAAACATTAGCTGGAACAATCTTTCGCCCTAGCTGAGTTACGGCTTCTCTATCCAAGAAAACTGGATGGGAGTTTTGTTCGGCGTAGCGGATGAGTGATTGCTCCGAGGGGGATTTGTTGTGTATTAGCACAGCATCAAATAGCCGTCTTTGCCCACAAGCAGCATCAATTGCTCTGATGTGATCCGCAACAGTGTAGTCTTCAGTTTCTCCTGGTTGAGTCATTATATTGCAGATATAAATCCGGGGAGCATCTGTTTGAGCGATCGCATCGGCAATTTCTGGTACTAATAAGTTAGGAATCAGGCTAGTATAAAGGCTACCTGGGCCAATAATAATGTAATCAGCTTCTTTAAGTGCCTTAATCGCTGCTGGCACCGCCGGAGGATTAGCTGGAATACAGCCAATTTTGACAATTTTACCGCCAGCTTTGGGAATACTAGACTCCCCATTAATCCGGCGACCATCGGCTAATTCTGCCCAAAGGCGAACATCACTGAGAGTTGCTGGTAGTACTTGTCCGCGTACCGCTAGCACTTTGGAACTGGCTGCAACTGCTTGTTCTAAATCTCCAGTAATATCACTCATTGCTGTTAAAAACAAATTGCCAAAACTGTGACCCGTTAACCCATCTCCAGCCCGAAAACGGTATTGAAACAATTCTGTTAATAGCTTTTCTTCATCTGCTAGTGCAGCCAAACAATTGCGAATATCCCCTGGTGGTAGCACACCAAACTCTTCACGCAACCGCCCAGAAGATCCACCATCATCTGCGACAGTGACGATCGCAGTAATATTAGCGCTGTAGGTTTTCAGTCCCCTTAACAACGTAGAAAGTCCCGTACCACCACCAATTACCACTATTTTCGGGCCTCGGTACAATCGACGATGGGCTAGCAAGACATCAATCAGTTCCTCTCCGCCTTCGGCTCTGAGTACCTTAGTAATTGAGCCGACAGTGCGAGTTTGCCCCCAAAGCACTAACAGCAAGCCGCCAAGCAGCACCAAAGGGCCACTGATATAGTTAGGTAAGAGGTTGGTGATTACTCCCAGGAAATTCCTAACCAACTCGATCATCCAAAAAATTGGAGTCAGCTTAATCCAAATAGCTAACCCCAAACTCGCCAGCAGTACACCCCCAAGACTGATCAACAACCAACGTTTTACCGATAGTCCAGGGGATAACCATTTGAACCACTGGTTAACCCGATGTGAAGTACGAGAGCGCGACTGCTTTTGCAGGGCGTTGAGGGCTTGTCTGAAAAAACCATTTGACATACCTGATTTGGAGCAGTGCTACAAACAATAATTAACAGAAAATTTAGATCACTTGGTTTAAAACACCAGGCGTGAAACTATTATATTTGTCAATCGCATTAGACTAAGAACAAGTCGTGAAGATTGCCAGTATTCCTAGTTCAACAATAGCCTGGCTTGGTAAAAGTGAATTTAATGGAAAAACGAATTTTAGGATTAGATCCAGGACTGGCAATTTTAGGATTTGGGGCAATTACCTGTACACAAATTTCCCACAAGGTGCAAGAGACGACAGTAAATATGCTGGATTTTGGGGTAATCAGAACGTCAGCAGATGTCGAAATGGGACAGCGCCTATGTACCTTGTTTGATGATTTACACACCCTGATGGAGGAGTTGCAACCGGATTTGGTGGCGATCGAGAAACTATTCTTCTATCGGATGTCAAGTACAATCGTCGTTGCACAGGCGCGGGGTGTACTCATTTTGGTGTTAAGCCAGCGTCGTCTTCCCTACGTAGAGTTTACTCCGGCTCAAATTAAGCAAGCTTTAACAGGCTATGGTAATGCTGATAAGTCAGAAGTGCAAGAAGCGGTGGCACGGGAGTTGGATTTAGATGAAATTCCCAAGCCTGATGATGCTGCGGATGCTTTGGCGGTAGCTTTGACGGCTTCTTATCAGCTGTAGATGTTGTACATAAACAATAAAGTCCTTTACTGGTTCGTAAAGTCCTTTACTGGTTCGTAAAGTCCTTTACTAACTGTCACAGAGTAAAAATACTTAAGACACGATTGGTACGAGCGATCGTTTGCAATAATTTATGTTCTTTTAGAGGATTATCCAAATACATGACACTTTTGCGGTTTGCGAGATCCATTAATTCGTCTCCACATATAGGACTCCTATTTGATTTTTGAACAAGACTTAGTACGAATCTATCGCTTCTTTCTTGTTCCCCGTTTCCTATTCCCTATCCCCTGCCCACGCAAGTAAATTCAAGGATCAAACCGGATTCCTATAGTAGAGTTAGCAGCAATGGTATATTGGCTGTCTGTGAGGTTGAGTTTTTGTATAGCTGTATCAAATATAAAAAAGGCAGTTAAAGAGTCAATGGCTAAGAGAGCTAATAAAAATGAATGTGATTGAACTTTTTGCCGGAGCAGCTGGTTTAGCGCAGGGATTTGAACGCACTGGTAAATATCAAACTTTGGCACTTTATGATAAATTTGAACCAGCTAAAAATTCTTATAAATCTTATAGCCCTGATGCTAACTATGAATTGATAGATATTACTGAACTTAGAGATGAGCAAATTTATAAAACTCTAGACGGACAGAGATTAGATGGTATATTGGGCGGCCCACCTTGTCAGGGATTTAGTCTATTAGGCAAACGAAAGCAAGATGATGATATTAATAACTTGGTCTTAGCCTACGCAAAAGTTGTAAAGCAAATAAAACCTAGTTTTTTGGTAATGGAAAATGTACCACAGTTATTATTTCATCCTCTTTTTTATCCTCTAATTAAAGAACTTTCTGAATATTTTTGTATTACCTATGGTATATTAAACGCAGCACGTTACGGTACTCCTCAAACACGACATAGATTATTCTTAATAGCATATCGTCGAGACTATAATAAAAAGCCAACATTTCCTCAACCTACGCACGGTCAAGAAGGGCAATATATTTATAGTTATCATTTAAATGATAGTAATGAGCTTGTTGTTTTAAATAACGAAACATCTCATAGTATTTTCGGTGCTGATCTAGTAATTAATCGTAAAGGTGCTCAACAAGTAGAAAAAGTCATAAATACCGTTAGTCCCAAACTGGAACCACTTGTTACAGTAGGTGATGCCATTAGCGATTTAGTTAGCTCTGCTGGAAAAGATTCTCTGCAAAAATATACTCACGAGGCGCAAAATCTGTATCAAAGAGCTTTGCGGCAAGACAGTGAGTATGTGGCTAATTGTATAGCTCGTCAGCATTCAGGAGAGCGCTTAAGTCAACTCCAAAATGTTAGGGAAGGTGGCAGGCTTGAAGTGTATGATATTCAATCCTCTAAAAAGCGTTACTATTCACAAGCATATGGGCGACTTCATCGTGCGGGATTGGCCCGCACGTTAACTACTTACTTCCAAAATGCGGGAAGTGGACGTTTTTTCCATTACAGCCAACCAAGAACACTAACTATACGTGAAGCTGCAAGACTACAAGGTTTCAACGATGATTTCATTTTTCATGGAAATCTTGCTGAACAAATGCAATTAGTAGGCAATGCAGTTCCACTCCCCTTAGCGGAAGCAATAGGACGTCACATTTATAATGAGTTAGGTTTTTTGATTGAGAATTAACGCATACTGTCATCTTGCTCTGATGGAGGTAAAGCTTGCCTCGCTACATTGAAACGTTGTACATAACGTGTGACATTGATAGGATTAACATCCACATCACGTTCATTGATAGGTTGATTACGACGTTGAGCTAGCCTACTTACTACCGTAGATTTTAAATCGCTTTCTAGCTTTTTACCTAAGCTTTTAGCATATTCATGGGCTTGATAAACAACAGAGGGAATTATTTTAACTATATTGAGATGGCTCATATAGTTATGGTCACGGTCTTGCTGAAATTCGCAAGTTAATAGTCCAGCCACTAACTGTTGTACTGCACTTTGAACATAATCTAAAGCTGGTTTTGAATTATTTTCAAGGGATATATACGGGCGTAGCGAACATAAAAACTCGTAGCGCGGAATCTTTGGTGCTGGATTTCCAGCAGTGTGTCCTATGTAAAAAGATGCATAATCAGCATTTTCTAACAAATAAAGGTAAGAGTCATTTGCTAGTTCGTCCTCACTAATAAGTGCATGGTATGGTAAAGTACTTCGATATTTCTCATACTCATCAAGCGCTTTATTACGACGTGCTAGTAACAGATTAAACCAATCATTTTCTTGGTTGAATTTTATATCAAAAAACTCAGTTAGAGAGGCAAATTGACGCAATACAACACAAGAAACCCATAAAGATTCTTGTTGAGGAGGACGTGGCATAGTGGCGAATAATGCTGTCATCGCATCAATGTCAGAAATATATGACGCTCGTGAAATATCCCAATTAGCTGCTATTGCCTGACCACGAGTTAATTTTGAGCCTTGGGCTATGTACCAATTAAGTAGGCGGCAAAACAACCGATTTTGGGTAGACTTTACAGAGCCAGCATAGATTTGTGGTTTACTACGAGAGTTTTCAATTGGAACAGCTCGAATTCGTTCTAGAATACTCCGACTACGAGCAATTCCTTCACGTACAATATCACCATAAGGGTCCATCCGGTAATAGTGGCTAAAGTACCGCTCTTGGGGAGTGATTGTGCCATCACGGATATGTATGCGGGGAGTAGAAATTTGTTCCCCAGTAATTATGTCACGCGCTTTTCCATTGAAAACTTCGTCGTCTACCCGCATCTGTACAACATCTGTGGCAGCCCTTGCCATGTGTTCATATTCTGAATCAGTAAGAGTTGGAAACATGAAGGGTGCAAGCACCATGCCTTTGTAAGCAGGGTCATCAAGGGTTTGGCGGGTAACAGGAGCAGAATGTATAAACTTTTTTTGTCCTTTTTGCTGATTTATTCTTTCTGAAGAACGCACATAAGCAACTCCATTGTTGAAGGTAACAACAAAAGATTCGTCTTCAATATATCCTTTCGCTGTACGTATTCCTAAAGTACCTGCATGGAAGCTCCCATCACTTCCCGAAATAACATATTCCTGCTTTGCCTTGGCTAATGCTTGTGGTGTAACCGTAACAAGACCCAGTACAGTTTGCTTTTCACCTACGCCGAATACTCGTTTTTCAAGGATTATCTTTAAATTATCCCAATCGTAGCCAAGCTGTTCACCTTGTTTTAAACCATGTAATCCATTCCATTCCGGTATGTCAACAATACTCCGAGGAATGCTGAGTTGCCGATAAAGCAAATCTCTTAAAGTGTCACACTGCGATTGCAGACGGCGTTCTAAAGAGTTATCTGCAAAAACTGCTTGACCTATATAAGAACCTTTTTTTTCCACATACCGATAGCTTTTCAAATCTGCTTCTAGCAGTTCTATCAAATTGCGAATCCAAAGATAGAAAAGATTTGCAGCTGGTTCTTCACATAAAGCGTGAGCTGCTTCCCGAACAACCGTATCACGATGTTCCAGAAAGTATTGGTGTGCTTCAATCGCTCGTGCCATTGCTTCTGAAGATTGCACAAACGGAAGCATCTCATATACATCATCTAGTGTTAGCCGACTTGTAGCATGTAATTGAGGCAGTAGAAGGTAGCGACGAGTACCACCCTCTTTAGCTTGCTCAATCTTGCCAGCAGCTACCAAACGTTCTAACAGTTTGTAATAAGCTGGACGGCTTATTGTATCTCCCAGATGTTTACTTACCTCCTGATGAATATTACTTGCTGTTGCGCCTTCTGGATTTTCACGCAAAAATTGAATAATTGCAGCCTCTCGCTTGGGTACATCTGCTTTACCAAATGCTTCACTATACATTTTCTCCATTATCTCCATTTTCTCCAAGGTTTAATTGACGCTTAGTAGACCAACTTTACAACTTCCTTAACAGGTTCAACTTCAGCAATCCTGTAGATAATCGTAGATTCACCTTCAGGTGCATAGTTTGTTGGAAATGGTATTACTTCGTTGACCGCAGAACCGTGGGCATCCTCATGAGGATTATGTTCCCAGGAATTGACGACTTTAGCTAAAATCCTTAGTTGTTGGTCGTTAGCATCTACAGCTTCAACAGCCAACCATGAACCGGGTTGTGGGCTTTCTGCTGAAGTGTTTAAACGTATATGCATCTTGGAAAAACTTGGAGAGCCTTTTTTTGAAAGGCTAATCAACTTCCCAACTAACTTAGGTTCTTGTTTAGGATTCATTTGATTTTGATCGTTTGGAGAGGGTCGGTCTGCGCTATTCATTATGTCGAGTTTCTTTAACCTGTATTAATTATTGGTTACAAAATCATAAGCAAGCTTCTTATCAAGGTCTAGCTTCGGTTTTTCAGTTATACAATACCAGATGCAAGACTGTTTACACTAGTTTTTTAACCATTTTATGCTGTTTTGTAACCTGTTTTGATTATAGGTTACAAAAGCTATAAAAGAGGTCGAGTTCGGTAATTAATAAAAAATGATTTTACAGAATTACCATTATTAATGGGTATTTTTTCCGGTACTACAAGCGACAAAATCATTAATTGACGCAATCAGAATAAACCGTTAATGGAACCATTGGAATACTGCCGTTTGTACGTTAAAAGCCCAAAGCCAGAAAAAAGAGGGTATAGAGCTGCGTGCGTGCGAACGCTCACAGAAGCAACCTTTGGGGTTTATTCCTACCAAACAATCGATAAGAACTGGGGTTCTCAATTTGAGAAACGACCTGATACAGTGCTACAAATTCTCGAAGTCGCTCATACCATTAACCTTATAGCCATCAGCCTAGAAGAAATTCAACCAGCAATTACAGAGCTTTTAGAACAAGTATCAGCAGTCGCACCCTACAAGAAACACAAATAAATCATAAATTTCCATGTATACAGATATGATTTACCATCAAAAACGAGTAAAATATGATTGATCATAACAACCAGCCCTACTATTGACTTGCAATCAAGCAGAGAGGGTTTAGTTTGCTGATCAAAGAAAAACAGGTGAGATTTTAAGCTTGGCGTGGATAACTATTGTTCACCATGCTGGAAAATTTCCGTTTACAAAACGGAATTCTTCCTGGTCTTTGCTGTTCTTGGTTAATCTGCAACTAAGTAAATTTTTATGCCTAATATTTTTCCTCAAATACCGCCAGTAGCTATGCCAGAGGTTATTCCCAGCGAATTACCCCACCAGAGATTTCGTCTCGGTGAATGGGTACGCTGGTTTCAAGTACCCAACGGCGACTTTGGCCGCGTCATCGGAGTAATCTACGCCCAACAAGCCAGTTGCATTGCCACTGGCTTACATTACTTGGTTCTTTTAGATGAGCGCAGTCCCTCTCGTGAAATTTGCACCTGCGACTTCGCTTTCGAGGATGATATCGAATCCCTAGAAAAGTCATCATTGGAAAGGCTTAGGGGCAATTATGTCTGAAGCTCAAAAACCTGAGCAGTTGCTAGAACTGCATAACCAAATGTTCATGTCCCCCCAAGACTTTAGCTATCGTTGGGGATTGGGTTACGAAGAATTAGCAAAAATCTGTGCCATCTCTAAATCGACAGCTTATCACTGGTTGGGTGGACAAGCCAGCCGCCGAGAAGCTGGCTTACCTTACCAGAGAATTATGGCTGTAGCTGATTTTCTTCTCGCCAATGCCGAAGTAATTAGCCCTCTGTTGGAACAGTGGCATAATTCTCCACCACCGAATTAATCCTTCAGTTTTGCAAATTGACAAAACTTTTCTTCATCACCTTGACTGGCATAAAAAATAGGTAGTAGGGTGCAATTTATCGTCACCAGCCTACCCACTGTTCCATGAACCGCTCCACCAATGACTCTTATTACCTGCCCTCCAGTATTGAATTGACACAAAACCATGTCCTGATTCATCGCTTGGCAATCCCTCTTAAAAATGCCATCAGCTACTTACAACAATTTCCTCAGTCAGAATATGAGGATATTTGCCGGGATGCTTTTGAGTTAGGATTTCTTTGCTTGCAAACTGCTCAAACTCGTCATGGCAACGAATTAATTAAGCAGCAGATGGAATCCTTGTTGGTGGAGTTTCAGCAGACAGTTAAGGTAATTGCAGAGTCTTTCCAGCAGGAATTAATTAATCAAGTAGGGACGGAGAATGGTCAATTATTAGCTCCACTGCAAAATCAAATTAATCTGACTTCAGGCATCCTTACTGAAAAACTCAATAGCGTCAGCACTCTGCTTACACAAGAAATAGACCCCGCCAGAGAAACTTCTGTTGTTGGCCGCTTTCTGAATTCATTACGTCAACTGTTAGATGCCAAACGCTCTGATTCAATTCAAGGCGCATTTAAAGCAGCATTAATAAATGCCACTAAGGAAAATGGTACTCTGGCTGCGGCAGTTAAAAATGTGGTTTCTGAGTCTGTGAAACCATTAACCGAACAAGTGGAAAAACTGACCAGAGAAATTCGAGATCAACAAGTGACACAACAAGTACTTGAGCAGACAACTGCAAAAGGCATCAACTATGAGGAATTAGTTGTTGTCGAACTGCGAAATTGGTCAAAATTGAGTGGAGTAGAGGTGGAGCATATTGGTCACGATGGGGATACTGGCGATATTCTGGTAAAGTTCACCAGTAAATCGTTAGCTGTAATTGAACTGTCAATAGTGATTGAAGCTAGAAAACGACCCTCAAAACCTTTTGGTCGCCAAGCAATCACTCAACATTTACAGTCAGCAATGATGCGGCGTTCTGCAAATTCGGCAATTTTTTTAAGTTATTCGCGTGAGGGATTAGCGCAGGAAATCGGTGATTGGGCAGAGGGAGTTTCTGAGTCCGGTCATTGGATCGCCACAACCCATCCATTTTTAATCATTGCTATCCGCTTTTTGGTGATCCAGCAAAGGTTAAATAAATTGCGTACCTTTGAATCAGAACTGGATGTTACTGCTGTTGAACAACAGATTCAGCAGATCCGCACAGCTTTGGGACGAATCAGAACTATAAAAAAATCTTTGACGGAAGTTGGTAAGGGTGTGGCTGTGATTAAAGCCGAGGCAGATGCACTGAGTACAGATATTCAATCAGCGTTAAAGTCGATTGAACAAACACTGAGTTTAGTTACCACAGAAGGCTAACTTAGAATACTGTATTAAGCTGTTACGCATCTAAATTGTACTTTTAGAAGGCTAAAAACCTAACAGTAAAGCTTTTAGCTTGAAAAGTTAAATACGTTTCAGATTATTGGAAAGATTAAATATATAAATTTCTAATAGTTGCTTAATTCTTACGAAGATATCAAAAATATGAAAGTTATTGATATCGGCATTACAGATTTTTTGTAATATCGTTTGCTAAATCGGCAGCTTTCTTTTCTTACCAGTGCTAGCTATATGGCTGATATAAGTATACAAATCATTAGAAAGATTCTCATTAGTTTGAATAAAATCTTTTTCCTGCACTTTTCTACACAAAGATTGGGATATTATATCTTCTCTAATACCCCTAAATACACTTCTGATTTCTTTTTGAAGAACGTTAATTAATCTGGCATCATTACACTCAATCCAGAACAATAAGATATTATCTTCTTTATCTTTAAACATTTCTTGTAAAGATTTTCTAACCTCTTCATTCATTAATCTTTCTTTCAGATCATTAGTAGAATCAATATATTCATATTGCCAATTAGTTATTAAATATGCTCCCGGAGAGTTAGGCAATTTTTCTCGATTATTGAATGGAATAAATTTTACTTTGGAAATAGTTATATCAAGCGGAGGTAATTCTTGAATCACACGTTCTACCAGAGCTGCTACTGAAGCATCTCTTAAAGGGTCGCGGTAATCATTTAAAGGTATTTGTCGTCGGGCAATTCGTTCTACCAACTCCGATTTTGATATTCCTCTTTCAATAGCCATGACATCCAGGTTCGCTATAGCTGTGGGAGTCAGGGAGAGGTTCACTCGTGTTTTCAGTTCGTCCTGTAGCTCTGGGACTCCCTTAACTCGTTTACTTCCTTTTGGCATTAGCCGCCCTCACTCTCAAAAAACTTACATATACTTTGTCTCAATGATAAGAGCTAGCGCCCAGTTTACACAGCTAAATAAATTGTAACCAAATTTAAATTTTTTTCTTTAGAATATACGCATTTTTGTGTAACTTCTAGATTTAGAATATACGTATTAAAGTGCATATTCTAAAGCCTTCTCATGCAGATGCCTCAGCGTAGTAGCAAAAAAAACCGGAAAGACGTTAACAAGCGCCTAGATGAAGGCTGTGGTCAAGGCCGGGGTCTTGATTACAAACCAGCAATTTGGATAATGGACTTCTCATCTCAAGGTTTTTCTGTCCAGGGCTTGGGTTGGAAAACTCAAAGAGAATACCACTTGTTTAGCATGAGTGAGTTTCATTATTTTTACGCGCTCGAATGGTCACCTATCGTCATTGATATCCGAGAGCAGTTTCCTTTAGAACTCGAAGAAACCTTAGATATTGCTAAACAGTGTGGTTACAAGCACCCAGTCAATCCCAAGACTAGGGAACCTAACGTGATGACCACAGACTTCGTTGTAACTATTCCAGGAACTACAGGTATAGGAATTATGGATCAAGCTAGAACAGTTAAGCTTTCACAGGAATTACAAGATCCGCGAGTTCTGGAAAAGTTTGAAATTGAACGTCGTTATTGGGAGTCCCGGAAAATTAGCTGGGGCATAGTTACTGAACAAGATATTCCAGAGGTGTTGGCCAAAAATATTGGATTTTTACACAACTACTTTTTTATTCAAAACCTTTCACCTCTTTCAGAACTTAACATTAGACAAATTACAGCCGTACTTGCTAAAGGTGTAATTCAGGGAGACGTTTCACTAAGTGATTTAGCAGCTCAATGCGATGAACGACTTGCCTTGGAACCAGGCAGTAGCCTTGCAGTTGCTCGTCATCTAATCGCTAATCGGAAATGGCTAATCGATATGAACCAGCCACTACAAGATCAGTTCAGGAAGAAATTGACACTTTTGGCTACTCCTTCCCTTAAATATGAAACAAATAAGAGTTGCTAAATGAATTTATATGAGAATATGCTAATTGAACTACAGAATGAGGATGGTAATCTTTTTACCATCATCAGATTACTCTGGATTGACCCATCTGGAACAGATGTAGTCACAATTGAGCTGAATAATTCTAAAGCATTTCCAGTTTTACAGAGAATCGAAGAAATTGAAGCAGCATTAGCTGAACAAAAAGCTTCTATTCTAGATACCGATCCCTATGCATATCTATATCGTCCTGAAGATTTAATTCCTGAAACCCACCGTAATTTTAGAGATAATGCGTGGAACAAAATCGCTTTAATTATTGAAAGTGGATATAAAGCGTTTTTTCCTGATGAGCGAGGTTTATTAGTTAGGCAGGCAATAGAACTGACAGGAAGTAATAAGCCAACAATTTACCAATTATTGCGCTCCTACTGGCAAAGAGGGCAAAAATTAAATGCACTTCTGCCCAATTATGATTATTGTGGTGGAAAAGGTAAAAACCGTAATATCACTAAAAAACTAGGCGCTCCTAGTAAAAGAACTAAGTTAAAAGATGAACCTCCTGGTATTAATATAAATGAAGAATTACGGTTAATTATCGTTAAAAGTGCCAAGAAATATCATGAAAAGAAGAGATTACCGCTCAAAGATGCTTACCAAAAAATGTTTGAGGAGTTTTTCTCTATAAAAATAAAAGGGAAAGATGGAAATGAAGTTCCTCTCTTTTTCCCTCCAGAACAATGTCCTACTTTGAGACAGTTTCAATATTGGTATTATAAAGACCGCGATCTTAAAAAATCACTCATCTCTCGTGAAGGTGAGCGTAAATTTAACCTCGGCTACCGAGAGGTACTGGGTAACTCAACCGATATGGCTCCTTTTCCAGGTGCGCTTTGGCAAATTGATTCTACAATAGCTGATATTTACTTAGTTAGTTCTTTAGACAGAAGTCGCATAATTGGACGACCTGTTCTCTACTTAATTGTAGATATATTTTCCCGAAGTATTGTAGGATTTAGTGCGGCCCTTGAAGGGCCGAGTTGGTTGGGGGCATCTTTGGCTCTGGAAAATGCAACTACAGATAAAGTAAAGTTTTGTCAGGAATTTGGTATCACGATTACAACAGAAGATTGGCATTGTAACCATCTTTGTAAATTAATTCAAAATGACCGTGGTAGCGAATACTTGAGCGGTAACGCTAGACAAGCACTTAAAAGTCTTGGGATAGAAATCTCACCCACACCGCCATATCGCCCCGATTGGAAGCCTTGTGTAGAGAGGATGTTCCGCTTAATTAACGATGAGGTTATTCATTTTCAACCAGGAGCAGTATATAAGCCAAGGGAAAGAGGTGATCAAGATTATCGATTGGATGCTATTTATACCCTCGATGAATTTCGAGTAATTATGATCCAACTCATCCTTTACTACAATAATTACCACCGCTTAAATGAATATCCTATGACAAAGCACATGATTGAAGATCATGTGGAACCTTTTCCATTGGAGTTGTGGGAATGGGGAATCCGTAATTACGGTCGTCCTCGTCAGGAGACACCTGAAATTATTCGTTTAAATCTTTTGCACAGAGCAGATGCTACCGTTACTCGCTATGGGATTTGCTTCCGAGCCAAAGGGGTTAATTTACATAATCGCCTGCGTTACACCTGTGAATCTGCTACGAGAGAGCATTGGTTTATAAAGGCTGGAATTCAAGGTAGTTGGAAAGTTCCAGTTGTCTACGATCCTCGAAAGCCTCTGGTGATCTATATGCTTGTTGATGGTGGGAAACGTATGGAAGTTTGTGAGATGCTTCCTGCTTCAAAAACCTTTTTAGACTGCAACCTAGAGGAAATTATGGATCACTTTGCTGAACAGAACTTTGCACAACAAGATAATCAACCCAATCAAAGACAGGCGAAAGCTTATTTAAATGCTTCTTTAGATCGATATAAAACGGATGCAACAGAAAAAACCGAAAAAGCTCGTCAAGGTAAGTCTAAACAGTCTCTTATTAAAGGAACAAAAAATAGTCGAAAAGCTGAAAAACATTATGAGCAAGATAAAAATGCTCGTGATTTAAGACCTGAAAAGACTGCTGATCAACTAGAAACAGCGCTTCCAATGCAAGTTAATAATCAGTATCAAGATGCTGATGAAGGTTATATACCAGTACCAAAAGAAACTGAAATGCTAAATGAAGTTATCGAAGGAATGTGGAAGAATGACTGATGATGAAATGTATAAACCTCGATTTTCAGTATTCACAGGGGAAGAAATTAATGCAATATATTCCGACCCAGAAGTTCCCAAATATCGGGGTAACCCACTTATTGAAGCTTTACCAAAAATTTTGACGAAATTAGAGGCAGCAAAGAGCCTGGCAAAGTTTCCACATTACAGTGAAGATATGCGTAATCAGCCTACTCACTTACGCTTTCATTATATCCAAGATACTCTAGAATTTTTTACACCCCTTGGTATTCATATTGATTTAGAACAGCGGATCTCGCGCATTATTAGGTTAGGCTATCAAGCTAGAAATCCTATATCGCCAGGATTTTGGCAAAATACTAAGCGTTCACTGGATTTAATTGACCCTAATGGATTCCTACCTAGATCCTCACGCTCAACAGCAAAGAGCATGACAATCATTGGACTTAGTGGTATTGGCAAGAGTACCGGAGTAGAAGAAATACTGTTGCTTTATCCGCAAATTATTAATCACAGCCGTTATCTTAATAAAAACTTGACTTTAAGGCAAATAGCGTGGCTAAAACTTGACTGTCCTCATGATGGTTCAATCAGAGGTCTTTGTATCAACTTTTTCCGAGCTGTTGATTACCTGCTGGGAACAGAATACTACAGAAACTACGCCAAGGGACGCCAAACTGTAGATGACATGATTCCCAACATGGCACGTGTAGCATCAATCCAGTCACTAGGAATGCTTGTGATTGATGAAATTCAAAATCTTAGTTCAGCTAAAAGTGGTGGCTCCGAAAAAATGCTCAACTTTTTTGTACAACTAATTAATACCATTGGGCTGCCAGTTATTTTGGTGGGAACTTATAAAGCTTGGTCTGTTTTAAGCAGTGAGTTTCGTCAGATACGGCGAGGAACAGGTCAAGGAGATTTTGTTTGGGACACAATGAAAGAGGACGAAACTTGGCAAACTTTTGTCAAATCTCTCTGGCGGTACCAATATGTACAAATAGCTTCTCCACTGACACCAGAATTAAGCCACACCCTTTATTACGAATGCCAAGGCATTACAGATTTTGCTGCCAAGCTTTATATGCTGGCGCAAGTGCGAGCCGTATCGAGTGGTCAAGAGAGAATTACAGCTTCAATCATCAAGTCAGTTGCTAAAGATTGTCTTCGCACTGCAACAAAAGTTATGAATGCCTTGAAAGAGAAAGATGCCGACAAAAAACTAAGACTGCTCATGGATTGTGAGGATGTTAAGCCAATTGATCTCGAACCTTTTATAGAAGAAGGAATAGAGCGTTTAGCAAATGAAGATTCATCTAGTGTTATTGGTGAAGATCAATCTGATTCAGAGAGTAGCCCATCAGAGGAAATTAAGCCAGCTGAACCCTCACAGAAATTATCCGAGTTAGCAAACTCAAAACTACCAAAAGAAAAAGAGATAAGCTCTACTTCAGTTCCTATTAAGGCTACTCAGAAATCAAGGACAAGTAATAAACAGACTGACTCAAAAGATACTTTACCAGAAATAGTTGCTAAAAAAGCTTCAACAGGTGTTTCATACTATGAAGCTCTCAAGGAAGCAGGTTATATAAAATCTGTCAGTGAGTACCAATTGTAGGATATAGCAAAATGATTGGTTGGTTTCCAGATCCTTATCCAGATGAATTATTTTACAGTGTTTGTGCGCGGTACTCTGAACGGATGAATTATAAAACTAAAATGCATATATCCCAAGACCTTTTTGGGCAAAGTTGGCAAAGGTTTTCTTCTGTGAATTTTTATCTTGCTACTAGGTTAGATTATCTTATTGCGTCTTTACCCGCAGGAAATAATTACACATCTGATTTATTAATTGATAATCATACTTTATTGCCATTTTATAGTGCGTTTTATCTACCATACTTAATCAAAATACTTCGAGATGCAATGAAACAAGATAATCCAAAAATTCTTTCACGTGACTTTGGAATTTTTATCCAATTTCAAAACTATTTACATTTTTGTCCTCAATGTGTATTAGAAGACAAAAAGCAATTTGGTGAATGTTATTGGCATCGTCTACATCAAGTTCCTGGAATTAAATTTTGTCCAATACATAGCATTATTCTACAAAAAAGCGAGGTATTAGGAAATTCTTACAGACATGGATATATTGTAGCAGAAAAAGCAATAAATACCAAGCTCAATAATTCTTTAGAATTATCAGTTGTTAATTTTCAACATCTTATACAATTAGCTCATAATATTGATTGGCTTTTAAAGCAATCAAATGCCATTTTTTTTGGAGATTCTATACGTAAAGTTTATATTAAACTGTTATACAAAAAATACGAAAAATTTAATTTTAAAGATCGGAATTCATTAGACAAACTTATCAATGATTTTAGAGAGTACTACTCTCCTCAACTTCTAAAAATGCTTCAAAGTGATTTTGGTAAATCTAGGAGCTGGCTTATAGACATATTTATTTTAGATGGGAAGATAAGACATCCTTATCGTCATTTATTAGTGATTCTTTTTTTAGGTTCTACAGTGGAAAATATTTTTAAACTTTCCTTGGAATATAACCCTTTTGGAACAGATTATTGTCCATGTGTAAATCGAGGTGGTAAATATTTTCAACAGCTATTAATTAAAGATAAATACCAAGATATAGACTATACTGGCAGCACTAAAAATTTAGCTATATTCCGTTGTATTTGTGGCTTAATGTCTTCCCAAACAGCTTTTAATAGGATTTATAAGTATCAATTACCAATACTTAAAAAGAAAGTAGAATACGGTTTTGTTTGGGAATTTGCATTGAAAATGTTATGGGAAAATCAAGTATTTAGTTTTACAGAAATTTCTCAATACCTTGGTGTTAGCGAGGAGACAATTGCTCACCAAGTAGGTTATTTAAAACTACCCTTGTTAAGAGAAATGCCAAATAAATACTTTTTACAGCACTTGACAAGTAAATAAAGTAGACTTTTCCCCTTTACAAAGTGAGGGTGCGCTACAGAAGGTGTGGGCTATTTTGTATCTTATAAACTTTAAATATGCTATACCATATCTAAGTTATAGTTTTTTATATGTTTTAAAATAAAAAATTTCTATTAAAAAGTTGCTAGTAATAAATACAGGACTTACGCAACTGGCACAAATAGCGGGCAGGGCGCAGCCTTGACACGCGAC
>NZ_JABXKJ010000011.1 GCF_017115085.1 Nostoc sp. NMS7 | reverse complement strand
ATGGTGAGGCGATTGGCATAAAATTTGACCCCTCAAAACTTTTCAAACACCCTCTTAGCCTCGTCTTCCGAGAGTCCGATGTGGATGGTAACTTTTACCCTAGCTTGAGTTAGGTCGTATTTGTAGGTTTTCGCTTGCTCAAATGCTAAAACTGTATGCCCTCCGTTGATAATCCCATCACTACCTCCCTCATTAGCTTCTAAAATTTCTAGTTCGAGTGAGGTTTTGCTTGGTTTAACTTTATTGGCTGACAGAACGATTCCACTGTGACGGGAGAAGAACTTTTCGGGTTGAGTAGTCAGTGAGTCGAAGACTTGTCTGTAGGTGGCGCTTTTGCGGTTTGGTTCCCTGATGTTCGGTTCTAGGGGGAGGTCTGTTGGGAAGGTGTCTACATGGGCAGTGGCGATGATGCAGTTGGGGTTGGCTTGAATATAGTTATCTATCTTAATATTCCAAGTCTTGGGCATAGTTTATTTCTTGATGGAGGTAAATTATTATATGTTAACTGTGCTGTATTCTTAATAGCTCAGGGGAAAAGTAGCGTTTGATGAGTTGACCCACCTAAATAAATGCACAATTCTGGCAAAAATATCGTGATTTTGAGGCATCTAAATAGTAGAGTTGCCGGAAAGTCGGGACTAAAATCGCTGAAAGGCTTAAGGAGTCTAGATTTCAATAATTTTGGTCAGAAATTACTAAAAAGTTTACTACAAGCAGATTTCAAGGATTTTTGAGATAATTACCCAACAAGTCTAGTATGTACTCCTGTTGAGCTTCTTGGATTCGTAAAAGATTTTTAAATTATCATGATTAGAAACAAATCCAAAAAGCTCGAAAACCATTTATCAATTAAATTAACTTAACGTGTGCTTCCGCTAAAAACTCACTTAATATTAGAAATTGTAAAGAAGCACAAAGTGAATGGGACGACGATGAACTCACTTGGATCTAAGTCGAGGGTAGAACTACTTGATCAAGGGATGTATCCTTTGACCGACCCAAAAGACTGGTCATGGCCATTCTGGGCTGCTGTGCCACTCTACCCCTACGGCAGACGGCGGACGCTTCGCAAGGAAATAGTTGAGGACACTATCTGGACATTCGATCAGCTTCATGGCATTCTCTACACCATCGTGCCAATTCGCATGACTATCGTCAAGCTCGCTGCTGGAGGGCTTCTGGTCTATGCACCCGTTGCTCCAACAACTGAGTGTGTCCGCTTGGTTAATGAGTTGGTAGCAAAGCACGGTGAAGTTAAGTACATCCTACTGCCAACCAGTTCTGGTCTGGAGCATAAAGTCTTCGTTGGCCCCTTTTCCAGACGTTTCCCTCAAGCACAAGTCTTTGTTGCGCCGCACCAGTGGAGTTTCCCGTTCAACCTGCCCCTTAGTTGGCTAGGCTTTCCCCAAAAGCGAACTCAAGAACTTCCAGACGACTCAAGCCTTGCTCCCTTCGCTTATGAGTTTGACTATGCAATATTGGACATCAACCTGGGACGAGGTTCTTTTGTAGAAGTTGCAGTGTTTCACAAGCAGACGCGCACTCTGCTTGTAACTGATTCTATAATTTCTGTTCCAGTTGACCCGCCGGAAATCGTTCAATTAGATCCTTATCCATTACTGTTTCATGCAAGAGACAATGCCTTGGAGGTCATCGAGGACAATGAAGATAACCGTCGCAAGGGATGGCAACGCATTTCATTGTTTGCACTTTACTTGCGTCCTAGTGCGCTGGAAGTTGCTCCAATCGGGCAGATGTTTCGTGATGCTCTCAAAGCACCACAGCGAACGCTAAAAACCTATTTTGGTTTATTTCCTTTTCGCTGGCAAGAAACTTGGAAGCAGGCATTCGATGCTTTACGAGGTCAGGGAAGGCCATTTGTCGCACCGATTCTGCAAATCCTTATTCTTCCCCAAGCGCCAAGACAAGTCCTCAACTGGGCTGATAAAGTTGCAATGTGGGATTTTCAGCAGATTATTCCCTCTCACTTTGACTCGCAAATGAAAGCAAATCCGCGTCAATTTCGGCAAGCATTTGCTTTCCTTGAGAAAAATCCCTCTGTCAGTCAGGAATCTTCTTCTAACGAAAACCAGCCTCTGTTGGAGGAAGACTTAAGATTTATTAAGGAACTTGAAGCGGGTCTAGTTAAGCGCGGTATTGCAACGCCAGCTAAAGAGAAGGTCTAATCAACATCCTAGCTCTAAAGACGCCCAGTTGTGCATTAGTGCCAGCGTATAATTTATTAAATTTTTTATGCCCATTTTGATACCATCAGTGCTTTTATCAAGAGCTTACGAGGTTCTGACCCAGATGCAGCACTCTACTGGCTAGCCAAAATGGTTTATGCCGGTGAAGACCCACGTTTCATTTTCCGTCGGATGTTAATTCTTGCTAGCGTTGATGTCGGATTAGCTGACCCACAAGCAGTTGTCGTTATAAATGCTTGTGCCGAAGCCTTTGATCGCGTGGGAATGCCGTCAGGACGTTATCATTTGGCGCAGGCAGTACTTTATGGGAGCAACTGCACCAAAGTCCAATAGCCTGATGGGTTTTTTTGACGCTTTAGCCGCAGTAGAAATTGAAAATGTTGCAGAAGTTCCCACTCATCTTAAAGATGCCAATC
>NZ_JABXKJ010000084.1 GCF_017115085.1 Nostoc sp. NMS7 | reverse complement strand
GTTTTTGAAGGTCATTTACTTCTATTATGTCCTAATCTATGCTTCGGTTGCTATATATGGTTATCCGGTGATCGCTATTTGTGTTTTTTCGGGTTTAATGACAAACTCTTCATAATAAGAGCGTTCTGTATTTACTTCCCATAAATCATTCTTTTCTCCCATGATATTTCTGGCTGCTAGTAATCCTGTTAACATCGAATGATCTTGATTATTATAATGGTGCATCCCGTTCCTCCCGACGGTTTGTAAGTTATCAAAAGTCTTTAAGTAATATTGGAGAACTTGTAAGTGCTGACGGTATTCTTCATCATAAACAGGATAAGCTTTTAATTGTCTAATCACTGTAGCATCCTCAATTTTTTCTCTATTTAAAAGCAACCCTAAAGCTACAATTTCTTGACTAGCAATATCAATTAACTCCCTATCAGACATTGACCAAACTTTATCACCTTGAGAGCAAAAATATTCCATACCCAAGCAAGTTTTACCGCTATCTGGAACCATTGCAGGACTCCAGTTTTTGAAGTTTTGAATCCGTCCTACTTGAAACTCTGGACTGTGAATATAAATCCAGTTATCGGGAAATAAATCTACCGCATCAATTATTAAAGCAACAATTAAAAAATCTCGATATTTCAGACTGCGTGCTGCTTGCAAAACTGGTGATGGTGCTGATGGTTCTAGTCGTAATACCAAAGCAGTCACTGGCATACTAGAAATAAAATAGTCTGCTTGTAAATCAAAAGTTTGATTTTCCTGTTGGAAACTAATTTTTTGAATATGATTATTTTGATGGTAAATTTGATTTACCTTGGTGTTGAGATAAACTGTTCCCCCCTTACTGGTAATAATTTCTTGGCATTTCTCCCACATCATTCCCGGTCCCAGTTCTGGGTAGTAAAATTCCTTAATCAGGGATTTGGTTTGGTTATTCTTAAATAAACTATTTAATATAGCTTTTTTTAATGACATTCCTTGAATGCGTTGCGCTGCCCAATCTGCTCTAATTTCTTTACAGCAAATCCCCCATACTTTTTCAGTATAAGTTTTAAAAAAAGTTTGATATAAACGCTTACCAAAGTGGTTACATACCCATTATTCAAAACTTTCTTCCTGTGGATTTGGTTTGATTTTAGCTTGCAAATAACTAAATAAGATTAGCAAGCTGTTAACAAGTCCCAGATTAGATAAAGCGTTAGTTATTTCCAAAGGATAGTTAAAAAACTTACCATTGTAATAAATACGAGATAACCGAGTAACTTTTAGTAATTTGTTACTCAGTATTTCTATCCAAAATTGCTGAACTTCTCCAATTTTGGTGTAAAATCTATGACCGCCAATATCGAAACGATAGCCTTTATAAGTTTCTGTGCGAGATATTCCCCCCACCCGGTCAGCTTGTTCTAATACAATCGGCTGAATGCCTTGATTAATTAGCTCATAAGCGGCTGTTAAACCCGCAGGGCCTGCACCGATAATGAGTACACTATAATTATTGTTCAATTGTTTTCCCTTGTCATAGTTATTATTAATGGGCGTATCTTATAGGAATCCTATTTCAGGTGTGAAAAATATCAGTGCTGGCTATTGAGTCTTAACGGTCAACAGCATATGTGCGAGATTTCACAAATCATTTAGAACTGCTATAGCATTCCTATTTCATTTGTGAAAAAAAGTACATTTGTACATCCTTCTTTCCTGTTCCCTGTTAAAAGCCTTAACAAGTAATTTTCACAACTCATTTAGGATTGCTATATATCATAAGGATATTGGATTAAATAACCTACACAATCTCTCTGCTTTAAGACTTTGGTATTGCCAAGCCTCGATGCCAAAATTGGATCTTATAGCGTTTCCTAGTCTGCTGAGGTACAAATTTATCGGCGTTCATCTGTATTAATCCTCTTCTATCGGCGGTTAATTATTTGTTACTGTACCTCACGAGTATGGGAATTGCTATATTAAATTCACGTTCCTAAGCATTGTCATAAGCAATTGTTCTTTTATACATTTTTTTCGAGAATTTTGAAATAAAAATATACCAATAACAAAAGCTAAACCACTGTAAAAATAATAAAACCAGTGCCAAGGACAAACCCTCAAAGTAAATATAAAACCACGTTTCTGGAGAAAAAAGCTGTAAACTGAGAAGTTGATAATTAGAAGTAATAAAGTAATAATCATAGCTACATAAAATAGTGGATTTAGCCACCAACAAGCAAGTAAACTCACTAGCAAAGAGTAAACTAAAACCACACTCAGCCGACTTGACCACCCAAGATTCAAATCAGAACGCATCTGTCTTTCACGGAGTATTAATTTAGTCCAAGGTAAAGCGCGATCGCACACATCCGCTTTGACCAGAGCAACCATACCCCACCGTTTCAAATGTTTTACTTGCAAGCCTTTGTCAAGTCGAATTTTGTAACCTGCTGTTTTGAGCCAATAGCCTAACTCAATATCTTCCACACAAGGACGACGATAACTTTCATCAAAGCCCCCCATAGCCAAGAAGATATCACGGCGAATCCCACCACAAGCACCCCAGAAAGTGAAAGCGTCTTCTTTAGCAGTTTGATGGATATAATGATGAAAAAGATTTTTGTATTGAGAAAGAAAATTACTGGCTCCGGGAGCATCATCATAGGAACCAATCACAGCCCCTAGATTTGCATCTTTTTCAAAAGCCAATCTTACCCGATTTATTGTATCGGGTGCGATCGCCACATCAGCATCCACAAAAAAAAGAATATCTCCTTCAGCCGCAGCCGCACCTAAATTTCTGGCTTGTGCTGGACCACCTTTCTCATCGACTCTAATTACCTTCGCTCCCCATTCCGCTGCTACTTGCCAAGAGTTATCTGTATCCCCATCAGCCACCACAATAATTTCCGTGGGCTTGGAGATAGACGCGCTAATACTTGACAAACACTGGCGGAAACTATCACCACCATTATGAACCGGAATGATTATCGAAATTGATAGCTCTGTTGACAAATTCATTTCTGCCTAATACTGCCTTAAATCTAGGGTTCGTAGCACTTTTTTATGCCAATACTTACATTGGACGAGGTAATGCCCACTATCGGCGATAGCATTGCACAAAACCACTGATTTGTCAATAAATGATTATAGTGCGCCAGCACAGCAATTCTCATTTTGAAAAAATAGAGTATTAACCGCGATTTTGGAATTGAAAATATAGTACAAAATAACTATTTTTTCAGCCAGAGGCAATGGCTAAAAAAACAATTGGGTCGCAGATTTAAGTATAAATACTCAATCAAAGAGAGAAATTGCCTGACAACGAACGGGGGAAATCCAGTTCATAGTTCGGTTTTTAGAATAGGGAATTCAAGGAAAATAAAAATTTATATAGACTCGCAAGTAATTTTATGAATTGTTGAGCAGCATTTACAAATTTTTTAGGGTATAGGCGATCGCGCTATATTATGTTTTTAATTTCTCTGCTTCAATCAAATGAATTGACAGTAAAATTTCAGCTAAGACACGCTGAAATGCATAGTAAAAACCATGCCAGCCGTCGAGAATACCTCCTTTAATGACGAGGCAATAGACTAAGATGATGATCGGTGCAAGTATTTTTTGTTTGCGAATGCGATCGCCAAAGCTTAGTTCACTTATTGGAGTTTCTAGCAACTTCTTAGCTTCAATCATCATGTAGCGATCCTGTGCCCACAACCAACGACTTAGAGGTTTGCGATCGTCGTGATAGATGTAGCCAGACAGCACAGCTGACTTACCTTTAACTTGTAGGAGTTGGGTATGTCCGTCATCAAGATAAATGGATTTATCTTTCCTAAAAAGAACTTGCCGAGGAGGTAGTGTAGTCCCCCACAGAGGTTTGCCGAAGATACAATATTTGAATCTGGCAAAGAAGCCATCTATTTGTAACTCTTGAGGTAATTCCTTAATTTCAGTAATTAGCTCATCTGAAATGATGTAGTCTGCGTCTAGAGAGAGTACCCACTCAGAGGTTATTTGTTGTAAACCATAATTCCATTGTGCTGTATGGTTGTCAAATTTTCGTTTGAATAGTTGAACTTGCGGATAGGATACTAAAATTTCTAGGGTTTCATCGGTACTGTAACTGTCAACAACAACAATGCGCTTTGCCCAGGTTAGATGCTGGAGAGTGCGTTGAATATTAAGGGCTTCGTTATAGGTTAGGATAAGAGGGGTAATTTCTT
Source organism: Nostoc sp. NMS7 (assembly GCF_017115085.1). Classification (GTDB taxonomy): domain Bacteria; phylum Cyanobacteriota; class Cyanobacteriia; order Cyanobacteriales; family Nostocaceae; genus Nostoc. The sequence goes on along the minus strand of NZ_JABXKJ010000084.1, from coordinate 36,630 downwards.
CTAGCATTTATCAGTAAATTTAAATAAATTATTTTGATTAAATAGTGTGCTAGAACACAACATGGATTTATAAAGATAAATAAATCTACTTATAAACTTAAATTTGATTTTTGTATAATCCTCTATATGAGCGTGTCCATCATCTTGGTAAATTGCTTTTTACTAGCTGATAAATTAGCTTTTTTATCTGTTATTTCCTAATGGCTTCAATATGTGAAAAATCCGTCCAGTTAGTATTAAAACCATTATTATTTAGAATTTGAGTTATTATCTTAATCGCATCATAATAGCCATTCTGTTCAAGTATTTGAGAATGTACCTCAATAAAAATTGCTCTCAAATCTGAATATGCTAAAACTTGCTGCATACCTCTAAGGACTTCAATTTCTGCTCCTTCTACGTCTATTTTGATCACATTAGGAGCATAACCTGATTGCTGCAAAAGATTATCACCCGTAGTAATTGCTATTTCTATCGTATTACTTATATTACCAGAATCTGATAATCTATTTTTTGGCGAAGTTGGATCATCATTAATAGAAAAATATGTAGTTCCAATTTTACTGCTTAATGCTGATTCGATTACAATTAAGTTTCCGCTATTAGAAATTTTTCGGCACGCTTGTGCGCTTAATGGTGATGGTTCAACAGCTATGACCTTACCTTCGTTTCCGACTAGATTCAATATTTGTTGTGTGTAATATCCAACATTTGCTCCTATATCCCATACAACATCACCAACTTTAATATATCTGACTAACTCAGCTTGAAAATTACTCTCATATCCTTTACTAATTTTATTTGATATATATGATAAAAACTTTCTCCCACCGCTATTTTTCCTTAAAAAGGATCTTGTATTTATAATGTATTGGCTTTGAATGATACTAGATATTAGTGAATTCATAGTAACTTTTCAGTAAATGTAAAATATTTCATCTTTTTCCAAAGCATTTATATCAAATAAATTTGCATTATCTCTTGACAATAACAAATCTATCATTTAAAGTATTTTCTTAAGAAGAAGCAGGTTTTCAAAAGAATGAAATTGTTCTTTACTAATTTTTGTCTCTTGAATTGCTTGCTGATTTCTTTCAATATGGCGAGAATTAAACATACTGGTGACAATTGCATAGGGGGAATAAACGGTTTGAAAATAAGATAATATTATTTCGTACATATCTTCTTTTTTATCAACTTTTCTTCCTAAAATAGATTCAACTTCAGGAATTAGGGTTTTAGCAGCAAGCTGTTCAAATATAAATGGAATACTTGGTTCCAGCCTATGAAGCATCCTCAAGAAAACATTTACCTGCTTTACCTTCAATTGTAATAATATCCATTGGAGAATAATTTTGAGCAATTACCTCTTCAGGAACACGCGCACTACGCAACAGCATTGAAATCTTTTTATTTACATGACTTCCTTTTACAACAATATGTGCGCCAATTTTAATATCTACATCAGTTAGATAGAAACAAACATAGAAGAAGTTGAATCCATGTATATCGTAATGGTAGTCAATAGTTTGAAACTGGCTACGTCTTTCTTCTGGAGATAAAGTATCTGCAAAACTCCACCAAATTTTTACATCACAATTAGTGGGAAAGTAACCAAGATATTGTGATGAAATCTCTAACAAATAACTATCATATCTAAGTTTGTATACTTCTTTTATTTCTAGAGGCTGATCTACATTAGCCATTGCAATTTTATGATATGGTTTTATCTTCTCCTGATATTGATCATAAGTAAAAGACAGCCTATTTGCAGACACAATTAGGTTTTTAGTCTTAGCGGCTTCTACTATAGATGTAACTGATTGTTGATCTAGCTGAAGTTGTTCATAGTATGAGTTATTTTTAATAAAATTAGATATTTGTTGTATGTTAAGATTAGAGGAGTTTAAAATTTTAGTATCAAATTTTAAGCTTTTATCATTTTCCTTTTTAGAATATTGCTTAATACTTTTGTATCGAGAATAATATATTCTGAATATATGAAATCTACCGAAAATATACCCAAAGTTACCATTTAATATCTTTCTGATGATCACCCGATAATCTAATTTAGGGTTATCAGATGTATATGCTAAGTTAGGCTGATTCATGATTTTAGATAACCTTTTTTGTTTGCCTTTGAAGAGTGCCATGAACAATATCTTTATAAACTGAAATCAGTTTTGAGGCTACACTATCCCAAGTATAATTTTCTAATATAAATTGCTGGGCGCGATCGCCCATCTCTTTTGTCTGGTGGGGATGATCTAGAGCCTGCTGTATAGAAGCAGCGATCGCAGCTACATCAAGCTCTGCAACATACCCAAGCTGATTCTGCGCTACTATATCAGCTACAGCGACACCAGGAGTTACTACAACAGGAACACCAGCAGCTAAAGCTTCCATGACTGCTACCCCAAAGTTTTCAGAGTAGGAGGTGAGAGTAAATAGGTCTGCGCCTTGGATTAATAAATCTTTCATTTCTCCTTTAACAAATCCTGTAAAATGGGTGCGGTTTTGAATGCCATGAGATCCAAGTAGAGATTTAACTTCAGTTTCATATTCTGGAGAACCAGCCCCTGCTAATACCAAAGTAAAGCGGTAATCAGATAGTTTCTCCAAAGCTGGAATTAAATAGTCCAGACCTTTTTTAGGATGCAGACGAGATAAAAATAAAATTATTGGTTCATCTGTGGGAAGTTTAAGGTGTTGCCGTAAACGGTGGCGGGCATTAGGAATATTATTTGGAATAGCAGTACCGTGGGGCAGAATAAAGCTTGGAGAAATTAAATTCAACCGCGAAGCTTCTTCCTGTTCTAGGTCTGAGGTGAAATGAATATATTGACTATGATTGAGATTAGCTTTTTCTATTAGCTGGAGATAAATCTGTTTTTTACGGGCACTTTGCTGGAGTGACCATTGACACAGTTGTCCTAAAGGGCGAACAATGTAGGGAATACCTTTAAAACGAGCGATCGCCATCGCCACCGTTGAAGTATAGGAAAAAATAGCGTGGATATGCAGCAAGTCGTAGTTAGCAGCATTTTGCCACAACCACGAAGTTAGCTGACTAGAAAAGGCAAATTCTCTAATGGAGTTAACTTCAGGAGAAAAACGTGAGAAAAACCAAATCGGTACTTCCTGATAGTTTATATGCTGGTTTAAAGGCACATCAAGTAAATTATTGCCATTATCATTAGTGGTGACAATTTCTGCTGCAATACCTTGATTTCGCAGTGCTTTAACTGTTTGTAGTACTGCCTGACTTGGCCCACCTCGTACTGATGCTACTGAAGGAATGATATGAAGGATTTTCATAATTATTCTTATCCGGCAACTTGCTTCCACCAATGCTGGAGAATTGCTAAACTCCAACGGCGATACCATAGTTTTAAATTAATATCTTTACCCAGTTCATGATCTGGAAAATAATCACTCCAATCTTTCTCCATCCATTGCTGAAAGGGAAAAAAGAATCCGCGCTTGGGACGATTAAGTAACCAATTCGGTAACTCAGGAATTGCTTGAATTAATAATTGTTTACCTTGTGCGAGACGCATTGTGCTAGGAATAGAGGCGATCGCTTCTAGTAGAGCTTGGTCAACAAAGGGTACTCGCAATTCTAATCCCCATGCCATACTCATAACGTCGCTGTCCCGCAACAACTGATTACGCATATAACAACTCAGTTCTAGCAGGCTGACTTCATCTTCTAAAGAAGGGAGATTTTTGGGTAGGCTCCTATCCTGAAAAATCGCTCCCTCCCAAATTGGTAAAGAGGCATCTTTGAAGTAGTGCTGAGTAATTTTCCAGGCTTCTCCTTGGGAGAAAATACCCCGAAAACTACGGTAAGCTGCTGCGGTTGTTGGCTTTTGCTCTAAAAAGTCTCCTAAGCGCTTGATTCGTGGTGATGTGCCCCAAGATGCTAATCCTTTGCCTAAACTGGTGCTGATGGGTTCAATTTTCTGGAGTTGCTGACCCCAGCGAACCATATTTGGTACTTGTTGAAATGTTTTATAGCCACCGAATAGCTCATCTGCCCCTAATCCAGATAAAACTACTTTAGTCCCATCTATGTGGGCAATTTGGGATGCACAAAAAGTATTGAAGCCATCAATACTAGGTTGATCAATACTTGCTAAAAATTGCGGCAATAAGTCTAGTCCTAAAGATGCAGTTACTTTATATTCTGTATGTTCAGTGTTAAATTCTTTAGCAACTTTTTGGGCAAGTTCTCCTTCATTCCACTCATTTTCTTCAAATGCAATTGAGTAGGTGCGTAAATTACCTTTTTGAGTTTGACGCGCTAAGGCAACAATTGAGCTTGAGTCAATCCCACCACTTAAAAATATTCCGACTGGCACATCACTGATAAAGTGATGTTCAATGGAGTCAATAAGAGCATTGCGGACTTTTCTCTTGGCTTCTGTTAGAGAAATTGTTTCAGAAGCAAAGTTAATTTGCCAATATTGCTGCTCAATGAGATTACCTGCTTGCCAACGTAACCAATGACCAGCTTCTAAACAGCGAATACCTGCAATTAGGGTGTGAGGTTCTGTTACTGTTCCACTGATAAGATAGCTATATAAACCCTCTGGACTTAAGGCAATGCTAGGTAATTTTGATGCTAGAATTGCTCTAATTTCTGAGGCGAATATTAAAGTTGATCCAGATTGCCAATAGTATAAAGGTTTAATTCCTAAAGCATCGCGGGCAATAAAGCAGGTTTGTTCTTGGTTATCCCAAATAGCAAAGGCAAACATCCCCCGCAAATTATTAACACATTCTGCTCCTTGCTGCTGATAAAGTTTGAGAATAACTTCAGTATCGGTTTGTGAATAAAACTTCTCTCCTTTTGCTTCTAGGGTAAGTCGTAATTGCCGAAAGTTGTAAATTTCCCCATTAAAGGTAATCCAATAACGTCCGTCAGGTGTAGACATCGGCTGATGTCCTGCGGCACTGAGGTCAAGAATGGAAAGACGAGTATGAGCAAAACCAACTTGTCTATCTGGGGAAATATAAATTCCTTGGTCATCAGGACCACGATGCTGGAGAGCAGTTTGCATTCTCCGCATCAAGGTTTCCAAACTGTTTGTTATTTCAGTTTTCGTTAAAATTCCGGCAATGCCACACATAGAAGATAATTTAATTATTCAGAGGTTTTCATAGATTCAATATAAACACTATCGCTAAAAAAATATTAAAATATTTCAGAAAAGGGATGATGATACTTAAGTTTTTTAAAGCTTCAGATAATTCATTTACAATAATAAAGATAATCAATAAAATATTTATATTAATTATCTTATAGATTGCAAGTGCTTGTCAAAATATTTAGCTAGAGTAGTTTGAAACTGCTCAAAACCAAAATAATCAATTACTTTTTGACGCAGAATATCGGGTTGATACATCAATTTATTGGGATATATACCCTGGAGAATTTGAACTAAAGTTCGAGCAATTTCCTCTACATTATCAGGGTTAACTAGTGCCCCTAATTCACCATGACAAAGAGCATCAATAGCTCCATCCTGGTTGCCTCCTAATACAGGTTTACCACAACCTAGTGCTTCTAGATAGACAATACCAAATCCTTCTCTTTTGCTAGGCATTGCAAAAACATCACAAAGGTTGTAATAATCACAAAGTTGTTCATCAGGTATAAATCCAGCTAGAGTCACACAATTTTGCAACCCTAGTTGTACAATCATCTGCTTAATTCTACTTTTGTCATTACCTTTACCAACAATGATGTAGTGGACATCAGGGATTATTTGACGAATATAAGGTAGTGCTTGCAGGATTTGGTCATAGCCCTTGTAGCGTTCAACCTCCGCTAGTCTGGCCACAGTCAATATAATTGGTTGTTTCAGTTTGAGTCCATATTGCTCTAATAAATAACTGGGTTTTGGTGCTGGTTGAAAGCGACTGGGTTCAAATTGGCAAGGTAAAAGAGAAACTTTTTTGGGGTCGAGGTTTTGTTCCTTCAGTAGGCGATCGCGTGTGTAACTGCTTATAGCCAAAATACGGTCTGCATGATGTAGAGATGTTTTCACCGCAGCGCTTTGAATATCCCAGGCTTCTATGCCATAAGCTACTGTCCAGTAGGGTATACCTACCAAGCGTTTTAGCCAGTAAGCTGCAACAGTAAAATTCAAGTGACTAGCAATAACTAAATTAGGACGTTGATAAATTCCCCATCCGATTAATTGGGCAGCAAATACAGGTCTTCTTAGTGGTAATGGCACAACCCCAGCGCAGTGAAACTGGGTAAGTTTTTTGTTAGTAAAATTAGCCGATGGGCTGCGATCGTGCATGAGAAACACGCCATAGTTATCATTAGGATAGATATTCTGAATAGCTTGTAGTAAAAATGCCGAGTAGGTTTGGATTCCACCTTTAAATTCAAAGATATTTGGAAACCAAAGATGATATATGGTTTTAGTCATATAAAGTTTATCTTGTAAGTAGCGATCGCACCTGGTTTGCCAAACGTTGTCTATACACACCCCAGTTCAACTCTTCAGCTTTACATCGGGCGGCTCGTCCCATTTCTGCTAACTCTTGAGGATGGGAGTAGCACCACTCTAATTTTTCTTTGAGTGCTTCTACATTCCGAATGGGAATGATAAACCCTTCTACGCCATCAGTAAGAATATCACTCGCTCCCGTATTTACAGTAACAATAACAGGTATTCCACAGGCCATAGCCTCTACAACTACCAATCCAAAACCATCAATTAAAGAGGGCAAAACTACAATACTAGCTTGACTGTAATACTGATTTAGCAAAAAATGAGAGACTGAAGGAATATGGTGATACAGTCCTAAGTACCGCTCTTCTAACCATCCTTGGGGAAACCGATTTTGACCAACAAAGACTAGTTGAGCATTTTTAAACTTTAAATCTTGCCACGCTTGTAGAAGATAATGAATTCCTTTTGAGGGTGAAAATCTTCCGAAAAACATCACGCGAAAGCAATTATCAGATTTGGGTTGAGGTTGAAAAGTATCAATAGGTGCTCCATAAGGAATAACACTGATCTTATTAGCGTTAATTCCAATATTAGTCAAAGATTTTTGAGTTACTGATGAAGCAACAAAAATGTGATCTGCAAGCTCAACTTCCCGTTCCTTACGTTTTAACTTCCAATCCGGCTCATTAATGGTCTGAATACTATGCTTAAGACTAGGAAATCTTTCAGCTTCTTCTTGCATAATTAGTCGAGTCGTTTGATAAAAAGGAATAGGTAAATCATATAGACAATAAACACCCTGTTTTTGAGCCTTTTCAAAAGTTATCGCCGCTACATCTTCATAACTATATATAGCAGTTAGATTCTGTAAATGATGCTTGGCTACTTGACGATCTAATAGAAGAAAACCCCAGTTCCCTATTTGTTCATAAGTTCTACCAGAGATTTTATTGAATCTAGCCCTTGATAAAAAGAGCCTTAGTATTTCATACCAAGGATAGGTTGTAATTTTCTTATCTTTGATTATCCAAGTTCTTTTACTAAGTTCATGCCGAACTAAGCTGTTAAATTGAGATGGCAATAAATCAAGATAACGCCAAATTTTTGCATGAGGATTGTATGCTAAAGTTGTAATTACCTCATGGAGCAAACTTGCTTCTGCAAATGCCAATGCTGCTTGACGGACATTGCCAGCGTTGCCATAATGAACTATAGATAAATTCACATCAGACATGGTGTTGAGACTCTAGCTTGGTGATATTTGGGAAACAATATTTTTGTTTTCTTCCCGTTTTTCTAATTCTGGCAATAGAAAAATAAATCCTGCAAAAAACCAATAATAAATGCCCATATAGGGATTAAAAATTACAGAAATAGTTATCTGAAGAAGATGAAACAAAAAAGCAGATAAAGCTAGTTGGCATAAAAAGGGATCGCGGAGTTTTCTTAAAGTTAGCAAAAGAGAAATAATCAAACTTATCCGAATCAAATACCATGAAATAAAACCAATCACGCCAATTTCTACGGCTACTCTTGCGGGTTCTACTTCGAGTGGTGGTATAGGGTCGCCTTGAGGCAACCCAAGGAATTTTCTTAGAACTGATGTTGCTTGGTGGGTGGCTCCAGTTCCATAGCTGTCTATTTGTTTAGATTGTATTATGTACTGTATTCCTGAAACTGCTTCAGTAAAAGGTCCCCAAATACGACCAGCACTTTCTGCTGAATTTGATATAGTACGCTTAGAAAGCAAATCAATACTCTTACTAAAATAGGTGGGAACAACGACCGATGCAATAATCGTTGGTAGTATAAACTTTTTAATGATACGAGGTGTTTGATTGGGGTGTGTTAATGAAAGTATGAATACATAACTAATTAAAAATAAAGCTTCATATAAAACTACTGCCCTGGAACCTGTCATGAAAGAAGTTCCTAATACTAGTAGCAACTCAATAATAGTTAAACAATACCATACACGGGACTGTCGTAATGTGAGCATCGGTACAAGTAAACCCAAACTGGCTGATAAGTATGTCCCAAAACCAGTAATATAGGAAAAACTTCCCGTAACTCTCACTATTTGTTCTTTTCCTACTCCAAACATAGCAACTACACTTGCATTATTAGAATAAACATTTAAGGGACTTAAAGGAGGGCTAAAAAACTGAGCCACTGCTAGCAAACAAACAGGAATAACTAGTAATAAATAAAACCTCAAAAATTTATATACATCTATTTTTGAAGAAAACAAATCTGACAAAATCCAAAATATAGGAATATACAACAAATATGTTTTTAATCCGAACAAGCCGATGATGTAAGAGCCTAAGCTTGGGTTAAAAGCTTGCACAAAAGACCAAATTGCCAATAGATATATAAAAAAATTAATATAGTGATTTTTTATTCTTTTTCTCTCTATCAAGAAATACTTTATATAAGCTCCTATTAAAACTAAATCCTTAACAAAATAGATCAAGTTACTAGCTTGGGGCAAAATCCATTTTCGTGCGACTCCTTCCAATACTATAAATACTAGTACGAAAAAAAACGATTTTTTCCAATCTAATGCAGAAATACAAATTAGAAAAAATATTGCAAAAATAGCTATGAGCATAATTAAATTACTGAAAAATATTTACTTTGTTTAATGTATGTCTTATTAATGATAAATATTTTACTACTTATCTATAATTAGTGAGTTTTTATTATTAGTTATGTGTATTTTTTTAAGCTAAAATAAAAAAATAGAGTATTTAATGATTTCCATCATATAGATAGATAATCAATATTTCCCTAGCCATGCTTCATAACAAGCAACCAGTTGAACTGGGTTATACTTAAGCTGTTGTACTCTTTGCTTATCAAGTAATTTAGCCGGATTACCAACAGCAATATTATATTCAGGTATATTTTTAGTAACTACTGCACCTGCTCCTACTATAGCGCCTTTCCCAATATGAACACCAGGTAGAATAATTGCATCTGTAGCAATCCAAGCATAATCATCAATAATTATCGGTTGAGCAAAAGAAGACCAAGATGGATCATTCACATCATGACTGGCCGTGAGTAATTTGACTCCATCGTTGATTACAACGAAAGAACCGATCCTAATATCTGCGTGTATAGCAAGATATGCTTGACCAATAAAAGTACAATTTCCAATAGTTAGTTGATCTAGGGAACCTTCTATTCTGCTTTTATTAGAAATAATACTAACACTACCTATTTTAGTTCCTCTTATTTTCAAAAAAAACTTAGTCTTTAATACTGTAATTAATTTAGGAAAATACAAAATACGTTTTGCCCATTGCTTGAGCCAAAACCATGAAAAAATATGTGATTTTTCTCGGTTTTGCCAAAGATATATAAAACTCATATTTTCTATATGATTTATGGCGTTTAGGTACACTCTGAGAAAAGATAGGCTAAATTGCAAATGTAAACTTTTCTAAAGCTTTTATGATTGCTTCTATATACTCATGTGGAGACCAAGATTTCATCCGCTCAGTAGCAGCAGTCCCCATTTTCTGCAAACGCTCATGGTCTGAAAGCACTTCTTGGAGAATTTTGGCTAAGGCTTCTATATCTGCACAGGGATAAACAAATCCATTTTTTCCATGTTGAACCAGATCATAGCGAGAACCCACGTGATCACTAACGACTACAGGGCAGCCACAAAGCATTGCTTCGTTGACAACCAATCCAAAAGGTTCATAATCTGAAGATAATACAAATAAATCAGCAGAGCGATAGATTGAGGATAGATAAGACTGGTTAACAAAACCAAGAAACTTGACTCTATCTATTAGCCCCAAAGAATCTGTCTCTACTTCTAATTCTGCTCTGAGAGGTCCTTCACCTGCAAATAGAAGGTAGCTATTCTGGACATTAGCTTGAGCAAAAGCTTTTAAAACATCATGAGGACGTTTCCAATGTTGGAGCATGGCACAAAATAGCAAAACAGTAGCTTTTTCTGAAATATCCCACTGCTTGCGAACGGACTTAACATCTACTTGATTAGCTTCCGATATCCACCTATCGTTATCTACTGTATATGGAGTTAGAGCAATATTCTGTTCAGGAATTCCTAAACTATGAACCATTTGCTTACCCAATGTTGAAGTCACTATCACAATATCAGCAAGCTGGAAGATACGTGGCAGCAACATATTTTTTAACCATGTCTTCCACCTTTTTTTATCACGAGGTTCCAGTACACTAGCATCCGTACCAAATAAAAACTTTTTTCCTGTCAGTTTTGTTGCGGCTGCTGCAATCCAAAAGCTGAAATAGCTATAGCCAGTATAAACAATGACAGCATCAAAATTATCTTTAGTAATCAGGTTCCATAGCCCTAAGTTTATTAGTCCAAAAAAACTCCCAAGTTTAGGTTTGGGAGAATTATTTTCAACTTCCACCCAAGGATAACCATCTAGTAGTGGTATATCCCAGGCAACTTCTATACCAAACCCTGCATCAAAACCGGCTTTAACACCTTGTAAACTACAATAAGCTACTTGAATATCCAATTGAGGATGTTTTGCCATGAGCCTGAACATTGGAGCAGCATACTGCACAGGATGAGAAGCAACTACTAAAACTCGATATTTCTGAACAATTTCCCTGACTTTACGATCCACTTTTTGCCTTTGAGTTTTCCCTGCAAAATAGGCATTACTGTTGTTACCGGAATAAATTGTAAAGGAATTCTCAAAATCTTACCTAATATTGTTTGATTTGAAATTCCTAAAAAATTAATAGACATAATCTTCTGCCTAATAAATTAATATTAAACGAACAAATGCTTCCACCATATAAGTAATTTTTTGTTTCTATTGCTGTCGCAACATCAAGTACTCCATGAAAATTTTGGCTTGCACTGGAAGGCTATGGGTTTGATACCATGTATAAGCATTATCTGCAATATCCTGTCCCTGTTTGAAGGTTAATTCATTACTATGCTCATCAGCAGACCAGTAATGTTTACCTTTTTCGAGACTATCTATTGGTATTTTGCTAGAAATAGCCATGCAAGGAATTAGTCTATGGGCGCAGTAAGAAGCAAAAATAGTTGATTTTGCTAAGTATGCAGGGGGAGGAAAGTTTAAAAATCCAGCGATAGAATCCTGCAAAATTTTACTAATTTCTTCTGCTTCATCCACTCCTTTTTCTATAATAGGAATTCCCTTAATCTTAGAAAGTTCCAAACCTGTTGGTACACCAATATCCAAGATTTCTTTAATATTTAAATTTTGGCAGGTTTCTTCTAAGGCTTTGAGGCATTGATTATAGACTTGTAACCTAGCGTTACGGCTACCAAAAACCACTAGTCGCTGAGAGCGCTCTGATAGAGTTGGCAAGTATTCTGGTTCTCCAATATTGGAAAAAACAGGAAGGCAAGTAATTTCAGTTTGTTTAGTGGGATTCAGTTGATATAAAACTTCGCCATAACTTTGTTTACTAGTTATACAGCGATCGCTCATTTGTGCCAAACGTGCGGCTAAATTTTTCTGTAAGGGCGATAACCAAAAAGAGCTAGTCCAAGGGAGTCCTGAAGCATAGACTTCATGGAACATCGTAAGGAGCGATCGCTTGGGAAATAAACTTTTCCAACGTTGTAACCCATCGACTAACCAAACTGGACAGCCTCGTTGAGCATAGCCGTAGCCTACGTAATGTAAAAGGATGCTGGATGTGCGATCGCTTGATAATAAATTTAGCAGTGCATCAGGGGAGTGATGTCTACGACCAGCTACGCCCACGCTAATTTGGCTAACAGGAAAACCTTCAATTTTTGCTGCACCATTCCATTTGGTATTACCTACAATAAAATGGGTTTGAATATTGAAATCTTTGCGAAGCTGACGAGCTAAATTGAGGGCATAGTCTCCTACGCCATCAATTGCGGGAGGCAGTCGAGGTACAATGGAAGTTATATGAATTAAATAATTGACCATCAAATGCTATAACTTTAGAGGTTTAAATATGAGTAAAGAGTTAGCAGAAATTCTGCAACGGCTTAAAACTTGCTTACAGGAAATTTATGGCGATCGCTTAGTTCAAATGGTTTTATTTGGCTCTCAAGCGCGGGGAGAAGCTTCTACAGATTCTGATATTGATGTTTTGGTGGTACTCAAGGGAAATGTGAATCCAGGAGAAGAAATTAAAAAAACCAGTTATGTAGTTGCTGAGTTATCCCTAAAGTATGACCAAGTGATTAGCCGTCTATTTATAGATGAATCTCGTTTTAATTCCTATAATAGTCCTCTATTACAAAATATTCGTCGAGAAGGGATAGCTTTTTGACACCATAATAACTTGATTTATTACTTAAAGCCCGTCAAAGTGTTTCTGCCGCTAAAATTTTATTAGAGAACAGCTATCCCGATTATGCTGCTTTTCGCGCTTACTATAGTATGTTTTACGTTGCCGAAGCTTTTTTGATTGGTGAAGGAATGTCTTTCTCTAGTCATGCTGGGGTGATTAGTGCTTTTGGAAGAAATTTTGCGCGTACTGGTAAAGTACCAATTCAGTTTCATAGATTTCTCATTGATGCCCAAGATTTGCGTAATGCTGGAGACTATGGACAGCTTAATGCTGTTTCTGTTGAGCAAGCGAATGAGCAAATTATGAATGCTTAAATATTTCTGGACTTAGCCGCAAATCTCATTGGTACTTTTTGACTGAGTTAATAAAGCAATTGTAGTTGTGTGCAATTTACACTTCACCGTTAAAGGCATGGAACAAGTTAGTTTTTCACAAGTTTCTACCCAGGATTTTGGTAATAGTTTTAATAAATAATGTAGTTTGATATGACCGTTCGTTAATGGATTAGTAACTAACCGAGTCTCCTTAACAACCAATCCTGCTTGATGTGACAACTGTTCTATTTCATCTAAGTGGAGTAAGAAAATATGTCCGTCCGAGTTTGGCTTAAATTGTATTGCTTCATACTGACTCGGATCTGCACAATCAGAAAACCTGGGCAAACGATTCTTGAAATATTCGCCGTTAGGTGTGCTTAGTACGATATGACCTCCTGGTTTAAGCATCTGGGCAATGTTTTTCAAGAAATCATCAGGGTGAGCTACATGCTCAATTACTTCAGCAATTAAAACTACATCAAATTGAGCGTCAAATTTTAAGTCAAAAATATTTCCTGGTGCATAGTGAACAATGCCAGATTCCCACTTCAATTTGACGTAATCAATAAGTTCTTCTCGCAAATCATTCCAGGTAACTTCATATTCTAGTTCTGCCAATGACAAACTAAAATTTCCTTGTGCAGCAGCTATATCCAAAATTTTTGCTCCCGGTTTGGCAACTTTTTGAATTAACTCTAATGTGTGTTTAAGCCTATTTGCGTATGCGTGAGCATATCCTGTCAGATTTTTAACTTCATAAACTTCGAGTAAGTCATAGGGATAACTATATTTCCAACTTTCAGTCCAATCTTCTTTAAAATTAATTTTTTTCATATTTTTAAGCAATAACTAAGACATTAAATTGATTTTCAATCAGGAAAAATTTTTATTTACTAAGAATTGATTTTTTTGAAAATTTTAGTTATGTAATTTTCCGCTATTGTTTCCCAACTACATCTACGATAATAATCATCTACATCTGTATAGCTGCTAATAATATCGGGCATCAATTGCGGAGGAGGTGGGAATGTCATAAGAGTCTTAAAGAACTCTTGTAAATCAGCTACTCCACCAGCAGGTTTTGCAAAAACAGGCATTCCAGACTCTAACATTTCATTCAAAACTAATCCCCATCCCTCAACTTTACTTGTAAATAAACCAGCATCATGGTTAGCAAGTAACGAGTAAAGCTGGTTTCTCTCAAATGAAGGTAGAATTCTTAGCCTACCCGATTGAATTAATTCAGGTGAAAAATATTTCTTGGCATTAGTACCACATCCAGCAATTGTAAAAGTATCTTTGGGGTGCGAAGCTGCTCGTTGAATGATAAAATCAACTAGTTCATGAATACCTTTATGGGCAGTCCAGCGACCAATCCACAGAAAGCGAATGCCTTCGCCTTCATGTTTTTTTCTATTTAGACGTATATTAGCGAGTTCTACTTGATCAGCTTTTGATAGTGCATTGACATAAGAAATTAATTTACTCTTCCACCAGGGAAACCATTTCTTCATCCATTCAAGTTCTAAACTACCGAGGCAAAGAATATATTTTGATCTTTGCCAACCTTGCATTAGTAAAATAACTACCGTTATCAAAAACAAATAATCGAATGGCAGGAGAATAATCTCTTTTAGGCTCGTTTCTGGTTTATCCTTTAAATCACATAGCATGTACAAAATTTGAGGCTGAACACTACGAGCTACTACTAACCCTGATTGAGCAACCCGTTTGGTGATTAGGTGGGCAGAGGTATCAATTATATCGAATCGCTCCTGGGTAGCAATAAACGCATCTAGCTTTGACTGCATTAATTGAATACTTTGCAAACCTTGCCACCATCTTCTTAAATTAGGCATAGGATAAGGAGACCACAGAGTAACATCGTGTCCTTGTAACCGTAATGCTTCTGCTAAATTGATTGCCATTTGACCAGCACCGAATTCAGCAGAAAGTGGTGAATATGTAGCGATTAGTATACGAAGTGATTGCAATCAAAACTCCTTATCCAAAAATTATATACAAACTAATTAGCGTCTTTGTAAATATCTAAATGTCTTTGCACTACCGTTAACCAACTAAGTGGATTTATCCACTCACGACAATGCATTTGACATTCTACATATTCTAATGAAGATAAATTAACGAGTTGACGCAAAGCAGTAGCGATCGCTTCTCCAGAATTCTGCTGCACAACAAACCCAGTCTTACCATCATCTACAAACTCATGCATTGCACCAGCATCAGTACAGATCACAGGAGTTCCGCACGCTTGGGATTCTAATAAAGTAAAACCCATTAATTCTGGAACTGGAGTGTAGTCGCCATAGCAGGTGGTGTGAACAGATGGTAAAACCGTTACCATTGCTGTGCGATACTCATGTAATAATCGCTGATCATTCGCATCGTGAACAAATTCTATATTCAGCCCATCTGCTTGCTGTTTAAGGTCTTGGTAGAATTTTTCACTGTAGACTCTTCCAATAATTTTTAGTTTGTAGTCTGAACGATTGAGCAGACGGAATGCATCAATTAAATAGTTAATGCCCTTGTGAGGTAAAATTCGACCTACATACAAAATATTATTTTCTTTTTTTAAAGATGCATCAGGACAAAATTTATCTGTATCAATACCTCCTTTAATCAAAACTGCTTTTTTTTGAAGTTCAACAGGGATAAAATCTAGACCAAAGCGAGAATAGGCGATCGCATTTTTATAGACTCTAAACACTGGTAGTTTCTGGTTCAATACAAAGCTTCCTCCACCGCCATAGTCAGTAACAAAAACTCGCTTACCAAGCAAACCAGCTATGAGACAGCCCAGATCAGAAACTAGAGTATGAATATGGTGTATATGTACTATATCAGCGCTCATAATTGAGCATAGATATTTAAAACTTAATGGATTTATCTTGTTACCATGAATTAAGTGTTTAACTGGATATGTCTTGATTTTGAGACTACCTTGACTATAATTTCTACACAGTGAAGAAAAACTTACAAGAGTAGTATCTACACAATTTGCCATCCAAGACGCTAATTCAGTGGGATAGCGTTCGCCACCACCGATAATTGATGATTCGTCAAAGTAAGTTGGGGTAATGTGAATAACTTTCATAGTATTAAAATTAACTTACAGCGCTTCCGGCTATTATGGAATATAGTTTTTCTCCTTGCCCCTCTCCTAGCATACCTTTCAGCTATGAGGTACATCCTCATAGCTGAAAGGTATGCTGTATTTGATAACCTCTAATTCAAAGTAGAGATACCAAGCTGGACAAATCCAAGCCCATCTTTGTTCATAATTTATGGGAAACTTATTAGCTAATCTACTGATAATCGACCGATTAATTCTACCCCTTTGGAATTGTATATGGCGATTTCTAGTCGTTTGGACAAGGTATAATATCTGATATTATTGACTTATAATTTTTAGAATAACTTTCCATTCTGATCAAAATATAGAATTTTATTTCTAACGCTTTTTAGTAAAAAAATATTTTTAGCTCCTATTAGCGAAATGAAATATTTGATAATTAAAATCGGACAGAGATAATTGAAACCTTTTATTGCAGCTACTTCTTTAACGCGCTGGCGAAAAATACTTAGCCTTAATTTTGCGAAATCATTTAAACAGCAATCGCGCATACAAAATAAGAGTTTTTCTTTAACATCTGATTCCAAACTAGCTTCGGTATAAAGAAATTTATACATTTGAAAAAACTCTTGCTCTGCGATTTCTGTTTGTGTAGCTCCCTTGGCTTGTGAGTGTTGTCTAAAATTAGCTACTATCTCAGGAATAAATTTGAACTTATAATTTGCTAATGCTAACCGCCAAAAAAATTCATAATCCATAATATGTTCTTTAGTTTCATCAATAAAATTACCATTTTGGAATATCTGCCTTGTAAAGAAAGTTGACTGATTTAATATACATTGCCAAGGGATCATATTTTTGAAATCAAATTGGCTTATTTGAGCAGTAAAGATGATGTTTCCACTTGCATCAATATAGTTGGCGTTTCCGTAAAAAACATCAGCTTCATCAAAAATAGCTAAAGCCTGTGCAGCATATAGAAAGGCTTTGGGGAGATAATAATCATCTGAGTTCTGCCATCCAACTAAATTACCCGTAGCTCTGTGGAAACCTTTATTCAGAGCATTTGACTGACCGCCGTCGGGTTCGCTGATCCAATAGGATAGGTACTGTTCATATTTATTAATAATCTCAACTGAATTATCAGTACTGCCACCATCAATGATGATGTACTCAAGATTTGAATAACCTTGCAGCAATACTGAACGGATAGTTTCCTCAATAAACTGTCCCTGGTTATAGCTAGGAGTAACTATACTAATGCGTGGCCACTCAGAACTATCAGGCATTTTATCTGGCAATGGTTCTGTCTGTTCTGTCCAAGGCCAGCCAGTTCTACCTTCAGGTGGTGTAGGTAAATCTTTTAATGTCAAACCAGTGTTAACAATTGCCATTTTCTTTAATGAATTCTCTCTAGTGAATGTATAAATATAGAGCGTAGGCGTAGCCCGCACTTCGGCAAGCTCAGTGACCATCGTAGATATCGCTGCATTTAAAAAATTGCGATTATATTTTATTCAGGAAATAGGAATTAGGCGATCGCTCGACTATATTTTACTCATGCGATCACAAATATCCACTTGAAGATGTACAAACTCTGTAATTATACTTGAGAAGTATAGCCGTAGCTCATCGTATAAATAGCCTATTGCAAATCTGGCGATCGCTCTCAAGACTGTTTTATCTAGAGAGTGATCGCAGTATGATACAGTACGACAACCAGAACATTTGCCTTTCAATCAGAGGATATTCTTGAAGTGCGATCGCTTAGGTGTCTACTATGTGTTGCATCCAAATGAGAACTGCTATAAAAATTTCTGTTAGTGACTTGCTAATTGACCACTAGGGATAATGCTGTTGCATTTTCCGTAAATCCTTATAGTAGCAAATGTGATCACCTTCAGGGTTTTTATATACATATTTATATTGCAACTTTATGATGAAAACTTATCTAAATTACAGTCCAGTAGAAGTTTTTGGCAACCAATTTTCGTCTAATACCTGTTCTAAACTGGCAATAGGACTCATTGGCAAAGTATCGAGAGAGAGTGCTGTTACATCAGCTACAATTTCTCTCGCATCCTGATAACATTCTTCAAATATATCTTCTAAATAAGGTCTAAGACTAGGACTTACTTTCAGCAACTTTTTGATTTGTTTACGGAAGGCTCGAATCTCGCCTTTCCAGTGATTGGAATTATCTTGATATTCTGATTTCCAATATTCTATCTTGAGCAGATGTTCAAGGAGTCGGCTTAATAAGCTCTCTAAAGCTCGCTTTTGACTCCCACTCAAGTCTTTGATCTCCTCAATCAAATTTTCCCAGTCTATTGTCTCAAATTGCTTCAATTCTAATTGCTGGACAGTTGTCTCGACCCAAAGGCAAAAGTCTTGGTTGTATAATTTCTCAGTTGTGGATTGGGTTAGCATAACTTTTCCTTTTCCCCTTAGTCACTGCCTTTTTTCAGTATAGTGCTTTAATGGCGATCGCTCCTCAAGGTTGGGATTATAGCTTTCACGCCCTAGTGATAAAATTTTCACCTCAAAAAGACCAAATGATCAATTAGCAAATTAGACTAACGGCTTTACTTTTAATTTGGCCTTCTTCAATCTTTTCCTTGAGTTCATTATCTGTATATATACCTTCCAAAGCTTCTAATGCTGCTTTTTTAAGCGCTGTATCAAAGGCATCAGTTAAAATTTCCTTTAATTCTTCTTCATTGGCATAACATCCACCTGATTTTCTCCGTTTATTAACCCTTTTAATTTCTTTGCTGGCATTATAAATAGAAAACTCCCAATAACGGGTACTGCGTTTTTCAGCCTCTTGCTTAATTAAATGCAACAACAAAATTACCGCATAGCTATAAATCTTATTTAATTTATCTTCCCTTGACATTTCTTCAAGTTCATCTACAACTTCTAAAGCTTTCTCATATTGCTTTTCTTCAATAAGTTGACGTAACAATAATAATTCTTCCATAATCGACTGTTTTTTTATAACTGCCTAATACCTATTTTAATCTCAGCAAGGTTTTATTCATTATCAGTTGACTTTAGGTTCATTTTTAATCAATTGCTCTCTCAAAATTATCTGTAGTATTACACAAAAACTGATGATTCAAAATTTAAAAATAGAGTGTTGTTTTCATTATCCAATAAGGTTCTTGCTGGCTCTGAAAGCTTTATGGGGTCTATTGACCACCAAATTAATGTATGAGTGTCTAAAAGAAAATTCATCACTCACCCATCCAAAATTCATCTGGTAAAGGCTGATTAAAATCGTCACTAATCCAACCCATACCTTCATGCAATCCAGCAACGCGCCGCTTTTTTCGGTTCTGACTAGGTTGGGATTGGGCGTGTTTCTGAGCTAGAAATTCAACAAAATTTGCCACCATCTGTTGTTGCTCTGGTGGTAGAGTTTGGAGTTGGGCAATTAATGTCTCAGTTATATCCCGTGTTTGGGAAGTCATCTCAACTGTCCAAATTAGCACCTCTTATATTTTAGAGCAATTTTGAACAGCCCAATACTGTTTAGGGCTGTAATACAGTACCACAAGCAGAACATTTGCCTTTCACTTAAAAGCGTAGGCGTTGGCGTAGCCTCTCGTAGAGAAGCCGGCCGTTCGCGCAGCGCGATGCCCTGAGCTTGCCGAAGGGTCTCGTAGAGAAGGGTCTCGTAGAGAAGGCATCGCCTGCCAATCAAGTTACAAATCATCTGGATCAACACCGAGCGATCGCAATCTTTCTGCTAATCGTTCTGCCCGTTGACTCTGGTGTTCGGCTCGTTCCTCCGGTGTGGCAATCCAATTACCTGTAGCATCGTACCAACGCAGCCATAAACCTTCTGTTTGCTGATAACTCCCGCTCCATACCCCTAAGCCTAATTCCAGTTCTGTTAACCAAAACTTTTGTTCTGGAACTTCTACTGGTTGATATCGTGTTGCGGTTAATTGAAACACTCGCAATTGATTTTGATAGCGGTCAAAGACGATATAGTAAGGAATTCGCAAACTCTGTTCATACACCAACCATTTTGTTGGCGGCTTGTTGGCATCCCTGAATGTTTGTCCTAAATCTTCGGCTTCTGTACCGGGTGAGAGTAATTCAACTACTAAAAATGGGGCAATTCCCTCTTGCCAAACAACATAGCTCAGGCGCATATCTTGTTGTTGTTGGGCACGAGATGCACCTAATACCAAAAACCAATCTGGTCTTTTATGCCACAATCGATGACGGGCATCGTAATACAGATTTAAATCTGTGCCAATAAACATTTCCCCAGTTGGGTAATTTGGCGGTTTACAGGTTTCGCGTAATAATTGGGGTTGAAAGTCGTGGAATTCGTCCGGCAAACCAGGCTCCTCTGGGTCTTCACTAGGAAGATCATACATTGTCGGCATGGTTTCCCTTGGTGGACGAGGATGCATCTGTTCCGGTAAGTCCATATCTAAAGGTTCTTCACTGGGCAGATCATACATTGTCGGCAGGACTTGGCTGGGCGGTAAGGGTGGATCTGTTTGGTACATAGCTTCGTTTTTCAACAAAATTGGCTAAAGTTATTCCTGTTTCTGCTGATGCCTCCCGACGAGCAGCTTACTACTTGTATTTTATAAGAGCGATCGCCCCATTCCAAGTATTGCGATCGCTCGTCAGTTTTGACTCATGCGATCGCAATTATCCACTTCGTGATGCACAAACCCTTTGCAGCCTGAGCTAGAAAGCTTTAGTTCTAGCAATTTCCAAAAAACGGTATCCAAATGCTTTAACTTCTTCCCTATTTCTTGCCTGAGCTAAGATTTCTTCCTCATAATTAGATCCAGGTTTGAGTTTTTCCCACCATTCAGCAATTAAATCTGCTAGTTGCTGAGGGGAGTGTCGATCAAAAAATGCACTTCCTGGTGGGTCTTGCTCTAAGTGAACTGGAAAATCTGAGAGAATCATTTTCTTGCCAAGACAACGAGCATCTTCTACAACCGTACTCCAACCTTCAAATAGAGAAGGCTGAATCACAGCAAGCGAACGACGCATAAGTTGAATTTGGTCAATTCTTGGAATTAGACCTAGTAGATAAACTTGGTTTACTAAACCACAAGTATGAATAGTTTGTAAAATAGTATCTATGTAATCAGGCTTGCGATAATCATAAATATGACCTGTAAATACAACTATTGGATAGATAGAACTGGCTTTTAGTATTTTTAGAGCTTCTAAGACAATCAAATGATTTTTATGCTGCCAAAATTGATTGCTAATTATGAAAAATCTATCAGGGAGATGGTATTTACTCTGCAAATTAACCGAATTCAATTCATACCAAATTGAAGGTAAGGAAGTTCTAAATTGTAATACTTCTGTTTGACATTCTGAATTTGGAAAAAACTTTTTAAAGTCTGCTGCTGCTGTTTTGCTACTTAATACAACTCTTGAACTTGAATTGGCTATTTTAGCAAATCCTCTATCACGTTCATCAATATCAGGCTGTGTAAATAAATGAGGTAAATACTTGTGTTGGAAGTCGTAAATCCAAGGACATCCTTGATAAGAGGCATTTTCAGCATCAGGGACTAAATAAGGATAAATAAAATTCAATTTATTTTTTATCAAAAAATGTGATAATCGAGGATCTGATTGTTTAAAAAATACCCTCTTGACCTTCCATTTCAAGCGGTTGATAAATGTAAAATAACCTAATTCTGTTTCTAAGTTGTAAGTACCATTTAAATAAGGGTTTAATTGATTTTGAATATCAGGCTCAAAAGATTGCCCATAATATAGTAGGCAAATTTCAAAGGTTGAACGTTCTTCATCAGGAAGACTAGATAATGCCAAGATCAGATTTTTGATATACTCAGTACCACCTATCCAACCACGTCCCCCTTGCATTATCAAACCAATTCGTAGAGGTTGATTCATACACCTACCAGTTCAGCACGACACCAGTTGACAAAAGTCTTAACTCCCCGTTCTAACTCAACAGTTGGAGTAAAGCCTATCGATTTCAGCTTAGAAATATCCGCTTGCCAATTGAGAGGATTACCTGTGGGGACAACACCATCAAATTGCATCTGACAATTTTGCTCTAGTGACTCAAGCACCATCGTTGCTAGTTCAGAAATTGTTACCTCTCTACCTGTGCCTAGATTATATATTTCCCCTTCCATTGGTGCAGATTCGACAACTACGCTTAATGCTCTAGCAATATCTAAAGCATGGATAAAATCACGGCTTTCTTGACCTGTACCTTGCAATAATAAAGAACTTTGAGTAATTGCTTTTTGGCAAATATCCCAGAGAACCTGACGACGTAATCCAGGGCCATAAGCAGAGAAAATTCTCAAACTGGCTGTTGGTAAACCATAAATTTTTGTGAATTCTAGGCACAGTTGCTCACACATCAGTTTATGAAAGCCATAAGGTGAAATAGGAGCGACTGTTTGTGTTTCCCTCACAGGGAATGACTCAGGATTCCCGTAAACTGCTGCGCTAGAGAGAAAGATAAATTTACATTTGGGAGAATTAATACGCAGTGCATTAAGGAGTTCAAAGGTAACTATTGAGTTTGTATAAAAGTCTGATGCTGGTTCAGAGACAGATAAGCCTACAGAAGCCCTACCAGCACAATGAATACAAATTGAGGGAGAACGTTCCTGGAGTATTTCATGTAAATCTGAATTTGGTAATTTAAGACAATAATATTTTGTCAAATTGGCTAAAGGTGCATTCTCTGGAGGAGAAGTGCCAATCCCAATGACAGACCAGCCTTGCTCTGAGAAATAACGGGCAATATACCGGCCAAGAAAACCAGTGACACCTGTAATTAGAGCTAATTTATGAATTTTACTCACTCAATCTCCACTAATGGCAAAGAATAAAGAATTTTTTGCTCTTCCTCTAATGATGGATAAAGAAGATTCCCTTTCTCATCCCGCAACTCTCGAAACTGACCTACTACATATCCAGCAACTTGGGTTAATATTTTTGCTGTCAAAATCAAAATTTTGTAAGTGTCTATTTTCAATTCTTCCTAGAGCTTCTTGAAGTTTATGCATAGTTAATCTTAATTTATTTTGCTGATTCTCAATATTATTTAATTGATGAAACTTGAATCGTAGCGTATTGATAATATTCATGGCTTTTAAAATTAGTTCAAAATAGATTTAATGATTTGGTATTTTCCGTCAATGCGTAAGTACTATTATCTTCTTCAATTGGAATTTCATTTTTATTAACTTTGGCTTCATTTTTACAACAAATAAACCATTTTCCTACAGAAATATCATCATTCCAGTAGGAATCAATCACATACACATTTGGGTATGACAAATAAAACTTGTCCAGCCACCAATCTACCGAGTTGTTATGATAGCTCTGTAATCTTTTTATCCATCCCTCATCTTTCCCACTTCTTGATACTGGAAGCATATGAAAAGATGCAATTTCTGTAACCCTATAAGATTCGGAAATAAATTCTGAAATTCCTGTATTGGTGAAATGTTCTAAAGAACCTATTGAATAAGAATATTTAAAGAAATTATCAGAGTAATTTGTGCTAGTAGTATTACCTACTTTGAGATGATTGCTTGATATACCACGTTCTATAGCTTTACTAATGACAAAATCAGATATATCAATTCCATACACTTCAATATTTGGAAATTTAGAAATAATTTCTATAGTTTTACCTGTACCACAAGCGATATCTAAAACTCTGCCCTCACAAGTTGCCATAAGAAACTGAATTTCAGACCAAACATTGCCCTCACCCCATGTTTCAAGGATGTTTGCCATCTCAGTATTCCAGTACATATCCAAGTCTTGATGATCAGTATTAAGACTTGTAGGAGATAATAACAAAGAGTTTTTGGGCGAATTAAACGAAGCTCTAGAAGCTTTCAAGTATGCTAAGAAATTCCAAAGAATAGGAGGGCAAAATTGTTTAACAATGTTATTCATACAAATAGTTACCTTAGAAATAATTATTAATTTACTGCTGGGCAAACTTCCTTCCAGGGAAAATTCACTAGTATAACTCCAAAAGCAGCACCACTATATATAGTCAGATCACTTCCTGTTTCTTCTATTTCAAAACTAATTAAAGAAGAATAATGTGATAAAACTTCAACCTTTGGAATATGTGCGCCAGTATCAACACTATAAGTATCAGATACAAGTAATGTACCTGGAAATTCAATTTCCGCAATACAAGTACCTTCTCTAACTTCAGTTGTTTGATATTGATACTGCTAGCAGTTTGTATTGCATAAATCTGTTAACTATTTAAAATACGCATTGTTAGATTTTTTACTTATTACATAGGAAAGAATATAACCTACCCGGAAAATCGCAGCCATGAGAAAGTTTCTGTCTGTAAAATCTTTGAACAGTTGGAACTTTTATCAAAATTGACGCAACTATTACTCCTAGCTTTTTTTCTAATGACTTGTATAGCCAACTTCTCACATCAGCATTAGATGTGGGGAAGTGATTGACAATATTATCGAAAGGAGCAAAAGTTCTTATATTCTTAAAAGGAGCTTTTTGCATTGCTGAAATATAATTTTGTAAAGTATGTGCATTTTCGCCTCCATGTAGCTTATGTAAAATGTGATTTCCTAAGAATTCTTGAAGTTGTTTTTCATCAGTAATAACATGCTCTCTAGTTGCGAAAAGGATGCCATTGGATTGCAGTACTCTCGAACATTCAGCCAGCCCTTCATACAAATCAGAGAAGTGATGGAGTGCTTGACGAGCATAGACAATATCAAATGTTGAGTCTGGAAATGGTAAAGCTTCAGAAAAGGCTTGAACAGTCGAGATAGATCCACTTTGAACTACAGAACCTAGTCTTTCGGTAGCTCTAAGACCTACATCTTCGCTGTTGTCAGGATCTACAGCAACAACATCATGCCCTATGGAAGCAAAGGCAAAAGAAGCAATTCCATTTCCACAACCTAGATCGAGTATTTTAAATTTCTTGGATGAATTACTTAGTTGTAAGGTATTTTTCACCTCTGTAAATTCATCACTAGATGCAAAACGCTGTGCGGATATGAGATTGTCTACATCAAGGTAGCAGAGTTTAACCAACTCAGCATATTCTGCTTGACTCCGCATCCAGTTCACAGATTCTTCATACGTGTGCATAAGCATAATTACTTCAATTACAAGGGATGTAAATTAGATATTTTTTGCCAATAAACCTGTTTCTGAAGAGAAGCTTTTTGAGCATTTTTAATTAACCTCTATAAGGGGTAGTGAAGTAAGCAGTTGTTGTTTTTCTTGAAGAGAAAGAAAATTAAGGTTTCCGTCTTCATCACGAGATTCTCTGAATTGACCTGCAACATAGCCTTCTTCTAAACTCAATTCTTTAATACAATCTGACATTAAGTCTTTACGCACAAAGAAAGCGTTATTCCCAGCAGTGTTACATCCAACAAATGCATAACCTTTCTTTTGTGCTAGTAAGTAGAGTGCTTTAAGTGATGCCCCAAAATAAATACTAGAATAATGAGCTTGTGTACGCACAAATTTATCATTATAAGGTATAGTTACAGATTTATCCTTGCCAAATATAAAGTTGTATTCAGTAACAACGATGGCAGGATTAATTACATTAATTGACTGCCAAATCCAGTAATCATTTCCATCTATATCAATAGACAGAATTCCTATTTCTCCTTTTATGCCATTTTCCGCGATGAGTTTATTAATATTATCTTTATCAATAAAGGCTTGAACAGCTTTTAAATTATGCTGCCAATATATCGAATCTTTCTTGATATAGCTAATATTTTCAGTACTTCCATCAATAACCAAGCCTGCCCAATTTTCTTTTACTAGCAGAAATCTTGTATTAGATTCGATATAATTCTCAACTCCAAATTCGATAAATATCTTATTAGGTATCTCAATATGTCTTAAAAGCATCTGAAGAATGCCATCTTCTCCCCATTGTGAAAATACTCGAAATTCATTGTCTTTCAATTCAAATTTATCTAGAGATTGTAATTGTCGAGATTCAATCCTACCTAAAGCTTCTTGAACTTTTACAAGCCTACTTTGAATCGAGATAACCTGATTAAATATATGATGTAGTAAATTAAATCTTTCTTTAATTTTAGTCAAAATATTCATAGCTATGCTTTATTTAAAATTTACAGCTAATTCTTTCCAAGGAAAATCGACAAGTACTACTCCAATAGCGAAACCTTTGTACCGAGCCATACGGCTGCCCGTTTCTTCAACCTCAAAACTCATAAGAGACTGATAAAGAGATAAAATTTCAACGTTTGGAATATGCGCTGCTACATCAATACTATAAGAGCCAGGTGCTAGGAATAGAGAAGGAATCTCAATCTCTGCTAGGTAACTTCCTATCACAAGCTCAGAAGACAAATGAAATGACCTATCAATAGTAAAAATGGGAATTCCAGAAGAGTTAATCACTTTAAAAGTAACTTCTAAACCATTAAAATTTTGTGTAACTTCATACTCAAGGCTAATTTTAATTGGATCTCGTACATCAAAAACGTAATTGACATTTCCTTCTGTATTTAGAAAAGAAACTCGCTTAAACGAAAATCGTTGATTTTGAGATTGCTTTGTAAGAATTACCTCTCCAGAATGCTCGACACCATAGGTTAAATACTTACTGGTTATCTGCTCTACATTCCCATCTAAATTAACCTGACCATTAACTAGCCAAATAGCTCTCTGACACAGGGTTGTCACTGTAGCCATGTTGTGGCTAACAAAAATAACTGTACGTCCTTCCTTTCCTACATCCTCCATCTTCCCCAAACACTTCTTCTGAAACGCTGCATCCCCCACCGCTAACACTTCATCCACAATCAAAATTTCCGGTTCTAAATGCGCCGCCACCGCAAACGCCAACCGCACATACATACCCGATGAATACCGCTTAACTGGCGTATCTAAAAACTTTTCTACCTCAGCAAACGCCACAATCTCATCAAACTTGCGCTTAATATCTACCTTGCCCATCCCCAGAATTGCACCATTAAGATAGATATTCTCTCTACCAGTCAACTCTGGATGAAAGCCTGTACCCACCTCCAACAAACTAGCAACTCTTCCCTTAATTTTGATGCTTCCTGTTGTCGGTTCAGTAATCCGGCTGAGAATTTTTAATAGTGTAGATTTTCCCGCACCATTGCGCCCAATAATTCCAACTCTGTCACCCTGTTTAATCTCAAACGATACATCTTTCAGCGCCCAAAACTCCTCCTGAGAATTTTGGATTTTGGATTTTGGATTTTGGATTAGATTACCAAAGGACTTAACTTTATTAGCAATCACATCGCGCAGTGCAGTGTAACGTTCTTGCTGTTGATGCCCAATAATATATTTTTTACCTAAATTTTCAACTTGAATAACAGTGTCAGACATTAGCTTTTCAATTATCAGTAGGTATAAGTCCGCAGCGATGAGGAACGACAAAGCGATCGCACTCATTGCTACCCTTCGGGAAGCTCCTTCGCATTTATGAATGATTTAGGATTGCGATCGTTTAGCCTCCACCATCATTTGCACCACCTGCTTCATCTTGTATTTTGCCTGCCATCCCAGCTTGTCCTTCGCCTTAACTGGATTACCTCTACCCACTGCTAAATCTGTAGGTCGCAGCAGGCTATTATCGATCACAACATGGTTACGCCAATCTAAATTCACAGATGCAAATGCTGCTGCGACAAATTCCTCTAATGAACTGCTCTCTCCCGTAGCAATTACATAATCATCCGGCTGTGACTGTTTCAGCATCAAATACATCGCTTCTACATATTCCGGTGCCCAACCCCAGTCACGCTGAATTTGCATATTTCCTAAATAAAGCTGCTCAGTGCTACCTTCAGCAATGCGACAAGCAGCCGCAACAATCTTTTGAGTCACAAATCTTTCTGGTCGCAAGGGAGATTCATGATTAAATAGAATCCCAGAACAGGCAAACAAACCATAAGCTTCCCGGTAGTTAGCAACTTCCCAAAAAGCAGCAGCTTTAGCCACAGCATAAGGGCTTCTGGGGCGGAATGGCGTTGTTTCATTAGCAGCAGTTTGGCCAGTATCCCCAAAACATTCACTAGAACCAGCATTATAGAGTTTGATTGGCACACCTAAAAAGCGAATAGCTTCTAATAAATTCAGAGTCCCAGTAGTGATACTTTCTAAAGTTTCTACTGGTTGTTCAAAAGACAAACCAACTGAACTTTGTCCTGCCAAATTGTAGATTTCATCTGGCTGGATTTTTGTCAGCACTTGCAATACACTGCGAAAGTCATTCAGAGCCATTGACTCTAACTTCACTTGGTCACGGATAGCTAAGTTAACCAAATTTTGGAAAGAGGAAATCTGGGCATCTCGTGAACTACCACAAACGCTATAACCTTGATTAAGAAGTAACTGTGCCAGGTAAGCTCCATCCTGACCGGATATTCCACAAATGAGAGCTTTCTTCATCAGTTTATTTTAGAGGATGTTTTAAAAGTATTGGGCAAATATAACGGGAGCATCTCAGTGAAAGCAAATTACTAAATGAGAAACAAGATTATTGCTCCCTCTCCTTACCAAGAAGAGGGTTGGGGTGAGGTTTTACAAGGCTTTTTACACTCATTGAGATGCTCTCAATATAACTTTAAATCACATCTGCAAAAGTCCGTTCCACCTTACGAAAATACCAAATGCCACTGATGAATAGCAAAACTACTAATCCCAAAGATAGCAAAAAACCTGAGAGGTATAACTTTGACTCACCCCCTAAAATCGCCCAACGGAAACCATCAATTACTCCTACTATCGGGTTGAGGGAGTATAACAACCGCCATTTTTCTGGAACAACACTGCTGCTAAATCCCACTGGCGAAATATACAAACCAAATTGCACAATAAACGGCACAATGTAACGAAAATCTCGATACTTGACATTTAGAGAAGCAAACCATAATCCCGCCCCCATTGAAGCAGCAAAAGCAATAACAATAAATAGTGGTAGTGTCAGAATTCGCCAACTGGGGACAAAGTTATACCAAGCCATTAACCCCAATAAAATCATCCCGGAAATCAGGAAGTCTACGAAGCTAACTACTACTGCACTTGTCGGTACAATTAAGCGGGGAAAATACACCTTTGAGATTAAGTTAGCATTGCCAATCAAACTATTGCTGCACTCCGAGAGTGAGTTGGCGAAGAATTGCCAAGGCAACATCGCTGAAAAAACTAGAATTGGATAAGGCACACCCTGGGAAGGCAACTTTGCCAATTGTCCAAACACAATTGTAAAAACTACCATAGTCAAAAACGGACGAATCAGTGCCCAAGCAATACCGATCGCAGTTTGCTTATACCGCACCAAAATATCACGCCAAGCAAGAAAATAGAATAATTCTCTATATCGCCATATGTCTTTCCAATACTGCCGATCTGTGCCTCCAGCTTCAATCACTAACTCCTGTTGAGAGACAATTTTTGGATCACTCATAATTATTGATTGAAGATTAATATATTTAACAAAATGGCGCTAATAACACTTAACTCACAAACTGGAAACCTTTAAGACCTTGATAACCAACATATCTGGCACTCTTACGCGTAAACTCCCCAACAGAAGGGTTCCCAAAAGCATCAATCACTCCGCTTACTTGCTGCCATAGTTCTTGTGGTGCTAGCGAAATTTCATAACTACGATCGCTACACTTGTGGATATGATACCAAGTTGTTTGCTGACACTCGTCACACCAAAAAGCTTCTAACCATTCCCCTTCTATAGGCACTGCGGTTTGGTTCGCTACTAACATCAACGCATTCCGCCGACTCATGCCTCGTTGCTGTAATTGACCTGCTTGGTCTGCAAACATTTTATATTTCTGACTGACGCTATCGATATAGCAGCTATGAATGGGGCAATAAATAGCCCGTCGCTGGGAACGTTTCCGATTTCGGTCACACCTTTTCTGCAATTCCACCTCCTGTATAGACAACAACTATGAGCAAGGAAGGCTATGTTGGAGGGACTGAGATCAATAAGACCATCGAAGCCCAACTCCTAAAAAAATACTCCAAAAATATGCAATTAATTCCAATATACTTACTAGATATCGTTTTGAGATATGGTTATTATCTGATCAGATAATAGTGCCTGCTGCAAGACATTTAAGTATTGTTGAGAGATAACTTTCGGTGTAAAGTGCGACGATCGCAAATAGTGGCGACCTGCTTTGCCCATTTGTTCTCCTATTTGTGGATCTCGATTCAGAAAGCGAATAAATTGCGCTAGACCTTGACCATCTCCATTATCAAATGTCCCACCACAGTTGGCTTCAGCCATTAGTTGTCTGAGATATGAAATCTGTGAGCAAATTACTGCTATTGGTCGCCCAGAGGCTAAAGCTGAATAAAATTTGCTGGGAACAACTAAACCCTCTGTAGTTGCATCCACACTCACTAGTGATAGATCGCAAGCTGTTAAAGAATAAGGTAACACTTGTTGATCTTGATAAGGTAAAAACGTAAAATTGTTCAGCCCTAACCGATTTACTTCCGTGATTAATTCTTCGCGTTTGGCACCACCACCAATGCAGACAAACTGAATTGGCTCATCTTGTAGTTGCTTTGCAGCTTCCAATATGGTGTCCATGTCATGGCAGCGACCCATATTGCCAGAATAAAGTACGGTAAATTTGTTAACTAAATTATACTTCCAAGCAAACCAGTTTTCTTGTTTGGCAATCGGCACGATCGCTTCTGGGTTAGCCCAACTATGAATTATAGAAATCTTATCAGCTACTTCGGGACAATGCGCTAATACCTGTTCTTTCATCACCGGACTAAGTACTATAATCCCCTTGGCTTTTAGCCAAACCTGTTTGTTGATCCCACGCCACAAGCGTACTAGCCAGTGACGCTTGGAAATTACACCTAGTGCGATCGCAATATCAGGGTATAGATCGTAGAGTACACACACATAGGGCAATCGGAACAATAAATAAGCCAGATATCCGATAACTGGCAAAAATGGAGGAGCTGTAGTTATTAGTAATATATTGTTACGACGCCAAGCTCTCAGCAGATAGAGCATAGCACGTAAAGTATATAGTATTCCATTAACAGCTTTACCACGAATTCTTCCCGTCCAGATTTGGGCAGTGCGCGATCGCTGAATTCTGATTTGGTCAGCCCATTCAACTGCTGGTGCTGTATGAGAGCTAAACGCATATCCTGGCTGACTTGTAAAGACTTCAATATCCACGCCTTGCTTCCTTAACTGTTTCACTAGTTCTTCGATCAACTGCCCTGTCGCAGCATAATCTGGAGGAAAAAATTGGGTCAGCACAGATAATTTAATTGATTTTTGAGTTTTTACAGAAGCTTTATTCCTTGCATCTAACTCAGGAGAAATCGATGGCAATAATTGTTGATTAATCCATTCATTAAGTTCATTAAGTCTCATCAGCTATGCTCCTAGTCTAGAGTAGAAAAATGCTTGTTTATTCCTTCAACCTTTGAAAGATTCAAGCTATATATTCAAGTCTCCCTGAGGGGAACGAGTTAAAGCAAAAAACCTCATCTCTCTTTAGGACTGAGATGCTTTACCAACAAAGAATAAAGGCGTCAGTCATCACAACAAAGCCCTGGATTTTGTCCGACACTTCGACAGGCTCAGTGCGTCGCTGGCGGATACCGCAAGCGTCTGAATAAAGGGGTTTAAGACCGCCACTAAATCTGCATATTTAGTGGTCAACAATAAAGTGGTGGGCTTGAATACCCCACTGATAACGCAGCGGTAATGAGTCCGCGAACGTCTTCATTCTGACTCCTGACTTCTAAATTCTTCTTAGGACACTACGAACCCTGTGGCAAGGCTTTTCTACGAAAACCTACCTAAACTAGAATAATAATGATACACAAATTACTGTTTAAACATCTTTAAAGAGATTTAAAGATATATCATTGAGTTTGATTTTTTACGTGTAACATCTGTTACGCCCCACCTTATCATGTTTTAATTCTAAAGACCAAAAGCTCATCAAAACTTTATATTTAAAAAGATATTCTAGCAAAATCTTTATAAAACCAACATTTTTCAGACTTATGCACTGTCTAATTTTATTAGTATATTTATACTATTTATCACGAATATAGGGCGTTTCAGGCTTTTCTCAATCATCCTTTGATCAGTCGCTCAGGCATAGCCCAAGCCTGTTATCGCTGAAAAAACGTCAAAAAATCAAGTTTGAATCGATAAAACTCGTATTGGATATTTGGTATTTTTTGTCAATGTTGAAATTCTATTGTTATACTTTGAGCAAGCAGATACCAAGCAGATACTCAAAGCTATATTTAGTACTTATACACTACGTACTACACTCAAGAACAAATACCGAGCTTTGATCATAGAGAGTATCAAACACATTTTATATTTAGTATATATTAATACTTATATTCCAACTACCTAACCGAAACTTTCAAAAGCCTTTCCACTGCTCCTGTTCAGTGCATAACCAAATATTAAACACATGATCGAGAATTATCCTTCTCAAAACTCAAATTCTAATGGTAGTCATAATGTGCCTCCATTTCCTCAAAATCAACCTGTTCGCTGGGCTGAAGAACAAGAAGACGACTGGAGCTTTCAAGAATTTCTAAGTATTTTACGGCGGCGATCGCTACTCATCACAAGTGTAACGATTGCTGTGATGACACTTGTAGTAATTAACTTGGTGGTAAACCAGAAGCCTCCAGAATATGAAGGCAGTTTTAAACTATTAGTAGAACCTGTAAATGATGACCCCAAAGTTGTGGATGTTGTCAAAGACTTTAATGCACAACAGTCTAGTCTAGATTATGAAAGCCAAATTCAGGTTCTTAAGAGTCCTGAACTGATGAAAAACACTGTTAAACAGTTGCAAGTCTACTATCCAGAAATCGACTATTATTCTCTTATCAAATCTCTGAAGATTAATCGCTTAGAAGAAACAAAGATTATAGAATTTCGTTATCAAAGTAGCAATCCAAAGCAGACTCAAGTTGTATTAGAGCGAATAGCACAGAATTACTTAGACTATAGTCAAGAAAGGAAGCAAACCAAGTTACATCAGGGCCTTCAGTTTGTTGAAAAACAACTGCCATTTATCCAAAATCGTGTCGATCAGATCCAAAAAGAATTACAACTATTTCGGCAAAAGTACAGTTTTAACGACCCAGAAACCCAAGTAGCACAAATTGCTTTACAAACTGCTGAATTCTCTCGACAAAAACAAGCAATTGATCTACAGTTAGCCCAAGTTCGTGCTAATTTTGCTATCCTACAAGGAAGAAATGGAGCAACAACAATACTGAATTATGCTCCTTTATATCAACAATTGATTATTCAAATACGTCAACTTGATGTTCAGATTGCTACAGAATCAACTCGTTTGCAAGAAGACAATCCCAGTATGCAAACATTGAAAGATCAACGAGCTAGTCTTTTACCTTTGCTACGTCAAGAGTCAGAGCGCCTATTGGGTGTAAAGTTTGCCGAAGTAGCGACACAGTATCAGACCTTAGAAGTACAAAGCCAAGAACTTGCCAAAATAGAACGGAAATTTGCACAACGACGCAACCAACTGCCAGTTTTAGCACGACAGTACACTGAATTACAGCGCAAATTACAAATCGCCACTGAAAGTTTAAACCGCTTTCTATCAACTCACGAAAATCTCCAAATTGAAATATCCCAAGCGGATATTGGCTGGCAATTACTTCAAAGACCAACTACCCTAGATATTCCTATTGATGCCTTTTCTAGCCAACGCAATTTTATACTGGGATTGGTTGCAAGCATCCTCGCAGCAATTGGTGTTGTCTTACTTGTAGAAAAGCTAGATAATACCTACCATACTGTTGATGAACTGAAAAAGAAGCTCAAACAACCATTGTTAGGAAATATTCCTTTTGAAAAGGAAATTGACACTAAGAAAAAGCGCACTTTTAATCAAAAAAGTCCCTTAGCAAATATCCAAAGCTCTTCTTCTCAGGCAACTGCTAGGTTGGCTGTTTTACTAGATAAAGAGTATGGTGACCCATCTACCCACTTTTCAGAAGCGCTACGGGTACTTTATACCAATATTCAACTACTCAGTTCCGATCGCCCAATGCGCTCTATAGTTATTAGTTCAGCTATGAGTGGTGATGGGAAGTCTACGGTTGCCTTGCATCTAGCTCAAATAGCTACAGCAATGGGGCAACGAGTTCTACTGGTAGATGCTGATCTTCGTAAACCCACAATTCACAACCTATCAGGTTTAAATAATCTATGGGGATTAAGTAATTTAATTTCTACAAACTTGCCAGTGGGAGAAGTAATCCGACAACTACCTTCCATGAACCAATTATCTGTAATCACTTCTGGACCAATACCACCCGATCCGACAAAGTTGCTCTCATCTCAAAAAATGAAGCAACTAATGGCAGATTTGCATAACACTTTTGACCTAGTGATTTATGATGTCCCTCCTTTGGTGGGATTAGCCGATGCTAGCCTGATAGTACCCCACACTGATGGGCTTTTGATAGTAGTCAGAATTCAAAAAACAAATTCCTCAATGCTAAAAGCAGCTTTAGATAACCTGAAAATTTCTCGGTTGAATATATTAGGCATAGTTGGTAATGCTCAGAAAAGTACCAACAATAGTTATTATTATTATTATTAGGAAATCAATAGTCGCGTCAGCACTACCATTAGCTAACTATAACCAAAGTGCCATCTTTATTACCATAGGGGTGAAAAATCAAATATTTCGCCAGGGCAGTTGTCTTTGTGGTGAATATTCAAAGCACGGAGTTACAGGATGAACGATACTCAAAAACTACTTGCAATTCAACAAGAGCTTGAGCAAATTGGTGAGAGGTTAGGAGCGATTTTTACAATAGATCATCCTCAATTTAATGATGTCTTTGAAGACATTGGCGCTGCTGGATACTATATCCAAGAAGCTGGTTATCGTCTGAATGCTGCGATAAAAACAGTAAAAGATGATGGACAAACTGAAGATGAATCAACCAATTAGTCAGTTGCGATCGCCAGGATACTAGACAAGCTAAGTAGAAATAAACTTGCTGCGTGGTGGCGAACCCATGCCAATCTTGGGTAATCAAATTAAGTCAGACTATCGGATTTTGGTAAGTCACAGTGAATCTCGCCCCAAGGCAGAATTATATCCTTTTGGACTGCAAGAGCAGATTCCAGCTTTTTTTTTACCCATACGTCGGGGTGATACAGAACCATTCGTAGACTTACAAATATTGCTACACGGTGTATACGAACGCGCCGGATTTGATTTGGCTATAGACTACAATCGTGAACCAGTTCTGCCCCTTGGAGAAGTTGATGCAGCTTGGGTATATGAGTTGTTAAAAGAGCAGGGATTACGTTAAGTTTGGGTTGATTTGTTTTCTTAGCCATTGACGAAATGCTCTCAGCGTTGGACTTCTACCTAAAGTTCGGCTCTGTTCGACAAACCGGGGAATTACTTCATCAATAGGAAAGTTGGGAAAAGTAGGGCTAATTTCAGATTTAATATATTTGCCATTCCGAAGAATATTAATTTCTAGCTTGCCATCTTCATATCGCCACAGTTCAGGAACTCCTAATGCTTCGTAAGCATCTAGTTGAGTTTTGGAAGTAACATCAATTTCAATTGCTAAATCAGGTGGCGGATCAATTGTCAAGTCTATTCGCTCTTTACCAATCATTTGAGCATGATTTTGAATGTAGAAAGAGTCATCAGGCTCTACACCAAAAGCCATATCTTCACGTTTAAAGGTGGTTGAGCCAAATGTTTCACAGTCAATCTCTAACTCCTCCAGCAGAATTTTCACCAAATCCCCAATGATGACTTTGGCTTTCTCATGCTTCGGTAACGGCATTCTCATCTCCAAAGTTCCGTTGCTGTAAGCCAATCGAACGGCTCGATGGTTGCCAAGTTCTTCTAAAATCGCGTCAAATTCTTGCCAGCTAACATCGTGGAGTATTATTCTATGTCCCGGCGGAACACTTAATTGTCGCAATTGAAGTGTTACCATTATTCTTCACCTAATCGTACTTGTATTTTACCTTCATCACATATAAAACTCATATTTGATTTTTGAAAGAAAATATTACATAGCGACTGTTTTAAAAGTCAAGCGTTCGCTTTGTTTGTGGAGATTTATAAAGGCGATGCCTACGGTGGTCACTGAAGCTTGCCGTTCGCGCAGCGCGATGCCCTGAGCTTGCCGAAGGGTCTCGTAGAGAAGTGCGGGCTACGCCTACGCACCTGTGTACTTGACGCGGTGGTACCCAAACACGACTTTGGAGTACCCAAACACGACTTTGGAGTACCCAAACACGACTTTGGAGTACCCAAACACG